>NZ_BSBI01000002.1:0-1010251 GCF_034961445.1 Streptomyces yaizuensis
GCGTTAGGGAAACGCCCGGTTACATTCCGAACCCGGAAGCTAAGCCTTTCAGCGCCGATGGTACTGCAGGGGGGACCCTGTGGGAGAGTAGGACGCCGCCGAACAAATTTTGAGAGAGGCCCCGCACCGTTTGGTGCGGGGCCTCTCTGTTTTGTATTTATGGGCCCCGGTTTCCCGGGACTGCCTTCCTTGCATGGGGGGTGGTGTCGGGGAGCCGGGGCCTTTTTCATGCCCACCCACAGGCCCACCAGGGCTCCCGGAGCCGCTGAGAGCGGGCCCAGGGGCCCGTACACCGACGCCTGGATCCCTTGTACGTACGGCATGCGCCAGGCTCTCCTGCGGCCGTAGAAGCGCAATGAGCGGCAGAAGCAGAAGCAGGGGATGGAAAGCAGAAAGCGGATGGGCCCCACCTTTCGGTGGGGGCCATCCGCTTTTCGTCGTTCTGAGGTCAGAGGTCAGAGGTCAGAGGCGCGGGCCAGTTCGATGTCGAGCGACTCACGGCGGATGCGCTGGTCGATGTAGAGGAGCGCGGTCACGCCGGCGGAGAGCGGATAGGTGAGAGCGGAGCCGATGACGGCACCGATTCCCGTCGCGAGCAGGAACGGCCAGCTGTCGGGCACCCGGCCCGCCATCAGGTCGGAGACACCGCCCTCGGTCACGAGGTAGCCGATCACGCCGAAGGGGAGGCTGACGACCATCTGCACCAGGAGAACGATCACCATGGTGAGCAGGATGATGCCGAACGTCCGCCACCAGGCGCCCTGTACCAGCTTGGCCGAGCGGCGCAGCGCCGGTACCACGCCCTGCCGCTCCAGCATCAGAACGGTCGGCGCGAGGGCGAACCGGACCAGCAGCCAGATGATCACCGGGGTCGAGCCGAGGATTCCGAGGGAGAGCAGCAGTGCTCCGCCCGCGCCGTCGAGGAGCAGGCCGGGGGCCATCGCCACACCGGCCACGGCGGCGGCGCCGAGCGGCAGCAGGAAGGTCAGAGCGAGCAGCTGGGCCAGGCGGGGGCGGGCCTCGCGCCAGGCCTCGGCGAGTGTGATCCGCCGGCCGAGGACGGCGCGGCTCACGACCATGGTGAGGAGCGCTGTGGTGAGGAAGGTGACGATCAGGCCGATGACGGAGGCGGGGACCAGGGTGATGAGGCTGTCCCGGGCGGCCCGGACGGACTGGCGCAGGGCCTCCTCCGTACCGGGGTCGGCGTCGATCTTCACCGGCTCGGGGCGGACGAGGCGTTCGGCCGCGATGACGCAGAGCTGGGCGATGACGGAGACGGTGAGGGTGATGCCGAGGACCGGGCGCCAGTGGGTGCGCAGTGTCGAGATCGAGCCGTCGAGGATTTCGCCGACGCCGAGCGGGCGCAGCGGTATCACTCCCGGCTTGGCCGCGAGGGGCGGTGCCCAGCGCTGCTGGTGGTGGCCGCCCCAGCCGGGGCCGGGTGGTGTTGGCGGAGTGCCCTGGCCGCTGCCGTGCGGTGGGGACCACTGGGCGGCCGGCGGCTGGCTGTCGGCCCATTTGGAGGTGGGGCCCGTGCCTTCGGCGGCCTGGCCCTGGCGGGGAGGGTCGGCGTTCGGGTCGTCGGCCGATCCGGGCGATGCCCAGCCCGGAGTGTCGTTCACGGTCGTCCACCTCGTAGCTCGTCTGGGGGTCGGCTCTGGTCGAACCGGCTGAATCGGTTGAACCGGCGGTTCGCATACCTGTCCGGGTGTCAGTTCGGCAGGGTTGTCTGCCATCGTCCCACGGGGTCGCGGACGGATGGGGGTTCGTATCTCCTTTGTGCCTTCAATGACGGTGGGTCACCGGGCAGACTGGGCGGATGGCTGATCAGTACGCACATGAGGCGTCCGGTGAGGGCTCGCGGCCCATGCTTCCCGTTCTGCGTTGGGAGGAGCCGCCGGAGGGGGCCGTGGTGGTGCTTCTGGACCAGACCCGACTGCCCGCCGAGGAGGTCGAGCTGGTCTGTACGGATGTGCCGGCGCTGGTGGCGGCGATCCAGTCGCTGGCCGTGCGCGGGGCGCCGCTGCTGGGGATCGCGGGCGCGTACGGGGTGGCGCTCGCCGCGGCCCGGGGGTACGACGTGGAGGAGGCGGCCGGTCTGCTGGAGCGGGCCCGGCCCACGGCGGTGAATCTCGGGTACGGGGTGCGGCGGGCGATGGCCGCGTACCGGGCCGCCGGGCCAGCGGAGCGGGGGAGCGCGGCCCTGATGGCGGCGAAGGAGCTGCACCGGCAGGACGCGGAGGCCAGTGCGCGGATGGCGGGGCACGGGCTGGCGCTGCTGGACGAGTTGATGCCGGGCGGCGGTCACCGGATCCTCACGCACTGCAATACGGGTGCGCTGGTGTCGGGGGGTGAGGGGACGGCGTTCGCGGTGGCACTGGGGGCCCATCGCGTGGGGCGGCTGCGGCGGCTGTGGGTGGACGAGACCCGGCCGCTGTTCCAGGGGGCCCGGCTGACGGCGTACGAGGCGGCGCGGCACGGGCTCCCGTACACCCTGCTCACGGACAATGCGGCGGGGTCGCTGTTCGCGGCGGGGGAGGTGGACGCGGTGCTGATCGGGGCGGACCGGATCGCGGCGGACGGGTCCGTGGCGAACAAGGTGGGCAGTTATCCGCTCGCGGTGCTGGCGAAGTACCACGGGGTGCCGTTCGTGGTGGTCGCGCCGACGACGACGATCGATCCGGGGACCCCGGACGGGGCGTCGATCGTGGTGGAGCAGCGGTCGGCGGACGAGGTGACGGATCCGGCCGGTGCGGTGGGCGGGGGCCGGCGGACGGCGCCGCCGGGTGCGCGGGCGTACAACCCGGCGTTCGATGTGACGCCGCCGGCGCTGGTGACGGCGATCGTGACGGAGGAGGGGGTGCTGTCGCCGGTCACCCGGGAGGGGGTCGACGGGCTGCTGGCCCGGGGGCGGCGTACCGCAGGTGGCCGGGGAGCGGGGACGTCTGGTTCTGGGGGGTCCGTAACCGGTAGCGTCTGACATCCGTCCTGGACACCGACGGCCGCGGGCAGGGGGCACGGGTGGACGGCAGTGGTCGCCGGTGGTCGTCCGGCGCGCGTATGTGAGTGACCTATCTCACCTGTACCTCAGTCGCCGATGCGGAAATGGGATGATGTCGATTATGAAGGGACGAGTCCTTGTCGTCGACGACGACACCGCATTGGCCGAGATGCTCGGAATTGTGCTGCGTGGTGAGGGTTTCGAGCCGTCGTTCGTGGCCGATGGCGACAAGGCGCTCGCTGCTTTTCGCGAGGCCAAGCCGGATCTGGTGCTGCTGGATCTGATGCTGCCCGGACGGGACGGCATCGAGGTGTGCCGTCTGATCCGGGCCGAGTCGGGTGTGCCGATCGTGATGCTCACCGCCAAGAGCGACACGGTCGACGTTGTCGTCGGCCTGGAGTCCGGGGCGGACGACTACATCGTGAAGCCGTTCAAACCGAAGGAGCTGGTGGCCCGGATCCGGGCCCGGCTGCGGCGGTCCGAGGAGCCTGCGCCGGAGCAGCTGACCATCGGTGACCTGGTCATCGATGTGGCCGGGCATTCGGTGAAGCGGGAGGGTCAGTCCATCGCGCTGACGCCGCTGGAGTTCGACCTGCTGGTCGCGCTGGCCCGTAAGCCGTGGCAGGTGTTCACCCGAGAGGTGCTGTTGGAGCAGGTCTGGGGCTATCGGCACGCCGCGGACACCCGGCTGGTGAACGTGCATGTGCAGCGGTTGCGCTCCAAGGTCGAGAAGGACCCCGAGCGACCCGAGATCGTCGTGACCGTCCGTGGCGTCGGTTACAAGGCCGGGCCGAGCTGACATGCCCCGCGGCAATGCTGCTCCGGGGCCCGGGGGGATGGGGGGCCGTGCGGGGCGGGTTGCCGGGCCGGGACGTGGGCCCGCGTGGCCCGGTCGGCTGCTGAGGGCCGGTCGGCCGGATCGGGAGGGCGAGCCCGGCCGTCTGCTGCTTCGGCTGGTGCGGCGCTGGATACGGCGTCCGCTGCTGCCCGCTGTGCGGCTGTGGCGACGGAACATCCAGCTCCGGATCGTGGTCAGTACGCTGCTGATGTCACTCGCGGTGGTCGTGCTGCTCGGTTTTGTGGTCATCGGGCAGGTGCGCAACGGTCTGCTCGACGCCAAGGGGCAGGCGGCGCGGAGCCAGGCCGTCGGCGGGTTCGCCGTGGCACGGCAGATGGCGAGCGAGCCGGTGGAGCCCCGGGCCCGTGAGGGTGTGGACGACTCGGGTGCCGCGACTGGTTCCTGGCGTACGGATCTGCTGGAGCAGCTGGCCGGCGGCGGTCAGGGCTCGTTCAACGTTGTGGCGCTGAGCGCCGACTCCGAGATGGCCGGTTCCAGCCGGGGTCCGCGGACCTCGGGCAGTGTGGACATCGCGTCCATTCCGGAGGATCTGCGGGCCGTCGTGGCGCAGAACGCGGTCCCCCAGGAGACGTACACCGAGATCAAGTACCGCAACGGCGAGCACGAGCCGGAGCCGGGGCTGGTCGTCGGGACGCGGCTCAACGACATCGACGGCAACCCCTACGAGCTGTACTACCTGTTCCCGCTGGCGCAGGAGGAGCAGTCGCTCGGGCTGGTCCGGGGCACGCTCGCCACGGCGGGTCTGTTCCTGGTGGTGCTGCTGGGGGCCATCGCGTGGCTGGTGGTGCGGCAGGTCGTCACGCCGGTGCGGATGGCTGCCGGGATCGCGGAGCGGCTGTCCGCCGGGCGGCTCCAGGAGCGGATGAAGGTCACCGGCGAGGACGACATCGCCCGGCTCGGCGAGGCGTTCAACAAGATGGCGCAGAACCTCCAGCTGAAGATCCAGCAGCTGGAGGAGTTGTCGCGGATGCAGCGGCGGTTCGTCTCGGACGTCTCCCACGAGCTGCGGACCCCGCTGACGACGGTACGGATGGCGGCGGACGTCATCCATGAGGCGCGGGCCGACTTCGATCCGGTGACCGCGCGTTCGGCGGAGCTGCTCGGCGACCAGCTGGACCGCTTCGAGTCGCTGCTCGCGGACCTGCTGGAGATCAGCCGGTTCGACGCGGGCGCGGCGGCGCTGGAGGCCGAGGCCATAGACCTGCGCGAGGTGGTGCGCAGGGTGATCGGCGGCGCGGAGCCGCTGGCGGAGCGGAAGGGCACCCGGATACGGGTGCTCGGCGACGAGCAGCCCGTGGTCGCGGAGGCGGATGCCCGCCGGGTCGAGCGGGTGCTGCGGAATCTCGTGGTCAACGCGGTGGAGCACGGCGAGGGCCGTGATGTGGTGGTGCGGATGGCGTCCGCCGGGGGTGCGGTCGCGGTCGCGGTCCGTGACTACGGCGTCGGGCTGAAGCCCGGCGAGGCGACCCGGGTCTTCAACCGTTTCTGGCGGGCCGATCCGGCGCGGGCCCGGACCACGGGCGGTACGGGGCTGGGTCTGTCCATCGCGGTCGAGGACGCGCGGCTGCACGGCGGCTGGCTCCAGGCGTGGGGTGAGCCGGGTGGCGGTTCGCAGTTCCGGCTGACGCTGCCGAGGACGGCCGATGAGCCGCTGCGGGGCTCCCCGATACCGCTGGAGCCGGAGGATTCCCGGCAGAACCGCGAGCGCGTCCTCGACGGCGCCGCCGGGGCGAAGTCCGCGCATGTCCGGGCCCCGGTGCCCGCCCAGGCGGCGCCGTCGCGTTCGCCGCTGCCGGTGCCGCCGTCCACGGCACCGCCGGGAGTGGATCCGGCGGCCCTTCCGGGCAGCGGTGCCCGGGTGGTCGCGCGCCCGGTGGAACGGGGGGACGGCTCCGCCGTCCGGGTGTCACCGGAGCGGGAGGGACAGCACGATGGGAACTGAACTCCGAGGCGGGGGCCCGGGAGCCCGGGGGAGCGCGCTGCGGATCGCCGGGGTGTCGGCCGGCTGCGGTGTGCTGCTGTTGGCCGGTTGCGCGGGAATGCCCACCAGTGGCGAGATCCGTTCGGTCAAGGCGTCGCCGCGGGCGGACTCCCAGGTCCGGGTCGAGGCCGTGCCTCCGCGCAAGGGGGCGACGCCGCACCAGGTGGTCGAGGGCTTTCTGGAGGCCATGACCAGCGACGACGCCAATTTCGCGACCGCGCGTGAGTATCTGACCGAGGGGATGGCGAAGACCTGGCGGCCGGAGGCGGGGACGGCGGTCCTGGCGGAGGCTCCCGTACCGGGACAGGCGCGGGAGGGCGGCCCGACCGCCCAGGAGATCGACTATCCGCTGCACGGCAGGCAGATCGCGCGCGTCGACGAGCAGCTCGCGTACGAGGCGACCACCCCGACCGAGTACCAGCGGACGATCCATCTGACCCGGCAGAAGGGGGCGGACGGGCAGGAGTGGCGCATCGACCGCCTGCCGCCCGGCCTGGTGCTGGGCGCATCCGACTTCCAGCGCAACTACCGCCCGGTCAACAAGTACTACTTCGCCGCCGGCCGGAACACGGTGGTGGCCGATCCGGTCTTCATCCGGCAGCGCATGGATCCGGTCACCCAGACCGATCCGCTGACCCAGTCGGTGAAGGCGTTGCTCGACGGGCCGTCGGCCTGGCTGGATCCGGTGGTCGAGTCGGCCTTCCCGAAGGGGACCCGGCTGAAGAAGGACGCCCCGCTCACCTTCGACGACCGCAACACCCTGGAAGTGCCGTTCAACGAGAAGGCGAACGGGGTCAGCCGGGCGCAGTGCGACAGGATGGCCGCGCAGATCCTCTTGACGCTCAAGGACCTGTCGTCCAGCCGGGTCGACCAGGTCGAGCTCCAGCGGGCCAACGGCGCGATGCTGTGCGTGCTGAGCAGCGGTACGGAGGAGGCGTACCGGCCGGGACCCTCCCGGCCGGTGCCGGGGCACCAGTACGTCGTCGACGGCAGGAACCGGCTGGCGGTGCTGCCGAAGGACGGCCAGGGCACACCGGAGCCGGTGCGCGGTCCCCTGGGGGAGGAGCGGGTTCCGCTGGGTCGGATCGCGGTGGCGCGGGACGAGGACACGGCGGCGGCGGTCTCCAAGGACGGGCGGGAGCTGCTGGTCGCTCCGATCGGCGCGGAGACCGCAGAGGAGCCCGGGCACGCTCCGGTGCTGGTCCGGAGCCGGGGGGCCGCTCCGGCGAACCGGCTCTCGGCGCCCAGCTGGGACGGTCTGGGGGACCTGTGGGTCGCCGACCGGGACCCCGTGCACGGCGGGCTGCTGCGGTTCGCGGGCGGCGAGGGCAAGCCGCAGCCGGTGCGGATCGTGCCGGATCCGGGCGAGGCCCGGATCGAGTCGGTGCGGCTGTCCGCCGACGGCACCCGGATCGCGCTGCTGCTGACGCGCGACGGGCGGACCACGCTCCAGATCGGGCGGGTCGAACGGCTGGGGTCCGCCGACGACCCGGTGGTGCGGATCACGGCCCTGCGGCCGGCGGCTCCGCAGATGGAGACCGTGACGGCCGTGTCCTGGGCGGGGCCGAGCCGGCTGGTGGTGGTCGGCGAGGAGGCCGGCGAGGTGCAGCAGGTGCGGTACATCCAGACCGACGGCTCCAGCTCCGCCGACTCGGTGCTGCCGGGGCTCAACAGCGTCCTCGCGGTCGCCGCGTCCGACGACGAACGGATGCCGCTGGTGGCGCACTCCGAAGGCGAGGGCATTGTCCGGCTGCCGTCCGGCGCCAACTGGCAGAAGGTCGTCACCGAGGGCTCGTCCCCGGTCTACCCGGGCTGATCCCGGGCCTCCCGCTGATCCCGGCCTCCCGCTGATCCCGGCCTCCCGCTGTTTCGGGGCCTCCTGCTGTCTTCAGGGTCTCCTGCCGTCGGTCTCCTCCGGGGGTCCCGCGCGCCGTCGGCGGTCGTGGCGCCCCCGCAGCCCCGGGCTGACCACGGCCAATACCGCAAACGTTTGACGAAGTTGCAGGTCAGGAGGTTATCCACAGGGGTGGCGGGGGGCTGGCTCCGGGGGGAGAGTGGAGTCATGCGGGGTTGGTGGTGGCGGGAGATGTCCGGTCTGGTGCTCCCGGTGGCCTGCGGTGGCTGCCGGGCTCCCCGGACCGCGTTGTGCGCGCGCTGTACGCGGGAGCTGTCCGGTCGGGCCGCGCGCCGGGTCGGGCCGGATCCGGCGCCGGCGGGCCTGCCGGCGGTGTGGGCGTGCGCCGAGTACGCCGACGCGGTACGGGCCGTGCTCATCGCGCACAAGGAGCGGGGCGCGCTGGGCCTGGCCCGGCCGCTCGGGGTCGCACTCGCGGCGGCGGTGCGGGCCGCGCTCGCCCAGGGCGGGCGGGGCAGCGGTCCGGTCCTGCTGGTGCCGGTGCCGTCGTCCCGGCGGGCGGTGCGGGCACGGGGACACGACGCGGGGCGCAGACTCGCCCTGGCCGCGGCGGCCGAGCTGCGGCGCGGCGGGGAGCGGGCGCGGGTGCTGCCGGTGCTGCGGCAGTGCCGGGAGGTGGCCGACCAGGCGGCGCTCACGGCCCCGGAGCGGGTGGTGAATCTGAGCGGCGCGCTGGTGGCCCGGCGCGGCACCGCCGGGCTCATGGCGGGCGCACGGACGGTCGTGGTGGACGATCTGATGACGACGGGGGCCTCGCTGGCCGAGGCGGCGCGCGCCCTGCGCGCGGCCCTGGGGCCCGGATCCCGGGGTGCGTGGGGCGTCGGGGCGCGCGGGCCCGGAGACGGGGCGAGCGGCGGCGGTGGCGCGGGGTGGGGCGGAGCGGCCCCGGGCGGTGCGCACGGAGTGCGCTGCGGCGGCCGGGAAGGAGCGCCGAGGGGCGGACCGGAAGCCCGTATTTCCCCGCCCGGGGCGGTTCTTGCGGCGGTGGTCGCGGTTCCGCCCATGTCCTACAGATAAACCGGAACTGCGTGGGCAGGAGGAACGTTGCAGTCAGTAAGAGACCGAATAGCTCTGAACGGAGGTACGCGCTGGTAGCGGGTGCCGAGACCCGCCGGACCGAGCTATGTTCGGTGGTGAGGCTCCGCGAATGCACTGCCGTACCTCACCGAATGCGCGGCGGTGTTTCCGGCCAAGGCAATCGGGGCAACGGAAAACCTCGAAAGATTGGTGGGGTGGGGATCTTGTCGACGGGGGAGGAGGACGTGAAAGTCGCCTAGTCCGAGGCTCCGGTGCACACCGGGGTCTGGTGCAAGAGGGAGACGCTCCGCGCGGTGAGCGGGCGGAGCGATCCGGGAACGGAGTTCTGCGTGGACATCGTCGTCAAGGGCCGCAAGACCGAGGTGCCCGAGCGGTTCCGCAAGCACGTGGCCGAGAAGCTGAAGCTGGACAAGATCCAGAAGCTCGACGCCAAGGTGATCAGCCTGGACGTTGAAGTGTCCAAGGAACACAACCCGCGGCAGGCAGACCGTTCCGACCGAGTGGAGATCACCCTTCACTCCAGGGGCCCGGTGATCCGCGCGGAGGCCGCGGCCGGCGACCCGTACGCGGCGCTCGACCTCGCCACGGGCAAGCTGGAGGCACGGCTGCGCAAGCAGCACGACAAGCGCAGCACCCGCCGGGGCAATGGGCGGCTGCCGGCGGCCGAGGTGGCCGATGTGGTCCCCGGCGTCGCCGAGCTGAACGCGAATGGCCAGCCGGTGAGCGAAGAGGCGCCCCCGGCCATTCCCACCACGAGGATCGGGCCGCTCGAAGTGCAGGGCGAGGGTCCTCTGATCGTCCGCGAAAAGATTCACACCGCGGCACCGATGACACTCGACCAGGCGCTCTATGAAATGGAGCTGGTCGGACATGACTTCTATCTCTTCGTCGACTCCGAGACGAAGCAGCCCAGTGTCGTCTACCGGCGGCACGCCTATGACTACGGCGTCATCCACCTGGAGACCGACCCGCTGGCCGGGTCCGAGGGAGCGGGCGCCGGAGGTGCGCTCGGCGGCTGACCGGGCCGTCGCACACACCGGATGAACAGAGGCGGTGGTGCCCCCAAAGCGCCCTGTGCGCCCTCGGGGGCACCCCCGTGCGACCCGCTGGATCACCTGTGTGTCGGCCGGGCATGAAAGCATGGCCTCCTCAGGCCAACCGGTGCAGGTTGCACGGGTGTTGGCGAACCTGACATGCCCTTCAGGCCCATGCCTTCAGGGGGAGGAACGATGGCGGACAGCTTCGGGCCGGTGCACGACGACACGGCCGACGCCCGCGACCCGGCCGCCGAGGCCGGTACGGCCCTGGGCGGCTCCCGTGCCGAGCCCATCAGAGTGCTGGTGGTGGACGACCACGCGCTCTTCCGGAGAGGTCTGGAGATCGTTCTCGCCCAGGAGGAGGACATCCAGGTCGTCGGAGAGGCCGGGGACGGCGCGGAGGCCGTCGACAAGGCGGCCGATCTGCTGCCGGACATCGTGCTGATGGATGTGCGCATGCCCCGCCGGGGCGGCATCGAGGCGTGCACCTCCATCAAGGAGGTGGCCCCCAGCGCGAAGATCATCATGCTGACGATCAGCGACGAGGAGGCCGACCTCTACGACGCGATCAAGGCGGGGGCGACCGGGTATCTCCTCAAGGAGATCTCCACCGACGAGGTCGCCACGGCGATCAGGGCGGTGGCCGACGGGCAGTCGCAGATCAGCCCTTCCATGGCGTCCAAGCTGCTGACCGAGTTCAAGTCGATGATCCAGCGCACCGACGAGCGGCGGCTCGTGCCCGCGCCCCGGCTCACCGACCGGGAGCTGGAGGTCCTCAAGCTGGTCGCCACCGGGATGAACAACCGCGACATCGCCAAGGAGCTGTTCATCTCGGAGAACACCGTGAAGAACCACGTCCGCAACATCCTGGAGAAGCTCCAGCTGCACTCCCGGATGGAAGCGGTGGTCTACGCGATGCGCGAGAAGATCCTGGAGATCCGCTAGCCGCTGCCGGGCCCCGGACCCCGTGCCCCCGGTCGCGGGCCGGGGCGGCGGCGCGGGCGGGGTCGGGTCAGGAGACGGCCGCGGCGAGGGGGCCCGCCAGGGCCGGCGGGTCGACGCGCTCGATCCGTACCGTGTCGCAGCCCACCCACTCGGCGGCCTCCCCCAGCGCCCGCGCCATGGGCTCCACGGCCTTCGCCGACTCCAGCGACGTCTGCCGGGCGACCAGGGTCGTCCCCTCCCGGGCCGGGTCCACCCGGCCCAGGAGCCGGCCGCCCGAGAGCAGCGGCATCGCGAAGTAGCCGTGTATCCGCTTGGGCTTGGGGACGTACGCCTCCAGCCGGTGGGTGAAGCCGAAGATCCGCTCGGTCCGGGCCCGCTCCCAGATCAGCGAGTCGAAGGGGGAGAGCAGCGTGGTGCGGTGCCGGCCGCGCGGCGTCGACGCCAGCGCCTCGGGGTCCGCCCAGGCCGGCTTGGCCCAGCCCTCGACCGCCACCGGGACCAGCCCGGAGTCGGCGACGACCGCGTCGAAGTGGTCGCCCTTGAGCCGGTGGTAGTCGGCGATGTCCGCGCGCGTGCCGACGCCCAGGGCCTGCCCGGCCAGCCGTACCAGCCGGCGCAGGCACTCCCGGTCGTCCAGCTCGTCGTGGAACAGCCGGTCCGGGATGGCCCGCTCGGCCAGGTCGTACACCCGCTTCCAGCCGCGCCGCTCGACGCAGACCACCTCGCCGTGCATCAGGGCCCGCTCCACGGCGATCTTGGACGCGGACCAGTCCCACCACTCGCCGCCGTTCTTGGCGCCGCCCAGCTCGGTCGCGGTGAGCGGACCCTCGGCGCGCAGCTGGTCGATCACCTTGCCGTAGGCGCCGTCCGGCAGGTCGTGGTGCCAGTGCGGGTGGGCGCGGTAGGCGCGGCGCCGGAAGGCGAAGTGCGGCCACTCCTCGACGGGCAGCACGCAGGCCGCGTGCGACCAGTACTCGAAGGCGTGGCCGCCGCTCCAGTACGCGTCCTCGACGGTGGCACGGCCCACGGCACCCAGCCGCGCGTACGGGATCAGCTCGTGCGAGCGGGCCAGTACCGAGATCGTGTCCAGCTGTACGGCGCCCAGGCGGCGCAGGACGCCGCGCACCCCTGCCCGGCGGTCCGGTGCGCCCAGGAAGCCCTGGGCGCGCAGCACGATCCGGCGGGCCTCGTCGGCGGAGAGTTCGGCGGCGGGGGGCGGCAGCGTCGTCATGATCCGCACCCTAGACGGCGGCACTGACACTCCCGGTCCGGGTCCGGTCCGGGCCGGTGCGCCCCGGCTCACGGCCGGTGCCGCGGAAGGCTGCTTTTTACTTCCGCCGTCGTGGCTCCCGTCCGCGGCCGGGCTCAGCGGCCGGCCGCGGGGGCGGCGGCGGAGGCGGGGACGGGGGCCGGAAGGTAGGCGTGGGTGCTGGACAGGCCCAGGTCACAGGGGAGCAGCGAGCCCACCCAGGCGTCCCGCAGGGTGTCCTTGTTCAGGAGCGCCGCCCGCAGCGAGCCCTCCACGGTGAAGCCGGCGCGCTCCGCGACCGTGCGCGAGGCGGTGTTCCCGATCTCGGCACGCCACTCCAGCCGGGTGGCGCCGAGGCGGGTGAAGGTCCAGTGGGCGAGCGCGCGGACGGCCTCGGTCATGACCCCGCGCCCGCGGTGCTCCGGAGCCGTCCAGAAACCGATCTCCCAGGTGCCCGAGTAGGTGCGGAGCGTGACGGAGACCGACGCGAGCAGCGGTCCGCCCGAGCGGGGGAGGACGGCGAAGGTGCACATCGTGCCGGTGTGCCAGCCCTCGGGGACCAGGTGCGTGGTGAATTCGACGGCGTCCTCGCGCCGGTAGGGAGCGGGCACCGTCGTCCAGCGCTGGATGTCAGGGTCCTGACAGATTTCGAGGACGGCGTCGGCGTCCTCGGGGGTGAAGGTCCGCAGCAGCAGATGGTCCGTGGTCAGGGTGATGGGTTCCATGCAGGGATTCTGCGGGCGCGCGCGGGAGGCGGCGAACACTTTTCGGGGCGCGGCGGCACCTTCGGCCCGCTTGGGACGTTCTCCCGTACAGGGCAGCGGTGAGCCCGGCGGGCAGCGCACCTCCCGGCCCGGCGGGGTCCTCGCTTACGATGGCCGTTGCGGTGGGGCCCGCCTGCCGTGCCCGCGCCAGTGTCCACCACGACCCAGCCAGGCCCGATCGGCAAGGAGACCAGCCTCAGTGTCCGTCTTCAACAAGCTCATGCGTGCAGGCGAAGGCAAGATCCTGCGCAAACTGCACCGCATCGCGGACCAGGTCAACTCCATCGAAGAGGACTTCGTCGGCCTCTCCGACGCCGAGTTGCGGGCCCTCACGGAGGAGTACAAGGAGCGTTACGCCGAGGGCGCGACCCTCGACGACCTCCTGCCCGAGGCCTTCGCGACCGTCCGCGAGGCCGCCAAGCGCGTCCTCGGCCAGCGTCCGTACGACGTCCAGATCATGGGCGGCGCCGCGCTGCACCTCGGCTATGTCGCCGAGATGAAGACCGGTGAGGGCAAGACCCTCGCCGGCGCCCTCCCCGCGTACCTCAACGCGATCTCCGGCAAGGGCGTCCACCTGATCACGGTGAACGACTACCTGGCCGAGCGCGACTCGGAGGTCATGGGCCGGATCCACAAGTTCCTGGGTCTGACCGTCGGCTGCATCCTGGCGAACATGACGCCGGCGCAGCGCCGCGAGCAGTACGCCAGCGACATCACCTACGGCACGAACAACGAGTTCGGCTTCGACTACCTCCGCGACAACATGGCGTGGTCGCAGGACGAGCTGGTCCAGCGCGGCCACAACTTCGCCGTGGTCGACGAGGTCGACTCGATCCTCGTCGACGAGGCCCGTACGCCGCTGATCATCTCCGGCCCCGCCGACCAGGCCACCAAGTGGTACGGCGACTTCGCCAAGCTGGTGAAGCGGCTGACCCGGGGCGAGCCGGGCAACCACCTCAAGGGCATCGAGGAGACCGGCGACTACGAGGTCGACGAGAAGAAGCGGACCGTCGCCATCCATGAGGCCGGTGTCGCCAAGGTCGAGGACTGGCTCGGCATCGACAACCTCTACGAGTCGGTGAACACCCCGCTCGTCGGCTACCTCAACAACGCCATCAAGGCGAAGGAACTCTTCAAGAAGGACAAGGACTACGTCGTCATCGACGGCGAAGTCATGATCGTCGACGAGCACACCGGCCGTATCCTGGCCGGCCGCCGCTACAACGAGGGCATGCACCAGGCGATCGAGGCGAAGGAAGGGGTGGACATCAAGGACGAGAACCAGACCCTCGCCACGATCACCCTGCAGAACTTCTTCCTCCTCTACAGCAAGCTGTCCGGTATGACCGGTACGGCCATGACCGAGGCCGCCGAGTTCCACCAGATCTACAAGCTGGGCGTCGTGCCGATCCCGACGAACCGGCCGATGGTCCGCAAGGACCAGTCCGACCTGATCTACCGCACCGAGGTCGCCAAGTTCGCGGCCGTGGTGGACGACATCGTCGAGAAGCACGAGAAGGGCCAGCCGATCCTGGTCGGCACCACCTCGGTCGAGAAGTCCGAGTACCTCTCGCAGCAGCTCAACAAGCGCGGCGTCCAGCACGAGGTGCTCAACGCCAAGCAGCACGACCGGGAAGCCACCATCGTCGCCCAGGCGGGCCGCAAGGGCGCCGTGACGGTCGCGACGAACATGGCCGGCCGTGGCACCGACATCAAGCTCGGCGGCAACCCGGACGACCTCGCCGAGGCCGAGCTGCGCCAGCAGGGCCTGGACCCGGTGGATCACGTGGAGGAGTGGGCCGCGGCCCTGCCCACCGCGCTGGAGAAGGCCGAGCAGGCCGTGAAGGCCGAGTTCGAAGAGGTCAAGGACCTCGGCGGGCTCTATGTCCTCGGCACCGAGCGGCACGAGTCCCGCCGCATCGACAACCAGCTGCGCGGCCGCTCCGGCCGTCAGGGCGACCCGGGCGAGTCCCGGTTCTACCTCTCCCTCGGCGACGATCTGATGCGCCTGTTCAAGGCCCAGATGGTCGAGCGCGTGATGGCCATGGCGAATGTGCCGGACGACGTCCCCATCGAGAACAAGATGGTGACGCGGGCGATCGCCTCCGCCCAGTCCCAGGTCGAGCAGCAGAACTTCGAGACCCGTAAGAACGTCCTGAAGTACGACGACGTCCTCAACCGCCAGCGCAAGGTGATCTACGCCGAGCGCCGCCGGGTGCTGGAGGGCGAGGACCTGCACGAGCAGATCCGCCACTTCATGGACGACACGATCGACGCCTACATCCAGGCCGAGACCGTCGAGGGCTTCGCCGAGGAGTGGGACCTGGACCGGCTGTGGGGCGCGTTCAAGCAGCTCTACCCGGTGAAGACCTCCGTCGAGGACCTGGAGGAGGCGGCGGGCGACCGCGCGGGCATCACCGCGGAGTTCATCGCCGAGTCCATCAAGGAGGACATCCACACGCAGTACGACGAGCGCGAGAAGCAGCTCGGCTCGGACATCATGCGTGAGCTGGAGCGGCGTGTGGTCCTCTCGGTGCTGGACCGCAAGTGGCGCGAGCACCTCTACGAGATGGACTACCTCCAGGAGGGCATCGGTCTGCGCGCCATGGCGCAGAAGGACCCGCTCGTGGAGTACCAGCGCGAGGGCTTCGACATGTTCATCGCCATGATGGACGGCATCAAGGAGGAGTCCGTCGGCTATCTGTTCAACCTGGAGGTCCAGGTCGAGCAGCAGGTCGAGGAGGTCCCGGTGGACGAGTCGGCCGGCCGTACCTCGCTGGAGAAGAAGGACACCGTTCCGGCGGCGCGCCCGGAGATCCGGGCCAAGGGCCTGGAGGCCCCGCAGCGTCCGGACCGGCTGCACTTCTCCGCGCCCACGGTGGACGGCGAGGGCGGGGTCGTCGAGGGCGACTTCCAGACCGACGGGGAGCCGGCGCGTTCCTCCTCGGACGGGATGACCCGGGCCGAGCGGCGCAAGGCGCAGAAGGGCGGCGGCGGCCGCCGCCGCAAGAAGTAGCCGCCGCGAGAGTCGCGAGAAGTCGCGAGAGCGAGGGAAGGACCGGGGCCCAGGGGCCCCGGTCCGACCGACGGCCGGGGCCGGACACCTGCGGGGGTCCGGCCCCGGCCGCGTCCATGACCTCGCCGGGCCCCGGCCGCCCCGCCGGGACCGCCCATCCCGGTGTGATGGGAGCGCCGCCGCTGTCGTGCCGGCGGCGTGCCCGGGTCGGGTCGGGTCCGGTCGTGCCGCGGGCCGGGAGGGCCGCCGGCGGGGCGCTGGGCGCCGTTCCCGTGCTCCGGGAGCTTCCCGGAGGCGGTGGGCGTACGGGGCGCTGTGGGGCCGCTCCGGGCGTCCCGGTGCCTTCCGTCCCCTGTGGTGCCCCTGTGGTGCTTCTCGGGGCGGGCCGCAGCGGGCTGTGCGGGCTATAACCGTGGGGCCGCAGCGGCGTGCTCACCGCCCAGTTCCACCGCCGAGCAGCGCCAGCGCTGATCCGCGCCCCGCTCCAGCCGGAACGCCATCGCGCTGACCCGCTCGCCGGAGCCGATGCGGGCGAACGCCTCGATCACCCCGGGGCCCGGGTGGTACTCGCCGCAGTCGCGGACGACCGGGGTCACCCGCTCCGCCGGCCGCAGCGGTGCCCCCGGCGCCAGCCGGATCAGCTGCTCGTAGCCCTCGCCGATGGTGTGACCGAGCATCCAGTGCACCGGCCGCTGCCCGCTGAGCACCGCGAGCAGCCGGTCGGCGAACCAGTAGTGCGGCCGCTGCCGCCGGGCGCGTGCCACGGCCGCCGCGGCCACCGCCCCGGGCCTGCGCTGGTCGCGCCTGCCCGCCGGTCGGCTCCGGCCCGGTCGCGTCCGGCCCTGCCCGGTCCGGTCCTGCCGTGTTCCCTCCATGTGATCCCCCGATCAGCCGGGCCCGATACGGTGATACCGGGCGGTAACTTTCGTTGGGGGTTCTTCTACGGGGCCGGGGCGGCCCCCGCAACAGCCCGGCGACGGCGGGGATGCTGATCGGAAAATTCACTCTTTGGAGTGCAGTGCGCAGCCCAGAGGGGGTGCGGCGGGCGTCGTAGCGGTGTGTGACGAAGATCCCCGGGGCCCGGACGAGCAGCCCGAAAGAGGGAACCTCGGACGTATCCTAAGGACGTTTTCCGACTACGAAAGCGGCCAGCCATGCGCGTCTATGTCCCCCTGACCCTCTCCGGTCTCGCGGAGGCGCACACCAGGGGCGAGCTGGGGCCCGGCCCGGTGACCGCCTACGCCGTGACCCCGGGGCTGCGCGAGTGGTACGTCTCCGACGACCTGGAGGAGCTGGAGTACGCGGCGCTCAGCCGGGCCGCCGCCGCCTCGCTGCGGATGATCGCCGGCGCCCCGGGCGAGACCAGGCGACGTGTGGTCGTCGCGGTCGACGTCCGGGACCAGGACGCGACGGCCGACCCCGACCGGGCACTCGACGCCACCTCGCTCGGCGAGGTGCGGATCGCCTCCGCCGTGGCGCTGGCCAGGGCGGCCGCGGTGCATGTGGACGCCGACGACGCCCTGGACGATGTGACCGCCGCGGCCGACGCGCTGGGGGCGGCGGACCAGGGCGACGACGACGCCCGGTTCACGGTGGACGGCGCCGAGGACCACGAGCTGCTCTGGTTCGGTGTCCAGGAAATCCCGAACCTTCTCGGCCGACCGGCCTGACCTGCGCGAACGCCTTTCTGGTGGGGCGGTGGGCCCGGAACCGGCCCGGCCCGCTGTCAGACCCGGCGAGTACGGTTCTGACATGGGGAATCATCTGGGGACCACGGAGGGTCCCGTCACGCACGGTGTCCATCTGGTCTGGGACTGGAACGGGACGCTGCTCAACGATGTGACGGCCGTCATCGCCGCGACCAACGCCGCCTTCGCCGAGATAGGCCTCGCACCGATCACGCTGGAGCGGTACCGCGAGCTGTACTGCGTCCCCGTCCCCAAGTTCTACGAGCGGCTGCTCGGCAGGCTCCCCACGGACGAGGAGTGGGAGGTCATGGACGTGATCTTCCACCGCCACTACAGCGAGCAGCGGCTCGGCTGCGGGCTCACCGACGGGGCCGAGGAACTGCTGGGGGAGTGGCTGAGAGCCGGCCGCAGCCAGTCCCTGCTGAGCATGTACGGCCATGACGAGCTGGTCCCGGTGGTCCGGGGCTACGGCATAGAGAGCCACTTCCTGCGGGTCGAGGGGCGGACGGGCCCCTCCGGCGGCTCCAAGGCGCTCCACATGGAGCGGCATCTGACGGCGCTCGGCGCGACGGTCTCACCCGAGCGCACGGTGGTGATAGGGGACGCGGTGGACGACGCGGTGGCGGCGGCCCATGTGGGCGCGCGGGCGGTGCTGTACACGGGCGGTTCGCACAGCCGGGCGAGCCTGGGACGGGCGGGGGTGCCCGTGGTGGACACCCTGCGGGAAGCGGTCGACGAGGCGATACGCCTGGTCGCGTGAGGCGTGAGGCGTGAGGCGTGAGGCGTGAGGCGTGAGGCGTGAGGCGTGAGGCGTGAGGCGTGCTCCGGACGGGATCCGCGAGCCTGACCGGAGGGCGCGCCGCCGGCCCGGCCCGTCGGCTTGCCCCGGGCGCCCGCACGGGGTCCGGGGAGCCCCGGGCAGCGGCTCGCGGCCCGGGGCGGCCGGGGTCAGCCCTGGGCGCGCAGCACCTTCAGGAACTCCCGCATCCAGGCCGGATGGTCCGGCCAGGCGCGGGAGGAGACCAGGGTGCCGTCCACCACGGCCTCCGCGTCCTGGAAGCCCGCTCCCGCCGCCTGCATGTCCGGCTCCAGGGCCGGATAGGCGGTGACCCGGCGGCCCTCCAGGCCGCCGATCGCCGCCGTCAGCAGCGGGCCGTGGCAGATCTGCGCCACCGGCTTGTCCGCGTCGAAGAACGCCTTCACGATCTTGCGCAGCTCGGGGTCGTTGCGCAGGTACTCCGGGGCCCTCCCGCCCGGGACGACCAGCGCCGCGTACTGCCCGGGGTCGACCTCCGAGAAGGCCAGGTCGGCGTCCCAGGTGTAGCCGGGCTTCTCGGTGTACGTGTCGAAACCGGGCTCGAAGTCGTGCACCACGAAGCGCAGCTTCTTGCGGGCGGGGGCCGCGATGTGGACCTCGTACCCCTCTTCGAGGAGCCGCTGGTAGGGGTAGAGGACTTCCAGCGACTCGGCTGCGTCGCCGGTGACGATCAGGACCTTGGCTGCCATGGCTGCTCCCGGACTGAGAAAGGTCTGCCTGAGGAAGGTCTGCGGGCGGTCGAAGAGGCCGGACGGGGCCGGACGGGGACCGCCGCCGCCCCGCCAACCTGCCCCCTGGGGAACGGTTTGCCAAGAGGGCCTGTGTCGCTGTGCAGACTGTCAAACTTCCCACCCCGGTTTTGTACACATAAGGCTCATGACGGTTCCCCGGGGCGGGGCGATAGCCTTGGAGCCGTGATCAGCGCGATACGCCGTGGGGGCAGCGAAGCCCCCGGCCTGCGCCCGGAGCGCCACAGCGGCCGGGCGATCGCTGCTCCCCATGTGCCGGCCCCGCCATCGGATCCGTCCGAATACGGCCCGGACAACTCTCATCGCGGCATAGCGTCGACCTCGACCGGACACCCCGCGCCGTGGCGCCGTGTCGCATCTTCCCCCTACGTCACGCAACGGCGCGCGACAGGAGCCAGAGGACATGCAGACCAAGCTGGACGAAGCCAAGGCCGAGCTGCTCGCACGGGCGGCCCGGGTAGCTGAGAACAGTCCCGGCGGTGGGCGGCTGCCCACCGGGGCCGGGCAGGGGCGGCGTCCGGACCAGGACACCCTGCTCGGCTACCTCCAGCGGTACTACCTGCACACCGCGCCCGAGGACCTCACCGACCGCGACCCGGTCGACGTCTACGGAGCCGCGTACTCGCACTACCGGCTGGCGGAGAACCGGCCGCAGGGCACGGCCAATGTGCGGGTCCACACCCCGACGGTCGAGGAGAACGGCTGGACGTGCAGCCACTCCGTGGTCGAGGTCGTCACCGACGACATGCCCTTCCTCGTCGACTCCGTCACCAACGAGCTGTCCCGCCAGGGCCGCGGCATCCATGTCGTGATCCACCCGCAGGTCACCGTCCGCCGCGATGTGACCGGCAAGCTGATCGAGGTGCTCCACACCGACCAGCGCACCGCGCCGAAGAGCTCGGCCCTCCCGCACGACGCGCTCGTCGAGTCCTGGATCCATGTCGAGATCGACCGCGAGACCGACCGCGCCGACCTCAAGCAGATCACCGCCGACCTGCTGCGCGTCCTGTCCGACGTCCGCGAGGCCGTCGAGGACTGGGAGAAGATGCGCGAGGCCGCGCTGCGCATCGCCGACGAGCTGCCGAAGGAGCCCCTCGCGACCGACCTGGCCGACCAGGAGGTCGACGAGGCCCGTGAGCTGCTGCGCTGGCTCGCCGCCGACCACTTCACCTTCCTCGGCTACCGCGAGTACGAGCTGACCGGCACCGACGCGCTGGCCGCCGTCCCCGGCACCGGCCTCGGCATCCTCCGTTCCGACCCGCCGCACAGCGAGGCCGAGGACCACCCGGTCAGCCCCTCCTTCAGCCGGCTGCCCGCCGACGCCCGCGCCAAGGCCCGCGAGCACAAGCTCCTCGTCCTTACCAAGGCCAACAGCCGCGCCACCGTCCACCGGCCCAGCTATCTGGACTACGTCGGGGTCAAGAAGTTCGACGCCGACGGCAATGTCGTCGGCGAGCGCCGCTTCCTCGGCCTCTTCTCCTCCGCCGCGTACACCGAGTCGGTCCGCCGGGTCCCCGTGATCCGCCGCAAGGTCGCCGAGGTGCTGGAGGGCGCCGGCTTCTCGCCCAACAGCCACGACGGCCGCGACCTGCTCCAGATCCTGGAGACCTACCCGCGCGACGAGCTGTTCCAGACCCCGGTCGACCAGCTCCGTTCCATCGTCACCAGCGTGCTCTACCTCCAGGAGCGCCGCCGGCTGCGGCTCTACCTGCGCCAGGACGAGTACGGCCGCTACTACTCCGCCCTCGTCTATCTGCCGCGCGACCGCTACACCACCGGGGTCCGGCTGCGGCTGATCGACATCCTCAAGGAGGAGCTGGGCGGCACCAGCGTCGACTTCACCGCGTGGAACACGGAATCGATCCTCTCCCGGATCCACTTCGTCGTGCGGGTGCCCTCCGGCACCGAGCTGCCGCACCTCACCGACGCCGACACCGAGCGGATCGAGGCCCGGCTCGTCGACGCCGCCCGCTCCTGGGCCGACGGCTTCTCCGACGCCCTCAACGCCGAGCTGGGCGAGGAGCGCGCCGCCGAGCTGCTGCGCAGTTACGGCAATGCCTTCCCCGAGGGCTACAAGGCCGACCACACCCCGCGCGCCGCTGTCGCCGACCTGATCCATCTCGAAGCGCTCAACCACTCCGGCCGCAACTTCGCGCTCTCCCTCTACGAGCCCGTCGGCGCGGGCCCCGGCGAGCGCCGCTTCAAGATCTACCGCACCGGTGAGCAGGTCTCCCTCTCCGCCGTGCTGCCGGTGCTCCAGCGGCTGGGCTGCGAGGTCGTGGACGAGCGCCCGTACGAGCTGCGCTGCGCGGACCGCTCCCTGGCCTGGATCTACGACTTCGGGCTGCGGATGCCCGTCGGCACCGGCAACGGCGATTACCTGGGCGACGACGCCCGGGAGCGGTTCCAGGACGCCTTCGCCGCCGTCTGGACCGGCCAGGCCGAGAACGACGGCTTCAACTCCCTGGTGCTGGGCGCCGGGCTGAACTGGCGGCAGGCGATGGTGCTGCGCGCGTACGCCAAGTACCTGCGCCAGGCCGGCTCCACCTTCAGCCAGGAGTACATGGAGGAGACCCTCCGGACGAATGTCCACACCACCCGGCTGCTGGTCTCCCTCTTCGAGGCCCGGATGGCCCCCGAGCGCCAGCGCGCGGGCACCGAGCTGACCGACGGCCTGCTGGAGGAGCTGGACGGCGCGCTCGACCAGGTCGCCAGTCTGGACGAGGACCGCATCCTGCGCTCCTTCCTCACCGTCATCAAGGCCACCCTGCGGACCAACTTCTTCCAGGGCACCACCGGCGGCCAGGTCGGCAGCGGCCAGGGCACCGGTGACGCCGACGGCCGGCACGGCTATGTGTCGATGAAGTTCGACCCGCAGGCCATCCCCGATCTGCCCGCGCCCCGCCCGGCGTACGAGATCTGGGTCTACTCCCCGCGCGTCGAGGGCGTGCACCTGCGCTTCGGCAAGGTCGCCCGCGGCGGTCTGCGCTGGTCCGACCGGCGCGAGGACTTCCGTACGGAGATCCTCGGCCTGGTCAAGGCGCAGATGGTGAAGAACACCGTGATCGTGCCGGTCGGCGCCAAGGGCGGCTTCGTCGCCAAGCAGCTCC
Source organism: Streptomyces yaizuensis (assembly GCF_034961445.1). Taxonomy (NCBI): domain Bacteria; kingdom Bacillati; phylum Actinomycetota; class Actinomycetes; order Kitasatosporales; family Streptomycetaceae; genus Streptomyces; species Streptomyces yaizuensis. Next base: position 22,170 of record NZ_BSBI01000002.1, read on the forward strand.
CGGACCCGTCCGTGGACCGGGACGCCTGGCTCGCCGAGGGCATCGCCTGCTACCGCACCTTCATCTCCGCCCTCCTCGACATCACCGACAACATGGTCGGCGGCGAGGTGGTGCCCCCGTCCGGCGTCGTCCGCCACGACGGCGACGACACCTATCTCGTCGTCGCCGCCGACAAGGGCACCGCGTCCTTCTCCGACATCGCCAACGACGTGGCCCTCGCCTACGGCTTCTGGCTCGGTGACGCCTTCGCCTCCGGCGGCTCCGCCGGCTACGACCACAAGGGCATGGGCATCACCGCCCGGGGCGCCTGGGAGTCGGTCAAGCGGCACTTCAGGGAGCTGGGCCACGACACCCAGACCCAGGACTTCACCGTCGTCGGTGTCGGCGACATGTCCGGTGACGTCTTCGGCAACGGCATGCTGCTGAGCGAGCACATCCGGCTGGTGGCCGCCTTCGACCACCGCCACATCTTCATCGACCCGAACCCGGACGCGGCCACCTCGTACGCCGAACGGCGCCGCCTCTTCGAGCTGCCGCGCTCCAGCTGGGCCGACTACGACAAGGAACTGCTGTCCGCGGGCGGCGGCATCCACCCCCGTACCGCGAAGTCGATCCCCGTCAACGCGCAGATCAGGGCCGCGCTCGGGATCGAGTCCAAGGTCACCAAGATGACGCCGGCCGAGCTGATGCGGGCGATCCTCCAGGCCCCCGTCGACCTGCTGTGGAACGGCGGCATCGGGACGTACGTCAAGGCGTCGGCCGAGTCCAACGCGGACGTCGGCGACAAGGCCAACGACCCCATCCGGGTCAACGGCGACGAGCTGCGGGTCAAGGTCGTCGGCGAGGGCGGCAACCTGGGCCTGACCCAGCTCGGCCGGATCGAGTTCGACCGCAACGGCGGCAGGGTCAACACCGACGCCATCGACAACAGCGCCGGCGTGGACACCTCCGACCACGAGGTGAACATCAAGATCCTGCTGAACGCCCTGGTCACCGACGGCGACATGACCCTCAAGCAGCGCAACGCCCTGCTGGCGAAGATGACCGACGAGGTCGGCGCGCTGGTGCTGCGCAACAACTACGCGCAGAACGTCGCCCTCACCAACGCCGTCGCCCAGTCCTCCTCCCTCCTCCACGCCCACCAGCGCTACATGCGCCGCCTGGGCCGGGACGGGGCGCTGGACCGGTCGCTGGAGTTCCTGCCCACCGACCGGCAGATCCGGGAGCTGCTCGGCGGCGGCAAGGGGCTGAGCCAGCCCGAGCTGGCCGTACTGCTCGCGTACACCAAGATCACGGTGGCGGACGAGCTGATCGGGACCAGCCTGCCGGACGACCCGTATCTGCTGCGGCTGCTCCACGCGTACTTCCCCAGGCCGCTGCTCGACCAGTACCGCGAGGCCGTCGACAACCACGCCCTGCGGCGCGAGATCATCACGACCGTCCTGGTCAACGACACGGTCAACACCGGTGGCTCGACCTTCCTGCACCGGCTGCGCGAGGAGACCGGGGCCTCCATCGAGGAGGTCGTGCGGGCGCAGACGGCCGCCCGGGAGATCTTCGGTCTGAGCGAGGTGTGGGACGCGGTCGAGGCGCTGGACAACCAGGTCCCCTCCGAGGTCCAGACCCGGATGCGGCTGCACTCCCGCCGGCTCGTCGAGCGCGGTACGCGCTGGCTGCTCGGCAACCGTCCGCAGCCGCTGGAGCTGGCCGAGACCATCGACTTCTTCGGCGCCCGGGTGGCGGAGGTCTGCGGCCGGCTGCCGAAGCTGCTGCGCGGCGCCGACCTGGAGTGGTACGAGTCGATCCACAGCGGGCTGACCGAGGCGGGCGTGCCGGAGGAGCTGGCGGTCCGGGTGGCCGGCTTCTCCTCCGCGTTCCCGACGCTCGATGTCGTCGCGATCGCCGACCGGACGAAGAAGGAGCCCATGGCGGTCGCCGAGGTGTACTACGACATCGGCGACCGGCTGGGGATCACCCAGCTGATGGACCGGATCATCGAGCTGCCGCGGGCGGACCGCTGGCAGTCGATGGCCCGTGCCTCGATCCGGGAGGACCTGTACGCGGCGCACGCGATGCTGACCGCCGATGTGCTCTCGGTGGGCAACGGCTCGTCGTCGCCCGAGGAGCGGTTCGCCGCCTGGGAGGACAAGAACGCGTCGATCCTGGGGCGGGCCCGGGCCACGCTGGAGGAGATCCGCAGCTCGGACGCCTTCGACCTGGCGAATCTGTCGGTCGCGATGCGGACGATGCGCCAGCTGCTGCGGACGCACAGCTGAGGCACGGCCGGCTGCTTTGGGCGCCCGTCACCCTCGTGAGGGTGGCGGGCGCCCGCCGTTTTCCCTCCCGGACGGTCAGGCGGTGGCCGTCCACAGCCGTCGGCAGGCGAGCAGGGCGGCCCCGAGGAGCAGCCCGTTCCGCAGCACCATCAGCAGACAGCCGAGGGTGGTCCCGGCCACGACCTCGTCGTACATCAGCGGGAAGACCAGCGCGCTGAGGGCCGCCGCCGGCAGCATCAGCGCGGCCACCGGCCGCAACACTGTGTACCGGGAGGTCAGACAGACCGCCGCGAGCCCCAGCAGCCAGATCAGGTACTGGGGGCTGATCACCCGGCTGGTGACGGTGAAGAGGAGGACGGCGGTGAAGGCGGCGTCGTAGGGGACGGCCGGGTTCCAGCGGCGGGCGCCGAGCCGCCACAGCACCAGCCAGCACAGGGCGCCGAGGCTCAGCGCGAGCGAGAGCCGGGCGACCCCGGCGACGTAGGGTCCGGTCAGTTCGAAGGCGCCGTACTGGAAGACGGTCTCGCCCGGCCAGCCCCACTTGCGGGCGAGCAGCAGGGCCGTCCCGCCCAGCGACTCGATCTGCACCCCGCGCGCGCTCTGCTGGCGGAGGAAGTCCAGGGGGTGGCTGAAGCCGGTGAGCAGCATGCCGAGCAGGACGCCGGCGGAGGCGGCGGCGGAGCCCCAGACGATGAGCGTGCTGCGGCCCCGGCGGGTGCCCACCAGGGTCAGCAGCGGCCACACCTTGATCATGGCGCCGATGCCGGCGAGCGCCCCGGCCAGGTGCGGGCGGTGGCGCAGGGCCAGCAGGGCGACGACGGCGACGGCGGTGACGGGGACGTCGTAGCGGGCGAGCGGCAGATTGAGGAGCAGCGGCAGGCCGCAGACCCAGAGCCAGGCGCCGTGTCTCCCGGCCCGGGCCAGGACGAAGGTGACGAGCGCGTCGGCGAGCAGGACCAGGGCGACGAACGCCTGGAAGTAGCTGAGCCAGGGCAGCGCGGCGGGGGAGAGGAAGACGACCGCCGCGCCCGGCGGGTACTGCCAGGTGGCGTCGCCGAGGGGGAAGGAGCCCTGGGCGAGCTGGCCGTACCAGCCCCGGTAGAGCCCGTGGACCTCCCCGGCGACTCCCGTGTCGCCGATCCGGTCGATGAGCAGCAGGGCGAGCATGCCCAGCCGGGTCACGGTCCAGACGGCGGCGATGGGCAGGCCCTGGCGCAGGGCGGCGGCGCCGGGGGAGAGCGGGGGCGGGAGATGGGGGGCGGGGGGCTGGGAGGCGGTCCGAGGGGTCGTCATCGGCGGGTACTTTAACCCTAGATGTGCGACTTGGTGGTGATTGGGGGTGGTGGGGTGGTCGGCGTCATCCGGGGCCGGGGCGGGAGCCGGAGCGGGAGTCGGGGCGGGAGCTGGGGTCGGGGTCGGGGCGGGGCTCGGAGTGGAAGCCGGGGTCGGGGCCTGAGGGCCCCGGCCCCGGAATGCATCCGTCCGACGCGTGGAGGTGTTTCCCGTATGAGACAGATGCCCACCCGTCCCGCTACTTCACCGCCCCCGCCATCACCCCCGACACGAACTGCTTCTGGAAGGCGAAGAACACCGCGAGCGGGATCACCATGGAGAGGAATGCCCCCGGTGCCAGCACATCGATGTTGTTCCCGAACTGCCTCACCTGCCGCTGGAGCGCCACCGTGATCGGCGCGCTCTCCGAGTCCGCGAAGATCAGGGCGACCAGCATGTCGTTCCAGACCCAGAGGAACTGGAAGATCCCGAGCGAGGCGATGGCCGGGGCGCCCAGCGGCATCACCACCCGGGCGAAGAGCCGCAGCTCGCCCGCGCCGTCCAGCCGGGCCGCCTCCAGCAGCTCCCGGGGGATCTCCGCGAAGAAGTTCCGCAGCAGGAAGATCGCGAACGGCAGCCCGAAGGCCACATGGAAGAGGATCACCCCGAGGGTGGTCTCGAAGAGCCCGATCTCGCCGAAGAGCCGCGAGACCGGCACCAGCGCCACCTGCACCGGCACCACCAGCAGACCGACGACCAGCATGAACCACCAGTCACGGCCGGGGAAGTCCAGCCAGGCGAAGGCGTACCCGGCCAGCGCCCCGATCACCACCACCAGCACCGTCGCCGGCACGGTGATCGCCACGCTCGCCCACAGCGAGCTGGTGACCGCCTCGTTCTCCAGCAGCCGCGAGTAGTTCTCGCCGGTCAGCTCGGCCGGCGCGGTGAACACCCGCCACCAGCCGCTCGCCGCGATGTCCGAGGAGTCCCGCAGTGAGGAGATCAGCAGACCGAAGGTCGGCATCAGCCAGAAGAGTCCCACCAGCACCAGGAAAACCCGGAGCGCGCCGCCGCCCGCGCCCGCCGCGATCCGCGCCGGAAGGGACCGCTTCGCTTTCACCGCACTCCCCGACGTGGTCATCGGCGGTTCTCCCTTCGCATGCGCCGGATGTTGAAGAACATCACCGGCAGCACCAGCAACAGCAGCAGCACCGCGATCGCGGACCCCACGCCCACATGCGCGTCGGTGCCGAACGACGAGCGGTAGAGCTGGAGCGCCAGCACATTGGCGTCGTCCTGCGCGGAGCCGGGCGCGATGATGTAGACGAGGTCGAAGATCTTCAACACGTTGATCATCAGGGTGACCAGGACCACCGCGAGGACCGGCGCCAGCAGCGGCACCGTCACCCGGCGGAAGACCTGCCACTCGTTCGCCCCGTCGATCCGGGCCGCCTCCAGCAGTTCCCTCGGCACCCCGGCGAGCCCCGCCGCGATCAGCACCATCGCGAAGCCCGCCCACATCCAGACATAGCTGCCGATGATCGCCGGGGTCACCAGCGCCGGGCCGAGCCAGTCGACACCGTTGTACTGCTCGCGGAAGTTCTCGGCGGGCAGCCGCAACTGGGCGCCGTCCGCCGACGCGGGCAGCGAGAAGGTGCCGTCCGCGCCCGCGCGGGCCGTGGCCACCACCTCGCCGTCCTTGACGGCCTCCACCTTCAGGCCCTTCAGCCCCTGCTCGGAGCCGTCGACGGCATTGACGGTGCCGCCCCCGCCCCGGGTGAAGTCCAGCCAGGCCGTGCCGGTGACCCGCCCCTCCTCGGGGGTGGCGGGGGCGGCCGGGCGCGCGTCCGAGGGCATCTTCCCCGGCGCCACCCCCACCAGCGGCAGCAGCGCCGGGCTCCCCACACGGACCGGATCCCGGGTGACGAAGGAGCCGCCCTCGCCCTCCTTCAGCGGATGCGCGGGCAGCGGATGCGCCCGGGGGAAGACGGACGACTCCGCGAAGGTGTCGTGGACGCCGACCCAGAGGGCGTTGGCGACCCCGCGCTCCGGGTCCTGCTCGTACACCAGCCGGAAGATGATCCCGGCGGCGAGCATCGAGATCGCCATCGGCATGAAGACGACCAGCTTGAACGCGGTGCCCCAGCGGACCCGTTCGGTCAGTACGGCGAAGATCAGACCGAGCGCGGTCGCGACGGCCGGGGCGACCAGCACCCACACCGCGTTGTTCCGGACCGCCGTGAGGATGCTGTCGTCGGTGAAGATCTCGACATAGTTGTCGAAGCCGGCGAAGCCGTCGCCCGAGCGGTCGAAGAACGAGCGCTGGACCGAGTACCCGATCGGGTAGACCACGAGCGCGCCCAGCAGCACCAGTGCGGGCAGCAGGAAGGCCGCCGCGACGAGTACGCGGGTGCCGGTCACGCTCTTGCGTTCAGGGGCGGGACCCGGGCGGGCCGGGCCCCCCGTCTGTGTCGCGGTCCCCACCGGTCAGCCCTGGTACGCCTTGGCGGCGTCCCGCTCCAGCTCGCGCTGGGCCCCGGCCACGTCCTTCGGATTCTTGAGGAAGTCCTGGAGCGTGTTCCAGAAGCCCTTCCCCGGGGTTCCGCCGAACGACTGCGGCATCTGGTCCGACATGTCGAAGCGGAAGTCGTCGCCCGCGTCGATCAGCGACTTGGCGATGGAACGCAGCACGTCATTGGGGTACGCGGAGAGATCCAGCGACTTGTTCGGGGAGAGGAAGCCGCCCGCTGCTGCCTGGATCGCGGCGGCGTCCGGGGAGGCGAGGAAGGTCAGCAGCGCCTGCGCGCCCTCGCTGTCCTTGAACGCCACCGCCGCGTCGCCCCCGGTGACCACCGGGGGTTCGGCGCCGACCGGGGGGAACGGGAAGACCCTGGCGTCCTCGCCGATCTTCGCGTCGGTCTGGGCGATGTTCACCGAGACGAAGTCGCCCTCGAACACCATGGCGCCCTTGGGCTGGTCACCACCGGTGAAGGTCTGGGTGACGGAGGCCGGGAACTCGGTCTGGAGGGCTCCGCTCGCGCCGCCCGCGATCAGCTCCGGCTTGCCGAACAGCTCGCCGAGCGTGGTGAGCGCGTCCCGCACGGACGGGTCGGTCCACTTGATCTCGTGCCGGGCGAGCCGGTCGTACTTCTCCGGTCCGGCCTGGGAGAGATAGACGTTCTCGAACCAGTCGGTGAGCGTCCAGCCGTCCGCGCCCGCGACCGAGACGGGCGGGACCCCCGAGGCCGAGATGGTCTCGGCGGTGGCCAGGAACTCCTGCCAGGTCTTCGGCTCCTTCGCGCCCGCGTTCTCGAAAACGGTGTTGTTGTACCAGATGAGCGATTTATTGGCGGCCTTGTAGTACACGCCGTACTGCTCGCCGTCGACCTGGCCGGTCCGCTGCCATCCCGGGGAGTAGTTCTTGGCCAACTGGGCCTTGGTCGCGGCGCCGACCGGTTTGGCCCACTTGCGTTCCACGGCCTGCCGGATGGCCCCCGGCTGCGGCAGCAGCGCCACATCCGGCGGGCTGCCGCCCGCGATCTTCGTACCGATGAAGTTGACGATCGGGTCCTGGGCGGGCACGAAGGTGACCTCCGCCCCGGTCCGCTTCTCGAACTCCGTGAGCACCTTGTCGAAGTTCTCCTGCTCGGGGCCGCTCCAGACCGCCGAGACCTGGATCTTCTCCCCGTCGAGCCGGGGCAGTTCCACCCCGGACGCCGTCGGGGCCCCCCTCTTCGTCTCCTCGGGATCCTTGCTGTCGCCGTCGCCGTCGCCGCACCCCGTGAGGGCGAGGGCGGTGATGGCGGCGAACGCCACCGCGGCCTTGCCTGTGCGAAGAGTTGTGCGCATCTGTGCCCCGTCTCTTTTGCGCTGTCTCCTGCGTTCCGACAGGTTGACGCCCGGTCGGCGCGGGCCGCAATACCACCCGCCGGTCCGGGGACCCTTCGTGATGGCTCTGTGAGGTGATCTTCCGGCCAGAAGTCGACGCACCGTCAAAAGCCTTCCGTATATGGCTGGTTCACGATGACGGAAGGTGTGCCGGGAGGGCTCTGGGGCGGGTGGGGCGGTGCCGGGGGGCCGGCCGCCGGCGGCCCGGCGGGCACATGCGTACGGTCCGTCCCCGGGAAGGGTGAGGCCCGGTGGGAACGGATCGCGGGGTCAGCGAGCGAGAGGGCCGGGGCCGTCACAGACGCATACGGCCATGTGCAGAGGGACGGGTAGGGGTACGGCGGGTACGGGGGCGCATGGCCGTGTCGACGGGGCACGGCCGGCGGGCGCGGTCACGGGCGCGACGGGGATGCGCGGTGCGGGTGTGCGGGGCCACGGCGGGGGGACGCCGTGGCCGCCCGCTCCCCTCAGGGGTGCGCGGGAGCCAGCGGCGGCACCGGCGCGGCGTCCACCAGATGCGCGGCCCGCTCCAGCGCACTCGCCAACAGCGCCAGATCCGTCGGCCCGTTCCCCAGCTCCCGCAGCGGACGGCGGGTCGGCGGATCGCCCATGCGCTCCCACTCCAGCGGGACCACGGTCGGCCGCAGCGTCGCCGTCCGCGGGATCCGGCCCGTCACCCGACCGCCCTGGAACGCGGTCACCCGGCCGTCCGGGTGCCCCAGCCGCCCCCGGCCCGGAACCGGGCCGTCCGGACCGGCCGCGGCGGGCGGCGCGTCCAGCACCACCCGCAGCCGCGCCCCGCGCGCCAGCTCCGTGTCGGCCGTGTGCTCCGGCCGCGCCGAGGTCGCCACCAGGTGCACCCCCAGCCGCGCGCCGTCCCGCGCCACCGCCTCCAGCGCCCGGACCACCGAACCCGCGCCCGGTCTGCCCGTACTCCCCAGCGCGGGCGAGACCAGCGCGTCCAGATCGTCCACCAGGACCACCAGCCGGGGCAGCGGCCGGTCCGACGGCGCCGCGCCGGTGCGGGGCCGCGCCCCCGGACGCAGCCGCAGGGTCCCGCTCGGCGGGGACTCTATGTCGCCCCGGGACGCCCCCGCCCCGCCGCCCTGCTCGACGGCGGACGGCGGGCGCTGCGCCACCACCCGGTCGCCAGCCCGGCGGCGCCCCGGCCCGTCGGTGAACCGGGCGCCGCCCAGCAGCTCCGCCCGCCGCTTCAGCTCCGCGCCCAGCGCCTGCGCGAACGCCCGCATCCGCACCGGGTCGTTCGCCACCAGATGCCCGGTGGCGTGCGGCAGCTCGGTGCAGACACCGAGGCCTTCGCCGCGCTCCCCGCCCGCGCCGTCGACCAGCAGCAGCCCCAGCCGGTCCGGGCGGGCCGCCGCCGCCAGCGAGGCGGCCGCCGCCCGCAGCAGCTCGGTGCGGCCTGCTCCGGGCGGCCCCTCGATCAGCAGATGCGCGCTCTCCTCCGTCAGCTCGACGGCGAGCGGCCCGTCCGGGCCCGCGCCCAGGACCAGCGTCCCCGAGGCGTCGTCCGCCTGCGCCCAGCGGGCCATCAGCGAGGCCGGCGTCGCCCGCGCGAGCCCCAGCTCGTCCAGCAGCCGTGCGGACCGGGGCAGCGCAGTCGCCCGGCCCGGGGCGGCACCCTCCGCGCGCAGCGGGGCGAGCGCCCGGCCGAACCGCTCCGCCCACGCCGCCGACACCGCGTCCACGGTCGCGGCCGCGCCCGCCCCCGCGGGCAGCCCGCCGGTCGTCCGCAGCACCCGCAGCGAGGTCGCGACATCGCCGCTGAGGAGGGCGGCGGCCCCGCACTCGCGGAAGGCGATCGAGGCCGCGCACGCGCTCTCGTAGACCGCGGCCACCGGCGAGAGCGGGGACGCGGTGGGCGCGTCCGCGAGGACGAGCAGATGGATTCCGGCCGCGCGTCCGGAAGCGGCCAGCCGGGCGGCCGTCTCCCGCAGCTCCGCGGTGCCCGGGTCGCCGTCGACCACGACGACCGTACGGGGGCCGGTGTGCCGCGCCGCCGCCTCGTCGACGGCGGCCCGGCCCGCGCTCGGCCAGCCGGGGCCCAGGGGGCCGTCGTCCAGCCGCCGGGTCAGCTCGGCCAGCCGGGCGGCCGCCTGGTCCCGGTCGTAGGCGAGGAGCAGCCGGCACCCCTGCCCGTGCGCCGGGCGCAGATGCGGCAGCCAGCCGAGCCAGGACCACTCGGCGCGCCGCTCCGCCGCCGCGCGCGCCCGGTCCGCGCTGATCAGCACCAGCTCCAGATCGGCGGGGGAGTGCAGGGCGGCGAGCTGAGCCAGGGCGGAACGAGTCAGTCCGGCCAGCCGTGCCCGGGGCCCGGCGAGCCCCAGCGAGCCGGCTTCCCGCAGGGCGACGGTCACCGGCACGGCGGCCAGCCCGTCCCGGTCGCCGGTGCCCAGCCGCAGCACCAGCTCCTCGGGGTGCCCCGGGCCGCGCTCCCACAGCCGGGGGCCGGGGCCGAGCGCGGTGAGCAGCACGGCGGCGGGGTCGGGCCAGGACTCGGCGACCGGCGCCGCTTCGGGGGCGGGCGGGCTCTCGGGCTCCTCCGGGTCGGCGCCGCCGTCCCGGGCGCCGGTGAGCCGCCGCGCCCACGCCCCTATCCCGAGCCGGCGGCCGTCCCGGGCACCGCGCGGCCGGTGACCGCCGGGGCCGCTGCCGGGGTCGGCCCGGCCCTCCTCCCCGGCGTCGCCCGCACCGGCCGCCGTCTGCCGGGTGACCGGGGCGTCCGGGGCGTCCGGGCCCCGGTCCTGTCCGTACTGCTGCCCGTACCGCTGTCCGTACGTGCTCGTTCGGCCGTCCGGGTCGTACGACGCGGACGCCTCCCGTGTCCCCTGCTGCTCCTGCTGCCCGGCGGGAGCCTGCCCGCGCGGGGTGTCCGGCCCGGTGGCGGTCCGTGCGGCCGGGACGGACGGACCGCCACCGGCGTCCTGCCCCGGGGGCGCGCCGATCCCGCTTCCTGCGCCGCTTCCCGTGCCGCTTCCGGTGCCGGTGACGGTCAGGGCGCGCGCCGGGATCCGCAGATGGCCCTCGCCGTCCGGGACCGTCACCAGCGGCGGCGGTGTCCGGTCCCCGGGGACGAGCCTGAGCGCCGACTCGCCCAGCCGCAGCAGCGCCCCCGTGGGCAGCCGCACCGGGCGCTCCCCCACCGGCCGGCCGTCCAGCGCGGTGCCGTTCGTCGAGCCGAGGTCCGCGACCGTGGCGCCGCCGTCCTCGCGGACGGTGATCTCGCAGTGCACCCGGGAGACGTCGGGGTCGTCCAGCGGCACATCGGCCTCGGCGGACCGCCCCACGCTGATCGCCCCGCCGTGCAGCAGATGGACCCCGCCCGCGTCCGGCCCGCCGACGACGTGGAGCCGGACCGGGGCGACCGTGTCGCCGGGCCCGGCCGGGCCGGGGACCTGGACCGAGAGGACCGCCCCGTCGACCAGCGGCGGCTCGCCCAGCGTGCTGCGCGCGGCGTCGAGCCGCTCGTCGCCCGCGTACAGCACCGGGGTCCCGGAGGTGTCCGCGCCCGCGACGGCGCTCACCAGGCCGGAGGCCACGGCGGCGAGGGCGGTGCCGGCGGGCGCCGTGATCAGCACGTCGCACGCGCGCGGACCGGAGCCCGCGCGGCCCCCCGGCGCCGCGGCGCCGGACCCGGGCGCGGGCCCGCTCGCCAACTGGCCACCGCGCGGCGCGAGAACGGTCAGCCGGATCTGCATCGCCGTCAGCAATTCCCTTCTGCGCGGGGGTGCCCGGCAGGGAGCCGCATCGGATCGCCCCCACCCGACAGGTCGGCACGGCCCACCGGGTCCCGTCCCCGTGCTCCGCGCTGAGGGCATCCTCGCACCTGCCGCCGACAACGCGCCCGCCCACCGGCAACAAGTGATCTTGATTGGCCCGGTCCGGACCGAAAAGTGCCTGGTTGGCGTGGAAGCGGAGGCGGTGTGCCCCGCGTCGCACCCCCGGATCGGCAACCTCCGCCCCGTTTTCTGCGTCTCTTCACCGAAGCGACTGTCGATGGCGACGGTCGAAGGTGACCACCGAGGTGACCACCGAAACGACCGGCGGAACGCGGCAACCCCAACAATCACCGTCGTAGCGGTCGCACCAGTAACACCAGCAACAAAAGACACAGGGACCCGGCGGGTACGGGGCGCTGTACCCGGGACCGGCGGGCCACCCGGACGGGGCCGCCGCCCGGTGGCTCCGCGTCGCGGCCCGGCAGGCGGCCCCGCCTGTGGACAACCGGCCCGCTCCGCCCCGACGGCACTACAGTGGGTCGGACACCTGGGCGGAGCCGCGCGGCCCGCACCCGCAAGGACCACGATCAGCAGGGAGCGCATGACGTGCGGCCTGTAGGCAGCAAGTACCTCCTGGAGCAGCCGCTCGGACGCGGCGCCACCGGCACCGTCTGGCGTGCCCGGCAGCGCGAGACGGCCGGCGCCGAGGCAGCCGTGCCCGGCCAGCCCGGCGAGACCGTCGCGATCAAGGTCCTCCGGGAGGAGCTGGCCAACGACGCGGACGTCGTGATGCGCTTCCTCCGGGAGCGCTCCGTCCTGCTCCGCCTCACCCACCCCAATATCGTCCGCACCCGCGACCTGGTCGTCGAGGGCGATCTGCTCGCCCTCGTCATGGATCTGGTCGACGGCCCGGACCTGCACCGCTATCTCCGTGAGAACGGCCCGTTCACCCCCGTCGCCGCCGCGCTGCTCACCGCCCAGGTCGCGGACGCGCTCGCCGCCAGCCATGCCGACGGGGTGGTCCACCGCGACCTCAAGCCGGCCAATGTGCTGCTGAAGACCGACGCCGACGGCCAGATGCACCCGATGCTCACCGACTTCGGCATCGCCCGTCTCGCGGACTCCCCGGGCCTCACCCGGGCCCACGAGTTCGTCGGCACCCCCGCCTATATCGCCCCCGAGTCCGCCGAGGGCCGTCCGCAGACCTCCGCCGTGGATGTCTACGGCGCCGGCATCCTGCTGTACGAGCTGGTCACCGGCCGTCCGCCGTTCGCCGGCGGCACCGCCCTCGAAGTGCTCCAGCGCCATCTGATGGAGGAGCCCCACCGCCCCTCCACGGTGCCCGAGCCGCTGTGGACGGTCATAGAGCGCTGTCTGCGCAAGGAGCCGGGGGACCGCCCCAGCGCGGAGAACCTGGCGCGCGGGCTGCGCGCGGTCGCCGCCGGTATCGGCATCCACTCCACGCCCGCCCAGATCGACGCCGCCCTCGGGGTGGGCGCGCTGCTCGCGCCCGACCCGTCCCCGGCGCCGGTGCCTCCCCAGACCCCGGGCGCGGGCGGAGCGTTCGACCCCGCCGCCGCGACGAGCGTGCTCCCGCAGACGGGCCCGGCGGGCGCGGCCGACCCCACCAGCGTGCTGCCCCGTACGGGTGGTCCGGCCGGGGCGTCCGACCCGACGAGCGTGCTTCCGCAGACGGGCCCGGCGGGCGCCGCCGACCCGACCAGCGTGCTGCCCAGGACCGGGGCGCCGGACCCGACGGCCGTGCTGCCCCCGGTGCCGCCGCGTCCCGACGGAGCGCCGCAGCCGCAGCAGGACGGGCCGCACCCCTGGCAGTCGCAGCTCCAGGCCGCGCGTGACCGCAATGAACAGACGCAGGTCCAGTACCTGGACCCGGGCCAGGACCCGCTGCGGCGGCGCCCCCAGCGCCAGCCCCAGCAGCCGCCCCACCAGCAGCACCAGCAGCATCAGCAGGCCCCGCACCAGCCGCCGCACCAGCAGTACCCGCCGCAGCAGGGGTACGGGCAGCAGCAGCCGTACGGCCAGCAGTACGCGCCCCAGCAGGCCCCGCAGCCCCAGCAGCCGCCGCAGCGCCCGCAGCCGAGGCGGCAGGCCCCCAGGGCGCCCCAGCACCAGCCGCAACAGCAGCAGTACGCGCCGCAGCCCTACGCACCCCCGCAGCCACAGCCGCCGGCCCCCCGGCCCCAGCGTCCCGAGCAGCCCGCCCCGCGCGAGCCGAGGGAGCCCCGGGAGCGCCGCCGCAGCGCCAACCCGATGCGCATCCCGGGCCTCGGCTGCCTCAAGGGCTGCCTGGTCTCCGTGCTGATGCTCGTCGGCGCGGGCTGGCTGGTCTGGGAGCTGACCCCGCTCCAGGACTGGGTCGCCCAGGGCCAGGGGTACTGGGACGCCATCGGCGACGGCATCACCAAGGTGACCGACTGGATCTCCGAGATCGGCGGCGCGACCGGCGGCGGCCAGTAGCCGCCACGGTCCGTCGCAGCCGGCCGAGGGGCCGCCCCGGACACCCCGGGCCGGCCCCAGGGCACCCGCGTCCGCCCGGGACCGGCCTCCCCCCGGGGCCCGTCCCTGGGCCACCGGCGGGAATCCCGGCACGCGAATCCTGGACCGGCCATCCCGACACCGGAATCCCGACACTGGAATCCCGGTCCCGGCCATCCCGGCACGGGAATCCTGACGACTGAATTGATTTATCGACTTCTGCGGTTGATTTCGCCCGGAGAAGTGAAGGTTGGTGCCATCCGGCGCACACGCGCACCGGAACCCCGCGTACGTTAAGGGCAACGCCAGCCGCTGAGGGAGCAGTCTTGGCACGGAATATCGGCAGCCGGTACACAGCCCACCAGATCCTCGGAAGGGGCAGCGCGGGCACCGTCTGGGCCGGTGAGGGCCCCGAGGGACCTGTCGCCATCAAACTCTTGCGCGAGGACCTCGCCTCCGACCAGGAGCTGGTCGGACGCTTCGTCCAGGAACGCACCGCCCTGCTCGGACTCGACCACCCCCGGATCGTCACCGTCCGTGACCTCGTGGTCGACGGGAACGATCTCGCCCTGGTCATGGACCTCGTCCGGGGCACCGATCTGCGCACCCGCCTCGACCGCGAGCGCCGGCTCGCCCCCGAGGCCGCGGTCGCGATCATCGCCGACGTGGCCGACGGACTCGCCGCCGCCCACGCCGCGGGCGTCGTCCACCGCGATGTGAAGCCGGAGAACATCCTCCTCGACATGGCGGGCCCGCTCGGCCCGGGCGGCGCCCACCCCGCGCTGCTCACCGACTTCGGCGTGGCCAAGCTGATCGACACGCCCGGCCGCACCCGGTCCAGCCGGATCATCGGCACCCCGGACTATCTCGCGCCCGAGATCGTCGAAGGGCTGCCGCCGCGCGCGGCCGTCGACATCTACGCCCTCGCCACCGTGCTCTACGAACTCCTCGCCGGGTTCACCCCCTTCGGCGGCGGCCACCCCGGCGCGGTGCTGCGCCGCCATGTCACCGAGACCGTGGTCCCGCTCCCCGGGATCCCCGACGAGCTGTGGCAGCTGATCGTCCAGTGCCTGGCCAAGGGCCCGGCCTCCCGGCTGCGCGCCTCCGAGCTGGGCACCCGGCTGCGGGAGCTGCTGCCGATGCTGACCGGCATCCCCCCGCTGGAGGTGGACGAGCCCGACGGGGAGCCGGCCGCCGACGCGTACGAGGAGGCCCCGACGCTGCCCGGCGCCGAGGTCCGCCGCCGGGGCGCGGTCCCCCTCGTGCCCGGCTCCGCGCCCGCCGACTCCCACCGGGACACCCACACCTCGATGCGGGTCCCCGCCCCGGACGAGCTGGCGGGCGGCGCCCACGGGACCGCCCGCGCCCCCCGCGCCCCCGGCCAGCGCCGTCCCGGCTCCGCCCGGAACAGGGCCGGGGCCCGGTCCGGCGCCATCTCGCCCATGATCCGCAGACGGCGGGTGACCCTCGCCGTGGCGGGGATCGCCCTCGCCGCAGCGGTGGGCCTCGGCGGCTGGCTGGCCACCGCCGACGGCGACGCGAAGCCCCCGCAGCGCGACTCCCGCTCGACCTCGACCGGCCCCTGACCCATCCCGGGACCACCCCGGCCGAACGGCTGTGACCTGCGTAAACGACCGTATGTCGGGATTCCGGGACCCGCGGCAGGGGCGGGGCCGGGGCCCGCCGGCGCGGCCCCACCGCACGATCCGGACCGCCGCTCGCACCGCCGCCGCACCGCCCCCGCCCCGGCCTCGCCCGGGCCCCGTCCCGGCCTCGCGCGGGGCCCGTATGACAGGGACCAGCCAGGAACCTTCCCGGGAGCCGTTACGCTGGACCCGTGGCAGTCGTCGATGTATCCGAAGAGCTGAAGTCCCTCTCCTCGACCATGGGGTCGATCGAGTCCGTCCTGGACCTCGACAGGATGAGGGCCGACATCGCCGTGCTCGAAGAGCAGGCCGCTGCCCCGTCCCTGTGGGACGACCCCGAGGCGGCGCAGAAGATCACCAGCAAGCTCTCCCACCTCCAGGCGGAGCTGCGCAAGACCCAGGCGCTGCGGTCGCGCATCGACGATGTCGCCGTGCTCTTCGAGCTGGCCGAGGCCGAGGACGACGCGGACACCCGCGCCGAGGCCGAGACCGAGCTGGTCTCCGTGCGCAAGGCGCTGGACGAGATGGAGGTCCGCACCCTCCTCTCCGGCGAGTACGACGAGCGCGAGGCGCTGGTCAACATCCGCGCGGAGGCCGGCGGCGTGGACGCGTCCGACTTCGCCGAGCGGCTCCAGCGGATGTACATGCGCTGGGCCGAGCGCCACGGCTACACCACGGAGATCTACGAGACCTCGTACGCGGAGGAGGCCGGCATCAAGTCGACCACCTTCGTGGTGAAGGCGCCGTACGCCTACGGCACCCTCTCCGTCGAGCAGGGCACCCACCGCCTCGTGCGCATCTCGCCGTTCGACAACCAGGGCCGCCGCCAGACCTCGTTCGCGGGTGTCGAGGTGCTCCCGGTCGTCGAGCAGAGCGACCATGTCGAGATCGACGAGACCGAGCTGCGCGTGGACGTCTACCGCGCCTCCGGCCCCGGCGGCCAGGGCGTCAACACCACCGACTCCGCCGTCCGGATCACCCACATCCCCACCGGCATCGTGGTCTCCTGCCAGAACGAGCGCTCCCAGATCCAGAACAAGGCGAGCGCCATGAACGTCCTCCAGGCGAAGCTGCTCGAACGCCGCCGCCAGGAGGAGCAGGCCCGGATGGACGCGCTCAAGGGCGACGGCGGCAACTCCTGGGGCAACCAGATGCGTTCGTACGTCCTGCACCCGTACCAGATGGTCAAGGACCTGCGGACGGAGTTCGAGGTCGGCAACCCGCAGGCGGTGCTCGACGGGGAGATCGACGGCTTCCTGGAGGCCGCGATCCGCTGGCGCAAGCGCCAGAGCAAGTAGCCCCCTGCCGCCGGGCGCGGTGGCGGAAGAACGACGAACGATGAACAACGAGAAAGGTGCCGGGTCCTCGCGGACCCGGCACCTTTCTGGTTCAGAGCATCGGTGGCGCCGTCACGCCGTGCGCGCCGCCAGTACGGTCAGTGCACCCAGCAGTACGATCAGCAACGTCAACAGCATTGCCGGATTCAGCCCCCCGAACGGGCCCTCCTGCTGCATCCGCTCGCGGTTGGCCCGGCAGACCGGGCAGCGGCCCTCGGTGACCGGGGCCGCGCAGTTGGCGCACACCAATCGGTCGTAGGTCATGCGCTCTCCTCCTCCCGCGCGCCGGAGCCGCGGCAGCGGACCGTCAGCACAGTTCTCTCCTGACAACGCTCAGGGAAACGCGACTGTTCCCCTACCACTGTGCCAGCTCCCGCGCTTTTCGGCGCGTCCCCTCCGGCGGGACCACTCCCGGTGGTGATCCGCATCCGGTTCCGGATCCCGTTCCGGATTCCGTTCCCGCGGTCCGCTGGACCAGTGGTGGACAAAGCGCGCAAGCCAGACCGTTGACTGCGGTCGGGACTCTGCTTCGCGTAGTGTCACGCACACCTACTCCCGGCCGACCGTGGTGCACCCGTGATCCGATTCGACAACGTCTCCAAGAGCTACCCGAAGCAGAACCGCCCCGCCCTGCGCGATGTCTCGCTAGAGATCGAAAAGGGAGAGTTCGTCTTCCTCGTGGGGTCGTCCGGTTCCGGAAAGTCGACCTTTCTGCGGCTGATCCTGCGCGAGGAGCGTGCCAGCACCGGTCTGGTGCACGTCCTCGGCAAGGACCTGGCCCGGCTGTCGAACTGGAAGGTGCCGCACATGCGCCGCCAGCTCGGCACCGTCTTCCAGGACTTCCGGCTGCTGCCGAACAAGACCGTCGCCGAGAACGTCGCCTTCGCCCAGGAGGTCATCGGCAAACCCCGGGGCGAGATCCGCAAGGCGGTGCCCCAGGTGCTCGACCTGGTCGGCCTCGGCGGCAAGGAGGACCGGATGCCGGGCGAGCTGTCCGGTGGTGAGCAGCAGCGGGTGGCCATCGCCCGCGCCTTCGTCAACCGGCCGATGCTGCTGATCGCCGACGAGCCCACCGGCAACCTCGACCCGCAGACCTCCGTCGGCATCATGAAGCTGCTGGACCGGATCAACCGGACCGGTACCACCGTGGTGATGGCGACCCACGACCAGAACATCGTCGACCAGATGCGCAAGCGCGTCATCGAGCTGGAGCAGGGCCGTCTCGTACGTGACCAGGCCCGCGGTGTCTACGGCTACCAGCACTGAGCCTCTGCCTCTGGTGGCTCCGTCGGCACAAGCAGCAAGCGCAAGGAAAGGCTGAACGCACGCGATGCGCGCCCAGTTCGTACTGTCGGAGATCGGCGTCGGTCTCCGCCGCAACCTCACCATGACCTTCGCGGTCATCGTCTCGGTGGCCCTGTCGCTCGCGCTCTTCGGCGGGGCCCTGCTGATGAGCCAGCAGGTCAACACGATGAAGGACTTCTGGTACGACAAGGTCAACGTCTCGATCTTCCTCTGCAACAAGAACGACGCGACGACCTCCCGCTCCTGCGCCAAGGGGGCCGTCACCGATCAGCAGAAGCACCAGATCAAGGCCGATCTGGAGAAGATGGACGTGGTGGAGACCGTCCACCACGAGACCTCCGAGCAGGCGTACAAGCTCTACAAGAAGCAGTACGGCGACACCGGCATCGCCGCCACCATCACCCCGGACCAGATGCAGGAGTCGTTCCGGGTCAAGCTCAAGGACCCGGAGAAGTACCAGGTCGTCGCCTCCGCCTTCGCGCAGCGGGACGGCGTGCACCAGGTCCGCGACCAGCGGGACATCCTGGAGAACCTGTTCGAGCTGATGAACGGGATGCGGATCGCCGCGCTCTGCGTCATGGGGCTGATGCTGGTGATCGCGATGATGCTGATCGTCAACACGGTGCGGGTCTCGGCGTTCAGCCGCAGGCGTGAGACCGGGATCATGCGTCTGGTCGGCGCGTCCAGCTTCTACATCCAGATGCCGTTCATCATGGAAGCCGCCTTCGCGGGGCTGCTCGGCGGCGCGGTCGCCTGCGGCTTCCTGCTGCTGGGCCGGTACTTCCTGATCGACAACGGCATCGCCCTCGCGGAGAAGATGCAGCTGGTCAACTTCATCGGCTGGGACGCCGTCCTCACCAAGCTGCCGCTGGTGCTGGCGATCGGTCTGCTGATGCCCGCGCTCGCCGCCTCGATCGCGCTGCGCAAGTATCTGAAGGTCTGAGGAACGGGCCCCGCGCAAGGGTCCGACCATGTGACAAGCGCCCCGGGCGCCGTACGGGCAACCACCGTACGGCGCCTTTCGCTTGGCCTAGACTCGCAGCCATGCCGGGCCCGGAACCCTCTCGCCACCGGCCCTGCCGCATCCGCCGCGGGGCCGCTCTGACGTTGGTCTTCGCCACCGCCCTGGCCGCCGGCGCCGCGACCGACGCGCTGCCCCGCGACGGCGAGGCGGAGAGGCCCTCCGCCGTCCGCCCGGCCGGTGCCACGGTCGACGGGAAGCTCGTCGCCCGCGCCGCCGCCGAGGCCGTCGCCGACGGCAAGTCCGGTACGGAGGCGGCCCAGGAGGTCGTCAGCCGCAGCGGCGACCGGTGGGGCGCGGTCTACGACGAGGACGAGTACGAGTCGTTCCGCCAGGACCTGGACGGCCGGTACACGGGGGTCGGGCTCTCACCCCGCCGCAGTGGGGACGGGCGGGTCGAGGTGGCCCGGGTCCAGTCCGGGGGCCCCGCCGACCGGGCGGGCATCCGGGCCGGCGACCGGCTGCGGGCGATCGACGGCACGGCGGTGGACCGGCGCCCGGTCACCGAGGTCGTCGCGCTGCTGCGGGGCGCGGAGCGCACCCGGGTCGACCTCGGTCTGGAGCGGGCGGGCCGCGGCTGGACCCGTTCGCTGACGCGGACCACGCTCTCCACGGAGTCCGTCACCGTCCGCCGGCTCGACCGGGACGCGGTGCTGATCCGGGTGGCCGCCTTCACCACCGGCTCGGGGGAGCGGGTACGGGAGGCGGTGCGGCGGGCCCCGGCGGGTGCCGGGGTCGTGCTGGACCTGCGGGGCAACAGCGGCGGCCTGGTCCACGAGGCGGTCGCGGCGGCCTCCGCCTTCCTCGACGGCGGCCTGGTGGCGACCTACGACGTCCACGGCGAGGAGCGCTCCTTGTACGCGGAGCCCGGCGGCGACACCCGGCGGCCCGTGGTCGCCCTCGTCGACGGCGGCACGATGAGCGCGGCCGAGCTGGTCACCGGGGCGCTCCAGGACCGTGGCCGGGCGGTCACGGTCGGTACGCGCACCTTCGGCAAGGGCTCGGTGCAGATGCCCAGCAGGCTGCCCGACGGCTCGGTGGCCGAGCTGACCGTGGGGCACTACCGGACCCCGGCCGGGCACAGCGTCGACGGCACCGGCATCACCCCCGACCTCCCGGCCCGCGCGGCGGCCGAGGACCGGGCCCGCGCCGTCCTGGACGGCCTCGGGACGACCTCGTAAACCTCTTGCGGCGGGGTGCGAAAATGAACGCACTATGGCTAAGGACAACGCGAAGGCCAAGAGCAAGGCCAAGGGGCAGGAACGCAAGCTGATCGCGCAGAACAAGAAGGCGCGGCACGACTACCACATCATCGACACCTACGAATGCGGCCTGGTGCTGACCGGCACCGAGGTGAAGTCGCTGCGGCAGGGGCGGGCGTCGCTGGTGGACGGCTTCGTCCAGATCGACGGCCACGAGGCGTGGCTGCACCATGTGCACATCCCGGAGTACGCCCAGGGCACGTGGACCAATCACGCCGCGCGGCGCAAGCGGAAGCTGCTGCTGCACCGGGCGGAGATCGACAAGCTGGAGGCGAAGCTCCAGGACGTGGGGCACACGATCGTGCCCCTGGTGCTGTACTTCACGGGCGGCCGGGCCAAGGTCGAGATCGCGCTCGCGAAGGGCAAGAAGGAGTACGACAAGCGGCAGACGCTGCGTGAGCGCCAGGACCGGCGCGAGTCGGACCGGGCGATGTCGGCGGCCCGCCGACGGCAGCGGGAGGCTTCCTGACCGGTCTTCCCCGCGCGCCCTGGCGTGCCGGTGGGAAATGGCTGGCACGGGGCCGCTCCGGTCACGTACGATGGCTACGTCCCGCACCGCCGGGGCACGGTTTGAAAAATCAACATGGGGATGATCGGTTTCGACAGCGGATGTCGAGGCAGGGGAAGCGAGCCGAGGAAGCGGCAATGATCTCGTAAACCATATGTCGCAAACAATAATCGCCAATTCCAAGCGCGATAACTCCGAAGCCTTCGCCCTCGCTGCCTAATAGGCAGTAGAGCGAACCTTCATTCATGGAGCGTCAGCCCGGGGATCGATCCCGACCCGGCCCCTGGCGTCAGCTAGGGATCTTTACCTCTAGTCCCGGTCACGGGGGCTGGTAGGGAAAACAAACAGTGACTGAGCCCGTCGGAGACTTGTTCGCGTGATCTCCGGGGCTGAGAAAATCGCAGCGGACTGCGCTCGGAGAAGTCCTGGTTCCGCACCGTTGGACGCGGGTTCGATTCCCGCCATCTCCACTCATCCCATGTGGGCAAGGGCCCGGCTGTCGAGACAGCCGGGCCTTTGTCATGCCCGCCGCGCATTTCGTCCATGCGGACGGGCGGCGGTACGGGCCAGGACGCAGCCCAGCGCGGCGGCGGCGACCGGGAGGGCGTAGCCGTAGG
The DNA here is from genome assembly GCF_034961445.1 of Streptomyces yaizuensis. Taxonomy (NCBI): domain Bacteria; kingdom Bacillati; phylum Actinomycetota; class Actinomycetes; order Kitasatosporales; family Streptomycetaceae; genus Streptomyces; species Streptomyces yaizuensis. The sequence continues at coordinate 43,538 of NZ_BSBI01000002.1, forward strand.
CGGGGCCCAGGTGCTCCGCCGCGTACCCGCCCGCCGCCGACCCCGCCGCGATCCCGCCGAGGATCGCGGTGACCGCCAGCGTCATGCCCTCGTTCAGGCTCCCCGCCGGGGTCAGCCGCTGCACCAGCGTCATCCCGGTGATCATCGTCGGCGCGGTGGCCGCGCCCGCCGCGAGCAGGGCCGCCGCGAGGAGTGGGACCGGGGCGCCGGAGCCCGCCGCCAGCAGCGGCCCCACCAGCAGGGCGCTCATCGCCGCGAGGCAGCCGGCCAGCCGCCGGTGCGGGTCGCGGGCGGCGCGGAGCGTCCCGTACAGCAGTCCGGCGGCGGCGGACCCGGCGGCCGTCAGACCGAGGAGCACCCCCGCCCCGGGCCCCTCCACGAGGGCGAGGGTGGAGACCTCCAGCGACCCGAAGACCACCCCGGTGGCGAGGAACACCGCGAGCAGCGGCGGCATGCCCCGGATCCGCAGCGGGGAGCGCGCGCCCGCCCGCCGGGGGGAGAGCGGCGGCTCGGTGGCGCGCCGGGTCGCGAGCACCAGGACGCCGGTGAGCAGCAGGGCGGCCGCGACCAGGGTGCCCGCCTCCGGGAAGAGCGCCGACGAGAGCAGCGCGGCCAGCGCCGGGCCGAGCATGAAGCACAGCTCGTCGGCGGCCTGTTCGAAGGAGTTGGCCGTGTGCCGGGCGGCCGGGTCGTCGCGGTGGACATGGGCCCAGCGGGCGCGGGCCATCCCACCGGTGTTGGGGGTGGTGGCGGTCGCGGCGTACGCGGCGAAGAGCGTCCAGTCGGGCGCGTCCCGGCGTACGCAGAGCACCAGCGCGAGTGAACCCAGTACGGCGAGGGCGGTGGCCGGGACGGCGACCCTGGCCTGTCCGTACCGGTCGACGAGCCGTGCCGTCCAGGGTGCGACCAGCGCGGTCGCGGCCAGTCCGGTGGCGACGACCGCGCCGGCGAGGGCGTAGGAGCCGCGCGTGCCGGCGATCATGACGACCGCGCTGACGCTGAACATGCCCATGGGCAGCCGGGCGAGCAGCGCGCCGGCGGTGAAGGCGCGGACCCCGGGCGGGGCGAAGAGCCGCGCGTACGGGCCCGGCGGCCGGGCCGTCCCTGTCCGCCTCCGCCGTCCGGCGGGGGCGGGGAAGCGGGGGGCCGGGACGGGGGTCTCGGCGGTCAGCCCCAGCAGCGGGGCGGTGGTGTGCGGCATGCCACCACCCTCACCGCCGTTCCGGTACGGGGTCCAACACCTGCTCCGGCCCGATTGACGCACCCCTGTTGTAAGTTCGGCGGATGCCCGCCGATGTCGATCCCCGGCTGCTGCGCGTCTTCCTCGCCGTCGCCGACGAACTCCACTTCACCCGCGCCGCCGCCCGGCTCCACATCGCCCAGCAGGCCCTGAGCCGCGATGTCCGCCGGCTGGAGCGGGAGCTGGGCGCCGTGCTCTTCCAGCGCACCACCCGTCAGGTCGCCCTGACCGCCGACGGGGAGCGGCTGCGCCCGTACGCCCGCCGGGTGCTCGCCGCCCACGAGGAGCTGGCCGCCGCCTTCGCCGACGTGGACCGGCCGCTGCTGGTGGATCTCAACACCGAGGGCATGGTCTCCGGCCGGATCCTGGACCTGGCCCGCGAACTCGCCCCCGACCGGGAGCTGATGGCCCGCTACGAGTCCGGTCTCACCGGCGCCGCCGCCGGGATCGCCGCCGGGCGGCTGGATGTCTCCTTCGGGCTCTTCGACGGCCTCGCCCCCGCGCTGCGGGCGCCGCTGTCGCGCCGGATCGTCCGCTGGGAGCCGCTGGCGGTGATCCTTCCGTGCGATCATCCGCTCGCCGCCCGGGAGGGGGTGCCGCTGGCGGCGCTCGCGGGGGAGACGGTCTACGCGGGCGCGGGCAACCCCGGTACCGCCGAGTGGACGGGCCGTGCCGGTGCCCTCTTCGGCCGGCACGGCATCCTGCTCGCCCCGCCCGCCCCGATGGCCGTCGGCGCGGAGGAGTTCCGCCGGATCATGGCGAGAACCCGCCGTCCGGTCCTCGCGGTCGTCGACTTCCCGCCGGTCCCGGGCACGGTCGTGCGCCCGCTCACCGACCCGGTGCCCCTGGCCCCCCTCTCCCTGGTCTGGCGCACGGGCCTGCGCCATCCGGCCCTGGATGCCCTCCACGCGGCGGCGACCCGGCTGGCGGAACGGGAGGGCTGGGCGGTACGGGTGGGCGCGGGGGAGGAGCGGATGGCGTGAGCGGGCACAACGGCCGGACACAGGGGTGTGCCCCCCGGAAGGACTCCGGGGGGCACACAGGGTGGTGACGGGGGTCAGCCGATGGTGAGCTTGTGCTTCCAGCCCCCGCTGCTGTTGCCGACGACCTCCGTGCCGGTGCCGGTGAGCACGTCCCGCGCGCCCATGTAGACCCGGACGGCGCCGTCGGTCCGCAGCGTCCAGATGTCGGGGATGTCGTCCCCGTTCAGGTCCGGGGCCCCGTACACGATGCGGATGCTGTCCGTGCCCCAGCCGAGGCCGCTGTAGTACGTGTCCTCGCCCTTGGCCGAGTAGATGGCGGCGGACAGCGACTTCAGCTCCACTCCGCTGCCGGCGGGGTCCTTCTTGCCGGTGCGCAGCAGCAGCCGGCCGGAGTCACCGGAGCGGTAGACCAGGTCGGCCACCTTGTCGCCGGTGATGTCCTGGACGGAGACGATGTCCCGGTTGGCCCAGGGGCTGGAGGAGAGGCGGACGGCCTCCTCGACGGTGGCGCCGTTGTAGCCGATCAGGGCCCAGATGGCGTCGCCGACGGTGAGGAAGAAGTCGGTCTTTCCGTCGCCCGTGGCGTCCCCGGCGGCCACCAGCTGGGTGATGGTGTCCGGGTCGGGGGCGTTGGCCGGCAGGATGATCTCCTGGCGCTTGTCGGTGTTGACGCCGCCGTAGCCGTCGCCGGGGTAGACCCACAGCTTGCCGTCGCGCCGCGCCACCAGGTCCTGGAGGCCGTCGCCGCCGTAGACATCACCCAGATGGGTGATCAGGGTGCCCTTCCAGTAGCCGGAGGGCGGTGCCGCGTGCTCCGGTTCCCCGTCGCCGCCGTGCGGATCCCGCTCCGGGTTGGCCCGGTAGGCGCCCGCCATGGAGTAGTCCAGGTCGCCGGTGCCCTTGGTGAGGTCCGGGGTGTGCTCGGAGGGGTAGAGGCGCAGATTGCCGTTGCCGTCGACCACCATCAGGTCGGGAAGCTCGTCGCCGGTGAAGTCTCCCGGTGCGTCGGCCTTGTGCCGGGGCGCGGTGTAGAAGAAGTACTTCCGGGGTTCGGAGATATGGCCGGCGTCGTCGACGGCCCGGACGTAGAGCACGTTCGGCCCGGCCAGCGGGGGCTTGAGGCTGACATCGCGCTCGGTGGTCACCGGGGTGCCGGTCGTGCGCGTCACCGAGCCGGTGTACGACGCCTGGTTGAAGCCGTACTCGTACTTGACGACGTCGGTCTGGTTGGCCCGGAAGGTGAAGACGCCGCTCGTGCCGAAGGCGCGCTCACTCCAGCGGCCGTCCTCGGAGTCGGTCCCGAAGCCGTTGTCCCTGGTGTCCGCGTCGGGGAAGTCGACGGAGCTGACCCGGGGCGGGGTCGGCCGGGACTTGTCGAAGACGAACCGGCAGGGGGTCTTCGAGTGGGAGTACGCGGAGGAGGCGCCGAACTTGTCGACCGCCTTGGCCCGCCACGAGTAGGTGACGCCGTCCCTGAGGCCGGCCGTGGAGAAGGGGTCGGTGTGCACCCGGGCCGTCGTCTTCTGCGAGCCGACGGAGACCTTCCCCTTGGCGCCCAGCAGATTGGCCGTGCTCCCCTTGGTCGGCCACAGCTCGAAGTTGACCGTGGAGAGGTTGCCGTCCTTGTCGGCGGCGCTGCCCCAGAAGGTCAGCGACGAGGCCCCGACGTTGACGTACGGCGCCGTGGTGTCGCAGCTCAGGTCCGGGTCGAGGTCCAGGCTGGTGGGCGCGGACGGCGGCCGGTTGTAGTGCAGGTCGACATGGGGACCGTTGCCCCCGTTGGCCTGGAACTTCTTCCACGAGTACTGGGACTTCTCGTCCGCTGCCCTGAAGCCCAGGGTCAGGGTGGACCAGCCGCTCCTGAGCGCCTTCGTCGCGGTCGGCTTCACGTCGAACTTCACATACTTGCGCGGGCAGGACGTGGACTTCCAGCCGTGCGCGAAGCTGTCCCCGGCGATCTTGTTGCTGTTGTTCATCGCCGGCGCGTTCTTCCAGTTGGTCTTGGAGTTGACCTCGCCGGTGAGATGGACGGACATGCTGCGCTTGCTGCACGACCAGGAGTAGTTCGACAGGGCCCGGAGCTGCGCCGACACGACCGTGGCGGTCTTCAGGTCGGATTCCCAGTCGATGGTGAAGTACGAGCGGGAGGTGCCCCAGGTGTCGGACTCGAAGCCGACCCGGGCCTCGTGGGTGCCGCCCTTGTTGAAGTTCTTGCCGTTGTAGAACGTCGCCCTCGGGTGACGGCTGTACGCGGTGGTCCAGTCGTTGGTGTGCTTGGTGACCGAGGGGTCGATGAAGACGGGGTAGACCGTCTCGGGGTCGTTCAGGAACTCCTGGTCGGGCGTCATCACCCAGGTGGAGCCGGAGAGATCGGTGCCGACGAGGGCGCCGCGGGTGTCCGGCTGCGGCCCGTTGAGGTTGGGCAGCGAGAGGGTGGCGGCGGGGCCCGTCTGCGAGGGTTCGGGGCTCGGCACCGGCGGCACCGGCGGGTCCGAGCCCGCTATGTCGTCGATGGCCGAGGGGTCGGGCGCCTCGTCGGTGGCCTGGGGCAGCGCCTCTTCGAGGACGTCCTCCTGGTCGCCGTCGTTGAGGGTGTCCGTCGGCGTGGGCGAGGGCACCTCCTCCGGCGCGTCCGGCGGCCCGGGGTCGTCGGTGGGCAGCACCTCGGGCTCCGTCGGCGGCACATCGGTACCGGCCTGGCCGTCGGTGAGCGCCGGGGTGCCGGAGTTGTCCCACATCAGCGGGGTCGGCGAGTGGGCGATGTCCGTTCCGCCCTCGTCGACGGCCGTGAGCATCCCCGTGGCGGGGTCCAGGGCGAAGTCGAGCGCGGGCGAGGAGATCCCGTAGCTGAGCTGGGCGACCCTCGGATCGGCCGCCGCCTGCCGGTTCTTGACCACCAGCAGCTGGGCGAAGCCGCCGTCGTCGGCGGTCAGCACCAGGTCGGCGCCCGGCAGGATCTCCGGGTAGAGCGCCCGCGAGCCGTCGATGATCGGCGCGGGCACGGTGCCGGGCCAGGTCAGCACGATCTCGTGGGTGCCCACCTTCAGGGTGGCGAGCGGGTTGCCCCCGGGGACGTTCGCCGTGGTGGCGCCCGGGAGCAGGGAGACGCGGCGGGCCGTGGCCCGGGAGGCCCGGTCGTCCCCGGCGGCGGAGCCGGCCGAGAAGACCATGCCGGTGTTGGTCGCCCGGGGGGACCAGCCGCCCTTGACGCGGGTGAGGCCGGTGTCGATGGCCTTCCACTCGCCGCCCGCCTTGGCGCGGATCGGGGTGGCGTGGACGCGCCGGTGCATCAGCCCGTCCGGGCGGGCCCAGGTCGTGGAGTACGCCGTCCGCTTCGCGGTGGCCTCGACCGGCTTGCCGGTCCTGGCGGCCCGTGCGGCGGCCTGCCCCTCGGAGAGCGGCCGCGGGGGCCGCTCCGTCTTCGGGGTGGCGGAATCCTTGCGTTCCGGCTGCTCCTCTGGGCCGTCGAGGCCCAGATAGGTCAGCCCGGTGGCCAGCACGGCGGCTGTTGCCGCCGCCGCGATCGTTCGGCGCCCGGGCGTGCGCCATCTGCCCGTCATCAGCGAGTTCCCTTCCCCCCTCGGAACCGGCGTTGTGGCGACCGTCGCCGCGGTTCCCTCATGGCTGGTCACGCGGCTCGACAGTCGGCACGGGCGTGACGGATGCGGAGCTGATCATGGCTCACGGCGGTGCGGCCGTCACGTGTTCACGGGGGAACCGCACGGGCGGCGAACGCGTCTCCGGAGCGCGGCCGTTGCCGGCCCGGCCGCTGCTTCGGCGCTGCCCGCCGCCGCAGTAATTCGCGCATACCGGGATGCGTGCGGACAACGCGGCACAGGTTATGCCCGGCCATATGACTACTTCACGCCATGCAGCCGTTACATCGGCATGTCGATAAATAGTTCCCGCGTGGGCGACTGCATGCATTTGCCATCCATCTGATGCGGAGTCAACCGATTACGGACTGTGATGATCATCACTTGATCACATGCCATCTGGCCTTTCTTCGCGCGGCCGCCACAGAATCTCCCCGTCTGACAACACATCACCTGCGGTCTGCCCCAGGCGCCGCTACTCGACGTCCGGGGGGACCCCGTCGTGCCATCCATCCATCCACCGCGCCGCAGGAGACTGCGCGTACTCACGGGCTCCGTCCTGAGTACCGCGCTCTTCGTCTCCCTGCTGCCGTCCGCCGCGCAGGCCCTGCCACCCGACCCGGCGCGGGACGAGACGCCGCGACAGAACCAGCTCGATCTCGAAAAGCTCCAGCAGGAGAAGCCGGTCGAGGGGGAGACGCGCAACGCGCGGCTGCTCCAGATCCAGGCACCCGAGCCGGAGGTCCACACCACGCCGCCGGACGGCACCGCGACCGCCCCCGCCGGGGGCACCGGCTCGGTCTTCTTCGAGAGCCTGGACTGGCCGACGGGGGCGTTCACCGATCAGCCCGCGACGACGCCGCCCGCCGCCCCGCCGCCCCCGCCCAAGCCGGTCGGCACGCTCCCCGTGAAGCTGGGCAAGGCGCGCAGCAGCCTCCTGCCGCCCAGCGGCACCTGGAACGTGGCCCTCGCGCCCCGTACCGCACCGGAGTCCGACGGCGTCGACGGCGCGCTGGTCACCGTGACCGGGCCCCCCACCGGGGCCGTGCCGGTCTCCGTCGAGCTGGACTACCGGAAGTTCGAGAACCTCAACGGGGCCGACTGGGCCTCCCGGCTGACCTTCGTCCAGTTCCCCGAGTGCTATCTCGACACCCCCGACGTGGAGGAGTGCCGGGAGTACGAGGAGCTGGAGACCGAGCACGACCCGATCGCCAAGACGATCACCGCGGACGTCGACCCGGAAGCCGACACCGTGACCGTCCCCGGGGCCCCCGCGGCCGCCCGGGCCGCCGCCGCGGGCGGCAGCCGTGCCGTCGTCGGCGCCGTCGACTCCGGCTCCGGTGAGGGCGGTTCCTTCAAGGCGACCCCGCTGGCCTCCAACGGCACCTGGTCCGCGGGCTCCTCCGCCGGCGCCTTCGCCTGGAGCTACCCGCTCCAGGTGCCGCCCGCCCCGGCCGGACCCGCGCCCAACCTCACCCTCGCCTACAACTCGCAGGCCGTGGACGGCAAGACGGCGACCTCCTCGCCGCAGTCCTCGTGGCTCGGCGAGGGCTGGGAGTACGACCCCGGCCACATCGAGCGCCGCTACCGCACCTGCAAGGACGACCGCAAGAAGACCGCAGCGGGCGAGGCGAACAACACCGCCAAGAAGCAGCGGACGTCCGACCTGTGCTGGGTCTCGCACAACGCCGTCATGTCCCTCAACGGCAAGACGGTCGAGCTGGTGCGCGAGGGAGCCACCAACATCTACCGTCCGCAGACGGACGACGGCACCCGCGTCGAACTGCTCACCGGCGGCGACAACGGCGACAACAACGGCGAGTACTGGCTCGTCACCACGCCGGACGGGGTCAAGTACTACTACGGCCTCAACAAGATCGGCGGCGGGCACGCGGACACCGATTCGGTGATGACCGTCCCCGTCTTCGGCAACCACCCCGGTGAGCCCTGCCACGCGAGCACCTTCGCCGCCTCCCGCTGCAACGACGACGTCAACAAGCAGCAGGCGTGGAAGTGGGGCCTGGACAAGGTCGTCGACGCGCACGACAACGTGATGATCGTCAACTGGCACCGCTCCGCCAACTACTACGCGGTCAACAAGAAGACCAAGAAGCCCGAGAAGTACTACCGCGGCGGCCTGCCCGACTCCATCGAGTACGGGCTGCGCGAGGGCCACCTCGGCGCCGTGCCCACCGCGAAGATCGACTTCCTGCTCCAGCAGCGCTGTGTGCAGTCCACCACCGCCTGCGAGTCCGCGAAGTTCGACAACACCAAGGACCCGGCCTCCTACCGTTACTGGTGGGACAGCCCCGGCAACCTCAACTGCAAGGCGGACTCCAAGCTCTGCCCGCCCTTCCCCTCCTTCTGGAACCGGCTGCGGCTGGGCGGGGTCACCACGTACGCCCACCGCCCCGGCACCACCGGGCTGCAGAAGGTGGACACCTTCACCTTCCACCACACCTTCCCGCGCGACTGGTACCAGACCGCTCCGGGCATGTGGCTGAACAAGATCACGCGAGTGGGCTACCTCCCCGGCGCCACCACCGGTGACGCCATGGGCAGCGTGGGCACCAGCTTTGAGCCGTACGTGGTCGGGGCCGACTCCGCCCACCCGCTCTCCCCGTACCTCAAGGACAAGCAGCTCCCCAACCTCGTCCTCAAGGGGAAGAAGGACGCCCGTCCGCCCTTCACCCGTCCCCGGATCGGCGCCGTCACCACCGAGCACGGCGGCGAGATCGAGGTGACCTACAAGGGCGGCTGCCGCACCGAGCCCACGATCGACCAGGCCAAGAACACCGGCACCTGCTTCCCGGTCCGCTGGTCCCCCGGCGGCGACGAGGACAAGCCCAAGATCGCCTGGTTCAACAAGTACGTCGTCCACACCGTCACCGAGACCGACCGGATCACCGGCGTCTCCGACCGGATCACCACCCGGTACGACTACAAGAACGCGGCCTGGGCCAAGAACGACGACGAGTTCACCCAGCCGGGCCTGCGCACCTACAGCCTGTGGCAGGGCTACGGCGAGGTCACCACGGTCAAGGGCAAGAAGATCACGTCCAAGCCGGGGACGCCCCAGACCCAGTCGAAGTCCACCGTCCGCTACTTCCAGGGCACGGGCGGCCCGGTCAAGGACTCCACCGGCACGATCGAGCTGGTGGCGGACGACGCACGCCAGTACACCGGCATGCCGGCCGAGACCCTCAGCTACAAGAGCAGCGAGGGCGGGCTCGTCAGCCGCAGCCTCACCTTCCCCCGGTCGCAGCAGACGGCCGCGCAGAAGCGCGAGGGAGCGGGTGATCTCCTCGCGCACCGGACCAACACCGAGCGCACCGAGGAGCGGAACACCGTCGGCAACGGCTGGCGCGGCACGCGCAGCGACGCCAAGTTCGACGCCGACACGGGGCTGCCGACCGAGGAGGAGAACTCGGTCATCGAGTCGTCGAGCGGCGGCACGATCAAGAGCAGCGACTTCTCGTGCAGCCGGACCGAGTACGTCCACAACACGGACAAGAACGTCCACCTCATCGGCCTGCCGAAGTCGATCCGGAAGACGGCGACGTCCTGCGCCGACTTCGCCACCGCGAACCCGAAGACCGAGCTGCTGGAGTCCAAGCGGCTCTCCTACGACGGCCGGGCGTACGGAGAGGTCCCGCTGAAGGGCCTCGTCACGAACGCGGCCGAGATCAACGGTGACGGCAGCGCCCACGACGCCACCACCGTGACCACGTACGACCCGCTGGGCCGGCCCCGGACGGTGACCGAGCCGCTGAAGGGCACCACCGAGACGGTCTACACCCCCGGCGACACCGGCGGTCCGCTCACCGGCGTCAAGAAGATCAACGCCAAGTTGCACTCGGCCACCAGCACCCTCGACCCCGGTCGCGGGCTCGAAATCGCGGCCACCGACACCAACGGCCGTGCCATCCGCAAGGAGTACGACGCCCTCGGCCGCCTGGTCCAGGGCTGGACCCCCGCCCGGTCGACGGGCGGCAAGAGCGCCGACGTCAAGATCAGTTACCAGAGCGCCCAGATCAAGGAGAAGTCCACCCTCCCGGCCGCGGTCACCGTCCAGAAGATCGACGACACCGGCGGCTACGACAAGCACATCACCGTCTACGACGGTCTGATGCGGGCCGTCCAGACCCAGGCCGAAGCCCACGGCCCCGGCCGGATCGTCACGGACACCACCTACGACGACACCGGCGCGGTCAAGGAGCAGACCAGCCCCTACCTCGCCAAGGGCGACCCGGCCCCCACGCAGTTCAAGCGGCGGTCCGACACCCTCGTACCGAGCATCACCCGGACCCGCTACGACGGGCTCGGGCGCGGGGTCCGCTCCCTCACCTACCACGGGCTGGCCCACGTCGCCACGGCGACCACGGAATACGGCGAGACCTCCACGCTGGTGCGCCCGGCGGGCGGCGCCGCTCCGGTGACGCAGAGCTGGACGGACGCGCGCGGCCGGGTCACCAAGGTCCAGCACGCCACCGACGCCGCCGGCACCCAGTGGCGCGACACCACCTACGCCTTCGACGCCCGAGGCAACCGGATCAAGGCGACGGACCCGGTGGGCAACAACTGGACCTGGGAGTACGACACCAGGGGCCGTCTCGTCGGGGCCACCGACCCGGACACCGGCGCCATTACTCACGGCTACGACGCGGCCGACCGGCAGATTCTCACCACCGACGCGAAGGGCGCGACCCACACCGAGTACGACGTCCTGGGCCGGGTCCTGGCCGTCCGCGAGGGCACCAAGCTGTCGAAGTCGTACGCCTACGACACCCTGCCCGGTGCGGTCGGCATGCAGGTCTCCTCGACCCGCCACGACACGACCGGCGACTACATCAGCCGGGTCACCGGCTTCGATGTCAGCTACCTGCCTACCGGCAGTGAGACAGTCATCCCCGCCCATGAGGCGACCAAGGGGGTCGCGGGCACCTACGCGTACGCGTTCAGCTACACGCCCACCGGAAAGCCGCACTCGGTCACCCTTCCCGCCACGGGCGGCCTCGCCCAGGAGAAGGTGATCACCCGGTACAACGAGGACGGGCTCGCCGAGACCACCTCCGGGATCGACTGGTACACCAGCGGTGTCAGCTACTCGCCCTTCGGCGAGGTGCTGCGCGCCACCACCGGCCCCCAGCCCTACCGGGTGTGGACGACCAACTTCTTCGACGAGCACACCGGCCGTCTCCAGCGCACCGTCACCGACCGGGAGACCCACTTCCCCCGGATCACTGACAGTTACTACGCGTACGACGCCGCCGGCAACATCACGGCCAACGCCCGGAAGATGCCGGAGGGCAACGGCACCACCTCCGTGTGGGACAACCAGTGCTTCACCTATGACGTGCTGGGTCAGCTCAACCACGCCTGGACGAGCAACATCCAGCCCGGCCTCGCCGCCACCGGCTGCAAGGCCGACAACGGCGCCACCTGGGGCCCCCGGACCGACGGCAAGAACTCCAGCGGTCCCGTCGCCCGCGCCGCCGACTCCGCCGCCGACACCCTCACCCCCGACACGGAGCTGAGGAACTCCCTGGCCGCAGCGGCTCCCGCGGCCGGCACCGTCTCCAACGGCGCCACCGCCTACCGGCAGTCGTACGAGTTCGACGTCATCGGCAACCGCTCCCGCATGGTGGAGCACAACACCGCCGACGCGACCAAGAACGTCACGCTGACCTACGGCCACGGCGTCACCGTCCCCGGCAACGGCACGACCCCGTCGAGGCTGGACCAGCCGCACACGCTGACCTCCGTCACCTCCTCGCAGACGGGTGGGAACAGTACCTTCCGGTACGACGCGCAGGGCAACACCACCGCGCGCGAGATCCCGGGCCGCAAGCAGGACCTGACCTGGACGGAGGAGAACAGGCTCGACACGATCACCGAGAGTGGCAAGAAGACCACGTACGTCTACGACGCCGGCGGCAACCGGATCCTGGAGCACTCGCCCACCGGTGCCAAGCTGTACCTCGGCGGGACGGAGCTGACCACCGCGGCGGGCAAGATCACCCGGGCGGAGCGCAGCTACAGCCAGGCCGGCGCACCCACGGTCGTCCGCACCACGGTCAACGGCGCCACCACGGGCCACAAGCTGGCCGTGCTGCTCACCGACCACCTCGGTACGGCGACGACCGCCGTCGAGCAGTCCCCGGGCCAGCCGATCACCCGCCGGGCCTTCAAGCCCTATGGCGAGCTGCGCGGCCCCAAGCCCGTCCAGTGGCCCAACAACCGCACCTACCTCGGCGTCGGCATCGACGACCCGAGCGGGCTGACCCACATCGGCGCCCGTGAGTACGACCAGACGACCGGCCGGTTCATCTCGGCCGACCCCGTGGTCGACCTCAGTGATCCGCTCCAGATGAACGGGTACACCTACTCCAACGGCAGCCCGATCACCAGGAGCGACCCCACCGGTCTGTGGTCTACGCCCGGCTGGATGAAGACCGGCGCGCGCTGGGTCGCCGACGGGGGCAAGGCCACCTGGCACGCCACCGTCGACTTCTCCAACAAGACGGCCGAGAGCTGGCACCGGTTCACCGGCGACCACGCGATGGCCAACCGGTACAAGGCCGAGCGCGAGGGCACGGCCAACGGCCCCTTCAACGCCACCAACTTCCTCAAGGGCGTCGCGGGCAAGCCCTCCTCGTCGCAGGTGTACAAGGCGGTCTACGCCCTCGTCGACTTCCTGATGCCGATCCTGCCCGGTGCGGGCATGGCGCTTTCGGCCATGGCCAAGGGCGCCGCCAAGGCGCCGGCGGCCACCACGAAGGCGGCGAAGGTCACGACCTCGCTGGCGTCCGAGGGAGTGGAGAAGGCGGCCAAACCGGCGGCGAAGCCCTCGGTGAAACAGAGCCGCGCGGGAATGGCCCCCGTCAAGCCCAGTGATCGTGGAGTGGGAGCGACGAAGAGGCAGCCGAAGGTCGAGATCAACCAGCCTGCCGCAGGCTGGAGCGTCGAGAGCCGTGTCGCGGAAATGGACGGCCTGGTGCAGGATTTCGCGCTCAGGACGAGCAACAGCTCAAAGCCGAACCGGACCTACGTCGGAGCATTGAACATCGACACGGGCCAGATCGCCCTGGCCGGATCGGGCTCGCCGGCGGGCGCCAAAATGAGCTGGTGTGCCGAAGGGAACGCGTGCAACGCGGTGGGCGGGGACGCGTCCCGGCTCATCTTCTCCCACGCGTACCAGGTCGCGACCAAGGCGAACCCCCCGCACACCACGCCGAGGGCGGTGTGCGAAAAGTGCCAGGCGGATTACCTGATCGAGTTCTTCGTCGACGGCATCGACTGGGATGAGGGTCCCTGGGACGCGATCACCGGGCGGCGCCGGTGATCCGCTGACCCCGTGCTGCCGCCCGCTCTCCGGAACCGACCGGGGGCGGGCGGTAGCCTTTTCCGGCCGAATGATCAAGTAATGGGTCCACCACAGAGAAAGCCCGGGTAAGAGTCAGCGATGGAATACCAGGAACGTCTGCTGCACGATGTGATCGAGGAGAGCGGCATCCGGGACATGCCCTGCCACTGCGGGCGCACCTGTGCCCATCTCGTCGAAGACATCCTTCACGGGCTTCAGCGGGATCCGTTCAGTCTGGACAGCCGCGTCGAACTGGACGGGCATGTCTTCAACGGACCCTTCATGGGGCCGATGGGGCCTGCCCTCATCAAGGTGCTGTTGGCCGCGCTGCCGTGGCAACAGGGCATCGAACCGCGCCGGACCGTGCTGAACGCCCTTTGGCTGTTGAGCGATTGGGAGAACGAGGAGCTCGGTGCCCAGTGCGCCGAGGTGCTGTCCGCCGGGGTCTGGACCTTCGTGGACGAGGTGGCCTCCGGCCGGGACCTCGACTCGGCCATCTCCTCCTTCGTGATCCTGCGAACTCTGGAGGAGGACATCTGGGTGTCCCTTCTGCGCGAGCGGTACGCTCACCATCTGCCCGCCCGGGTGCTGGAGGAGGAGGACGACTGAGCCGGGACCCTCCCGCCCGGCCCCGCTCTTCCGTTCGCTCCGTCAGCGCCGCGCACCCCGAATTCACCCTCCCGGGTACACCGCCCGAACCCCTTCCGCGCGTATAGGTGATGCCTGTGCCCCGCGCCGCACGGCACGGGCATCACCTCGGGAACGGGAGGACGGCGGATGGTCTCCACCATGCTGGTCAGGGGTACGGCACTCGGCGCGGTGCTGGTGTCGCTGGTCGCGGGGCCGGTGCAGGCAGGGCAGGCGGCGGAAGGGTCTTCGCAACCCCCGGAGCGCACCGCCGCCGCGCTCGCCGCGCCCGACCGGGCCGCGCTGCGGGAGGCCCTGCGGGCCACCCTGCGGAACGGGGCGCCCGGCGCCATCGCCCGGGTGCAGGACGGCAACACCGTCCACACCGTCGCCGAAGGGGTCGCCGACCGCTCCACCGGCCGGGCCATCACCGCCGCCGACCGCTTCCGGATCGGCAGCGTCACCAAGACGTTCTCGGCCGCCGTGCTGCTCCAGCTCGTGGACGAGGGCAGGCTGCGGCTGGACGCCCCGGTCGACGAGTACCTGCCCGGGGCCGTGGACCGGCGGATCACCGTCCGGCATGTGCTCAGCCACCGCAGCGGCCTGTACGACTACACCAACCAGTTGTTCGCCCGTACCGTCTCCGGCTTCGAGGCCGTACGGAACAAGATCTTCAGCTATCGGCAGCTGCTGGACCTCTCGCTGGCCGAGCCGCTCACCGGCCGGCCCGGCGGCCCGTACGCGTACTCCAACGCCAACTTCGTCGTCGCGGGCATGCTCATCGAGAAGCTCACCGGGAACTCCGTCGCCGACGAGTACCGCAGCCGGATCATCACCCCGCTGAAGCTCACCGACACCTTCTACGTCCACCCCGCGACCACCCTCCCCGGCCGGCACACCCGGGGTTACCTCCGCAACGACACGGGCAGCAGCCCCTATGTGGACTCCACCCGGCAGACCGCCTCCTGGGCACAGAGCGCGGGCGCGATCATCTCCAGCGCCCGCGACCTCAACACCTTCCTCTCCGCGCTGCTGCGGGGGAAGCTCACCTCGGCCGCCGCGCTGACCGAGATGCGCCGCTGGACACCCGTGAACAGCACCCAGAAGTACGGACTGGGGCTGCGCCGCCGCGATCTGTCCTGCGGGGTCTCCGTGTACGGGCACACCGGCGCCGTCCAGGGGTACTACACCTACGCGTACACCTCCGGCGACGGGAAGCGCTCGGTCACCGCCGTCACCAACACCTCCAACAACACCACCGTGCTCAACACCCTCCCGCGCACCCTGGAGGCCGCCTTCTGCGGCGCCGCGGCCGCACGGTCGGCCCAGTGGAGCGCGGCCCCCGCCGAACGGGAGGACATCGCGCCGGACCGGCCCTGAGGACCACGGCCGGTGGGGTGAGGGGTTCCGGCCGTCCGCCGCTGCGGGCACTCTGGGGGTGGGCCCGCGGCACCCGGCACGACCCCCGGCGGCGACCTTGGAGGCGGTGACAGGCGCATGACGACGGATGCGACCGGTACGGCGGTCCCCGAATGGCGGTTCGACGCGGGCCGGACCTGTCTGGATCTGATGGCGACGGCCGGCCCACCGGGACCACCGGGAGACATGGGGCCTGAACCACTGGCCGGGGCCGGGCGGCTCGGCGAATGGCTGCTCGGTGCCGGTCTGCTGCCGGACGGCACCCCGGTGGGCTGCGTCGACGGATGCTGGGTGGACCGGTTCACGGCCCTGCGCGGCTGGATCGACCAGGTGGTCCGCGCCCAGCTGGCCGGACGGGGCGCCGAAGCCGCGCTGGAACGGGTCAACGCGCTGGCGTCGGCCCCGCCACCGGTCGTCCGTGCCGTACGGGACGGGAACGGCGCGCTGGTACGGGCCCTGGCCGCCGCTCCCGAGTGCGGCGCGCTGCTCGCGGCGGTCGCCCGGGACACCGTGGAGCTGCTGACCGATCCGGCCGCGCGCGGGCGGCTGCGGCAGTGCCAGGGGGTGAGCTGCTCCCGGGTCTATCTCGACACCTCCCGGGGGCGCAGGCGGCGCTGGTGCTCCAGCGAGGTCTGCGGGAACCGGGAACGGGTCGCACGGCACCGCCGGCGGACCGCCGCCCTCTCCCGCGCCTGAGCCCCGTGCCTGAGCCCCGTGCCTGAGCCCCCGTCCCCGTCCCCGTCCCCGTCCCCCGCCCTCCCGTACCCCGGTCTTCTACTGAACCCCAGGTCAGCGCGGCCCGCCGGAGAACGCCGAAGGAATTCTCCCTCCGCGTTGAGTCGGAACCCCCCTCTCCCCCGTAGTGATGGGGGACAGGGCGGCGGCACAGAACGCCGACATCAGGGTCTCGACCGGGAGGTTCAGGTGCGCAAGGATGCCGCCGTGGCCGATGACCGTCCGCAGAGGGCCAGGCATCGCAGCGAGAAGCCACGCAGTCAATCCTCCGTACCCGACGAGGAGTTGATGCGGGCGCTGTATCGCGAACATGCGGGCCCCCTGCTCGCCTACGTGCTGCGCCTCGTCGCCGGCGACCGCCAGCGGGCCGAGGACGTGGTGCAGGAGACGCTCATCCGGGCCTGGAAGAACGCCGGTCGGCTCAACCGGGCCACCGGCTCTGTCCGACCCTGGCTGGCGACGGTGGCACGCCGCATCGTCATCGACGCTCACCGCAGCCGGCAGGCCCGGCCGCAGGAGGTCGACCCGTCGCCGCTGGAGGTCATTCCCGCGGAGGATGAGATCGACAAGGCGTTGTGGCTGATGACGCTCTCGGACGCGCTCGACGATTTGACCCCCGCCCATCGGGAAGTACTTGTCGAGACGTATTTCAAGGGACGTACGGTCAGCGAAGCGGCCGAGACACTCGGCATACCCAGTGGGACGGTGCGCTCCCGGGTGTTCTACGCGCTCCGTTCCATGAAACTCGCTCTGGAGGAGAGGGGGGTCACCGCATGACCATGCCCGAGCAGGAGTCCGTGCACGATGCCGTGGGCGCGTATGCGCTCGGGGTCCTCGACGACGCGGACGCCTCCGCCTTCGAGGAGCATCTCGCGGGGTGCGACATCTGCGCGGCCCACCTCGACGAGTTCGCCGGGATGGAACCGATGCTGGCGATGCTGGCCGAGGTCCCGCCCCCGGCGGCCACCCCCGGACTCCCCTCGAACGCGGCCGGCCTGCCCGGCGCCCGCTTCGGCGACCGGGCGGCCGGGCCCCCGGAGCCCCGGCCGGTCCCGGTGGTGCCCCGGCCGCCGCGCCCGGCGGTGCTGGACGGGCTGCTGGACGAGGTCGCCCTCAAGCGCGCCGCCCGGCGGCGGCGGGGCATGCTCCTGGTCGCCGCGGCCGCCGCGCTGATCATCGGCGGGCCGCTGACCGTCCTCGCGACCACGGACGGTGACCCGGCCCACAAGCACACCGGGTCACCCGCCCGGGACTCCTTCTTCCACGACATGGACGAGAAGATCACCGCCACGGACGCCACGACCCGCGTCAAGGCCACCGTCGGCACCGAGAAGAAGGGCTGGGGCACCCACGCCGTACTCCAGCTGGAGAATGTGAAGGGCCCGCTGAAGTGCAGGCTCGTCGCCGTCTCCAAGACCGGCGAGGAAGAGGTCGTCACCTCCTGGTCCGTCCCCCGGTGGGGGTACGGCATCGAGGACAGCGGGCACCGGCCCGCCCGGGACCCGCTCTACGTCCACGGCGGCGCGGCCATGCAGCGCGCCGACATCGACCGGTTCGAGGTCCGTACCTTCGACGGACGCACCCTCGTGGAGGTCGACGCCGCCTGACAGATTCGCCCCCTTCGCGTACGGTTGGCGGCTGCCCAGTGCACGTCAGAAGGGGGCCTCGGTGGCCGCGCAGGAAGCCGCTGTCGACGCTGTCGACTCCGTCGGTCCGATCCGGGAGGAGCGCCCGCGCCCGGGTGCCGGGGGCGGCGCCCCCGCCCCCGAGCCCGCCCCGGACCCGGGTGACACGATCCGCGATCAGGAGATCGCCGTCGAGCAGACCCATCTCGACCGGGTCTATCACCGGCTGGAAGAGAAAATCGGCGACGCGGAGTTCCTGATGCGGGACGCCGCCCGGCTCAGCCAGGTCGGCACCCCCGGCGCGCTCGCCGAGCGCGACGCCCAGGTCTTCCGCGCCGGAGCCCACCTGAGCAGGCTGAACAACGAATTCGAGGACTTCCTCTTCGGCCGGATCGACCTGCTCCTCGGCAAGGACGGCAAGAAGGGCCCCGACGGCGCCTACACCTCCGTGGAACCCGCCGAGGACGCCGTACGCGCCGACGGCGGCGCCGACATCGCCGAAACCCTCCACATCGGCCGGATCGGGGTCCTCGACGCCGACTACACGCCCCTGGTCATCGACTGGCGGGCGCCCGCCGCCGCGCCCTTCTACCGCTCGACGCCGGTGGAGCCCGGCCGGGTGGTGCGCCGCCGGGTGATCCGCTCCAAGGGCCGCCGGGTCCTCGGCGTCGAGGACGACCTCATGCGCCCCGAGCTGACCGCCCGCCTCGACGGCCGCGAGCTGCCGGTGATCGGCGACGGCGCCCTGATGGCCGCCCTCGGCCGGGCCCGCAGCCACACCATGCGCGACATCGTCGCCTCCATCCAGGCCGAACAGGACATGGTCATCCGCGCCCCCGCCGCCTCGGTGACCTACGTCGAGGGCGGCCCCGGCACCGGCAAGACCGCCGTCGCCCTGCACCGCGCCGCCTACCTCCTCTACCAGGACCGGCGGCGGTACGCGGGCGGCATCCTGATCGTCTCGCCGACCCCGCTGCTCGTCGCCTACACCGAGGGCGTGCTGCCCTCCCTGGGCGAGGAGGGCCAGGTCGCGATCCGGGCCGTGGGCCATCTGGTCGACGGCGCCGAGGCCACCGTCTACGACGAGCAGGCCGTCGCCCGCGTCAAGGGCTCGGCCCGGATGCTCAAGGTGCTGCGCAAGGCCGCCCGGGGCGCGCTGGAACGGCCCCGGCCCACGGTGACCGTCCAGGACGGGCAGCTCGCCCTCGGCGACGACACCCCCGGCACGCCCGAGCGGCTGCGCGTGGTCGCCTTCGGCCGGCGGCTGGAGCTGGAGGCCGACGAGCTGCGGCGGATCCGCGACATCGCCCTCGGCGGCACCGCCCCCGTCAACCTGCTCCGCCCGCGCGCCCGCCGGCTGCTGCTGGACGCCCTGTGGGCGCGCTCCGGCGGGGCCGGCCGGCACACCGACCCCGAACTCGCCGCCGAGCTGCGCTCCTCCTTCGACGAGGACGTGACCGGCGAGGACAGCTTCCGGATCTTCCTGGACGAGTGGTGGCCCGAGCTGACCCCGCGCACGGTGCTCGCGGCCATGGCCGACGAGCGGCGGCTCGGCCGGTGGGCCCGCCGGGTGCTCAACCCGGGCGAGGTGCGGCGGGTCGCCCGCTCGCTGAAGCGGGTCGGCGCGGACGGCCGCGGTCCGCTCTCCGTCCACGATGTGGCCCTGCTGGACGAGCTGCACGCGCTCATCGGCGCGCCCGCCCGGCCCCGGCGGAAGCGGGAACTGGATCCGCTGGACCAGCTCACCGGCCTGGAGGAGCTGATGCCCCGGCGCGAGGAGTCCCAGCGGGAGCGCGCGGAGCGGCTGGCGGCGGAGCGGACCGAGTACGCCCACGTCATCGTGGACGAGGCGCAGGACCTGACCCCGATGCAGTGGCGCATGGTGGGCCGCAGGGGCCGGCACGCCACCTGGACGGTCGTCGGCGATCCGGCGCAGTCGTCGTGGCCGGAGCCCGAGGAGGCCGCCGAGCTGCGCGACGAGGCCCTGGGCAGCCGTCCCCGGCGCCGTTTCCGGCTCACCGTGAACTACCGCAACCCCGCCGAGATCGCCGAGCTGGCGGCCCGGGTGCTGGCGCGGGCGATGCCGGGGATGGAGTCCCCGACGGCGGTCCGCTCCACGGGCGTGGTGCCGCGTTTCACCGCCGTCGGCGACCGGGACCGGTGGACGGTGGTACGGGACGAGGCGGCGCGGCTGCTGGAGCGGGTGGACGGCACGGTGGGCGTGGTGGTCGCCATGAGCCGCCGGGCCGAGGCCGCGCGCCGGCTGGAGGGTCTGGGCGACCGTGTGGTCGTCCTCGGCTCGCTGGAGGCGAAGGGCCTGGAGTACGACGCGACCGTGGTGGTGTCCCCGGCGGAGATCGCCGACGGGACGGCGGTCGGGCTGCGGGTGCTGTACGTCGCCCTGACCCGGGCCACGCAGGAGCTGACGGTGGTCTCGGACCGGCGGGACGAGGCGGACGGGGACGGGGTGCCGGAGCTGCTGCGGGGCTGACCCCCGTCGCGCCGTCGTCCCGTCGGGTCGGCACCGGTACCGGCAGCCGCGTCCTCGCACCGGAAGCCGCACCGGCCGTGCTGCGCGTGCCGTGCTGCCCGTGTGCGGGACCCGGACGGCCCCGTGCCCCGGCACCGGGGCCGTCCGGGTCAACACAGGGCTGACGCGGAGTCAACCCGGCGTGGGGGAATCACTTGCCGGAGTGGTTTGTTAGCCTGAGGGTGGCACCGGCCCGATCCAAGCCCCCGGGCCCAACCTTCGTCGCTTCGAGCGACCATCCGCCGCGAGGCGAGCATGGCGGGTCGGTGTCACTACAAGGCCGCTACCAGGCCCCTGCGGGCGTTCCGCCGCGAGCGTCACCGCAAGCGCTTCTTGAGGTCCATGCCACAGCCTTTGTGGCATGGACCTGTTCTGGTTCCGGGCCGCTCCCGGCCCCTCCGTCGCCCCGGGGTCGCCACGCCCTTCCCAACCCGTCCCACTGTCTCGTATTGTGGAAAAGCTATTCCGAAAACAATACGACCACTATTACCTGCTACCGGCAGGTAGGTGCGACCATCGGGAGAGCGTCCGCCCGGGGTGCCCCCGCGCGGGCGCGTAGCAATGAAGCTAGGGAAAGCAGAGGAACCCGGTCATGGCAACGGCGCCCAGCGTCTCGTACTCGATGACGGTCCGGCTGGAGGTGCCCGCGAGCGGAACCGCGGTCTCCCAGCTGACCACGGCCGTGGAGTCCTCCGGCGGCTCGGTGACCGGTCTGGACGTCACCGCGTCCGGCCACGAGAAGCTGCGGATCGATGTGACGATCGCAGCGACCTCGACCGCGCACGCCGAGGAGATCGTCGAGGGGCTGCGCTCCATCGAGGGCGTCGTCCTGGGGAAGGTCTCCGACCGCACCTTCCTGATGCACCTCGGCGGCAAGATCGAGATGGCGTCCAAGCACCCCATCCGCAACCGTGACGACCTCTCGATGATCTACACCCCGGGTGTGGCGCGGGTCTGCATGGCCATCGCCGAGAACCCCGAGGACGCCCGCCGCCTCACCATCAAGCGCAACTCCGTCGCGGTGGTCACCGACGGCTCCGCCGTGCTCGGCCTCGGCAACATCGGGCCGATGGCGTCGCTGCCGGTCATGGAGGGCAAGGCGGCCCTCTTCAAGCGCTTCGCGGGCATCGACGCCTGGCCGATCTGCCTGGACACCCAGGACACCGACGAGATCGTCGCCATCGTCAAGGCCATCGCGCCGGGCTTCGCCGGGATCAACCTGGAGGACATCTCCGCGCCCCGCTGCTTCGAGATCGAGGCGCGGCTGCGGGAGGCCCTGGACATCCCCGTCTTCCACGACGACCAGCACGGCACCGCCATCGTGGTGCTCGCCGCGCTGACCAACGCGCTGCGGGTGGTCGGCAAGGCCATCGGCGACGTCCGCGTGGTGATGTCCGGAGCCGGCGCCGCCGGTACGGCCATCCTGAAGCTGCTGCTGGCGGCCGGGGTCAAGCACGCCGTCGTCGCCGACATCCACGGTGTGGTCCACGCCGGCCGCGCCGACCTGGTCGACGCCGACGCCGAGTCCCCGCTGCGCTGGATCGCGGACAACACCAACCCGGAGGGCGTCACCGGCACCCTCAAGGAGGCCGTCGCCGGCGCCGACGTCTTCATCGGCGTCTCCGCGCCGAACCTGCTGGGCGCCGAGGACGTCGCCGCGATGGCCGAGGACTCCATCGTCTTCGCGCTCGCGAACCCCGACCCCGAGGTGGACCCGGCCATCGCCCGGCGGACCGCCGCCGTGGTCGCCACCGGCCGCTCCGACTTCCCCAACCAGATCAACAACGTCCTGGTCTTCCCGGGTGTCTTCCGGGGCCTGCTGGACGCCCAGTCCCGCACGGTCAACACCGAGATGATGCTCGCCGCCGCGACCGCGCTGGCCGGCGTCGTCACCGAGGACGAGCTGAACCCGAACTACATCATCCCGTCCGTCTTCAACGACAAGGTCGCCGGAGCGGTCGCCGGAGCCGTGCGCACCGCCGCGAAGGCGCTCACGGCGGGCCCCGGGGACACCGAGGTCTGAGGGCCCCTCCGGGCCCGCCCGGACCGGTCCCCGGGGCCCGTCCGACGGGCCCCTCGGGTCGCAGCCGCCCCGGCCGTCACGTACCGTAGCCCTTGGCCCCGGGATGATCACGGGGGCGCGGAGCCCGTCCCCGCGAGGGGCAGGGGCGTCGTGCCCTGCTCCGGGCTCCGGCGCGTCGCGGGTCGCCGGGCCGCCGCCGCCGATCTAGGGTGGCGGACCATGGCCCTGCGGTGCCAAGAGGCCCGCCCGGTGAACGGAGCGTCACCACGATGTGGTAGTGGCGCTTTTCGTGTGACCCAGGAGGGTGCCGGATTGGCTTTCCCGCCGTTGGTGGGGGCAGGATGCTCACCCGAGGACCTGTCCTGGGGGAGTTCCCACCGGGCCAGGAGGATCTGATGCAGACCCTGGTCCGGGGACTGTCAGAGGGCCCTGGCAGCATCGGCTTCGATCTCACGCCTCACAGGCAAGTAGAAATACGGGAGTAAGAACATGAACCGCAGTGAGCTGGTGGCCGCGCTGGCCGACCGCGCCGAGGTGACCCGCAAGGACGCCGACGCCGTGCTGGCAGCCCTCGCCGAGACCGTCGGAGAGGTCGTCGCCAAGGGCGACGAGAAGGTCACCATCCCCGGCTTCCTGACCTTCGAGCGCACCCACCGTGCCGCTCGCACCGCGCGCAACCCGCAGACCGGCGACCCGATCCAGATCCCGGCCGGCTACAGCGTGAAGGTCTCCGCCGGTTCGAAGCTGAAGGAAGCGGCGAAGGGCAAGTAAGCCCCGCCGGGCCCGTCGGGTACACCCCGCGGGCCCAACCGCTCCGTACCCGGGCCGGCGTGTATCCGCGGCACCGTGCACGGAAGCACATGAGCAGATGAGCACACGAAAAGGGCGGCTGCCTCGGTGACGAGGCGGCCGCCCTTTCCGTGCGTGCCGTGCGTGCGGTGGTGCTGTGCGCGCCGTGGTGCTGTTGTGCCGCTGTGCCTCCGTACGAGCCGTACGCGCCGTGCGCGCGCCGTACGGGCCCGGCGCCCTCCCTCGCCCGTGCGGGCGGCGGAGAGCGCCGGGAGGGGGATCAGGCCAGGCCGCGGGCCGGCAGCTCGACCTTCGCGCCCAGCTCGACCAGCTTCTGCATGAAGTTCTCGTAGCCGCGGTTGATCAGGTCGATGCCGTGCACCCGCGAGGTGCCCTGCGCCGCCAGCGCCGCGATCAGATACGAGAAGCCGCCGCGCAGGTCCGGGATGACCAGATCCGCGCCCTGGAGCTTCGTGGGGCCGGAGACGACCGCCGAGTGCAGGAAGTTGCGCTGGCCGAAGCGGCAGTCCGAGCCGCCCAGGCACTCGCGGTAGAGCTGGATGTGCGCGCCCATCTGGTTGAGCGCCGAGGTGAAGCCCAGCCGGGACTCGTAGACCGTCTCGTGGACGATGGAGAGCCCCGACGCCTGCGTCAGCGCCACCACCAGGGGCTGCTGCCAGTCGGTCTGGAAACCGGGGTGGACGTCCGTCTCCAGGGCTATCGCGTTCAGCGAGCCGCCCGGGTGCCAGAAGCGGATGCCCTCGTCGTCGATCTCGAAGGCGCCGCCGACCTTGCGGTAGGTGTTGAGGAAGGTCATCATCGAGCGCTGCTGGGCGCCCCGGACGTAGATGTTGCCCTCGGTCGCCAGCGCGGCGGACGCCCAGGAGGCGGCCTCCAGCCGGTCCGGGAGCGCCCGGTGGGTGTAGCCGCCGAGCCGGTCGACACCGGTGATCCGGATCGTCCGGTCGGTGTTGATGGAGATGATCGCGCCCATCTTCTGGAGTACGCAGATCAGGTCCTCGATCTCCGGCTCCACGGCGGCGTTGGACAGCTCCGTGACGCCCTCGGCGAGCACCGCCGTCAGCAGCACCTGCTCGGTCGAGCCGACCGACGGGTACGGCAGCCGGATCTTGCAGCCGCGCAGCCGCTCCGGGGCCTCCAGGTACTGGCCGTCGTCCCGCTTCTCGATCCGGGCGCCGAACTGCCGCAGCACGTCGAAGTGGAAGTCGATCGGCCGGCCGCCGATGTCGCAGCCGCCGAGGCCCGGGATGAAGGCGTGGCCGAGCCGGTGCAGCAGCGGGCCGCAGAGCAGGATCGGGATGCGCGAGGAGCCCGCGTGGGCGTCGATGTCGGCGACGTTGGCGCTCTCCACATGCGTCGGGTCGAGGACCAGCTCGCCGGGTTCCTCGCCCGGGCGGACGGTCACACCGTGCAGCTGGAGCAGGCCGCGGACCACCCGCACATCGCGGATGTCGGGCACGTTGCGCAGTCTGCTGGGCTCGCTGCCGAGCAGGGCGGCGACCATGGCCTTCGGCACCAGGTTCTTGGCGCCTCGGACGCGGATCTCGCCTTCCAGCGGGGTGCCGCCGTGGACAAGCAGTACATCGTCTGTGCCGGTCATGAATCTCGCGTTCCGGAGGGTGTCCCCCTCAGTGGAGCGAGGGGGAGTCGGGCAGGGGATCAGTGAAAAGGGTAAGGGGCGCATGGCCCTGTCCTCACAGGGCGAGGAGCCTGTGTGACGTCATGAATCCGCTACAGCACGCTCGGTCCGCGCCAGTTTGCGGAGTGTTACCTTCCGGATGTCTTCGGGGCGGCTCCCGCCCCCGTGCTGAGCTGCGCGGCCACCGGCTGCCCCGACTCGGGCCCCGCGGCGGGCAAAGATGCGGGATCATGTCTCGCATGACCGAGGTGTCCTCGCTCACAGGGCGGCTGCTCGTCGCCACACCCGCCCTCGCGGACCCGAATTTCGACCGCGCGGTCGTCCTGCTGCTCGACCACGACGCCGAGGGCTCCCTCGGCGTGGTGCTCAACAGACCCACCCCGGTGGGGGTCGCCGACATCCTGGAGTCCTGGGCGGCCCTCGCCGGGGAGCCCGGGGTGGTCTTCCAGGGCGGCCCGGTCTCCCTCGACTCCGCCCTCGGCGTCGCCGTCATCCCCGGCGACGAGGGGCCGATCGGCTGGCGCCGGGTGTACGGGGCGATCGGCCTGGTCGATCTGGAGACCCCGCCCGAGCTGCTGGGCGCGGCCCTGGGGTCCCTGCGCATCTTCGCCGGGTACGCGGGCTGGGGCCCCGGGCAGCTGGAGGCCGAACTGGACGACGGCGCCTGGTACGTCGTCGAGTCCGAGCCCGGTGATGTCTCCTCGCCCAGACCGGAGCACCTGTGGCGGGCCGTGCTCCGGCGGCAGCGCAGTGAGCTGGCCATGTTCGCCACCTACCCCGACGACCCCTCCCTCAACTGAGCCCGGTGAAACCGGCGGCCGGTGCGGTGCGGCCGGTCGGCGCCCGGGTACCCTTGGAGTTCATGAGCACTCTTGAGCCCGAGCGCGGGACAGGGACGGGAACCCTCGTAGAACCGACACCCCAGGTGTCGAACGGCGACGGCGACCACGAGCGCTTCGCCCACTATGTCCAGAAGGACAAGATCATGGCGAGTGCCCTCGACGGCACTCCCGTGGTGGCCTTGTGCGGAAAGGTCTGGGTGCCGGGGCGCGATCCCAAGAAGTATCCGGTCTGCCCCCTCTGCAAGGAGATCTACGACTCCATGGGTCCGGGCGGCGGCGGCAAGGACAAGGGCAAGGACAAGTAGCCGGCAGCCGGTACCGGCTCAAGGCAAAGGCCCCGGGGGCGCGCGGAACAGCGCGCCCCCGGGGCCTTTGCGTGCCCGCGCGCTCACATGGGGTTCCCGTTCGTCCACAGGCGTTGCACAGGATGCGTCGGCCGGTCACAGAGTGGTTGAGATCCCTTGTGGCGGCCCTGCCACGGCCCTAGCCTCCTGCGTGTTGTGCAGTGCGAAACGTTCGTTGCAGATGCTGCAACGGCTACGCGTAGGGGACCCTTCCTATGAAGCTCAGCTCCCGTATGGCCGTACCCCTCACGGCACTCGCGCTGGCGGGCCTCACCGCCACCGCGTGCGCCCCTCAGACCTCGGACAACAGCGCGGGCAAGGACGAGAAGTCCGGCACCCTGCGGGTCTGGCTGTTCCAGGAGGTCAACAACGACCCCAAGAAAAAGGTCGTGGACGCCGCCGTCGCGGACTTCACGGCGCAGCACAAGGACGCGAAGGTCGAGGTCGAGTACATCCCGGTCGACACCCGCGCCCAGCGGATCAAGGCCGCGTTCAACGACCCCAAGAGCGCCCCCGACCTCATCGAGTACGGCAACACCGACACCGCGGGCTATGTGAAGGACGGCGGCCTCGCCGACATCAGCTCCGACTTCAAGGCCTGGGACGAGGCGAAGGACAGCGACCCCACCGCCACCCAGGCCGTCACGGTGGACGGCAAGATCTACGGAGCCCCCCTCTTCGTCGGCGTCCGCGCGCTCTACTACCGCACCGACGTCTTCAAGGAGCTGGGCCTCAAGCCGCCCGCCACCCAGGCCGAGCTGATCTCCACCGCGAAGAAGATCCGCAAGGAGAAGCCGGACCTCTACGGGATGGCCGTCGGCGGCGCGAACACCTACGGCGCGATGCCCTTCATCTGGGCCAACGGCGGCGAGATGGCCGAGGTCTCCGGCGGCTCGTACCGGGCGGCGATCGACAGCCCGGCCGCGCAGAAGGGCATCGGGGCGTTCACGTCCCTCTTCGGCGACGACAACTGCCCGGCCGCCAAGTGCGCCGCCATGACCGGCAACGCCGTCGTCACCGCCTTCGCCTCCGGCAAGGCCGCCATGTTCGTCGGCGGCGACTTCAGCCGCCAGGCCGTCGAGGCCGGCGTGGCCAAGGGCAAGTACGCGGTCGTCCCGCTGCCCGGCGTCAAGGCGGGCGAGATCGCCCCGGCCTTCGCGGGCGGGAACAACCTGGGCGTGCTGAAGAGCAGCTCCCACCGCACCCTCGCGGTCGACCTGGTGAAGCGGCTCGCGGGCAAGGAGTCCCAGCGCGCGTTCTTCGACGCCATGGGCTTCCTGCCCACGTACACCGATGTACGGGAGGACGTGGCCGCGAAGGAGCCGTTCGTGGCGCCCTTCGTGAAGACGCTCGGCGCGGGCGCCAAGTTCGTGCCCACCTCGCCCGCCTGGGGCCAGATCGACGCCTCGCTGGTGCTGCCGACGATGTTCCAGGAGATCGTCAGCGGCAAGAAGGACGTCGCCGGGGCGTCCGGTGACGCGGCGGAGAAGATGGACGCCGCGTTCCGCGACGCGGGCTGACCGCCATGACCCAGCACACGAAAGCCGCCGGACCGGACGCGGACACCTCGGTGACCGCGCCGGCCCCGGCCGCCCCGCCCGCCCCGCGCGCCGGGAAGCGCCGCCCCGCCTCTCGCGGCGGCGGCCGCACCCCCTGGCTCTATCTGCTGCCCGCCCTGGTCGTCCTCGGCGCGCTGCTGATCTACCCGATCTACCAGCTCGGCCTGATCTCGTTCCTCGAATACACCCAGGCCCAGGTCAGCGGCGGCGAGCCCACGACCTTCAAGGGCTTCGGGAACTACCGGGAGCTGTTCGCCGACGAGCAGTTCTGGCAGGTCCTGACGGCGACGGTGGTCTTCGCGGCCGCCTGTGTGATCGCGACCCTCGCCGTCGGATGCGCGCTCGCCGTCCTGCTCACCCGGGTCCGGGCGCTGCCCCGGCTCGCCCTGATGGTGGCCGCGCTCGGCGCGTGGGCCACCCCCGCCGTCACCGGCTCCACCGTCTGGGTCTTCCTCTTCGACCCCGACTACGGACCGGTCAACCGGCTGCTCGGCCTCGGCGACCACTCCTGGACCTACGAGCGGTACAGCGCGTTCGCCCTGGTCCTCTTCGAGGTCGTCTGGTGCTCGTTCCCGTTCGTGATGGTGACGGTGTACGCGGGGATCAGGGCCATCCCCTCCGAGGTGCTGGAGGCGGCCTCGCTGGACGGCGCGTCGCAGTGGCGCATCTGGCGCTCGATCACCGCGCCGATGCTCCGGCCCATTCTGGTCGTGGTCACCATCCAGTCCATCATCTGGGACTTCAAGGTCTTCACCCAGATCTATGTCATGACCAATGGCGGAGGCATCGCGGGACAGAATCTCGTCCTCAATGTGTACGCCTATCAGAAGGCATTCGCTTCCTCCCAGTACAGCCTGGGTGCCGCGATCGGCGTGGTCATGCTGCTGATTCTGCTGGCAGTGACCCTTGTCTATCTCCGACTGCTGCGACGCCAGGGAGAAGAACTGTGAGCCGACCCGGCCTGCTCAAAGTGCGCCGCCCCTGGCGGCTCGCCGCCGAGGCGTCCGCGCTCCTCGTCGCGGTGGTCGTGGCCTTCCCGCTGTACTGGATGGTGCTCTCCGCCTTCAAACCGGCGGGGGAGATCCAGTCCACCGACGCCAAGCCCTGGACGCTGAATCCGTCCCTGGATTCCTTCCGGCGCGTCTTCGAACAGCAGGACTTCGGCCGCTATTTCCTCAACAGCCTGTTCGTCGCCACGGTGGTCGTCGTGGCGTCGGCCCTCATCGCCTTTCTCGCGGCCACCGCCGTCACCCGCTTCCGCTTCAAGTTCCGCACCACGCTGCTGATCATGTTCCTGGTGGCGCAGATGGTGCCGATCGAAGCGCTCACCATCCCGCTCTTCTTCCTCATGCGGGACGCGGGCCAGCTCAATACCCTCTGGTCGCTGATCCTGCCGCATATCGCCTTCTCGCTGCCGTTCGCCATCTGGATGCTGCGGGGCTTTGTGAAAGCGGTCCCGGAAGCGCTGGAGGAAGCCGCCTACATCGACGGCGCCAGCCGTACCCGTTTCCTCTGGCAGATCCTCTTCCCGCTGGTCTTCCCGGGACTGGTGGCGACCAGTGTCTTCTCCTTCATCTCGACCTGGAACGACTTCCTCTTCGCGAAGTCGTTCATCATCAGCGACACATCGCAGCAGACACTCCCGATGGCGCTGCTCGTCTTCTTCAAACCCGACGAGAACGACTGGGGTGGCATCATGGCGGGCTCGACCGTCATGACCGTCCCGGTGCTGATCTTCTTTGTGCTCGTACAGCGACGGCTCGTCTCCGGACTGGGCGGCGCGGTGAAGGACTGAGGACACCCGCGGGTGCCCGGCAGAGCCGAAGAGCATGAAGAACACCCGGGGGCCCGCGCCCCCGGTATCCCGGAATCACCGACCCGGAAAAACGAACAAGGATGGATGTCATGACTGCTGACGGGAACCCTCCGGATCTCATTCCGGCACCGGTCTCCACCGCCACCCCCGAGGGCGGCGGTTTCACCCCCGGTACCCGGACCACCCTGTACGCGGGGGAGGGCACGGAATCCTCCGCGCGCTGGCTCCGTGCCACCGCCGGGGCGGCACTCGGCCTCCCGCTCGCCCCCGCCACGGCCCCGGGCGGCGCGGGCTCCATCACCCTGCTCGTCGACGACTCCCTCGCCCCCGAGGGGTACCGCCTCCAGGTCACGGGGGAGGGCGTCCAGATCCGCGGCGGCACCCCCGCCGGCGTCTTCTGGGGTGCGCAGACCCTCCGCCAGCTGCTGGGCCCCGAGGCGTTCCGCGCCGCCCCCGGCGCCGGCACCCGGCCGCGCACCCTCGCCGCCACCACCGTCGAGGACGCCCCCCGCTTCGGCTGGCGCGGGGTGATGCTCGACGTCTCCCGCCACTTCACCCAGAAGACCGACGTCCTGCGCTTCCTCGATCTGCTGGCCGCGCACAAACTCAATGTCTTCCACTTCCATCTCACCGACGACCAGGGCTGGCGCATCGAGATCAAGCGCCACCCGAAGCTCACCGAGGTCGGTTCCTGGCGGACGCGCAGCAAATGGGGCCACCGCTTCTCCGACCTCTGGGACGAGAAGCCGTACGGTGGCTACTACACGCAGGACGACATCCGGGAAATCGTCGCCTACGCGGCCGAACGGCACATCAGGATCGTTCCCGAGATCGACATTCCGGGCCATTCGCAGGCCGCGATCGCCGCCTACCCGGAACTCGGCAACACCGATGTCGTCGACACCAGCGCGCTGACCCCGTGGGAGAACTGGGGTGTCAGCCCGCATGTGCTGGCCCCCACCGAGAACACCCTGCGTTTCTACGAAGGGGTCCTGGAAGAAGTCCTGGAGCTGTTCCCCGCCGATATAGCGCCGTTCATCCACATCGGTGGCGACGAGTGTCCCAAGGACCAGTGGAAGGCGTCCGCGACCGCGCAGGCCCGGATCGCCGAACTCGGCCTGAAGGACGAGGACGAACTCCAGTCCTGGATCATCCGCCACTTCGACACCTGGCTCGCCGGGCGCGGCCGCCGGCTCATCGGCTGGGACGAGATCCTGGAGGGCGGGCTCGCCCCCGGCGCGGCCGTCTCCTCCTGGCGCGGCTACGGCGGCGGGATCGCGGCCGCCGAGGCCGGACACGATGTGGTGATGTGCCCGGAGCAGCATGTCTACCTGGACTTCCGGCAGGACGGCGGCCCCGACGAGCCGATGCCCATCGGCTACATCCGCACCCTGGAGGACGTGTACCGCTTCGAGCCGGTTCCGCGGGGTCTGTCGCCCGAGGCGGCCGCCCATGTCATCGGCACCCAGGCCAATATCTGGACCGAGGTGATGCAGGAGCGGGCCCGCGTCGACTACCAGGCCTTCCCGCGCCTCGCCGCCTTCGCCGAAGTCGCCTGGTCCGCCCTGCCCGAATCCGCCGAGCGCGACTACGCCGGCTTCGAACGGCGGATGGCCACCCACTACCGCCGCCTCGACGCCCTCGGCGTCGCCTACCGCCCGCCGGGCGGCCCGCTGCCGTGGCAGAAGCGCCCCGGCGTCGCCGGATTCCCGCGGGAGGGCGCGCCCCCGAACATCTGATCCGCTCCCGCCCGTCCGCCGGCCCGGAACTCCGGGGCGGCGGCCGGGCGGCGGCGACCGGTGAACCGCGGGCGGCGGACCCGGCCGTGCGGAACAAGTCGTACAAGTCCGTCAACGCCGTCAACGCGGCCGGTACCGTCAACACGGTGGAAATCAGGCATCGTCCCTGCCCGGGCGGTGCCGTGGAGAGAGTCGCGGACGGCACCGTAGAGGCGGCAAAGCGGGGCGCCGCCGACACATGGGGCGCATCCCGCGCGGATGCGCCCTTGCCGGACCCTCGCGCCGGTGCGTCCGGAAGATGTGCCAGAGTTGCCACGTCCGGCCGGTGAGCACGTACGGTACGGCAACACAGGCGGGATGGACGGACACCGGGAAGGGGCAGCTGGGTGACCACGCACGCACCGCAGACGACGCGGTCGGTGACGCTGCCGACCTCGCTGGACGAGGCCGTGGCGGCCCTGACCGCCATGCCCGCCGCCGTGCCGGTCGCCGGCGGAACGGACCTCATGGCGGCCGTCAACAAGGGCCGGATGCGCCCGGCCGGCCTCGTCGGCCTCGGCCGTATCAGTGAGATCCGCGGCTGGCGCTACCAGGACGGCCACGCCGTCCTCGGCGCCGGTCTCACCCACGCCCGCATGGGACGGCCCGACTTCGCCGCCCTCATCCCCGGACTCGCCGCCGCCGCGCGCGCGGCGGGACCCCCGCAGATCCGCAACGCGGGCACCCTGGGCGGCAACATCGCCTCCGCCGCGCCCACCGGCGACACCCTGCCGGTGCTGGCCGCGCTGGAGGCCGACCTCATCATCGCCGGGGCCGGCGGCGCCCGCCGCGAGATCCCGGTGGCGCATCTGCTGGCTGGCCGCGAACTGCTGGCACCCGGCGAACTCATCGGCTACGTCCGCGTACCGCTGCTGCACGCCCCCCAGGTCTTCGTGAAGGCGACCGGCCGCACCGGGCCCGGCCGCGCGACCGCCTCCGTCGCGGTGGTGCTCGACCCGGCGCGGCGCGGGGTGCGCTGCGCGGTGGGAGCCATCGCACCGATGCCGCTGCGGCCGCTGGAGGCCGAGCAGTGGATCGCCTCGTACATCGACTGGGACGGCGAGCGCGGGCTCGCGGTGGAGGCGCTGGCGGCCTTCGGCGAGTACGTCGCCGCCGCGTGCATCCCGGACCCGCCGCCGGCTCCGGAGGGGGTCGAACAGCCCGTTCACCCCCCGGCCGTACTGCATCTGCGGCGCACGGTCGCCGCGCTGGCCCGGCGTGCACTGGGGAGGGCGCTGTCATGAGCGACGAGAAGAACCCGCGGGGGCGGCAGGCCCCCGACTACCCGGCGCCGCCGGCACCGGCGTCCGGCCAGGAGGGATACCCGGCCGCGCACGGTGTCTGGCAGCCGACGCCCCAGGGCGAGTACGACTACGACGCCACCGCCTTCGTCCAGCTCCCGCCGGAGGAGTCGCTGGACGCCGCGCCGCTGGAGGCGCCGGGGCACGACTACGTACCGCCGATGATCCTGCCGCTGACCCCGGCGGCCGATCCGCAGGTGCCCGCCGCCTGGCGGGTCCCGCACGACACCGGCGGCACACCGGCGCACCCGGGCCAGGGGTGGCCCGAGCCCGCCGACCACCACCGCGCGGACGAGCCGCACCCGATGGCCCAGCACGCCGCCGATGTGCACGGGGTCGGGCCGCACGCCACCGACGGGCACGGGCTGCCGGGCGCCGGGCAGGCGGGCGAGCAGCACGCAACCCACGGGACGCACGGGGCGGATCCGCACGCCACGGAGCAGTGGGCCTTCCCGGACGTGTCCCGGCAGCAGCCGGACGTGACCGGCCAGTGGACGATCCCCGTGGCCCGGGGCGACCTGCCCGACGAGACGGGCGAGTTCACCACGGCCATGCTCAAGGAGCAGTGGAGTTCGGCGCCCGCGACGCTGCCCGGGGGCGCGACGGCGCCCTGGGCGGTGGGGACCGTACCGGAGCCGGTGGCCGAGCCGGTGACGGAGCCGGTGACCGAGCCGGTGGCGGAACCGGAACCGCCGGTGGAGCCCGCGTCGGCGCCGGAGCCCGCCGGGGCGCCCGTGCCCGACGAGGCCGTGGCGCCCGCGCCCGCTGCCGCCCCCGCTCCCGCTCCCGAGGAGGGCGCCGTGGCGGCCCCCGGAGCCCTCCTGGAGGAGGCCCGGCCGCGCGCCGGGGACCCCGCCCCGCCCCAGGCCGCCCCGGCGCCCGGCGCGCCCGCTGCGGCCGTCCACCCGGAACCCGCGGTCGAGCACGCCGTCGCGCCCTCGCGGACCGCGACGGCCGAGTCCGCCACGCCCGCGGAGCACCCGCGGACGGGCCCGGACGCCCTGCCCGGGGAGGTCCTGCCCGGGGACGGACCGGCCGGCCGTCCGGCGGACGAAGCACCGGAAGCCGTGGCTTTGGTGGGTGAGGCCCCGAGCCCCGAGGCCCCCGTGCTCCCGGACACGGGCGCCGACGCGGACGCGGACGTGGACGTGGACAGGGACGTCGACCTCGCCCCTGAACCCGTCGCCGAAGCGCCGGAGTTCCTGGAGACCGCGCCCGGACCCGTCTCCGGGACCCCGGTCGAGCCGGTGCCGGTGCCCGCCGCCGACGCCCCCCTGGAACCCGCCCCGGAACCCGCTCGCGAACAGGCCGCGGACACCCCCCATGACACAGCGGCCCTGGCTGAAGCATCGGCCCCGGCGGACGAGGCGGCGGCCGCCGCCCCCACGCACGCCCCCGTCGACGAACACCCCCTGATCTCCTACCGGCTCCGCGTCAACGGCGCCGACTGCTCCGTCACCGGCGCCTGGATCGGCGAGTCCCTGCTGTACGTCCTGCGTGAGCGCCTGGGCCTCGCCGGCGCCAAGGACGGCTGCTCCCAGGGCGAGTGCGGCGCCTGCAACGTCCAGGTCGACGGCCGGCTCGTCGCCTCCTGCCTGGTCCCCGCCGCCACCACCGCCGGCTCCGAGGTCCGTACCGTCGAGGGCCTGGCCACCGACGGCGAACCCTCCGACGTCCAGCGGGCCCTGGCCGTCTGCGGAGCCGTCCAGTGCGGCTTCTGCATCCCCGGCATGGCCATGACCGTCCATGACCTCCTGGAGGGCAACCACAGCCCCACCGAGCTGGAGACCCGCCAGGCCCTCTGCGGCAACCTCTGCCGCTGCTCCGGCTACCGGGGCGTCCTCGACGCCGTACGCCACGTCGTCGCCGAACGCGAGGCGAGCGCCGCGGCGGCGGAGGCGGAGAACACCGGCGCGGAGGACCCCGGAGCCCCGCCCGCCCCGCTCCCGGATGCCCGCATCCCGCACCAGGCGCCCCCCGGCGCCGGTAGTGTGCAGCCCCACCCGCACGACGGAGGCATGGCGTGATCAACGACGCGGCCACCACCGCGACGACCCGGACGGCCCCCCCGTTCCCCCGGCCGGAGGAACCCGCCCACGGCATCGGGGCCTCCCTCCCCGCCGCCGACGCCCGGGCCAAGACCGAGGGCACCTTCCCCTACGCCTCCGACCTGTGGGCGGAGGGCCTGCTGTGGGCGGCGATACTGCGGTCCCCGTACCCGCATGCCCGGATCACCGCCGTCGACACCTCCGGCGCGCTGGAGATGCCGGGCGTCCGCGCGGTCATCACCCACCAGGACATCCCCGGGGACGGCCGGTACGGGCGGCGCATCGCCGACCGGCCCGTCTTCGCCTCCGACCTCGTCCGCCACCACGGCGAGGCCATCGCCGCCGTCGCCGCCGACCACCCCGACACCGCCCGGCTCGCCGCCGCCGCCATCCTCGTCGAGTACGAGGTGCTGGAGCCGGTCACCGACCCCGAGCAGTCCTTCGCCGCCGAACCGCTGCACCCGGACGGCAATCTGATCCGCCACATCCCGCTGCGCTACGGCGACCCCGACATCACCGGCGAGGTCGTCGTCGAGGGGCTGTACCGCATCGGCCGCCAGGACCCCGCGCCCATCGGCGCCGAGGCCGGGCTCGCGGTGCCCCGCCCCGACGGCGGGGTCGAGCTGTACGTCGCCTCCACCGACCCGCACACCGACCGCGACCTGGCCGCCGCCTGCTTCGGCCTGGAGGCCGAGCGGGTGAAGATCGTGGTGACCGGGGTGCCCGGCGCCACCGGCGACCGCGAGGAGCCCGGCTTCCAGCTGCCGCTGGGGCTGCTGGCGCTGCGCACCGGCTGCCCGGTGAAGCTGACCGCCACCCGCGAGGAGTCCTTCCTCGGCCACTCCCACCGCCATCCCGCGCTGCTGCGCTACCGCCACCACGCGGACGCCGACGGCCGGCTGATCAAGGTCGAGGCCCAGCTGCTGCTGGACGCGGGCGCGTACGGCGACTCCTCCTCGGAGTCGCTGGCCGCCGCCGTCGCCTTCGCCTGCGGCCCCTACGTCGTCCCGCACGCCTTCATCGAGGGGTGGGCGGTCCGTACCAACAACCCCCCGTCGGGCCATATGCGGGGCGAGGGCGCGATGCAGGTCTGCGCCGCGTACGAGGCCCAGATGGACAAGCTCGCCGGCAAACTGGGGCTGGACCCCACCGAGCTGAGGCTCCGCAATGTGATCGCCACCGGGGACATCCTCCCCACCGGCCAGACCGTCACCTGCCCCGCGCCCGTCGCCGAACTGCTCCAGGCCGTACGGGACTACCCCCTGCCCGCGCTGCCCAAGGACTCCCCCGAGGACGACTGGCTGCTGCCCGGTGGCCCCGAGGGCGCGGGCGAGCCCGGCGCGGTCCGCCGGGGCGTCGGCTACGCGCTGGGCATGGTGCACATGCTGGGCGCGGAGGGCGCCGACGAGGTCTCCACCGCCACCGTCAAGGTCCACGACGGCATGGCCACGGTCATCTGCGCGGCCGTCGACACCGGCCAGGGCTTCGCCACCCTCGCCCGGCAGATCGTCCAGGAGACCCTGGGCATCGAAGAGGTCCACGTCGCCGCCGTCGACACCGACCAGCCCCCGGCGGGCCCGGCCGCGCACGGCCGGCACACCTGGGTCTCCGGCGGCGCGGTGGAACGGGCCGCGAAGATGGTCCGTACGCAACTGCTCCAGCCGCTGGCGCACCAGTTCGGCATGTCGACCGAGCTGCTCCAGATCACCGACGGCAAGATCACCTCGTACGACGGGGTGCTGTCCACCACCGTCATGGAGGCGATGGACGGCAAGGAGCTGTGGGCCACGGCCCAGTGCCGCCCCCACCCCACCGAGCCGCTGGACGAGAACGGGCAGGGCGACGCCTTCGTGGGCATGGCGTTCTGCGCCGTACGCGCGGTCGTGGACGTCGACATCGAACTGGGCTCGGTCCGGGTGGTCGAGATGGCCGTCGCCCAGGACGTGGGCCGTGTCCTCAACCCGGCGCAGCTGGCCGCGCGGATCGAGGCCGGGGTGACCCTCGGGGTCGGCACCGCCCTCACCGAGAACCTGCGCACCGCGCGCGGGGTCGTCCGGCATCCGGACCTCACCGGCTACGCGCTGCCGACGGCGCTCGACACACCGGACATCCGGATCGTCAAACTGGTGGAGGAACGGGACGTGGTGGCCCCCTTCGGCGCGAAGGCGGCGAGCGCGGTGCCCGTGGTCACCTCCCCGGCGGCGGTCGCCGCGGCGGTACGGGCCGCCACGGGCCGCCCGGTCAACCGGCTGCCGATCCGGCCGCAGGCGGCGGTGTCCCCGCCGGCGCTCTGACGGGACGCCCCGGATCCGTCCGCACGGTGAAAATCGCGCGCCGGCGCCCGGGGCGCCCACTACCGTCCCGCGCATGACCACTTCCGCCCCGCTCGCCTCGTCCGTCGTCCTGATCACCGGCGTGATGGCCGCCGGGAAGTCCACCGTCGCCCAGGCCCTCGCGGAACGCCTCCCGAAGGCGGCGCACGTCCGCGGCGACACCTTCCGCCGGATGTGCGTCTCCGGACGGGTGGAGATGGGCGCCCCCGGGGCACCGGAGGCGGCGGAGGCGCTGGCCCAGCTGCGCCTGCGCCACCGGCTCTCGGCGGCGGCGGCGGACCTGTACGCGGCCGACGGATGGACGGCGGTCGTCCAGGACATCGTCATCGGCCCGGAACTGGCGGCCTACACCGACCTCGTGCGCACCCGCCCCCTGCACGTGGTGGTCCTGGCCCCCTCCCCGTCGGCGGTCACCGCCCGCGAGTCGGCCCGCCCGAAGACCGGTTACGGCCCCGGGCCGACCGTCGCCGACCTGGACCGCGTCCTGCGCGAGGAGACCCCGCGCACGGGGCTGTGGCTGGACACGTCGTCCCAGAGTCCGGCGGAGACGGTGGAGGAGATCCTGGGGCGGCTGGCGGAGTCCCGGGTCTGAGGAGCGCGGAAAGGGCGGCACCCCGAGGGGTACCGCCCTGCTGCGTGGGGAGGCCGTGACGGGAATCGACCTCGTCCTGTGCCTGCTCGGGGGCCACCCCCGGACCCCCGGTCGGGGGCCCTCGGGGTGGTCGCTCCCGCTGTCCTGGAGGCCGTGACGAGAATCGAACTCGTGTAACTCGCTTTGCAGGCGAGTCCCTGAACCACTCGGGCACACGGCCGTGTGCTCTTGCTGATCAAAACCGTATGCCGGGGCCCGCCGGCGGCTCAAGAGCGACGGCGGGGGCGCAACGCGACTGCCATACGCCCGCCATACCGCGTTCACAGTCGTACGACCAAGGGACGAGGGAAGGTCCCACCCGGCGACAGGGACCACTGTGGCCCATGCCCCTTACCCTTGGCCCATGACCGCCCTGGACCCCCGTGACACCGAGGTCACGCCGCCGCCGCCCGAGACCACCCAGCCCCCGCCCCGAATACCCGCCGCCGATGCCGGCGCCGGCGACGAGGAGCAGGGCGGAATCCTCGGGCGCACCCACCGGGCGCTCAGCATCGGCATCGTCACCGTCGTCCTCCTGATCGCCTTCGAGGCCACCGCCGTCGGGACCGCGATGCCCGTGGCGGCGCGGGAGCTGGACGGCATCGGGCTGTACGCCTTCGCCTTCTCCGCGTACTTCACCACCAGCCTCTTCGCGATGGTGCTCGCCGGGCAGTGGTCCGACCGGGACGGGCCGCTGCGGCCGCTGGCGACCGGGGTCACCGCGTTCGCGGTGGGGCTGCTGCTGTCGGGGACCGCGGCCTCCATGTGGATGTTCGTCCTCGGGCGGGCCGTACAGGGCCTCGGCGGCGGTCTGGTGATCGTGGCGCTGTACGTGGTCATCGGCCGGGCCTACCCGGAGCGGCTGCGCCCGGTGATCATGGCGGCCTTCGCGGCGAGCTGGATCGTCCCCTCGATCGTCGGGCCGCTGATCTCCGGCACCGTCACCCAGGAGCTGGGCTGGCGCTGGGTCTTCAACGGCATGCCCCTCCTGGTGATCCTCCCGCTGGTGCTCGCGCTGCCCGCGATCCGGCGGACGGCCTCCGGGCCCGCCGACCCCACCGCGCCCCGGACCTCCTTCGACTCCCGGCGGATCCGGCTGGCCCTCGGCATCTCGCTGGGTGTGGGGCTGCTCCAGTTCGCCGCGCAGGACCTGGTGTGGCTCTCCCTGATCCCGCTCGCCGCCGGCGTCGCCCTGCTGGTGCCCGCCGTCCTCGGGCTGCTGCCCCGGGGGACCTATCGGGCGGCCCGGGGGCTGCCCTCCGTGGTGCTGCTGCGCGGCCTGGCCGCCGGCTCCTTCGTCGCGGCCGAGTCCTTCATCCCGCTGATGCTGGTCACCCAGCGCGGCCTGTCGCCGACCCTGGCCGGCCTCTCCATCGGCGTCGGCGGCCTGACCTGGGCCGTGGGCTCCTTCATCCAGTCCCGGACGGGCATGGAGCGGCACCGGCAGCGGCTGATGGTGACCGGGATGCTGCTGAACACGGTGGCGATCGCGACCCTGCCGACGGTGCTGATCGACGGGGTCCCGGTGTGGATCGTGGGCGCCGCCTGGGCCGTGGGCTGTCTCGGCCTCGGCCTGGTGATCGCCTCCACCAGTGTGATGCTGCTGAAGCTGTCGGCGCCCGAGGAGGCCGGGACGAACTCCGCCGCGCTCCAGATCTCCGACGGCCTCTCCAACGTGCTCCTGCTGACGGCGGGCGGCGCCGCGTTCGCCGCGCTGGGCGGCGGCGCGATCGCGGGCCACGGCGTGACGGAGGCGGGCGGCTCCTCGAACCCGGTGGCGTTCGCCGTGGTCTTCGTGCCGATGGCGGTGGTGTCGCTGGTGGGGGCGTGGGTGGCGACCCGGGTGGCGACTCCCGAAAAGCGGTGACACCGGGCGCCACCGCTTCGATACGGTGCGCGCATGTCCGATTTCCACGCCCGCTCCACGGGCGAACAGGGCCCGGCCGAACCGGAGGCATGCGGCGCGAGCCTCCCACCGCAGCCGGCAGCCGGCCACGAACCGGTGCGCGAGAGCGTCCGCCGCCTGGGAGCCGCGTACGCGAAGCACCACGCCGCCCTGCTGCACCGCCTGGGGAAATGAGCGCCGAAGGCGCCTGCCAGGACGGTGCGGGGGCGGCTTCGGCCCTTCGCCGGCGGCCCTGTGAGGCCGGTCTCAACCGCCCGCCGGGGAGTCCCGGACGGCCCTTCCCACGGCGGTCGCACCGGTAGGGTGGCCCGGTTGTCATACCCGTCGTGACTGGACCAGCGCCGAACCGGAGACCGTGACTACTACCGCCTCCCACTCCCACCACCTCTCGCCCGCCTTCCCCGGCCGCGCCCCCTGGGGCACCGCCGGCAAGCTGCGCGCCTGGCAGCAGGCGGCCATGGAGAAGTACCTCCAGGAGCAGCCCCGCGACTTCCTCGCCGTCGCGACCCCGGGCGCCGGAAAGACCACCTTCGCGCTCACCCTCGCCTCCTGGCTGCTGCACCACCACGTGGTCCAGCAGGTGACCGTCGTCGCCCCCACCGAGCATCTGAAGAAGCAGTGGGCCGCCGCCGCCGCGCGGATCGGGATCAGGCTCGATCCCGAGTACAGCGCGGGGCCCCTCAGCCGCGAGTACCACGGCGTCGCCGTGACGTACGCCGGGGTCGGGGTGCGGCCCATGCTCCACCGCAACCGCTGTGAGCAGCGCAAGACCCTGGTGATCCTGGACGAGATCCACCACGCGGGCGACTCGAAGTCCTGGGGCGAGGCCTGCCTGGAGGCGTTCGACCCGGCCACCCGCCGGCTCACGCTCACCGGCACGCCCTTCCGCTCCGACACCAACCCGATCCCCTTCGTCACGTATGAGGAGGGCAACGACGGGATCCGCCGCTCGGCCGCCGACTACACGTACGGATACGGCAACGCCCTCGGCGACGGCGTCGTCCGCCCGGTGATCTTCCTCAGCTACAGCGGCAACATGCGGTGGCGCACCAAGGCCGGTGACGAGGTCGCGGCCCGGCTGGGCGAGCCGATGACCAAGGACGCCGTCTCGCAGGCGTGGCGCACCGCCCTGGACCCGCGCGGCGAGTGGATGCCCAATGTGCTGCGCGCCGCCGACCAGCGCCTCGGCGAGGTCCGCAAGTCCATCCCCGACGCGGGCGGCCTGGTGATCGCCTCCGACCAGGACTCGGCCCGCGCGTACGCCAAGCTGATCCGCGAGATCACCGGCACCAAGGCCACCCTCGTCCTCTCCGACGACACCGGCGCATCGAAACGGATCGACGAGTTCAGCGAGTCCGGCGAACGCTGGATGGTCGCCGTCCGGATGGTGTCCGAAGGTGTCGACGTGCCCCGGCTCGCCGTCGGCGTGTACGCCACCACCATCTCGACGCCGCTGTTCTTCGCGCAGGCCGTAGGCCGTTTCGTACGGTCGCGGCGGCGCGGCGAGACCGCGTCCGTCTTCCTGCCCACCATCCCCATGCTGCTCGGCTTCGCCAACGAGATGGAGGTCGAGCGCGACCACGTCCTCGACCGGCCGAAGAAGGAGGGCGAGGAGGACCCGTACGCCGAGTCCGAGAAGGAGATGGACGAGGCCAACCGGCAGGAGGACGAGGACACCGGGGACGCCGACCAACTCCCCTTCGAGGCACTGGAGTCGGACGCGGTCTTCGACCGGGTCATGTACAACGGCGCCGAGTTCGGGATGCAGGCCCACCCCGGCAGCGAGGAGGAGCAGGACTACCTCGGCATCCCCGGGCTCCTGGAGCCCGACCAGGTGCAGATGCTGCTCCAGAAGCGGCAGGCGCGGCAGATCGCGCACAGCCGCCGCAGGCCCGACACCGAGGCCGATCTGCTGGAGCTGCCCGCCGAACGGCGGCCCGTCGTCTCCCACAAGGAACTCCTCGACCTGCGCAAGCAGTTGAACACGATGGTCGGCGCGTACGTCCATCAGAGCGGCAAGCCCCACGGGGTGATCCACACCGAGCTGCGGCGCGTCTGCGGCGGGCCGCCGAGTGCCGAGGCCACCGCCGGGCAGCTCCGCGAGCGGATCAAGAAGGTCCAGGAGTGGGCCACCCGTATGCGCTGACCCCATCACCGCCGGTCACCCCGGACACAGCGGAGCGGGGTCGTCCGGAACGCCGGGCGGCCCCGCCCGCCCGTTCCGGCGCCCCCGCACCAGCCCGCGGCCCGCGCCATCACGCCCGGATTCTGGACGAGGTCTTCCGCTGAGCGGACCGGATCGCTACTGTCCCCGACAATGCAAACGCCCCGCGGCAGTTGGGCCGCGGAGCCCGGTCGGCGGGCCTCCGGGGGCGGCGCCACGGGACGGGCGTCGCGGCGCGGACGGCTTCAGCCGTCACTCACTCCGGAGGAGGGGGCGTCGTGACCGCGGAGACCTCCCAGACGCTCGACCGGGGACTGCGTGTCCTCAAGCTGCTCGCCGACACCGACCACGGACTGACCGTCACCGAGCTGTCCCAGCGGCTCGGCGTCAACCGCACGGTCGTCTACCGACTGCTCGCCACCCTGGAGCAGCACGCCCTCGTCCGCCGGGACCTCGGCGGCCGGGCCCGGGTGGGCCTCGGGGTGCTGCGCCTCAGCCGCCAGGTGCACCCGCTGGTGCGCGAGGCCGCGATGCCCGCGCTGCGGGCGCTCGCCGAGGACATAGGGGCCACCGCCCACCTCACCCTCGTCGACGGGGCCGAGGCGCTCGCGGTGGCCGTGGTCGAACCGACCTGGACCGACTACCACGTCGCCTACCGCGCGGGCTTCCGCCACCCCCTCGACCGGGGCGCGGCGGGCCGGGCCATCCTCGCCGCCCGCCAGGGCGACGCCGACCACCCCGGCTACACCCTCACCCACGGGGAGCTGGAAGCGGGCGCCAGCGGGGCGGCGGCGCCCCTCGTCGGTGTCACCGGCATCGAGGGCAGCGTGGGGGTGGTGATGCTCACCGACTCCGTGCCCGAGCGCGTCGGCCCCCGGGTCATGGACGCCGCCCGCGAGGTCGTGGACGCCCTTCGGTAGCCGGGGAGCGGCACCGGAGGCCGTGGACGCCCTGCGGTGGGCGGGGAGCGGCACCACGGGCGCGGAGCGCGCGGGCACGGCGGTGGTACCGCTCGCGGGCCGGATAGATTGACCGGGTGCTCTCCCGTATGCCCCGCGCCCGCGCCGTCGCCCTCAGTGCCGTCCCCGTGGCCGCGCTCCTCGCCGTCGCCGCCCTCGCCCCGCTCCCGTATGTGATCGCCCAGCCCGGGGCCACCGCCGATGTCCTCGGGGAGCACCAGGGCACCCCGGTGATCACCATCAGCGGCGCACCCGTCCGGGAGACCACCGGCGCCCTGCGGATGACCACCATCGTCGCCACCGGGCCCGGCGCCGACGTGGATCTCGGGGACGTGGCCGACAGCTGGTTCCGCACCGACCGCTCGGTCCTGCCGAGGGAGTCCGTCTACCCGCCGGGCCAGTCCGTCGAGCAGGTCACCGAGCGCAACCTCAAGGACATGGCGGACTCGCAGAGCGATGCCACCCGGGCCGCGCTCTCCTACCTCGGCGAGGACCCGGCGAAGGTCAAGGTCACCCTGAAACTCGCCGACGTCGGCGGGCCCAGCGCCGGGCTGCTCTTCTCGCTGGGCATCGTGGACAAGCTGGACGGCGACGGCTCCGGCGGCGACCTCACCGGCGGCCGCAGTGTCGCCGGGACCGGGACGATCACCGCCGACGGCAGGGTCGGCGCGGTCGGCGGGGTCTCCCTGAAGACCCAGGCCGCCCGGCGCGACGGCGCCACCGTCTTCCTGGTGCCGAAGGGCGAGTGCGCCGACGCCCGCGCCGGGGGCGCCGACGGGCTGCGGCTGATCCCCGTCGCCACTCTCAAGGGGG
This sequence comes from Streptomyces yaizuensis, assembly GCF_034961445.1. NCBI lineage: Bacteria > Bacillati > Actinomycetota > Actinomycetes > Kitasatosporales > Streptomycetaceae > Streptomyces > Streptomyces yaizuensis. The sequence continues at coordinate 86,625 of NZ_BSBI01000002.1, forward strand.
CGGTCGAGTCGCTGCGGGCCCTGGAGCGCGGCGACAAGGTCCCGTCCTGCTGATGCGCTGAGGGCGCCGCCGGGGCTCAGGAGTCCCCGGCCGCCTGCTCCACCAGCGGGAGGATCCGCAGCGGCACCGCGTTCTCCATCACGATCGCCGTGGACGCCCGCACGATCCCCTCGAACCCCACCACCCGGTCGATCACCCGCTGGAGATCGGAGTTGGAGCGGGCCACCAGCCGGCAGAGCATGTCCCCGTGGCCCGTCGTGGTGTGCAGCTCCAGCACCTCCGGCACCCCCGCCAGATGGGTGCGTACGTCCGCGCCCTGCCCCTGCTTGATCTCCAGCGTGGCGAAGGCGGTCACCGGGTACCCCAGCGCCGCCGGATCGACATCGGGCCCGAAACCCCTGATCACCCCCTGCGCCTGGAGCCGGTCCAGCCTCGCCTGGACCGTGCCCCGGGCCACCCCCAGCCGGCGGGACGCCTCCAGCACCCCGATCCTCGGCTCCCGCGCCAGCAGCACGATCAGCCGGCTGTCCAGATGATCGATCGCCACAACGACTCCTCAATGGTCATCATGTACAGAACGACGCCCTCTACCGGGTCTGTACCCAGCAGATTGCCCAGTGAAAGCGCAAACTATTGCGCACCTTGTGGAACGGGCGCAGGCTGCGAACATGACAGAGACCATCGATCACCACCTGAACACCGCGCGTGAGGCCGACCCCTTCCCGGTGAAAGGGATGGACGCGGTCGTCTTCGCCGTCGGCAACGCCAAGCAGGCGGCGCACTACTACTCGACCGCCTTCGGGATGAAGCTCGTCGCCTACGCCGGACCGGAGAACGGCACCCGGGAGACGGCCAGTTACGTCCTGGAGAACGGCTCCGCGCGCTTCGTCCTCACCTCCGTCATCCGGCAGACCACTCCGTGGGGCGCCTTCCTCGCCGGGCACGTCGCCGAGCACGGCGACGGCGTGGTCGACCTCGCCATCGAGGTCCCGGACGCCCGCGCCGCCTACGCGTACGCCACCGAACACGGCGCGCGCGGCATCACCGAGCCGTACGAGCTGACCGACGAGAACGGGACGGTCGTCCTCGCCGCGATCGCCACCTACGGCCAGACCCGCCACACCCTGGTCGAACGCTCCGGCTACAAGGGCCCCTACCTGCCCGGATTCGTCGCCGCCGACCCGCTCGTGGAGCCGCCGGCCAAGCGCACCTTCCAGGCCATCGACCACTGCGTCGGCAATGTCGAACTCGGCCGGATGAACGACTGGGTCGCCTTCTACAACAAGGTCATGGGCTTCACCAACATGAAGGAGTTCGTCGGCGACGACATCGCCACCGAGTACTCCGCCCTCATGTCCAAGGTCGTCGCGGACGGCACCCTCAAGGTCAAGTTCCCGATCAACGAGCCCGCGATCGCGAAGAAGAAGTCGCAGATCGACGAGTACCTGGAGTTCTACGGCGGCGCCGGCGTCCAGCACATCGCGCTGGCCACCAACGACATCGTCGCCACCGTCCGCGCCATGCGCGCGGCCGGGGTCTCCTTCCTGGACACCCCCGACTCGTACTACGACACCCTCGGCGAATGGGCCGGCGAGACCCGGGTGCCCGTTGAGACCCTGCGCGAGCTGAAGATCCTTGTCGACCGCGACGAGGACGGCTATCTGCTCCAGATCTTCACCAAGCCGGTCCAGGACCGGCCGACGGTCTTCTTCGAGATGATCGAACGCCATGGCTCCATGGGCTTCGGCAAGGGCAACTTCAAGGCCCTGTTCGAGGCCATCGAGCGGGAACAGGAACGCCGCGGCAACCTCTGAGCCGCCATCCGGCCCGGCGGGACCCTGCCCCTCCCCGGCGTCCCGCCGACCGCCGGCCGTCCGCCCGCCCCCGCGCGTCCGCCTACGATCGGACACGTGTGCGCACAAGTGATGATCGCCGAGGACGACGACAAACAGGCCGAGCTGGTCCGCCGCTATCTCGAACGGGAGGGGCACGCCGTCACCCTCGTACGGGACGGGCGGGCCGCCATCGAGGGCATCCGCCACCGCGTGCCCGACCTCCTCGTCCTCGACGGGATGATGCCGAACGTCGACGGCCTCGACGTCCTGCGGATCCTGCGCGCCGAGGCGTACGAACTCCCGGTCCTGATGCTCACCGCCCGCGCCACCGAGGACGACCTGCTGCTCGGCCTCGACCTCGGCGCCGACGACTACATGACCAAGCCCTACAGCCCCCGCGAGCTGATGGCCCGGGTCCGCACCCTGCTGCGCCGCACCTCCCGGCCCGCCGCCGCACCCCCCGCCCCGCCGGCCCCGGAGCCCGACCCCGTGCTCAGCGTCGGCGGGCTCACGGTCGACCCCACCCGGCACGAGGTCACCGCCGACGGGGTCCGCGTGGAGTGCACCCCCGGCGAGTTCCGCATCCTCGCCGCCCTGGCCGCCCAGCCGGGCCGGGTCTTCACCCGGCAGCGGCTCCTGGAGGAACTGCACGGCTTCACCCGCTTCATCGGCGACCGCACCGTGGACGTCCACGTCATGAACCTCCGCAAGAAGATCGAACCCGTGCCCCGGCGGCCGGTCCGGCTCCTCACCGTCTTCGGCGTCGGATACAAGCTGGCCGCCCAGCGCAAACAGACACCCCCCGCAGGCCCCATGACACCGGGGGAGCCGACCGCGGCCACCGCGCCCGCGCCCGGCCCCGACTCCCCGGGGCGGGCGGGCGGCCGTGCGCACACGTAACCGCGACCGGGCCCGCGACCGGGAGGACCGGGCCCGGACCGGGGTCCCCCTGCGCAAGAGCCTGCTGATCCGGCTGCTCGCCGTCTCCGCGCTCGTCGCCGCCTGCTCCGTCGCCGCCACCGCCTGGCTCGCCGTCCAGACCACCTCCGGCGCCATCCGCGAACAACAGGGCCAGAACCTCACCGACGACACCACCATCTACAACACCCTGCGCGGCCACGCCGCCACCCGCCCCCAGTGGGAGGGCGTCCAGCGGACCGTGCGCGAACTCGCGCACACCTACGACCGCCGCATCGCCCTCACCACCCGCGACGGGCGGCGCATCGCCGACTCGGCCGCCGACCCCGCCGCCGGGGCCCCCGACAGCGGGGACACCCTCCCCGAACTGCCCTCCCGGGCCGCCGCCGAGGTCGACCCCCTCAGCTCCGACTTCCCCGGCGGCACCGAAACCGGCGGACAGAGCGCCGACGGGATCGACCCCCGCGCCGTCGGCCCCTTCCGGCTCCCCGCCGCCGAACGGACCGAACTGCGCGCCACCGCCCAGCGGATCGTCACCTGCCTGGGCCGCTGGGGGGTCGCCTCCGACCTCGTCGACAGCCCCGGCGGACGGCCCCGCGTCGAGATCGTCGGCGACAACGCCGAGGAGGCCGAGAACTCCCGCTGCGCACTCGACGTCCTCGCCGAACCCACCCCCACCGAGGCCAAGGCCCTGCGCGCGCTCAACACCCTCGCCGACGACTGCCTCAAGCGGAAGGGCCACGACCGGGTACGGCTCACCCTCGGGCTGAGCTGGCGGACCGCCGCCCCGGCCTGGGTCGACCTCTCGGCCGTCCCCCCGGCCCCCGAGCCGCAGCCCGCCCCGCCGTCCGACGCGGCGAACGGGCCCGTACGGCAGGGGCCCGCCGTCGAGGTCCCCTCCCCGGCCCCCGACCTGCCCGCCGAACGCGCCGGTACGTCGTCCACGCTCTTCGCCGACCCCCGGGACAGCGCCCGCGACCGGGCCATCGCCGAATGCGTGGACTCCTCCCGCCGGGAACAGCTCTCCGCCCATGTCTCGCCCCCCGCGCTGCTGTTCATCGGCGACACCGAGGGAGCGACCGTGCCCGGCTTCGACCTCTCCCCGGCCAACACCGCGAAGATCGCCGGCGCGGCCGCCGGAGTCCTCGCCCTCACCGTCGGCGCCACCCTCCTCGCCGCCGGCCGGCTGGTCCGCCCGCTGCGCGCGCTCACCGGAGCCGCCCAGCGGATGAAGGACGGCGAACGCACCGAACCCGTGCCCGTCGGCGCCGACAACGAAGTCGGCCGGCTCGCCGCCGCGTTCAACGACATGGCCGCGCACCGGGCCCGCCTGGAGACCCAGCGCCGGGACATGGTCAGCGACGTCGCCCACGAACTGCGCACCCCGCTCAGCAACATCCGCGGCTGGCTCGAAGGAGCACAGGACGGCATCGCCGAACCCGACGCGGCCTTCGTCGACTCGCTGCTGGAGGAAGCCGTACAGCTCCAGCACATCATCGACGACCTGCGCGACCTCGCCGAAGCGGACGCGGGCGCCCTGCGGCTGAACCCCGTACCCGTACGCGTCACCGAACTCCTCGGCCAGGTCGCCGCCGCACACCAGGCCCGCGCCGACGCCGCCCACGTCACCCTGCGCGCCGACATACCGCCCACGCTCCCGGCGCTCCACGCGGACCCCGTCCGGCTGCGGCAGGCCGTCGGCAACCTCGTCTCCAACGCCGTACGGCACACCCCCCGCGGCGGCACCGTCACCATCCGCGCCACCGAACGCGGCGACCGGCTCGCGGTCGAGGTCGCCGACACCGGGCAGGGCATCGCCGCGGACGATCTGCCCTATGTCTTCGACCGGTTCTGGCGGGCCGAGAAATCCCGCAGCCGGCGCACCGGCGGCAGCGGGCTGGGGCTCGCGATCGTACGCAAGCTCACGGAGGCCCACAGCGGCGAGGTGACGGTGGTCAGCGAGCCGGGGCACGGGTCGGTCTTCACCCTGCTGCTGCCAGTGGGGACGATCACGGATGGGGTCGGCCCGGTCGGCGGCGCTGACACGGAGACCATGGCGGTCTGACAGCTTCTTCACACGGACGCGCCAGATTGGCTGACGTGACCGGGCAGCCCGTCCGGAACCGTCCGAAGGAGAGCCTTCCCCATGACTCATCGACTGTCTCTGCGCACCCTCGCCGTCGTCACGATGGGGGGAGCCGCAGTCGCCGCGTCCGCGAGCGGAGCCTTCGCCACCCCGGTGCCCGCGCCCGACACCCGCCTCTTCGCCCAGGTCTCCGAATCCCCCCGCTCCGAATCCCCCAGCCCGGCGCCGGCGGTCAAGTCCGCGCCGACGCGGGAGGATCTGGGGGCGCAGCCCGCCGTGGGCGGCGGGGTGCAGCCGGTCCGCGTCCCGGTCGGCGGGGTCGCCGCCGGCGACAAGCCCGCGCCCGCGCCGATGGACTTGCGGGTGCAGCCCGCCGTGGGCGGCGGGGTGCAGCCGGTCCGCGTCCCGGTCGGTGGAGTCGCCGCCGGGGACAAGCCCGCGCCCGCGCCGATGGACCTGCGGGTGGACCTGAGCGAGCGCACGGACGGTGCGCAGCGGCCGGTCGTCGCCCCGCGGGGTGGGGTCGCGGCCGGTGAGAAGCCCCTGGCGGCGGCGGGCGGTGCGACCGGGATGGCGATGGTCGGCGGGACCGTCGCGGTCTTCGGCCTCCTCGCCGGCGCGGGTGGCTTCGCCCTGCGCCGCCGGACCTCTTCGAACTGACCTGGGCCCGGTCCCGGCCACCTGCGCGGTGAGCGGGGTTCGGCCTTGCGCTGTCCGACCCGCGTCGATGCGGGTACGTGGCGCTCGTCCGGGGCCCCGGTGGCCCGTACCTGTACGAGGTCGGCCTCGCGCTGCCTGCCCGTGTCGGTACGTGTGCGTGGCGCTCGTCCGGGGTCCCGGTGGCCCAACCCGCGTCGGAACGGGGTCCCGCACCCTTCTTCCCCCCGCCGGGGGTACCGATCACGCTCTGGCTGGTCCGTGGGTGGGGGTGCAGGGTCGCCCCCGCAGGGGATCGGCGGAGCCCGCCCCGCACTCAACTTGGTGAGTACGCTCGCCGACCCCGAGGAGGTGAGCCCGGAGGCCCCGCCAACCCGCACCACACCCGCGCGGCGGCCGACCCGCACAAAAACCCGCCTCGCCGTCGACCCGAGCAAACCCGCCTCGCCGACGATCACCCGGCAAAATCCAGCCTCTTGGGGGTCCCCCCGGACGAAGTCTGGGGGAGATTGAGGCGCGGGGGCTCGGGGGCTGGCCCTCGACACGGGCCCGCACATGCCATGTGCCCGGCAACCTGTCCGCCCCTGCGGCAACCCGGAAAACTCAGCCTGGCCCGCGATGAGCCCGCACAAATCCAGCCGCGCCGACGATCACCCGGCAAAAATCAGCCCCGCCGGCGATTGAGGCGCAGGGGTTCGGGGACTGGTCCCCGACGACGGACCCGCAGGTTCGCCTGTGCGGCGGGGCAGGGTGCTGGTCCGTCCTCAATCGCCGGACGGGCTGAATTGCTCGGGTGATCGTCGGGGGCCAGCCCCCGAAACCCCCGCGCCTCAAACTCCCCCAGACTCCGTCCGGGGGGACCCCCAAGAGGCTGGATTTTGCTCGGGTCGACGGCGAGGCGGGATTTGTGCGGGTCGACCCGGAACCGGGTAGTGGTGCGGGTTGGCGGGGCCTCCGGGCTCACCTCCTCGGGGTCGGCGGACACAAGGCCCACGGTCAACGCACGCCGGACTTACCGCCGATCCCCTGCGGGGGCGACCCTGCACCCCCACCCACGGACCAGCCGGAGGGCGGCCGGTACCCCAGCCGGGGGGAAGGAGGGTGCGGGCCCCCGTACCGACACGGCCGGGCAGGGCGGGCCCCGGACGAGCGCGACGACCCCGTTCCGTCTCGGCCCGGGCAGCGCGAGGCCGTATTCGCGCGGGTGCGGGGGCCGGAAGCCGCGACTCAACCCACACGCTGGAGGACCTGATGACCCCGTACCGCCAGACCGTCACCCTCGCTCTCACCGCCCTCGTCCTCGTCGCCGCCGCCGGCTGCGCCACCCAGGAGGCCACCGGCCAGGCGGTCGACCACGGACCCGCCACATCCTCCGTACCGGAACGGACCTCCGGAGACGGCACCGGCACCGGCACGGACACCGGCACCGCGAAGAAGGCCGACCCCGCCAAGGGGAAGGAGAACCGCGACCTGCCGGTGCGGGTCGCCATACCGTCCCTCGGTGTCGACAGCGATCTGATGCGCCTCGGCCTCAACAAGGACGGCACCGTCCAGGTCCCGCCGCCCGAGCGGGGCATGTCGGCCGGCTGGTACACCGGTGCCGCCGTCCCGGGGGAGCCCGGGCCCGCCGTGATCATCGGGCACAACAGCACCGCGCTCGGGAAGGCCGTCTTCCACGATCTGAAGAAGATCGAGAAGGGGGCGGAGGTCCGGGTCCGCAACTCCGCAGGTGCCATCGCGCGGTTCACCGTCACCCGTACGGAGACCGTCAGCAAGAAGGCGTTCCCCACGGAGCGGGTGTACGGGGCGGTCAACGGCCGCCAGCTGCGGCTGATCACCTGTGACGGGGCCTTCGACGCCGAGGGCCACCCCGTGGACAACCTGATCGTCTACGCGACCCTCGCCCGCTGACCGGTCAGCGCCGGCCGGCCGCGTAGACGGAACCGGAACGGGCGGTGGAGCCCATCCGGCCCTCCCGCCCCGTCATCCGGCGCGGCCCGCCCGCCGGCGGTTCGCCCAGGGACGCGAGGGCGCTTCTCGCCGCCGGTGCCAGCAGCGGCGAGAAGTACGGATTCACCCGCAGTGCCGTGCCGATGTTCCGGCGGGCGGGCCCGTACAGCCCGAGGGAGCGTTCGATCTGGCCCCGGTGGTACATGAACAGCGGGCTGCGCCCCTCCTTGGTCGCCCGCTTCGCGTACACGAGCGCCTCCCGGCCCTCCCCCGACCGGTACAGCGCCCACGCCAGCGCGTCCGCGATCTGCGAGCTGCGCCGGCCGGCCTCCCAGGCGGCCGTGAGCCGCCGGACCGCCTCCTCCGGGTCGCCGTGGTCCGCTTCGTAGCGCCCCCGGACCAGCTCCTGGTCGACGCCGTAGCGTTCCGCGCGGGCCACCGCGTCCAGCAGGGCCGTGTAGCTCTTCTCGGCCTCCGCGTGCCGGCCCAGCGACTCGTACACCTCGCCCGCCTCCAGGGCGTACTCCGGCAGCGGGAACCGCGCGAGCGCCGTGCCGTACTCGCGCAGGGCCGCGTCCGCGCGCCCCAGGGCCGCCAGCGAGCGCGCCCGGCCGGCCCGCGCGCCGTGGAGTTCGGGTGCGAGCCGCAGGGCGCTGTCGTACGCGGGCAGTGCCTCCGCCGGTTCGCCGCGCTCCCAGGCCAGGTCGCCGAGGCGGCTCAGGGCCGTGGCCCGTTCGGTGGTCCCGCCGTCGGCGACCGCGTCGTACGCGTTGGCGGCGGCGTCCTCGCGCCATCCCCGCTCCCGGTAGACCTGCGCGGACAGGGCGCGTGCCTGCGGTCCGTCGTACAGGCCGGTCAGCCGGTCCAGGGCCGTGTGGACCGCTTTGTACGCGCCGATCCCGCCCTGCGCGTCGATCAGCGCCCGGTACACGGTCCACCGCCGGGGCCGCTGGCGCTGTGCGGTGACGGCCGCGTCCCGGGCGGCGGTGTACTGCTGCCGTGCGCCGGCGAGGGCCGCGAGCCCCAGCAGGGCCTCGGTGTTCCCGTCGGCGGCGGGCAGCAGCCGCAGGGAGCGGTCCAGCGCGCTCTGGGCACGCGGGAGCGCGGCCCAGTCCGCCCAGGCGGCGGCCCGCTCGGCGTACGCGGTCCCCAGGACGGCCCAGGACTCCTCGTCGCCGGGGTGCTCCCGCAGCCACGCGGTCCGTTCGGTGATCAGCGCGGTCAGTTCGGCGCGGGAGGCCGGGGCCCCGGCGACGGCGGCGGCGCGGGCGCGCGCGGCGGGTCCCGGGGCGGGCGGCGGTGGGCCGCTCCCGTCCCGCAGGACCATGAGCACCCCGCCGACCAGGGTGGTGACGACCATCGCCGCCACGGCGGCGTTCTTCGTGCGTTCGCTGCCCATGCCGCCACTGTGCGCCCATCATCAGCCCATACGAGGAATGCCGACCGGCGCATGACACGGACGGCGGCCGGGTTCACACCGATGGCCCCGGGTGCGACGCTGATCCCATGGACGTTGACGATCTCCTCGTACGGCTGCGGGCCGGGCTCCCCGACGACGCGTTGATCACCGATCCGGACGTGACGGTCTCGTACGGCCGGGACATGGCGAGCTTCTGCCCGGCGGGCACACCGGCGGTCGTGGTCCTGCCGCGTACGGTCGAGGAGGTCCAGCATGTGATGCGCACGGCGACGGAGCTGCGGGTCCCGGTCGTCCCGCAGGGCGCCCGCACGGGGCTGTCCGGCGCCGCCAACGCCACCGACGGCTGTGTGGTGCTGTCGCTGACCCGGATGGACCGGATCCTGGAGATCAGCGCGGTGGACCGGATCGCGGTCGTGGAGCCCGGCGTCGTCAACGCGGATCTCTCGCGGGCCGTCGGCGAGCTGGGTCTCGCCTATCCGCCGGACCCCTCCAGCTGGGAGACCTGCACGATCGGCGGGAACATCGGCACCGCGTCGGGCGGGCTGTGCTGTGTGAAGTACGGCGTGACCGCCGAGTACGTCCTCGGGCTCGATGTCGTCCTCGCCGACGGCCGGCTGCTGACGACGGGCCGCCGCACCGCCAAGGGCGTCGCGGGCTACGACCTCACCCGGCTCTTCGTCGGTTCGGAGGGCAGCCTCGGCATCGTGGTCCGCGCGGTCCTGGCGCTGCGGCCCAAGCCCGCCCCGCAGCTCGTCGTCGGCGCGGAGTTCCCCTCGGCGGCGGCCGCCTGCGCCGCGATCTGCGCGATCATGGAGCGCGGCCACACCCCGTCGCTGCTGGAGCTGATGGACCGTACGACGGTCCGCGCGGTGAACTCCCTGACCCGGATGGGCCTGCCGGAGACCACGGAGGCGCTGCTGCTGTGCGCCTTCGACACCCCCGACCCGGCCGCCGACCTCGCCGCCGTCGGGGAGCTGTGCCGGGCGGCCGGTGCCACGGAGGTCGTCCCCGCCGACACCCCCGAGGAGTCCGGGGCGCTGCTCGAAGCCCGGCGGTCGGCGCTGCCCGCGCTGGAGCGGATCAGCACGGCGACGATGATCGACGATGTCTGCGTCCCCCGCTCCCGGCTGGCTCAGATGATCGAGGGCACCGCCCGGATCGCCGAGGAGTACGGGCTGACCATCGGCGTCTGCGCCCACGCCGGCGACGGGAACACCCATCCGGTGGTCTGTTTCGACCAGCACGACCCCGACGAGTCCCGGCGGGCGCGCGAGTCCTTCGACGCGATCATGGCGCTGGGTCTGGAGCTGGGCGGCACGATCACCGGGGAGCACGGGGTCGGGACACTGAAGAAGGAGTGGCTGGCGCGCGAGCTGGGGCCGGTGGGGCTGGAGTTGCAGCGGAGCATCAAGGCGGCCTTCGACCCGCTGAACCTCCTCAATCCCGGCAAGCTGTTCTGAGCCACGCTGACCCGTTATCGCTGGTCCACGGCCTGATTTCGCTCGTGCCCCGGGACTAAGGCGAAGGGACGATGCCCGGACCCGGCCCTCCTTTCTACGGTGGATACACCGGACGCACCCAACGCACCGGTCGTACCGACGCCACCGCCGAAGGAGGAGCCGTGCCGGCCCAACTGGACCACACCATCGTCCGCAGCCATGACCGCTTCGCGAGTGCCCGCTTTCTCGCCGAGCTGATCGACGAGCCGGAGCCCAAGGAGTTCGGCCCGTTCGCGTGCCTGCCGCTGACGAACGGGGTCACCCTCGACTACCTCGACGTCGAGGGCGACATCACCTCGCAGCACCTGGCGTTCCTCGTCTCGGACGAGGAGTTCGACGCCGTCTTCCGGCGGATCACCGACCGTGGCGTGCCGTACTGGGCCGACCCGCGGTTCCTCCAGGCCCAGCAGATCAACCGGTACCACGGCGGCCGGGGCCTCTATGTCCAGGACCCCGACGGCCACTCGCTGGAGTTCATGACCCGTACCTACGTCATCGAGTAGTCCCGGCGCGGTTCACGCGTCCTCCGGGTCCGGTGACTCGTCGGAGGGCCGGGGGGTCTCCTTGCGCCACGCGGGGGAGTGCCCCCGGGCCCACAGCCGGTACGCCCGGTCCGGCGACAGCAACTCGGCCAACTCGCCCTCCACGTCGAGCCGGTCCCGCTCGGAGCCCGGCGGCACCACCCGCAGGGTCCGCTCCAGCCACGCCGACACCGCCACCGAGGGGGCTTCGAGCAGCGCCTCCCCGTCGGGCGAGGTGAGCGCCATCAGCACCACGCTTCTGCTGTCCACCTTGCTCGGCCAGATCCGGACATCCCCCTGCCCGCACGGCCGGAACACCCCCTCCACCAGCAGCTCCCGCGCGAAGGTCCAGGTGACGGGGGAGGCGGAGCCGATGTGGAAGGTGATGTGCACGGCGAACGGATCGTCGGTGCGGTACACCAGCCGGGCGGGGACGGGGATGCTGCGCTCGGGCGACAGCACCAGCTTCAGTTCCAGTTCGCGCTCGACCACGGAGTGCATGAGGGCTCGCTTTCGTTGTGCGTACCGGGCCTGGGACAGGCCCTCACCCAGCGAGAGCGGGATCGTCCGCGACTATGACGCGACTTTCGCGAAAAACTTTCCGTGACGACAAAGGGGCGTTGCGTGACCATGGGTGAGGGCCGGTGGACGGGAGCGGGGCTCAGTAGAGGTACGGGACCAGCCGCCATGTCCGCCGCCGGTACGCCGCGTACTCCTCCCCGAAGGCCGCGAGCAGCATCCGCTCCTCGGCCGTGATCCGCCGTGCGTAGAGGGCCGTCAGCAGGGCGGTGACCACCACGGCCGCGAGCCCGTTCCCCAGCCCCAGCGAGTACCCGGCCCACACCAGCAGGCTCCCCGCGTACCCCGGGTGCCGGATCAGCCGGTACGGGCCCCGGGTGACCAGTTCCTGGTCCCGGGCCGTCCGCAGGGTCCTGGTGTAGTACCGGCCCAGCGTCCGCATCCCCCAGCCGCGCAGCAGCAGCCCCGCCGCGAGCAGCCCGATCCCCGCCCACCGGGCCCACGCGGGCAGCGCGCCGGTGAGCAGCAGATTGACGGCGACCGCCGCCGCGAAGGCGGCCAGCAGCAGCAGGGTGGAGCCAGCGTCGGCCCGTCCGCCCCGCCAGGAGGCCGCGGCCGGGTCCGCGCGGTGCCGCAGGAGCAGCTCGTACCCCGCCCAGATCAGCACCCCGGCGATGGCCAGAACGGATGTCGGCGCCATGGCCGGATCCTGCGGGACCGCCGGGGATCCGGCCCCCCGGACGCCCGGCGCGGTGCCGGTGCGGGGGCCATTCGGGTGGATCGGCGCACCCGGGTGGCGGCACCCGGGGGGTCGGCGGGGTGCCGTGGCCGGGGCTTTGCTCGTTGGGGTGACGGAGGCTTCGCGGTCGGGAACGGAACCTCGGCGGGCCGCGGTCGTTACAGCCTGACGGGGCCCAGTTCGGCCGCAGTGTCGGAAAGATGTGGAGCCTGAACGGCTCTCCGAGGAGATACGGGACCACGGTGATGAGCGCCCCAACCCCGGCAGGTGACGGCGAGAGCCCCAGCCCCGGCTACTACCCGGATCCTTCCATTCCGCATTACATCCGCTACTGGAACGGCGCGGCCTGGGTGCCCGGCAGCAGCCGTCCCGCCCCCAGGGCGGGGGAGGCGATGCCACCGCTGCCCGGCCGGACGGCCCGGCAGCCCGCCGCGCGGGACCGGGGCGCGCGGGCCGGGGCCCTGACGGAGTCCGCGCCGGGCACGGGCGGCGGCCCGGGGCGGCTGGAGGAGACCGGGCCCGTCTTCCTCGACGAGGAGCCGTCGGGGCGGTCGGCACGGCCGGAACCCGCCACGGCCTGGCGGGCGGATGCCTCCCGGCAGTCCGGCTTCGGGGGCGAGCGCGACCGCCGGGTCTCCTGGCACGGCGGGACGGGCCCCGGCGCCGAACCGGTCCGCCTCACCGACCCTCGTACCGCCGAACCCAGGGCCATGGATCCCCGTACCGCCGACGCCCGTACCGCCGACGCCCGTACCGCCGACGCCCGTGGCACCGACTCCCGTACCGGCGCACCCCGTACCGCCGACGTCCAGGGCGCCCACCGGGCCGCCGCTCCCCCCACCGACCCCCGGCTGCCCCTCCAGGCCGGTGAACAGCCCCTGCCGGCCCGGCCGGCCCCCGCCACCGCGCCCGTCGACGGGCCGCGCGCAGAGGGGACGCTGCCGATCCGCCCCGTACGGGCCCGGAGCGGCGCGGAGCCGCCCACCGACAGCACCCTCACCATCCGGGCCCTGCGCCGCGCCCGCGCCCAGCGCGCCGAGCGGGAACACGCCGAACGGGAACACGCCGAACTCCAGCGCACCGGCGCGGGCGGGCCGCCCGGCACAGCGAACGCGGCCCCCGCGGTGGCACGGTCCGAACCCCCGCGCGACGCCGACCCCCGGGCCGCCGCCCATGCCGCCGAACCGCCGCCCGGGGCCCCGCCCTTCACGGCCGTACCGCCGCTCGTGCCCGCCCCGGCCCGGACCGTCGTACCGCCCGGGGCCCCGGTCCCGCCCCGGCCCCGTACCCCCTCCCCGCCCGCCGCCGAGGCCGTCGGGGACGCCGTCGTCTCCTGGTCGCAGCAGGTGCACCGGCTGGCCCGGGGCGCGGAGCCCGAGCAGCCGCCGACCGTGCCCGAACAGACCCCGCGGCGGGCCGCCCGGGAGCGCGCCGAGGCCCGCCCCGCCGGGCTCGGCCGCCGGCTGACCGCCCGGCTTCTCGACACCGTCGTCCTCGGCGGCCTCGTCGGCACCGTCGCCGTCCCGGTGGCCCTGCGCACCCTCGCCCACGTCGACGGCAAGATCGAGGCCGCCCGCCGCTCCGGGCACACCGTCACCGTCTGGCTGCTGGACGCCACCACCGTCGCCCATCTCGCCGTCGTCGTCTGCGCGCTGCTGCTCATCGGGGTGGTGTACGAGGCGCTGCCGACCGCGCGCTGGGGCCGCACCCTCGGCAAGCAGCTCTGCGGGATCACGGTCCTCGACATCGGCACCCACGAGCCGCCGTCGTTCGGCGCCGCGCTCCGGCGCTGGCTGGTCTGCGCCCTGCTGGGGCTGCTCACGGGCGGCGCGGTCCTGGACGCGCTCCGGGCGCTGGTCGACCGGCCGTGGCGGCAGAGCTGGCACGACCGGGCGGCCCACACCTTCGTCGGCGCCCGCCGGGCCGCTTCCCGGTGAGCGCCGCCGCCGGGGCGCGACTCCGAACGGCGTACCCGCGATTGCGGGGGCCCCGGACCCACGGTGCACTGCCCTCATGAGCAACGATCAGCCGCCGCCCCCCGGACCGGGCGGCCCCGGGGGCGGCCCCGAGGACGATCCGTTCCGCAAGCAGCCGCCGGGCCCGCCGCCCGGTGGTGACGGAGGGTGGCCCGGCGGGCAGGGATCCGGCGCCGGGGGCCCGTACGACGGCAATCCCCCTGACGCGGGAGGCACGGGAGGCGCGGCGGGCCAGGGAGGGCCCTATGGCGCCGGCAGCCCCGGCGGCATGCCCCCGTACGGAGCCGGCGGCCCCGGCGGCCCCTACGGCGGCGGTCCCGACCCGCTCGCGGGCATGCCCCCGCTCGCCGACTTCGGCCGGCGCTTCGCCGCCCGGGTGATCGACGCGGCGATCGTCTTCGTCCCGCTCTTCCTGCTGTCGCTGATCTTCGGCGGCTGGAACGTCGACGCGGACAGCGGCGACAGCTTCAGCGACATCGCCAACGACGTGAACACCGGCCGGCAGTGGCTCTGGTCCCTGATCTCCATGGTGGCCTACGTCGGCTACGACACCTGGATGACGGTCAAGCGGAACGGCCAGACGATCGGCAAGCGGCTGCTGCGGCTGCGGATCGCGATGCTCAACGACGGCAGCGTCCCCGAGACCCGCTCCGCGCTGCTGCGGGCCGTGGTGCTCTGGGTCCCCGCGCTGCTGTGCTGTCTCTGCTTCTGGTGGCTGATCATCATCATCACGATCGTCGCCGACCGGCCCTACCGGCAGGGCCTGCACGACAAGGCGGGCCGGACCGTCGTGGTCACCGTCCCGGAGGGCCCGCCGCCCCCGGCCGGCTGACGCTCCGTGCGCCGGGCGCCCCGTACCCCGCCGGTACGGGGCGCCCGGCGCTGTCCGGCAGGTCCGCGTCCCCGGGCCGGGCGGGCGGCAGCACCAGCGCCACCAGCAGGCCGAGCGCCATCGCGACGCAGCCGGTCAGGGCGATTCCCGGCATCCCGGTGGCCCCGGTGAGCAACAGGAGGGCGGGGGTGGAGAAGACGACGGTGGCGGAGCCGAGGACGAGTTGCGCCGCGGTCGGACGAGTACGAGTACGAGGGCAAGGACGAGGACGAGGCATGGCGAACCGTCCCTGGGCAGGTCGGGAACCGGCCGGGGCGGCCTCCCGGCCCGAAGCACGCTCCCGCTGTGTCCCGCCGCGTACGCACGAGGGCCGTCCGCGGGGGCAGCCGCGGGGCGCGCTGTCATATGACTCTACGGCGCCCCTTCCGCAGGGGGAATCGCGTCAAAGTGATCTGTCGTATGAACCCGGCGCATAAGGGGGCGCACAGAGTCATACGATCCGTCATCTGGCCAATTCTCAGCTCTCTTTGTCTGATTCCCTCATTGTTCTGCGGAGTTCTGCGGACATTTCGGAGGGTGATCCGAATGTCTAAATATCGAAATATCGGAACTATTTTTCTGCGTAGTGCAGTAAGAATGTCCGAGTCAAGGGTTGTCTTTTCTTCGCCGCCTGGGGTCGAATGCCGTCACTTGTGACGCGCTGATCCCGCCCGGACCATCCCACCCCGGAGCCGCGGGACGGCGCGGGGGAGGACACCGTCAAGTGACCACCAGGAGACGGACGACCAGAGCGTCCGCCGTCATCGTCGCGCTCGCCGCAACCACCGCGGCGGCCTCGGCGTTCAGCACCGCCCAGGCGGGGGACCGGAGGGACCGGGCCACCGGCACGGCTCCCATCCAGCGCGTGGACCCGGCACCGGGGAAGGACCACGTCGATCACGATCTCGACGGTCCTTTCAGCAAGCAGCAGAAGCAGCAGCGCCAGACCGCGCTGGAGCAGGTCATATCCGGCGAGTCGACCGTGCAGCGGCGCGGCGCGTCGAAGGTCGTCAAGCTGGACAAGGGCAAGTACGTCGAGCTGGGCCGGGAGAAGACCGACAAGATCTTCACGATCCTGGTGGAATTCGGCGACAAGGTCGACGACACCACGACGCACGACCCCGACGGGCCCGAGGGCCCCCAGCCGCCGGTCAAGAAGTACGGCGGCACGCCGGGACCGCTCCACAACAAGATCGCCGAGCCGAACCGGGCGGTCAACAACACCACGATCTGGCAGGCGGACTACAACCGCGCGCACTTCGAGAACCTGTACTTCGGCACCGGGAAGGACGCCCAGGGCAAGCCCCGGGAGTCGGTGAAGACGTACTTCGAGAAGGCGTCCTCGGGCCGCTACTCGGTCGACGGCGCGGTCTCCGACTGGGTCAAGGTCGAGTACAACGAGGCCCGTTACGGCTCCAACTGGTGCGGCGAGAACACCTGCAACAACGCCTGGGACGCGGTCCGCGACGGCGTCAACGCCTGGGTGGCGGACCAGAAGGCCCAGGGCAGGACCCTGGAGCAGATCAAGGCTGCGCTCGCCGAGTACGACACCTGGGACCGCTACGACTTCGACAACGACGGCGACTTCAACGAGCGCGACGGCTACATCGACCACTTCCAGTTCGTCCACGCGGGCGAGGACGAGTCGGCGGGCGGCGGCGCGCAGGGCACGGACGCCCTGTGGGCGCACCGCTGGTACGCGTACGGCACCGACAACGGGAAGGCCGGCCCCGAGAACAACAAGGCGGGCGGCACCCAGATCGGCGACACCGGCGTCTGGGTCGCCGACTACACCGTGCAGCCCGAGAACGGCGGACTGGGCGTGTTCGCCCACGAGTACGCGCACGACCTCGGCCTGCCGGACCTCTACGACTACTCCGGCCGGGGCGAGAACTCCACCGGCTACTGGAGCCTGATGTCGGCCGGCTCCTGGCTGAACAACGGCAGGAGCACCATCGGCGAGCGCCCCGGGGACATGACCTCCTGGGACAAGCTCCAGCTGGGCTGGCTCAACTACACCAAGGGCCGCGCGGCGACCGACTCCACGCACACCCTCGGGGTCTCGGCGTACAACACCAAGCGCCCGCAGGCGCTCATCGTCGAACTGCCGAAGAAGCCCGGCACCCGGCCCGTGGTGCAGCCCGCCGAGGGCGCCCGCCAGTGGTGGAGCGACATGGGCGACGACCTCAGGAACACCCTGAGCCGCCCCGTCGACCTGACCGGCAAGTCCACGGCCTCCCTGGAGCTGACCGGCTGGTGGCAGATCGAGCGCGACTACGACTTCCTCTACACGGAGGTCTCCACCGACGGGGGCACCACCTGGACCCCGATCGACGGCACCTCGAACGGCCAGCCGATCACCCGTGACGCGGGCGACAAGCCGGCCCTGACCGGCCGCTCGGGCGGGCACCGCGCCCTGGTCTTCCCGCTGGACGCCTACGCCGGCAAGAAGATCGACGTCCGCTTCCAGTACCGGACCGACGGCGCGACCGCCGAGCGCGGCTTCACCGCCGACGCGATCACCCTCAAGGCCGATGGCGCCACCCTGGTCAGCGACGGCGCCGAGGGCGACGCCGCGGGCTGGACGGTGAACGGCTTCACCCGCATCGGCGACTCGTTCACCAAGGACTACGAGCAGTACTACATCGCCGAGAACCGCCAGTACGTGTCGTACGACAAGACCCTCCAGGTCGGCCCGTACAACTTCGGCTTCCCGGCGCCGCGGCACCAGTGGGTGGAGCGCTACCCGTACCAGAACGGTCTGCTGATCTGGCGCTGGGACACCTTCCAGCTGGACAACAACGTCGGGCTGCACCCCGGCGAGGGCCAGATACTGCCGGTCGACGCCAACCCGAAGCCGCTGAAGTGGTCGGACGGCACCCTGATCCGCAACCGGATCCAGTCCTTCGACTCGACCTTCTCGACCCGGCCGTACGACGGGTTCACCCTGCACAAGGCGGGCGTCCCGACCCGGATCCCGGCGAAGAAGGGGCAGAGCGTCTTCGACGACCGCAAGGGCGTCTACTGGCACGCCGAGAACCCCACGCAGGGCGTGAAGGTTGTTGACACCAACACCAAGATCTCCATTGTCAAGGAGCCCAAGAGCGGTGAGACGATCACCGTAAAGGTTACTCCTTCGACCAGGTGATTTAGTGAATTAGCAGGTCAGAGCATGATCGGCCGTTGCCCTCTGGCGGGCGGCGGCCGATCGTGTTTAGGTGCGGTGGTGCCACACTCTTATTGACAGACCATATCGACACACGAAAACGACACACGCAATCGACGGGGAGTCGTCCGAATGTCCGGCGGAGGTTTCAGCAAGCTGCCGAACGGCAGCGTGGTGGTCGCGCTCAGCCTGTCCAGCCCACTGGGCGACGGGCGGCCCGCGCGTTTTCTGGTGCACGCCGCCAACCGGGCGCGCGCCCTGACCCGGCTGCGGAATCTGGGGCTGCGGGCGGTCTATCTGCGGGGGAACGCGGAGCCGCCCACCCCGGACGAGATCACGGCGGTGCTGCACCACCCGGACGGGCTGGTGTGGCGGCGCACGCCGCAGCCCCAGCCGGGGCCGGGCTCGGAGCTGTGGCGGCCGGTCCGCGCGCTGCTGCGGGAGCGGGCCCGGGCGCAGGAGCAGGGCGCGGGGGCCCCGGAGACGTCCCCCTGGTGACACCCGGGCGCAGATGATCGCCCCGCCCGGTGCCGGTGACGGTGGCGGTGCGGTGACGGCGGGCCCGGCCGGGCGGTCGCGGCCCGTGGGCTCAGACGATCGGCTCGCCGGTCAGGGCGACCCCCGCCGCCCGCAGCTCGTCCAGCACCCACGCCGTGCGCTCCTTGGAGACCCCGGCGGTCAGGTCCAGCAGCACCTGGGTGCGGAAGCCCTCCCGCGCGGCGTCCAGCGCGGTCGCCCGGACGCAGTGGTCGGTGGCGATGCCGACCACGTCGACCTCCTCCACACCGTGCTCGCGCAGCCAGCCGGCCAGCGTCCGCCCGTTCTCGTTGCTGCCCTCGAAACCGCTGTACGCGGCGGCGTAGGCGCCCTTGTCGAAGACGGCGTGGACCGCTCCGGAGGCGACGGCGGGCGCGAAGTTCGGGTGGAAGCCGACGCCCTCGGTGCCCGCCACGCAATGCACCGGCCAGCTGTTCTCGTAGTCCGGGGTGTCGGAGAAGTGGTCCCCCGGGTCGATGTGGCAGTCGCGGGTGGCGACGACATGCCGGTACCCGGCCGGCACGGACTGGCCGATCAGCTCGGTGATGGCGGCGGCGACCTCGGCACCCCCCGCCACCGCGAGGCTGCCGCCCTCACAGAAGTCGTTCTGAACGTCGACGACGATCAAGGCGCGGTGCATGGCGGCTGTCCTTAGGTGAGGGGTGGGCGGTACGGCCCTGTCCAGGTGCCCCGTGCCAGGGGGTTCATCCCCAGGTTAGGACGCCCGCACGGCCGTGGGGGGTCTCTTCATGTGCATGGCAGAGTACGCGGTCGGGCCGGGCCGCCCGCGGGAGGAGGCCTGTCCGGGCGTGCCGCCGCCCGCCCGGACGCCTTGCCCGTACACCTATACGTACTCCGTCGGCAGTACCGGCTCCCCCCGGGAGAGCTGCACGGCCGACATCGGCAGCGCCGCCCGGGCCGCGATGTGCCGCTCCCGGGCCGCGTCCAGCGGCTCCCTGGCCACGATCCGCCCGCGCTCGACCAGCGGCACCAGCAGCTGCCGCAGGGCCGGATCCGCCGGCACCGGTCCCGTGCCCACGACCTCCGCCTCGGCCACCCCCTCGGCGTCCGTCCGCCGGGCCGCCCACTTGCGCCCGCCGTGGGAGTACTTCGCGCCCAGCGACTTCTTCGCGACCGGCTGGAGCGCCCCGGTCGGCGTCGTGGCCCGGGCGACCAGCTTGTAGACCATGGAGCAGGTCGGGTGCCCGCTGCCGGTGACCAGCTGGGTGCCCACGCCGTACGCGTCGACCGGCGCCGCCGCCAGCGAGGCGATCGCGTACTCGTCCAGGTCGGAGGTGACCGTGATCCGCGTGTCGCGGGCGCCGAGGTCGTCCAGCTGCTGCCGCACCCGGTGGGCCACCAGCAGCAGATCGCCGGAGTCGATCCGTACGGCACCCAGCCCCGGGCCCGCGATCTCGACGGCGCTGCGGACGGCCTCCGCCACGTCGTAGGTGTCGACCAGCAGGGTGGTGCCCCGGCCCAGCGAGTCGACCTGGGCCCGGAAGGCGTCCCGCTCGCTGTCGTGCAGCAGGGTGAAGGCGTGCGCGCTGGTGCCGACGGTCGGGATGCCGTACCGGAACCCGGCCGCCAGGTCGGAGGTGGAGTCGAAGCCGCCGACGTACGCCGCGCGGGCCGAGGCCACCGCCGCCAGCTCGTGGGTGCGCCGGGCCCCCATCTCGATCAGCCGCCGGCCGCCCGCCGCCGACGACATCCGGGACGCGGCCGCCGCGATGGCCGAGTCGTGGTTGAGGATGGACAGGATCACGGTCTCCAGCAGCACGCACTCGGCGAAGGAGCCCTCGACCCGCAGGATGGGGGAGCCGGGGAAGTAGACCTCGCCCTCGGGGTAGCCCCAGATGTCGCCGGAGAAGCGGTAGCCGGCCAGCCAGTCGAGGGTGGCCCCGTCCACGATGGCGTGCTCGCGCAGGAAGCCGATGACCCCCGGGTCGAAGCGGAAGTTCTCCACCGCGTCCAGGACCCGGCCGGTGCCCGCGACCACCCCGTACCGCCGGCCCTCGGGGAGCCGGCGGGTGAAGACCTCGAAGACGGAACGCCGGTCCGCGGTGCCCGACCGCAGGGCCGCCTGGACCATGGTGAACTCGTACTGGTCCGTGAAGAGGGCCGTCGAGGGGACGTCCACCGGCAGCCCCAGGTCAGCGGTGTTCACGACACTCCACCTCGCGCTTTCGTCTCGGTCGCCCGGAAATCCCGGGCGATCCAGCCATGGCCAGGATGCTACCCCACATTTCGTCAGAGTGACGAGATGTAGTCCCCGTTTATGCGTGGCGCCCCCGTGAGTGGCAGCATGGATCAGGTGAGTGTTGCTCCCACCGAGATCGAACGCCCCGCGTCGGCGGAGGAAACCTTCGTCGTCCCCGAGCCCGACGTCCCGTGGGTGACGCTCGTGCACAACGACCCCGTGAATCTGATGAGCTATGTGACCTACGTCTTCCAGGCGTACTTCGGTTACTCCAAGGACAAGGCGCGCAAGCTGATGCTCGACGTGCACAACAAGGGGCGCGCGGTGGTCTCCAGCGGCAGCCGCGAGGAGATGGAGCGCGACGTGCAGGCGATGCACGGCTACGGACTGTGGGCCACCCTGTCGCAGGACCGCGGCTGATGCCGGGACACTTTGAACCGGTCCCCGGCGGGGGCGCCGCCGTGGCGCTGGACGAGGTCGAGATCTCCATTCTCCGCTCCCTCGCCGTACAGCTGCTGGAGCTGATCGGGCCGGGCGAGACGCCGGTCGAGGGCGCGGACCCGCTCGCGGCGCTCTTCGCGGAGGGGCCGAGCGAGCCCCCGTCCGACCCCGCGCTCGCGCGGCTCTTCCCCGACGCGTACGGAGGGCCGGACGCCGAGGAGGCCGACCGGTCGCTGCGGGAGGCGTCCGCCGAGTTCCGCCGCTTCACCGAGAACGATCTGCGCACCCACAAGCGCGACGACGCCCTCGCGGTGGTGCGCGCCCTGGACGCCCTGAGCCCCGGCGAGGAGGGCGGGGCGGTGCTGACGCTCCCCCCGGGGGAGTGCGTGCACTGGCTGCGGGCGCTCAACGATCTCCGGCTGACCATCGGCACCCGGCTGGAGGTCACCGACGAGGACGAGTCCAGCGCGCTCTACCGGCTGCCGGACAGCGATCCGCGCAAGCCGATGGTGATGGCGTACCTCTGGCTGGGCGTGCTCCAGGAGACGCTGGTCGAGACCCTGATGCCCTGACACACCCCCTGATCGCTCGATGAGAGGCCCCCGGGAAGGCTCCCGGGGGCCTCTCTGCGGCCCTCTCTGCGGCCTCTCCGCGGCCCTTCGCGGGGGTAGCTGTCCGCTATACGGACAGTGATCGTCAGGTGAACGCTCAGCGGACGCTCAAATCCGAATAACGATCCTGTCACCACATCCGGGCTATTTGTCGGATTTCGTGTCTTTCGCACCGCATCTCCAGTGTCATGAGTCACACTCGCCCCAGTGACCTCACTGTCGACCGTGATAGACCTTCACTTCCTTCAGGGGCGCCACCCATGCCACTGGAGGCGCTTGAGCCGGCGGATCGCCGGTGGCACTCCATCCGTATCCGGGGGGATCAGGACCTGATCCGCTTCCGTGCGCGAGGTATCGCGGCGGGGCGGATCCGCATGGAGAAAGGGCGCATCACCATGACCTCAGTGCAGGTCGGCCAGGAAGACGGGCACGACGGCAGGGGTGCCGCGGGACTCGACGGGTCACCGCCGCCCCAGGGAGCCGGGACCGAGGGCGGGAACCAGGGCTACCACCGGGCACTGAACGCCCGGCAGATACAGATGATCGCCATCGGCGGCGCCATCGGCACCGGGCTCTTCCTCGGCGCCGGCAAGGGCATCTCCAAGGCGGGCCCCAGCCTCATCCTCGCCTACGCCATCGCCGGCGTGGTCATCTTCTTCATCATGCGCGCCCTCGGCGAGCTGCTGATGTACCGCCCGGTCGCCGGTTCGTTCTCCGACTACGCGCGCGAGTTCGTCGGCCCCTTCGCCGGCTTCGCCACCGGCTGGACCTACTGGCTCTTCTGGGTCGTCACCGGCATGACCGAGGTCACCGCGGCCGCCGCCTATATGACGTACTGGTGGGACATCCCCCAGTGGATCTCGGCCCTCGGCTTCACGATCCTGCTCTACGGCGCCAACCTGATCTCCGTGAAGCTCTTCGGCGAGCTGGAGTTCTGGTTCTCGATGATCAAGGTCACCGCGATCGTCGGCATGATCCTCATCTGTGCCGGCATCCTGACCCTCGGCTTCTCCGACGCCGGGGACACCGCCTCCGTCACTCTCCTGTGGGACGACGGCGGCTTCTTCCCCAAGGGCATCGGCGGCACCCTGATGACCCTCCAGATCGTGATGTTCGCCTTCCTCGCGGTCGAACTCGTCGGCGTCACCGCCGGTGAGTCCAAGGACCCCGAGAAGAACCTGCCGAAGGCGATCAACACCGTCCCGGTCCGGATCGCGGTCTTCTACATCGGCGCCCTGATCATGATCCTGTCGGTGGTCTCCTGGACCAAGTTCCAGCCCGGGGTCTCGCCCTTCGTCGCCGCGTTCGACGAGATGGGCCTCCAGGTCGGCGCCGCGATCGTCAACTTCGTCGTGCTGACCGCCGCCCTGTCCTCCTGCAACTCCGGCATGTACTCCACCGGCCGGATGCTGCGCGACCTGGCGCTGAACTCCCAGGGCCCGAAGATCTTCACCCGGCTGACGAAGAACGGCACGCCGCTGCTCGGCACCACCTTCTCGGCCGCCCTGATGCTCATCGGCGTCTGGATCAACTACCAGTGGCCCGGCGAGGCCTTCAACAAGATCGTCTCCTTCGCCACCATCTCCGGCATGTGGGCCTGGATCATGATCCTGGTCTGCCAGATCCGCTACCGGGCCAAGGCCGACCGGGGCGAGCTGCCCCCGTCCACGTTCCGCGCCCCCGGCGCCCCCTACACCAGCTGGTTCGCCCTCGCCTTCATCGGCATGGTGATCGTGCTGATGGGCATCGACAAGGACGCCCGGATCTCGCTCTACGTCGCACCGGTGTGGGGACTGCTGCTCGGCGTCTCCTATCTGCTGCTCAAGCGCCGGGACCCGCAGGGCGAGGCGTTCAGCAAGCGCTGACACCGAGCGCCCGGGGAACAGCCGCCGTGCACGAGGGCGGGGCCGTACGACCGGACAGCGGTACGGCCCCGCCCTTTCCCCTGCCCGCGGAACGTCCCAGGGCGTCCTGGGGCGGTCCGGTCCGGTGGGACGTTTCCCCAGCTCGTACGACCTCCTGGTTATCCTGGCGCCCATGCTGACGCTGACGAAGGCCCTCTTCGACCAGATCGTGGCGCACGCCCGCGCCGACCACCCCGACGAGGCATGCGGAGTCGTCGCGGGCCCGGAGGGCACCGGACGCCCCGAGCGTTTCATCCCCATGCTGAACGCGGCCCGCTCGCCCACGTTCTACGAGTTCGACTCGGCCGACCTCCTCGCGCTCTACCGGGAGATGGACGACCGGGACGAGGAACCCGTGATCATCTACCACTCCCACACGGCGACCGAGGCGTACCCCTCCCGTACGGACCTCACCTACGCCAACGAGCCCGGCGCCCACTACGTGCTGGTCTCCACCGCCGACACCGACGACGCGGGACCCTTCCAGTTCCGCTCCTACCGGATCGTCGACGGGGAGATCACCGAGGAGGACGTGGAGATCGTGCAGGCATACTGAGCACCGCCGCCCCAGGCAGGGCAGCGCCACGCACCACTGACACGCGTACACACAACTGCACAGCCAGGGCGGCGGGAGCCAGGAAGCCGGTGCGAATCCGGCGCGGTCCCGCCACTGTGAGCCGAGCCCCCCGCTCGACAGCCAGGAACTGATCCGCCGCCCTCCACCCATCACCGGGGACGTGGAAATCCCCGAAGGAGGCCCTACCCCGTCATGTCCGGACGCCGTTCCACCACCGCAGCCGCCCTCATAGCCCTGGCGCTGCTCGCCCCGCTCACCGCATGCGGCTTTGACTCCGAGTCGGGCTCCCAGTCCGGTTCCGGTTCCGGCTCCGGCGACGGGAAGAAGGGGGACACGGCGAAGGCCGGCGCCTCCTTCCCGTACACCGTCGACAACTGCGGCGTGAAGACCACCTACCGCAAGGCCCCCGAACGGGCCGTCACCATGAACCAGCACGTCACCGAGATCATGCTGGAACTGGGCCTGGAGAAGTCCGTCGCCGGCACCGCCTACCTCGACGACGCCGTCCTGCCCGCCTACAAGAAGGCGTACGACTCCCTCCCCGTCCTCGCCAAGGAGTACCCCTCCCGCGAGAAGCTGCTCGCCGCCAACCCCGACTTCGTCTACGGCGGCTACGCCAGCGCCTTCGACGCCAAGGACGGCCGCACCCGCGACGCCCTGAAGGACTCCGGCATCGACAGCCGGCTCAACATCGAGTACTGCACCGAGAAGCGCACCACCCTGGACGACCTCTACCGCGAGATCGAGGAGATCGGCCGCACCTTCGGCGTCCACGAGCGCGCCGAACAGTGGATCGCGCAGGCACGCACCACCGTCGCCGCCACCGGACGGAAGCAGGGCACGAAGGCCCCCGTACCCGTCTTCGTCTACGACAGCGGCGACAAGACCGCCTCCACCGTCGGCGGCAAGGGCATCGGCCAGGAACTGATCCAGCGGGCCGGCGGCCGCAATGTCTTCGCCGACATCGACAAGTCCTTCGGCGACGCCAGCTGGGAAGAGGTCGTCGCCCGCAAGCCCGAGATCGTCCTCATCCTCGACTACGGCTCCGTCAGCGTCGCCCAGAAGAAGGAACGACTCCTCAAGGACCCCGCCCTCAAGGACGTCCCCGCCATCCGGAACAAGCGCTTCGCGGTGCTGCCGCTCTCCGACGCGGTCCTCGGGGTCCGGGCGCCCGCCGCCATCGCCACGCTGGCCGGCCAGTTCGACCGGTGAGCACCCCGCTGAAGGCCGGGGCGGCCACCGCCGCCCCGGCGGCCCGCCCGCCCGGCAGGGCCGCCGCCCGGCTCCGCTACGGAGCCGTCGTCACCGCCCTGCTGCTGGCCCTCGCCGCCGCCACCGTCGCCGGACTCGCCCTCGGCTCCGTCCGCATCCCGCCCGGCGAAGTGATCGCCGCGCTGCTGCCCGGCGCCGAACCCAGCCCCTTCCGCACCATCGTGCGGGAGGTCCGGCTGCCCCGGGTGCTCCTCGGCGCCGTCGTCGGCGCGGGCCTCGCCGTCGTCGGCACCGTCCTCCAGGCACTCGTCCGCAACCGGCTCGCCGACCCCTTCCTCCTCGGCATCTCCTCCGGCGCCTCCACCGGCGCGGTCGTCGTCCTCACCCTCGGCATCGGCGCCAGCACCGCCGTCGCCATGCCCGCCGGGGCCTTCCTCGGCGCGCTGGGCGCACTCGTCCTCGTCTACGCCCTCGCCAGCCGGGGCGGCGCCATGACCGGCACCCGCCTCGTCCTCGCCGGGGTGACCGTCTCCTACATCCTCAGCGCCCTCACCACTCTCGTCCTGGTGGCCTCCGCCCGGCCCGAACACTTCCGGGAGGCCCTGTACTGGTCGCTCGGCGGCCTCGGCAGCGCCCGCTGGGACACCGTCTGGCTGCCCACCGCCGTCCTCGCCGCCACGCTGCCGCTGCTGCTCGCGCTCGCCCGGCCGCTGGACCTGCTGCTGGTGGGGGAGGAGAGCGCCACCGTGCTCGGCCTGGACGTGGCCCGCTTCCGCGCCGCCGTCTTCGTCCTGGTCTCCCTGGTCACCGCCGTGCTCGTGGCCGCCAGCGGCGCCGTCGGCTTCGTCGGGCTGATGGTCCCGCACGCCGCCCGGCTGCTCGTCGGCGCCACCCACAAGGCGCTGCTGCCGGTCGCGGCGCTCGCCGGGGCGGCCGCCCTGATCGTGGCCGACCTCGCCGCCCGGACCGTCGCGTCCCCGCAGGACATCCCCGTCGGCGTGCTCACCGCGCTGATCGGCGGACCGCTCTTCCTGTGGCTGATGCGCTCCCGCACCGAACGGGGAGCCGCCCTGTGACCGGCCCGGCTACCGATCCGGTGAACGTATCGACGGCGAAGGACCCCGTGAAGGACCGCGTGAAGAGCCCCGCGAAGGACCCCGCGAACGAGCCCGCCCCCGAGCCCGCCCGCCTCACTGTCACCGGACTCCGCTACGAGACCGACGGCCGCGCCCTCGTCGACGGAGTGGACCTCACCGCCCGCCCCGGCGAGACCGTCGGCCTCGTCGGCCCCAACGGCAGCGGCAAGACCACCCTGCTGCGCTGCGTGTACGGAGCGCTGCGCCCCACCGCCGGAACGGTTCTCCTGGACGGGGACGACCTGCTCGCCCTCACCCCCCGGGCCCGCGCCCGGCGGCTCGCCTGCGTCCCCCAGGACAGCCCCGCCGAATTCGAGCTGACCGTGCGCCAGATCGTGGCCATGGGCCGCGCCCCGCACAAACGGTTCTGGGAGCCCGACACGGCCGCCGACGCCGCCCGCGTCGAGGAGGCCCTGACCCGGCTCGCCGTCGACTCCCTCGCCGACCGGCCCTTCCCCTCCCTCTCCGGCGGCGAACGCCAGCGGGCCCTGGTCGCCCGCGCCCTCGTGCAGCGGCCCTCGCTGCTGATCCTGGACGAGCCCACCAACCACCTCGACATCCGCTACCAGCTGGAGATCCTGGGCCTGATCCGCACCCTCGGCACGACCTCCGTCCTCGCGCTGCACGACCTCAACCTCGCCGCCCACTACTGCGACCGGCTCCTCGTCCTGCGGGACGGCCGGGTCGCCGCCGCCGGCACCCCCGCCGAGGTACTGACCCCCGCCCTCCTCGCCGACGTCTACGGGGTCGACGCCGAGACGGAGATCCACCCGGCGACCGGATCGATCCGGATCACCTACCTCCCGCCCGCGTGGTGAACCAGGCCCCGTACCGCCTTTCGGCCAGGGGACGAACCGGACCCCCGCCCGCATGGTGAGCGCCAGGCATCCGGCATACGAGACAGCCTTCCGGGATCCGGACCGGGAATCGATACGATGACCGCATGGTTGTCCACGACATGAGCGACAAGACGCCCGGCGGCACCGTGCTGCTCGTGGCGCGGCTCCATGTCGACCTGTGCCGTCTCGCCAGCGCGATGTGTCCCTGAACCCGGTCCCGGGCCCCTGCCGGGCCCGCCCCCGGGGCGCGGAGAACCGGCCCCACCGCACCCCCTCCGCGCGCCGGCCGCAGTCGCGCGCTCGCCGCCTTTGAACCGTTCCCGACGGGAGTCCACGCCATGGCCATCGAGGTTCGTATCCCGACCATCCTCCGCACCTACACCGACGGCGAGAAGGCCGTCGAGGGCAGCGGAGCCACCCTCGCCGACCTCCTCGCCGACCTGGAGACCCGCCATGCGGGCATCCAGGCCCGCATCGTGGACGACAGCGGAGACCTCCGCCGTTTCGTCAACGTCTACCTCAACGACGAGGACGTCCGCTTCCTCAAGGGCATCGGCACCGAGCTGAGCGACGGCGACAACGTCACCATCCTCCCGGCGGTCGCCGGCGGAATGCGCTGATCCCGGTGCGTTACGACTCCCCGCTCGCGGCGGTCGGCAACACCCCCCTGGTGCGGCTCCCCCGGCTCTCCCCCTCGGACTCCGTCCGGATCTGGGCCAAGCTGGAGGACCGCAACCCGACCGGCTCCATCAAGGACCGCCCCGCGCTCCACATGATCGAACAGGCGGAGAAGGCCGGACGGCTCACCCCCGGCTGCACGATCCTGGAACCCACCTCCGGCAACACCGGCATCTCCCTGGCGATGGCGGCCAGGCTCAAGGGCTACCGCATCGTCTGCGTCATGCCGGAGAACACCAGCGAGGAGCGCAGGCAACTGCTCGCCATGTGGGGCGCGGAGATCATCTCCTCGCCCGCGGCGGGAGGGTCGAACACCGCGGTCCGCGTCGCCAAGGAACTCGCCGCGGCCAACCCGTCCTGGGTGATGCTCTACCAGTACGGCAACCCCGACAACGCGGGCGCCCACTACGCCGGCACCGGACCGGAGATCCTCGCCGACCTCCCCTCCATCACCCACTTCGTCGCCGGCCTCGGCACCACGGGCACCCTCATGGGCGTCGGCCGCTATCTGCGCGAACACGTCCCCGGCATCACCGTCGTCGCCGCCGAACCCCGCTACGACGACCTCGTGTACGGGCTGCGCAACCTCGACGAGGGCTTCGTCCCCGAGCTGTACGACGCCTCCGTCCTCACCACCCGCTTCTCCGTCGGCTCCGCCGACGCCGTCGCCCGCACCCGGGAGCTGCTCCAGCAGGAGGGCATCTTCGCCGGCGTCTCCACCGGCGCCGCCCTGCATGCCGCCATCGGCGTCGGCAACAAGGCGGTCAAGGCCGGACACCCCGCCGACATCGTCTTCGTCGTCGCCGACGGCGGCTGGAAGTACCTGTCCACCGGCGTCTACACGGCGCCCACCACCGAGGCCGCGATCGAGGCCCTCCAGGGCCAGCTCTGGGCCTGACCCCCGGTCCGACCCCCGGCCCGCCGGCCCTCCCGCACCTCCGCCCGCGCCGGGCGGCCGCCCCGAACCCCGGGGTCGGCCGCCCGGCGCGGGCGCTTCACCGGCCACCGCCCGCGGGGCCCCCGCCGAATCGGTGACAGCGCAGGTGAGTTCGCCCACACCCCCCCACCCCCAAGGGGCGACACCCCCTTTTGCGCTTTACGCTCAACGGACCGCACGCCCAGACCCACCCCCCAGCCCTCCTCCCCGTCAATGGAGGTCACCGCTCCATGAAGCTCACCGTCGTCGGCTGCTCGGGGTCGTTCCCGTCCGCGGAATCGGCTTGTTCGAGCTACCTCGTCGAGGCCGACGGCTTCCGGCTGCTCCTCGACATGGGCAACGGCGCCCTCGGCGAGTTGCAGCGCCACATCGGTCTCTACGACCTCGACGCCATCTTCCTCAGCCATCTCCACGCCGATCACTGCATCGACATGTGCGGCTACTTCGTCGCCCGCTACTACCGGCACGACGGCGGCCGCTGCCCCGCCCTGCCCGTGTACGGGCCCGAGGGCACCGAGCAGCGGCTGATCACCGCGTACGCGGACACGCCGTCGCCGACCGCGATGAGCGAGGTCTTCGACTTCCACACGCTGAAGTCCGGCAGCTTCGACATCGGCCCGTTCTCGGTGCGCACGGAGCGGGTCGCGCACCCGGTCGAGGCGTACGGCATCCGGCTGGAGCACGCGGGACGGACCCTCACCTACTCCGGTGACACGGGGGCCTGCGAGGCCCTGCACGAGCTGGCCGCGGGGACGGACCTCTTCCTGTGCGAGGCGTCCTTCACCCACGGCAAGGAGGACGTCCCCGATCTCCACCTCAACGGGCGGGAGGCCGGGGCCCACGCCGAGCGGGCCGGCGCCGGCCGGCTGGTGCTGACGCACGTACCGCCGTGGACGGACGGGGAACGCAATCTGGCGGACGCCCGCTCGGTCTACCGGGGCCCGGCCGAGCTGGCCAGGGCGGGCACGGTCTACCAGGTCTGACCCGTACGGTCCCTGGTTCCTGGCCGGCGTGGACACGCGGGAGCCCCCGGCGCCATCCTTCCTCCGGCGCCGGGGGCTCCCGCTGTTCACAGCTGTCGGGGCTGTCGGGGCTGTCGGGGGCGGGCTACTTGCCCTCCGCCTTGAGGATCTCCGCCAGCTCCTCGTCGGACTCCCGGCCGGGCGTCGGCAGGTTGAACCGGAGGATCGCGAAGCGGAAGACCACGTAGTACACGACCGCGAAGCAGAGCCCCACGAGGAGCAGCCCCAGCGGCTTGGACGCGATCCCCAGATTCAGGACAAAGTCGACCGCGCCGGCCGAGAAGCCGAAGCCGTCCTTCATCCCGAGCGACCAGGTCAGCGCCATCGACACACCGGTGAGCACCGCGTGCACCGCGTACAGCACCGGCGCGATGAACATGAAGGTGAACTCGATCGGCTCGGTCACACCGGTGACGAACGAGGTCAGCGCGAGCGAGAGCATCATGCCGCCGACGACCGCGCGGCGCTCGGGCCGGGCGCAGTGCACGATCGCCAGACAGGCGGCGGGCAGCGCGAACATCATGATCGGGAAGAAGCCGGTCATGAACTGTCCGGCGGTGGGGTCGCCGGCCAGGAAGCGGGCGATGTCGCCGCTCTTGTCCTCGTACGTACCGGCCTGGAACCACGGGAACGAGTTCAGCAGGTGGTGCATGCCGACGGGGATCAGCGCACGGTTGGCGACACCGAAGATGCCCGCGCCCACCGCGCCGGAGCCGACGAGCCACTCGCCGAGGTTGTGCAGACCGGTGCCGAGGACCGGCCAGATGAAGCCGAAGAGCACACCGATCACCAGACCGGCGAAGGCGGAGAGGATCGGCACCAGCCGGCGGCCGCCGAAGAAGCCCGCCCAGTCGGGCAGCTTGGTGCGGTAGAAGCGCTGGTAGAGCAGGGCGACCACGATGCCCATCACCACACCGCCGAGGACCTTCGCGTCCACCGGGGCGTCCTGCATCACGATCTTGCCGTCGATGACCTTCGCCACCTGCGGGAGATTCTTGTCGGTGAAGGTGCCCAGCACGCTCTTGAAGACCAGATAACCGGTGACGGCGGCCAGCGCGGTCGAGCCGTCCGACTTCTTCGCGTAGCCGATGGCGATACCGACGGCGAAGAGCAGCGGCATGTTGTCGAGCAGGGCATTGCCGCCCGCGTACATGTACCCGGCGATCCGGGTGATGAACTCCGGGAGGGAGTCGCTGCCCAGCATGTCGTCGTTGCCGAGGCGGACCAGGAGCGCGGCGGCCGGCAGCACCGCCACCGGGAGCATCAGGCTGCGGCCGATGCGCTGCATGACAGCCATCGCGCCCGCGCCCTTCTTCTTCGCGGCCGCGGGGGCGGCACCAGCCGTCTGGGACATGGTGAATCTCCAGGTGACAAGGGGTGGGGGGAGCCGCGACGCGCGGTCGCGTGGTCTAAACCACTCAAAGTGGTGTAGACCTTTCTAACATGTGGGGGATAGATAAGGAACCTGCGAATACCGTGATATTCGCAGGCTCCTTGAGTAATCCCGGGCGCTCCCGCACCCCTGCCCCCGGCCCACCGGAACGACGCCTTCCGCCCCCGGCCCGCCCCGCCCCGGCTCCCCCCGCCTTCCCGGCCTTCCGCCGCCCCCCGCTATTTGATGTTGTCCCGCTCCAGCTCCTTCTCGATCTCCTCAGGCTCCCGCCCCGGCACCGGAATATTGAACACGGTGATCGCGAATCGGAAGATCACGTAATAGACGACGGCGAAACCGAGCCCGATCGGAATGATCAGCCACGGCTTTGTCGCGAGCCCCCAATTGATCACATAGTCGATCAGCCCCGCCGAGAAACTGAACCCGTCCTTCACCCCCAGCGCCCAGGTCAACGCCATCGACACCCCCGTCAGCAGGGCATGCACCGCGTACAGCGCCGGCGCCACGAAGAGGAACGAGTACTCGATCGGCTCGGTGATCCCCGTCACGAACGAGGTCAGCCCCACCGACAGCATCAGCCCGCCGACCTCTTTGCGGCGATACGGATGGGCACAGTGCGTGATCGCCAGCGCCGCCGCCGGCAGCGCGAACATCATGATCGGGAAGAAGCCCGTCGTGAACTGACCCGCGTTCGGATCCCCCTGGAGGAACATCGTGATGTCGCCGTGCACCACCGTCCCGTCCGGCTTCGTGTAACTGCCCAGCTGGAACCAGATCGGCACATTCAGGAACTGATGCAGACCGATCACCAGCAGCGCCCGGTTCGCCACCCCGAAGATCCCCGAACCCCACGCCCCCAGACTCACCAGCCAGTCGCTGAACGACTCCAGACCCCGCCCGATCGGCGGCCAGATCCACAGACACACCACCGCGAACGCGATCGCCACGAACGCCATGATGATCGGCACCAGCCGGCGGCCGTTGAAGAAACCCAGCCAGTCCACCAGCCGCGTCCGGTGGTACCGCTGCCAGAAGAACGCCGCCAGCAACCCGATCACGATCCCGCCGAACACCCCCGGATTCTGGTACGTGAAGACCGTCACCGTCCCGTCCGTCGCCTGACACCCCGCCCCCACCGGCTTCGTCCCCGGCACACACACCTCGGGGAACTGCCGCAGCACGTTGTAGTAGACGAGGAAACCCGCCACCGCCGCCAGCGCCGTCGAACCGTCCGCCTTCTTCGCCATCCCGATGGCCACCCCGACACAGAACAGCAGCGGCAGCCCGATATTCGGATCGAGCAGCGCACCCCCCGCCCCCGCCATCACCCGGGCGACATCGGTCCAGCCCAGACCGTCCTTGCCGAAGACGTCGTCCTGACCGAGCCGATTGAGGATCCCCGCCGCCGGCAGCACCGCGATCGGGAGCTGAAGGCTGCGCCCCATCTTCTGAAGCCCCTGGAACAACCCGTTCCAGCGGGACGGCTGCGCTGCCGCCGCACTCTCCGAGGTCATCGGCGTCCTTTCGGGCGGGCCGGGCCGGTTTTGGCCGATGCGCGGCAATTGGTGTAGACCAGTTGTCGTACCGGGGCTCCGGGCCCGGCCAGGGCCAGGCGCCCGACCGGGAGCGCCGGTGATCGACATCATGGGCGAGACAGCCGTCCGCCGCCCGTGAAGATGGGCCAACCGTGCGTTAACGTGACCAAGCGGACCGCCGGTGGGCCGGCGCAGCGCCCAGCGCCCCCAGCGGGCGCCGTCCTCAACCAGGGAGACAACATGGCCACCAAGGCAGAGAAGATCGTCGCCGGGCTCGGCGGCATCGACAACATCGTGGAGGTCGAGGGCTGCATCACCCGACTCCGCACCGAGGTCGAGAACGCCGACCTCGTCGACGAAGCCGCCCTCAAGGCCGCCGGCGCCCACGGCGTCGTCCGCATGGGCACCGCCGTCCAGGTCGTCATCGGCACCGACGCCGACCCCATCGCCGGCGAGATCGAAGACATGATGTGACCCCGGCATCCACACCGCCACCCACCTGTACGACACCGGCCTGACACCGGAGCCCAACCCCCGCGAAGGCTCCCGGCACCGGCCGGCCCCAGGGCCCCGAACCACCCGGAACGGGGCCCTTCGCCGCAGCGATAGGCTCGGCACCATGTCTCGAATCGACGGCCGCACACCCGACCAGCTCCGCCCGGTCACCATCGAACGCGGATGGAGCAAGCACGCCGAGGGCTCCGTCCTCATCTCCTTCGGCGACACCAAGGTGTTCTGCACCGCATCCGTCACCGAAGGCGTCCCCCGCTGGCGCAAGGGCAGCGGCGAAGGCTGGGTCACCGCCGAGTACTCGATGCTCCCCCGCTCCACCAACACCCGCGGCGACCGCGAATCCGTCCGCGGCAAGATCGGCGGACGCACCCACGAGATCAGCCGGCTCATCGGCCGCTCCCTGCGCGCCGTCGTCGACTACAAGGCCCTCGGCGAGAACACCGTCGTCCTCGACTGCGACGTCCTCCAGGCCGACGGCGGCACCCGCACCGCCGCCATCACCGGCGCCTACGTCGCCCTCGCCGACGCCATCACCTGGGCCCAGCAGAAGAAACTCGTCCGCGCCGGCCGCAAACCCCTCACCGGCACCGTCGGCGCCGTCTCCGTCGGCATCGTCGACGGCACCCCCCTCCTCGACCTCTGCTACGAGGAGGACGTCCGCGCCGACACCGACATGAACGTCGTCTGCACCGGCGACGGCCGCTTCGTCGAAGTCCAGGGCACCGCCGAGGCCGAACCCTTCGACCGCGCCGAACTCGACGCCCTCCTCGACCTCGCCGCCGGCGGCTGCGCCGACCTCGCCGCCCTCCAGAACGACGCCCTCGCCCGCACCCTCACCCCGTAGCCGGCACGTCGTACGGATCACTCCCCCCGGCCGGGTGGACCAGCCCCCACCCGGGTAGGCACCGAACGCCGACCGCCCCACCGAGGCGGAACGCACCGGAACGCACCGGAAAGCAACCACCGACGCCACCACCGGCGTCGTTCTGAGCACGGGCGCACGGAACCACACCGTGCGCCCGGCCGGATCCAGGAGGGGAACACTCACATGGCCGCGCGCCGCCGCCGCATCGCACTCACGCTCGCCACCGCAGCCCTGCTCGTGCCCGTCACCATCGGTTGCAGCGCCATCGACAAGGCCCTCGACTGCGTCGAAACCGCCGAGGCCATCAGCAACAGCGTCGAGAAGCTCTCCGAGGCCGCCGCCAACGCCGCCGAGAACCCCACCCAGGCACGCGAAGCCCTCGACTCCATCGACAAGGAACTCGACAGCCTCGGCGACAGGACCGACGACGCCGACCTCCAGAAGGCCGTCGACGACCTCAACGCCGGAGTCGACAGCGCCCGCAAGTCCATCGAGGGCGGCGACCCGACCCCCGACCTCGACCCCCTCAAGGACGCCGCCACCGAGATCGGCAAGGTCTGCAGCCCCTGACACCCCGCGCGCCCGGCCACGGGATCGGCCGCACACCGGCCCCGTGGCCCGCCCACCCCGCCACACCCGGATAATCGGGCCATGACCCGTATCGTTCTCGCCACCCGCAACCCCGGAAAGATCGCCGAACTCCGGCAGATCCTCGCCGCCGCCGAACTCCCCTGCGAACTCGTCGGCACCGAGGCCTACCCCGAGGTCCCCGACGTCAAGGAAACCGGCGTCACCTTCGCCGAGAACGCCCTCCTCAAGGCCCACGCCCTCGCCCGCGCCACCGGACTCCCCGCCATCGCCGACGACTCCGGCCTCTGCGTCGACGTCCTGGGCGGCGCCCCCGGCATCTTCTCCGCCCGCTGGGCCGGCACCCACGGCGACGACACGGCCAACCTGCGCCTGCTCCTCGCCCAGCTCTCGGACATCGCCCCGGAACACCGCGGCGCCCACTTCTTCTGCGCGGCGGCCCTCGCCCTCCCCGACGGCACCGAACGCGTCGTCGAGGGCCGCATGCCGGGCACCCTCCGCCCCGCCCCCGAGGGCACGAACGGCTTCGGCTACGACCCGATCCTCCAGCCGGAGGGCGAGACCCGCACGGCGGCGGAGCTGTCGGCGGCGGAGAAGAACGCGATCAGCCACCGGGGGAAGGCGTTCCGGGCGCTGGTGCCGGTGATCAGGGAGCTGGTGGGCTGAGAGACGGAAGGGCGCCCTGCTGTGGGGCGCCCCTCCGCTGGTGTGCGGTCGATGGGATTCGAACCCACATGGGCGAAACGCCCAGAGGCACCTAAAACCTCCGCTTATACCCTTCAGCAACGACCGCTAGCCGCTCGCCATCGTACCGGGCGAGCGGCTGGGGGGCACGAGCGATCAGCCTTGCTTTCTTTGGCGATTGCCTCCTCTGCACCAGGTGTCGGTGATGGCGTGGCAATTGGGGCAGAGCAACCGAAGATTGTGCGGCTGGTTGTCCTTCCAGTCCGCGTTGATGTGGTCGACTTCGAGAGTCATGGGCCGTCCGTGCCAGACCGGCCCGCTGCCGCATCCGGCGCACTGTTCGGGCACGCCGATCTCCCGCAGTGCCCGACGCAGCAGGTGTGCGGGAGTCCGGCGGCCGGTGTCCGTCTTCACCAGCACCTCCGCGGGGCGCCGGACCGGAGTGGGCCCCGGCCTGCCGCGCTGATGGGCCTGGCCCAGAAAGTGGGCCGTCGAGAGGGACTCCTCCTGGGCGTGTGCGCGCAACAGAGCCCGCTGGTGCGAGGTGTCAGGTCGGCCCAGTCGACGCAGTGCTTCGGCCAGGGATCGGGAGGACTCGATCGCCGCACTCAGTTCCGCCCGGGAGGGGCGCGGCCCGCTGGTGCGGTAGGGGCGGCGGGCGAAGTGCGAGACATCGATGCCGAAGTGCCGGAAGCGCCGCAGCAGATAGCGCCTCAAGTGTCCGTAGGGCGGTGTGCCGAAGAAGGCTATGACCTCATCGATGCTGCCGCAGCGCCGGGCGGCTTCCGCCAGTAGTTCGCGGGTGTACCGCTCGCCCCGGCTCACGGCTCCGTCGCCTCTCCCGTGCCCTGCGGGCCGATCGGTCCGCGCCGCTGCCCACTGCCCCGCCCCCGGTAGGTGTCCGTTGTGGAATGGCAGTTGGGGCAGAGGAAGCGCAGGTTCTCCTGCCGGTTGTCGCGCCAGTCGCCGTCGATGTGGTCGATCTCCAGCGGCAGCGGTCGGCCCTGCCACTCGGGCGGCGTCCCGCACAGGGCGCACACCTCCCGCGCTCCTCGTTCGAGCAGTGCCCTTCTGAGGAGGTGGCTGGACCGGCGTCGCGGATGGTCCGAACCGTCCACGATCAGGATCTCGTCCGCGGACAGGCGTCGGCGCTCGTGCGTGGGGCCCTCCGTGCGCCGCGCCGCCGTGAAGTGCGCGGTGTCGATCCCGTAGGCCCTGATCCGCCGGCTGATGTGGGTGTGCTGCCCGCCCACCACCTCGATGCCCAGTCGCCGCAGCACCTCGCAGACGCTGGTCGACTCCGCGACGGCGGACTCCAGCACCTCGCGGGTCCAGCGGGCGCCCTCGCGGGCGAAGTGGTCGGTGGATATCCCCAGACGCCGCATCCGGTCGTGGAGATAGCGCCGGGACGGGCCCTTGGGGTCGACGCCCAGTCTGGTCAGTGCCTCCGAGAGGGTGCGGGAGGATCCCGCCGCCTCGGAGAGTCGTTCGTGTGTCCACGGGCTCCGGCCCATGCCGCCCCCTCCGTCCCGGCCCCGCCCCTCGGGGCCCGAACGGATTAACGATCCGCGATGCGGACGGTTACGTCCGAAATACGGAATGAAGGGTCTCACTTGTCACCGGCGGCCCGCCCGGCCCGGTGTGGCGGGCGGGCCACCGGGGACCGGGTCAGATGCCCAGGTCCTTGATGATCTTCGCGACGTGGCCGGTCGCCTTGACGTTGTAGAACGCCCGCTCGACCTTGCCCTCCTCGTCCACGACCACCGTCGACCGGATGACCCCGGTCACCGTCTTCCCGTACAGCTTCTTCTCGCCGAAGGCGCCGTACGCCGCCAGCGTCTCCTTCGACGGGTCGCCCACCAGCGTGACCTTCAGGTTCTCCTGCTCGCGGAACTTCGCCAGCTTCTCCGGCTTGTCCGGGGAGACGCCGATCACGTCGTAGCCCGCGCCCGCGAGCAGTTCCAGGTTGTCCGTGAAGTCGCACGCCTGCTTGGTGCAGCCGGGGGTCAGGGCGGCGGGGTAGAAGTAGACGATCACCTTCCGGCCCCGGTGGGAGGCGAGTGAGACCTCGTTGCCGTCCGCGTCGGGCAGGGTGAAGTCGGGGGCGGTGTCGCCGGTCGTGAGCCGCACGCTCATGGTTCTCGGTTCTCCTCGTCGCGCCTCGGGGGTGCCGGCGGGGTGTGCGGTGGCACGCCACGCCGTGCGGGTGTACGCCGTCGAGCGTAATAGGGGTGCCGTGGGGTGCGCGCGTGGCCGAGCTGACAGACTGTCGCTGAGGAATCACCGAGACGACGAGCACGACGACGACGGAGGAGCGCGGTGTCGGACGCGAGGACCCCTGCGCAGATCGAGGCGGACATCGTCCGCCGGCGCGAGCAGCTGGCCGAGACGCTCGACGAGATCGGGGTGCGGGTGCACCCCAGCACGATCGTCGGCGACGCGAAGGCGAAGGTCGCCGAGAAGGTGGACCGGACGGCGGGGCGTGCCTTCGCCGTGGTGCACCGCACGGTGGACGGTGTGCGGGCGAAGTTCGTCGGGGACGACGGCGCTCCGCGGATGGACCGGGTGCTGCCGCTGGCGGCCGTGGTGGTGCTGGTGGGCGTGATCGCGCTCTCCTCCCGGTCGCCGGAGAAGCACGGGCGGTAACGGGCACGGGCAGGCGACAGCGGACGGTGGCGGGTCGGTGGCCCGGTGCGGTCGGGCCCCGGGCCCGCCCCCCGTGGTGCCGCCGGGTATCGCCCTGCGGGCGTGCGGATGGCCCCGGGGCAGGTAGGTTCGACGCGTGAGCGCCAACAGCCAGGTACAGAACACCCATCACGACAAGCTGCCCATCCGGATGCTGCACGACCGGGTGTTGGTGCGGACCGACATCCCGGAGGGCGAGCGGCGTTCCAGCGGGGGCATCGTCATTCCGGCGACGGCGGCGGTGGGCCGCCGGCTGGCCTGGGCCGAGGTGGTCGCGGTGGGGCAGAACGTGCGGACCGTCGAGCCCGGTGACCGGGTGTTGTACGACCCCGAGGACCGTGCCGAGGTCGAGGTGCGGGGTGTGGCGTACGTGCTGATGAGGGAGCGCGATCTGCACGCGGTGGCGGCGGATCGGTTCCAGGGTTCCGAGGATTCCACGGGCCTGTATTTGTAGGCGTCACCCCCCGGCCGTTCCCGGCCGTCCTCCGGGTCGCCCGGCCTCCTCCCTCGGACTGGTGATCGATCTCACCGCCCCCGCCGTCCCTGTTTTGCTACGGTGGAGACACCCCGACGAGACGCGCC
This sequence comes from Streptomyces yaizuensis, assembly GCF_034961445.1. Classification (NCBI taxonomy): domain Bacteria; kingdom Bacillati; phylum Actinomycetota; class Actinomycetes; order Kitasatosporales; family Streptomycetaceae; genus Streptomyces; species Streptomyces yaizuensis. The sequence continues at coordinate 125,721 of NZ_BSBI01000002.1, forward strand.
GTACCGGGCTTGGCAAAGACGACGCACCCCGTTGAAGTTCCGCGTCTCGGAGGTGGCCGTCATGGCCTGGGTTCTGCTGATCATCGCCGGTCTGGTCGAGGTGGCCTGGTCGATCGGGATGAAGTTCACCGATGGGTTCACCAAGCTGTGGCCCAGTCTGTTCACGGGTGCCGGGATCGTCGTCAGCATGGTGTTGCTGGCGCAGGCGGCGAAGACGCTGCCGATCGGTACCGCGTACGGCGTCTGGGTCGGTATCGGTGCGGCGGGTGCCGCGATCGTGGGCATGGTGGCGCTGAACGAGCCGGTGACGGCGGCCCGGATCTTCTTCGTCTCGCTGCTGCTGGTCGCGGTGGTGGGTCTGAAGGCGACGTCCGGCCACTGACCCACCGGCCACTGACCCGCCGGCCACAGAGCTTTCCTCGGCCCCGGTCGCGTCTGCGGCCGGGGCCGAGGTGTGTCGCGGGTGTGTGCGGGTGTGTTGCCGGGGGAGCGTCGGTGTTCAGCGTCCGCCCGGTCGTCCGCCGGGCGCCGGTGGTCCGCTGCCGCCGCCCGGACCCGTACCGCCCGGTGGGAACCCGCCGGAGCCGCCGCCGTTGCCGCCACCCGGGCCGGCCGGGGCGCCGGAGACTCCCGACAGCCCGGAGCCGCCGGTCATGCCGGGCCCTCCGGCGGCGCCCGGTACGGCGGGTCCGTCGAAGCCGTCGAAGCTGTCCAGCCGGTCGAGGCCGCTGCCCGGTGCGGGGCCGCCCATGCCGCCGGCGGGGGATCCGGGCAGCAGGCCGGTGCCCGCCGGGCCGCCCGACGCGGCTCCGGTGCCGGGTCCGCCGGTGGCCCCGGCCGTGCCTTGGGCTCCGGCGACGCCGCCGGTGCCACTGCCGGGAGCCGTGCCGGGCGGCGCGTTCCCGGGTGGCCCGCCGGGTGCCGGGCGGGTCCCGGGCGCGGTCGCCGGTCCCGTTCCCGGGGTGTTCGTGCCCGGAGCGGGCCGTACCTGCCAGGCTCCCTGCCGTACCCACAGGTCGAATTCGGTGATCTCCGTGCCCGCGAGTGCGGCGCCGGTGTACTGGCCCCAGATCCGCGCGGGTGCCCCGCCGCCGCTGACGCGGGGCAGCCCCAGGGCCCCGTACAGCGAGCGCTGTGCCCCCGAGTCCGGGTCCTGTCCCATGATCGCGACCACGGTGGCCAGCTCGGGGGTGTATCCGGCGAACCAGGCGGCCCGGTCCTCCTCGGCGGTCCCGGTCTTGCCGGCGGCGGGCCGTCCCGCCGACCGGGCGGCCGTCCCGGTGCCGGCGGCGACCACGTTCTGGAGGACCGCGGTGGTGGTGTCGGCGGCTTCGCGGTCGATCGCCTGCCGGACCCGGCGCTCGGGGAGCCGTACCGCCGTGCCGTCCTTGGTGACCTTGGCGACGAGGGTGTAGGCGCCGTGGCGGCCGTGGTCGGCGAGGGTCGCGTACGCCTCGGCCATGTCGAGGACGCTGGCGGTGGCGGGTCCCAGCGCGATGGACGGTGACGCGGTCAGGTCGGGGGTGCCGGCGGGGAGTCCGAGGTCGATGGCGGTCCGCCGGACGTTCGCGGGCCCCACGTCCATCGCCATCTGCGCGTACACGGCGTTCACGGACCGGTCGGTGGCCTCGGCGACGGTGAGGTAGCCGTGGGAGATCCCGTCCTCGTTGCCGGGGGCGTACCGCTTGCCGCCCCAGCCCTGGACGGTGCGCCGGTCGGTGCCGTCGTACAGGGTGCCGGGGGTGATGAGCCGGCCGTCCTGGGTGCGGGAGCCGTGTTCGACGGCGGCGGCGAGGACGAAGGGTTTGAAGGTGGAGCCGACCTGGTAGTCGCGGCGGGTGGCGTTGTTGACGTACTGCCGGGTGTAGTCGACGCCGCCGTACAGGGCGACGACCCGGCCGGTCGCGGGGTCGATGGACACGCCGCCGACGCGTACGTTCCGGTCGGCGGCGCGGGTGGGGTCGAGCCGGGAGGTGACCTGGTCGTCGACGGCCCTGGCGAGGGCGTCCTGGCGGGTGCGTTGCAGGGTGGTGGTGATGCGGTAGCCGCCGGTGGCGAGGGTCTTCTCGTCGAGGATGCCCCGGCCGGTCAGATACTCCTCGACGGCCTGGACGACGTAGCCGCGCTGGCCGGAGAGGCCGGTGGCGGGGCGCGCGGGCCGGGGCGGGCGGAAGGTGAGGGCGGCGCGCCGGGTGGGGGTGAGCCAGCCCTGTCCGACCATGCCGTCGAGGGTGTAGTTCCAGCGGGCGACGGCCGCGTCGGTGTTCTCGGGGTGGAGGCTGACGTCGAAGGCGCTGGGGGCGTTGAGGACGGAGGCGAGGTAGGCGCCTTCGGCGGTGTCGAGGTCCTCGACGTCCTTGCCGTAGTAGGCCTGGGCGGCGGCCTGGATGCCGTAGGCGTTGCGGCCGTAGTAGCTGGTGTTGAGGTAGCCGAGGAGGATGTCGTCCTTGCTCTGTTCCCGGCTCAGCTTCACCGAGATGAAGAACTCCTTCCACTTCCGTTTGATGGTCTGTTCCTGGCCGAGGTAGTAGTTCTTGACGTACTGCTGGGTGATGGTGGAGCCGGACTGCTTGCCCTTGCCGGTGAGGGTGTTCCAGGCGGCGCGGACCATGCCCTGGGGGTCGACCGCCCGTTCGGAGTAGAAGTCCCGGTCCTCGGCGGCGAGGACGGCGTGCCGCACGGTCAGGGGGACCTGGGTGAGGCGGACGTTCTCCCGGTTGACCTCGCCGTCGCGGGCGAGCGGGCTGCCGTCCTCGTACAGGTAGAGGTTGGACTGGGCGACGGCGGCGGCGTTGGCGGGCGGGATGCCGACGAGGGTGTAGCCGGCGACGAAGCCGCCGACGAGGAGGACCGCGGCGATCAGCAGGGCGGTGAGGACCGTGCGGCGGGTGGGGCGGAGCCGGCGGAGTCCGGTGCGCCGTGGCGGGGTGGCCGGTGTGCCGCCGGGGGTGGGTTCCGTGGTGTCCGGTTCCGTGCTCCGGGGGTGGGACGCGGTCGCGTCCCGGGGTGGCCAGCCTGCGTGCCGTGGCTCCTCGCTCATGGGCCCATAGTGCACTTTAGGGGCTGATATACCCCGGACCTCCGGCCCATGAATGCGTCGCGGATAAATGCGTGGCGGACCGTTCGTGGCGGCACTAGGCTCGGGGGCTTTGGTGCCGGGGACACGCGGGGCACAGGGCGCTGGGCGCGGGAGGCCGGGCGCGGGTGCGTGAGCGTGTCGGCGCGGGGGCGGGCGCCGGTTCTGTGGGATCCGAGAGGGGGGAGGGCGGGGCATGCGGCTGTACGGGGTCGTTGCGGCGGGCGGATTCCGGCGCTTCGCGACATACCGGGTGGCCACGGTGGCGGGTGTGTTCACCAACACGGTCTTCGGCTTCATCCTCGCGTACGCCTATATCGCGCTGTGGGACCAGCGCCCCCACCTCGGCGGCTACGACGTGAGCCAGGCGGTGACCTATGTCTGGGTGGGTCAGGCGCTGCTGATGACCTGTGGGCAGATGGGCGGCGGCTTCGAGGAGGAGCTGAGCGAGCGGATCCGCACCGGGGACATCGCCGTCGACCTCTACCGCCCGGCCGATCTCCAGCTGTTCTGGCTGGCCGCCGATCTGGGGCGGGCCGCGTTCCACTTCCTTGGCCGGGGGGTGGCTCCGCTGGTCTTCGGCGGGCTCGCGTTCGAACTGGCGCTCCCCGGGTCGGTCCTGACCTGGCTGGCGTTCCTGCTGGCGGTGGCCCTCGGGGTGGTCGTCGGCTTCGCGCTGCGGTTCATCGTCGCGCTGTCGGCGTTCTGGCTGCTCGACGGCGCCGGGGCGATCCAGGTGCACTGGCTGCTGGGGCTGTTCTTCTCCGGGATGACGCTGCCGCTGAACATCTTCCCCGGGGCGCTGGGCGAGGTGGCGCGGATGCTGCCGTGGTCGTCGCTGCTCCAGGTGCCGGCGGATGTGCTGCTCGGCACCCGGACGGGGTGGGATCTGGCGGGGGCGTACGCCTTCCAGGCGGGGTGGGCGGTGGTGCTGCTGGGCGTGGGCCGGGTGGTGCTGCGGCTGGCGACGCGGAAGGTGGTGGTCCAGGGTGGCTGACCCGGACCGTACACAGGAGCGCGGGCGGGGTGCGGTCCCGCCGCCGCGCGCCGCTTCCCGAGCCCCGGGGCCGGCGTCCCCCGGATCGGCGTCGACCGTGCCCGCGTCTCCCGGATCGGCGTCTCCCGTACCGGCCGATCCGTACGGGCGGGGCGGCCGGCTCGCCACGCTCCGCACCGGCCTGTACGCCTACCGGCTCATCGTCGCGATGTGGATCCGCGCCACGATGACGTACCGGGCGTCCTTCGCGCTGACGACGTTCGCGTCCTTCGCGGTGACGGCCTTCGACTTCGTCGCGATCCTGCTGATGTTCTCGCACGTCGACAGGCTCGGGGGCTACTCGCTCGCGGAGATCGCGGTGCTGTACGGGACGGTCGGCACCGCCTTCGGGCTCACGGATCTGACGCTCGGCTCCGTCGACCGGCTGGGGCGGCGGATCCGCGACGGCACCCTGGACACCCTGCTGGTGCGCCCGGCGCCGGTGCTGGCGCAGTTCGCGGCCGACCGGTTCGCGCTGCGCCGACTCGGCCGGATCACCCAGGGGCTGGTGGTCCTCGGCTACGGCCTGCTGACGGTCGATGTCGACTGGACGTTTCTGAAGGTGCTGATGGTGCCGATGATGGTGCTGACCGGCGCGGCGATCTTCGGTGCGGTCTTCGTCGGGGGCGCGGCGTTCCAGTTCTGGGCGCAGGACGCGGCGGAGGTGCAGAGCGCGTTCACGTACGGGGGCAGCACGCTGCTCCAGTATCCGCCGACGGTCTTCGCGCGGGATCTGGTGCGGGGGGTGACCTTCGTGGTCCCGCTGGCCTTCGTGAACTGGCTGCCCGCGCTGTATGTGCTGGGCCGGCCCTATCCGCTGGACGTGCCGCAGTGGCTGGCCTTCGCTCCGCCGCTGGTGGCCGCCGTGGTCTGGTGGCCGGCGGCGCTCGCCTGGCGTGCCGGGCTCCGTTCGTACCGCAGTACCGGAAGCTGAGCAGGGAGCCCGCACATGGAGATGACCGACGGTGTGACCGGCGACGCGACGGGTGACGTGACCGGCGATGTGATCGAACTCGACGGGGTGGCGAAGTCGTTCGTGGTACGGCGCAGGGCCGGTCTGTTCCGCCGGGAGAAGCGCGAGGTCCGGGCGGTGGACGGGCTGAGTTTCCGGGTGGCGCGGGGGGAGATGGTCGGCTGTATCGGGCCGAACGGGGCCGGCAAGTCGACCACGATCAAGATGCTGACCGGGATCCTCACGCCGAGTGCGGGGCGGCTGCGGGTCGCGGGCGTCGACCCGTCCGTGGAGCGTACGCGGCTGGCCCGCCGGATCGGGGTGGTCTTCGGGCAGCGGACCACGCTGTGGTGGGATCTGCCGCTGCGGGACTCGTACCGGCTGATGCACCGGATGTACCGGGTCCCGGACCGCCGGTTCCGGGAGAACCTGGACCGCTGTGTCGAACTCCTCGACCTGGCGGAGCTGTTGGACGTGCCGGTGCGTCAGCTCTCGCTCGGGCAGCGGATGCGGGGCGACATCGCCGCCGCGCTGCTGCACGATCCCGAGGTGCTGTACCTCGACGAGCCGACGATCGGCCTCGATGTGATCTCCAAGGCGAAGGTCCGGGCGTTCCTGCGGGACCTGAACACGGAGAGCGGGACGACGGTGCTGCTCACGACGCACGATCTGACCGATGTGGAACAGCTCTGCCGGCGGGTGCTGGTCATCGATCACGGGCGGTTGATGTACGACGGCGCGCTGAGCGGGCTGCACAGTGCGGCGGAGAGCGAGCGGACCCTGGTGGTGGATCTGGAACGGGAACTTCCGCCGGTGGAGACGGAGTTGGCGCGCACGGTGCGGGTGGAGGGGCCGCGTCAGTGGCTGGCGTTTCCGGCGTCGCAGTCGGCGGCTCCGCTGGTGGCGGCGGTGGTGGAGCGGTATCCGGTGGCCGATCTGTCGGTGCGGGAGCCGGACATCGAGGCGGTGATCGCGCGGATGTACGCGGAGCGGGCGGCCGCAACGACGGCCGACGGGGCGCCGGGAGCCGAGCCGGGCCCGGCGGCGGCCCGCTGACTATTCTTTCCCGTATGAGCGAACTCCCCGACATGAGGGCCTCCGACAGCGAGCGCGAGCGGATCGCGGAGCGGCTGCGGGAGGCGGTGGCCGAAGGGCGGCTCACCATGGAGGAGTTCGACGAGCGGCTGGACGCCACCTACCGGGCCCGTACCCATGGCGAGCTGGAGCCGCTGGTACGGGATCTTCCGGCGCCCGCCGGGGCGGGGTCGGTGGAGCCGCTCCCGTCGTCCGTGCCGGCGGTGGGCGGCTGGCAGGGGCGGATCGGTGGTACGCCGACCTCGCGGTTCGGGTTCGCGTTCTGGGGCGGGTTCGGGCGCAAGGGGACCTGGACGGCGCCGCGCCGCTTCACGGCCGTCACGCTGATGGGCGGCGGGGAGCTGGATCTGCGGGACGCGCGCTTCGAGGAGCGGGAGATCGTGATCCGCTGCTTCACGGTCATGGGCGGGATGAGTGTGATCGTTCCGCCGGAGCTGACGGTGGATGTCACCGGGGCCGGCTTCATGGGCGGCTTCGGGGAGAGCGGCGTGGACGCGGAGCCGGATCCGGCGGCGCCCCGGGTGCGGGTCACGGGGTTCGCCCTGATGGGCGGGGTCGGCGTGGTCCGCAAGCGGACCAAGGCCCAGAAGCAGAGGCTGAAGGCCGAGCGGGAGCGGGAACGCGCGCTGGAGCGGGAGCGCAGGCGGGCACAGAAGGAGCTGCCGGCGACGGAGCGTGACCGGTCGGGCGGGGCGGAGGAGACGCCGGGCTCCGCCGAGGGGGAGAGTTCTGGCGGGGAATCGTCCTGACCACCGCCCCGGCCTGCGCCCCTGTCCGTTCCTGCCGCCGCCCGGCCCGCCCCGGCCGCCGCCCGCCGGGAACTCTCCGTGCGCGCCGGGAGTAGGTCAGGCAGGGACAATGCGTACGGGGCGCGCGTGGACGGGTGGAGCGGATGAATCGCACGGATCAGACAGACCGGGTGGGGCCAGGGGGCCTGCCCTCGTTCGCGTACACCGAGGCGGACGCGGAGAAACAGCGCGGTGTCCGCAGGATGAAGCTGATCGCGACCGGGCTGCTGGTGGGTGTGGCGCTGGTCTTCGCGCTGGCGACCTGGGCGGAGCGGTCGGGCGCCGGGGCGTGGGCCGGGTATGTGGCGGCCGCCGCCGAGGCGGGCATGGTCGGCGCGCTGGCCGACTGGTTCGCGGTGACGGCGCTGTTCCGGCATCCGCTGGGGCTGCGGATCCCGCACACGGCGATCATCCCGAACAAGAAGGACCAGCTCGGCACGGCGCTGGGCACCTTCGTGGGGGAGAACTTCCTCTCCGGTGACGTGGTGCGCGGGCGGCTGCGGGCGCTGGGCATCGGCCGCCGGGTGGGGGCGTGGCTCGCCGAGCCCGCGCACGCCGACCGGGTGACGGCGGAGCTGTCGACCGCGCTGCGCGGGGCGCTCACGGTGCTGCGGGACTCCGATGTGCAGGCGGTGGTGGGGGAGGCGATCGTCCGCCGGGCGGAGAGTGCCGAGATCGCCCCAGGGATCGGCAAGACGCTGGAGAAGGTGGTCGCCGACGGGGCGCACCACCGGGCGGTGGATCTGATCTGCACGCGTGCCCACGACTGGCTGGTCACCCATTCGGTCTCGGTGATGGACGCGGTGGAGGGCGGCGCTCCGGGCTGGACGCCCCGGTTCGTGGACCGGAAGGTGGGGGAGCGGGTCTACCGGGAGCTGCTGCGGTTCGTGACGGAGATGCGGGACATGCCGGACCATGCGGCGCGGGGGGCGATCGACCGTTTCCTTACGGATTTCGCCGCCGATCTCCAGTCGGACACGGAGACGCGGGCGCGTGTGGAGCGGATGAAGTCGGATCTGGTCGCGCGCGAGGAGGTGCAGGACGTGATCGCTTCCGCGTGGTCGTCCGTCCGCGCGATGATCATTTCGGCGGCGGAGGACGACCGGAGCGAGCTGCGGCTGCGGGCGCGTGCCTCGCTGCTCTCGCTGGGGGCGCGGCTGGCGGCGGACGAGCGGCTCCAGGCCAAGGTGGACGGCTGGGTGGAGGACGCGGCGGTCTATGTGGTCACCACGTATCGGGGTGAGATCACCTCGTTGATCTCGGAGACCATCGCGAGCTGGGACGCGGAGCACACCTCGCGCAAGATCGAGGCGCACATCGGCCGTGATCTCCAGTTCATCCGGATCAACGGCACGGTGGTGGGGGCGCTGGCGGGCCTGCTGATCTACACCGTGGCGCATGCGCTGGGCGGCTGACGCCCGGCCCGGCCGGCCGGGGTCGAGGAGGTGTGGCGCTCCGTCGGCGGCGGCACCGGTGCGCAGGGCGGCCCCCTCAGCGACCCGCCCGTGCGCCCACCGCGTCCGGTGGCGCCACACCTCCGTTCAGGGGGGTCAGCCGACGAACTGGCCTCGGACGGCGCCGTCGGCGTACTCGGGGTTGTGCAGGTTGGAGTAGTAGTCGCCCGGGTTGGCCCGGATCCGCTGGAGGGTGGCGGGGTTCTGCCCGGTCAGCCTGCCGGCGACGGCGAAGACGCCGTCCGGGACGGGCCGGTCGAAGAAGTCGAGGACGACCTCGCCGTTGGTGCCGAAGGCGCCCCGGTGGACATGGCCGAGGGTCGGCGCCTGGATCCGGCTCCAGGCGAGGGAGTAGCCGACGCGGGTGCCCCGGGGGTCGAGGGTGGTCAGCGCGTGTCCGTCGGGGTCGCCGACCTTGGAGGCGTCGGTCTTGGGCACTTCCTGCTCGCCGTTGGAGAGGGCGGTCAGGGGGCCGCTGCGGAGGATGCCGAGCGGGTCGGAGTTCCCCTTGGCCGGCTTGAGCCGGCCACGGGCGGCCCCGCCGGGGTACTCGGCGCTGTGCAGGTTGACGTAGTAGCCGCCCGGGTTCTCGCGGATGGCGGCGGCGAGCGGGGCGTTGGTCTCGGTGACGTGCCCGGCGGCGCGGCTGACGGAGTCCGGCATGGCGCTGCCGAACAGCATCGCCTTCAGCGGCCCGTTCGTGCCGGCGGCCCCCTGGTGGATGTGCCCGAGGCTGGGCACGGTGCCCTTCCACCGCAGCGCGTAGGTGATCCGGTCGCCCCTGATCTGGATGAACCCGTCGGCCCTGGCATCGGGGTCGTTCACCGCGGGCCCGCCGGGGGTCGGCACTTCCTGGTCCCCGGTCGCGCGGACGACGAAGGTGACGACGCCGGCGCGGGGGGCCGCTCCGGTGACCGTGCTCCCGCCCTGCCCGCCGCCGTGCTGGTGCGTCCTGTCGTGTCCCGCGTTCTGTCGTGTGTCCTGTGCGCTGCCCTGTGCCGTGTTCTGCCCCCTGTCCTGCCCTCCGTGCTGCCCCCCGTGCGCGGAGGCGGACACGACGCCGGTGGCCGCGAGCACCAGCGCGCCGGCCGCCGCCAGAGTGATGCGCTTCTGCATGGATGGGTCCTCCCCTTGATGCCGACTGGTCGGGCCGGTCGTCCAGAAGTACGGAGACCGGAGGCGAACTGTTCAACGGAATTTTTCTTTCCCCCGGCGTGAACCGCCGGTCGTTTGCGCCCGTTCTATCTGACAGACCACACCGCGCCACCACCCCGGGGGAACACCCATGCCCAGCACCCGCCGCCCCGCCACGGACGCCACGCCCGGGGCCCTCTGTCACTGCGTCTGAGCCGGCCCCCTGCTCGAACGCGGCGACGACGAGCGAGATGACGAGCGAAACGACCAGCGCTCGGAGCCCGGCGAGCGGCTCGGCAAGGGGCATTCCCCACGCTCCACGGCCTTTCCACCCACCCAGATACCCGCGGCGGCCGGAACTGTCCCCCCGGCTGCTGCGGCCCTACCCATTCCCGGTGACCGAACGCCGCAATTCCCCCGCCGGCGGGGGGTCACCGGGAATGGGGTACGGCTGTGCGGCGGATTTCCCGTCCGGCGGGAGACCGTGTATGCGGGGCAAGCCGGCGGGAGCGCTGGCCGATGGAGTGTCAGGAAACCTCAGGTGGAACGCGCGGCCGCCAGCATGAGGCCCATGTCCTCGTACTGCTGATGGTCGTGCATGGCGGCGGCGATGTTCAGCACGGCCTGCGTCTCGCGTTCCGCTGCCGCCCGGAGCAGAATCTCGGCGGCCTCCGGGAGGCCTGCGGCCCTGCAGGAGGAGACAACGCCGGGGAACTCGTGGGCCGGGACCGTGCTGCCGGTGTTCCGCAGCACCATGAACGCGTCCCATTCCCGTCCGGCCGCGAGGTGGCGGCCGACTTCCGCGGCCTCGGCCTGCCACTTTCCCGGGACAGCCGAGGACTGCGGCGGCAGGGGTGCCGACGGGGCGGTGAGCCGGTCCCCCTCCGCGCGGGGGACCGGCACCGCAGCTGTGGCCAGCGGACGGGAGGGAGTACGCCGCCGCGCGTAGATGCGGACGCGCTGGCGGATGCGGCGCCGCCGCGTGGAACTGTTTTCGCAGGCTGACCGCTGTGCCCTGGACGGCTGCCCGGCACTCGTACGGGGCACAGCGGCGCCAAGGCCATGCTGCTCCAGCCTGGCCTGCTCCCACAGCCCTTTCAGCTCGGCGGCCGTAAACGGCAGCGTGCGGCCCGCCCTGGCCGCGTACTCCTCCGCAGCGGCATAGACCTGACCGGGCTCCTCCGGCGACTGGGGCAGCCGGTGCCCAGTCAGATGGCCGGAGAGAGTGGTCTCGGGCAGGCCGGACCGCTGGGCAACGCGGCACTGCGCCTGGCCGCTCGCCTTGATGACCGCGCGCAGCGCGGATCGGAATGCCGCCTGCGCGGGGTTCGGCTCTTCGTCCAGCTGTCCTCCGTGAACTTTGTCCGTCATCCCCAGCCCTTCGTATCTGACGCCGCACGCACAGTTGAGAGATTCAATTGTCCGCAGCGTGCTTCCCGCTGGGTAGCCGTGTCCCCGGAATGTGATCTACGCGGTCCCGCGTAGTACGCACCCCCGCGGATATGCGGTGAACCCTGGATTCTGGATCAACGACAGGCAAGGGTTATGGAGCGCGGGGCCGGCGAATCATCTCCGGGCCGCTGCCCGCTCCCACCCAGAGTTGTTGCTACGAGGAGACATGTGATGGTGGTTCTGCCGTCGTGGACGGACACGAAGCTCGGCACCATGAAGCGCGCGGCGCTCTGGCTGGTGACCGTGGTCGGTGAGGGCAACGTCTTCACCAAGGAGGACGTGAAGGCGGCCTTCCCGGGGGTCAGCCAGGCTGACCGCCGGGTCCGGGACCTGCGGGACCACGGCTGGCGCATAGACACCAACAGGGAAGACGCTTACCTGGGCCAGCACGAGCAGCGTTTCGTCAGCCAGGGCGAGCCGGTCTGGGAGCCGGGCAAGGGCTCGCGCCCCAGTACGTCGATCACCCAGACCCAGCGGCGTGAGGTGCTCTCCCGGGACGGCCACTTCTGCCGTTCCTGCGGCATCGTCCCCGGAGCGGAGTACGAAGGGAGCTACGAGCGGGCCCAGCTGGACATCGCACGGCGTGTGGTGAGGCACAGGGACGGCAGCGAGACCACGGAACTGGTGGCCGAGTGCAACCGCTGCCGGGTGGGCGGCCGTGGCAAGCCCGTAGACGAGGGCGCCGTGCTCGCCGGCATCGGCAGCCTGGGATCGCTGGAGCGGAAGCTGCTCGCCCAGTGGGTTGCTGCGGACCGCCGTGAGTTCAGCGTGGTGGAGAAGTTGTGGGCCGACTTCCGGACGCTGCCCGAAGAGTCGAGGGCCAGGGTACGTAGGGTGCTGGAACTGCCCGCGCCTGAGGGCACACGTCACTGACATCCCGCTGCGGAGGCCGGCACGGCCCCGGCCTCCGCAGCCGGACCCTGGAACCCCGGAACACGCCTTAGACAGGAGTACCCCTCGTGAGTAACGACTACGGTCGGCCGCCCCTGGCAGATGAGATCCGCGCACTGGTCGGGCAGCGGCTGGAGGAAGCGGCTGGCGCCGGCGGTGTGCGGGAGACGCTGACCGTGGAGTGGCGCACCCAGCCCCTCAGTGTCGAAGTCATCGACATGCCTGTGGACCGTCTCTACTACAACCCGCACAGCCACCGCATCCGCGCGCAGCGCAGTCATGACCCGCAGCGTGAGGCTGAGCTGAAGCGGGATGGCTGGCAGCCGGAGAGCCAGAGCTACCTGCACTACCTGCTCCAGGCGCTTCCGGCGGACCCGGACAAGCTCGACCCGGAATTCGACAAGCTCATGGAGAGCCTGCGCGACTTCAAGCAGAACGAGCCGGGTCTTATCACCCGCGACGGCGTTCTGGTCAACGGCAACACCCGGCGGGCCGCGCTCAAGGAGCTGGGCGTTGCCCATATGAGGGTGGGTGTCCTCCCGGAGTCCTGCACGCTGGAGGACATCAACGCGGTCGAACTCTCGCTTCAGCTGCGGCCGGACCGCCGCCGTGACTACTCGTACATCAACCGGCTGCTGGCCATCAGCGAACAGCAGGAGCAGGGACGGGCCCTGGCCGATATCGCCCGGGACTTCCGTATCCGTGAGTCCACCTGTGAGCAGGAACTCTGGATCCTCAGCTGCCTCAAGGACCTGATCGAGCGGTCCGCGCAGGGCGGTAACCGGCTGCGTCTGCTGGATTTCGAGAATCACCAGGAGAAGCTGCGGGAGCTCTACCGCCGCTACGCCAAGGAGTCCGCGGTCAGCCGGGACCAGGCTGACCTGCTGAAGGAGAACAGGCTGGCGGCGATCGTCCTGAACTTCTCCAAGACGGACGTCCGTCTGATCGAGCCTGACTTCAGGGCCCGCTATCTGGACAGGAACCTCCCCGCCTCCCTGCGGACGGAGACGGGGGCCGTGGCAGCGGTCGTCATTCCGGGGCTGAACCGTACGGTGGCCGCCGCCGCGCCGGCCGTTGCCGAGGCCAGGGCGCTGACGGACACCATCCTTCAGGCCAAGGCCACGGAGAACACCGATCCCGGCGGGCTCTCCGAGGGGGCCAGGAAGGCTTCCGAGATCCTCCAGCAGGCACACGACGCCTTTGAAGACGCTCTGGAGCCGGCGGGCAAGGACGCCCGGATCCGCAAGCGCAAGCAGGCCGCTCCTGACCGCATCGCCGATGCGTGCAAGGACCTGGAGCAGGGGATCACCGACCTGGTGCTCTCCCGGGGCTCCCGGAGTCTCGATGAGGAGACGTTCGACGAGGCGGTGGTCAGCCTCCGGCACGTGCTGAGGAAGCTCGCCCAGGAGTCCGCCCGCAGTATCAGCGCTCCGGGGGAAGGCGTCTCCTGGCTGCTGGAGGCGACCCGGCAGGAGGGCGCGTGACCGGCAGCGCCGGGCCGTCCCTGCGGATCGGCTTCGATGTCACCCGGACCCGCGCGGTGCTGCGGGCAGCGGCGGGCCTGGAAGCGGAGTTCGCCAGGCTGGCCAGCCGGTTCCTCTCCGCGGGGCAGCGCACACCGCTCTCCGCTGAGGTGGACCTCGATGACTTCCTCATGGGTCTGGAAGCGCTGGGCGGCTGGCCGCACCCCGGGACCGTCGAGTGGGAAGAGCAGCTTGCCGCACTGGTGGGTGAGGTGCTCGATGACGCTGAGAGGGCGGAGCGGCAACTCCGGGAGCCGGACGCCCCGGCGCCGGTGCGGCCGGATGACATCCCGGACCTCCTCGGCGACGGCTGGTGTGGCGGGCTGACGGATTTCCAGCGGCGGGACATAGCGCGGCTGCTCTCCCTGCGTCACGGCGCCAACTTCTCCGTGCCGGGTGCCGGGAAGACCCGTGTCGGGCTCGCTCTGTTCGCGGCCGCGCGGGCCAGTGGCGATGCCCGTCGGCTTCTGGTGGTCAGTCCGAAGTCGGCGTACGAGTCATGGCTGTATGAGAGCGAGGTGTGCTTCCGGAAGGCACCCGTCACCAGGGTGCTGGATGGGAGTCCCGACCACAGCGCGGACATCCTGATCGTCAACTACGAGCGGCTGGACAAATCGCTCGCGGCTCTCGCGTCCTGGCTGCGGGCAGCCCCGTCGATGATCATTCTGGATGAGGCCCACCGGATGAAGCTGGGAGCGCGCGGCATCTACGGCAGTGCTTGCATGGCGCTGGGGCCGCTCTCCCGCAGGCGCCTCATCCTGACCGGGACCCCGGCGCCTAATGGGGCACGCGACCTGGAGAATCTCCTCTCGTTCGTGTGGCCTGGCCACGGCCGTCGCGTGGTGACCCAGGCGGTTGCCGGCGGTGACCTCACACACGCCAGCGGCGTCCTCCGTCCGCTCTTCACCCGTACGACCAAGGCTGAGCTGGGGCTGCCGCCCTACGAGACCCGTATCCGGTATGTGGCGATGGACCCTCTGCACCGGGAGGTGTACGACGCTCTGGCAGGGCGGTACACCGCCCGTGCGGAAGCCTCGCGGGATGATTTCGACGCCCTGGGCAAAGCGATGCTGCGGCTGCTGATGGCGGCGATCAGTCCGGCTCTGCTACTGGAGGGGGAGAGCCGGTATGAACCCCTGGTCTACCAGGTGCCACCGCTCGCGGTGCCGGAGAATGATTCGCTCTACTCACTGATGCGGGATTTGCCCAGCTATGAATTCTCACCCAAGTACCGGGAAGCGCTGAGTATTGTCGCCGAGAATGCGGCCCTGGGGCGGAAGACGATTGTCTGGACGACTTTTGTCCGCAGTCTGACAACCATGGAGCGGCTGTTCTCGGCGTATCAGCCGGCCATGGTGCACGGCGGCACCGCGGACCGTGAGGATCAGCTGCGGAGATTCCGCGAGGATCCTGACTGTCACGTACTTCTTTCCAACCCGGCGACGCTGGGGGAGGGCATCAGCCTGCACCAGGTCTGCCATGACGCTGTTTATGTGGACAGAGACTTCATGGCGGGCCGGTTCCTGCAGAGCCTGGACCGTATCCACCGGCTCGGACTCGCCCCCGACGCTGAGACCCGGGTCACGGTGCTGGCCGTCGAAGAGACGATCGACGAGGTCGTCGCTCTCAGACTGGAAGAGAAGCTGGACTTCATGGGCCGGATTCTTGACGACCCCGCTGTGCGGCAGCTGGCCGATCTGGAAGAGGAGCCCTCGCTGGCGGCGGGGATGGACATGGCCGATGTCCGCGCTCTGCTGGGGCACCTCCGGGGGCGCCACCGGCCCTGAAGGCTGACGGCTGGGCTCCCGCCTGAGAGGAGCCGCGCGGTGAAGGCCCTTGTGAGCAGGGGCCTGGCTGTGACGTGAGCGGTTCTGGTGCTTCCGGCGGACGGGAGATGCGACACTTGCGTGTCTGTCTTTGCCGACTCAGGATCTTCGCATCACCGCCCAGGAGGAGCCCATGACAACCGCCCCGCGCCAGCTGACCTCAGTAGAGATCTGCGCGGGTGCCGGTGGCCAGGCTGTGGGACTCCACCAGGCGGGCTTCCGGCACCTCGCGCTGGTGGAAATCGACAAGCATGCCGTGGAAACCCTGCGGGAGAACATCGAGAACAACCCGAAGTGGACGTGGGAGAAGGAGCACTGCCTTCTCCGCAATGTGGATGTCAAGGAATTCCACCCGCTGAAGGAGATCCTTGATCCCGATACGGATTCCGCGAAGGTCCGCAAAGCCGATGACGAGGCTCCGCTGCTGAAGCCGGGGCGGCTTGACCTGCTGGCCGGAGGCGTGCCCTGCCCGCCGTTCTCCGCGGCCGGAAAGCAGCTGGGCCGGGATGACGAGCGCGACCTCTTCCCGACCATGCTCGATCTGGTGGAAGAGCTGAAGCCCCGGGCCGTGATGATTGAGAATGTCCGGGGCCTGGTCCAGCCCGAGCAGAAGTTCCGCTACTACCGGAACCACATCCGGAACCGTCTGCGCAAGGCTGGATATGTGATCTGCGGCTGGCGGGTGCTGGAAGCGCAGGACTTTGGCGTGCCGCAGCTGCGTCCCCGGGCCATTCTCGTCGCGATCCGCAAGGATCAGTACCGGGGATTCGACTGGCCCCAGGGCGGTGGGAAGATCACAACCGTTCTTGAGGCGCTCAGGGAATCCATGCTGGAGCGACTGGGTGGTGAGGACTCCCCTCTCTACAAGAGGTGGGAAGAGAAGGCCAAGCTCGGTACGGTCGCGCCCACTCTGGTCGGCGGCTCCAAGAAGCACGGCGGTGCCGACCTGGGCCCGACCCGGGCGAAGAATGCGTGGGCCACACTCGGTGTGGACGGCAAGGGCGTCGCCAATGACCCGGATAAAATGGTCGACAAAGACCGGGACCTGGGGAATCTGGGGGATCCGGGGAAGCCGGGGCGAGGCCCGAAGCTCACGGTAGCGCAGGCCGCCATCATCCAGGGCTTCCCCACGGATTGGAAATTCACCGGCGGTAAGACGGCCCGTTACCGGCAGGTCGGCAACGCCTTCCCGCCGCCGGTCGCCGCCGCTGTGGGCGAAGCCATCAAGGAAGCGCTGTCCCGTACCGGCCCCCTGCACGACGACCCGTCCCCGGACTTTGAGCCCGAGGACGATCCGTCACTGGTCGCGCCGGAGTTTTCGGGCCAGGACTTCCTGCCGGCGGTCGGTGACGACGCGGAGCACGGTGCTGGCGCACTCCTCGGGTGATTCATGCTCCCAGAAGCGGAGGACGGCCCAGCCGGCCTCCGCCAGCCGCTGATCGGTATCCCGGTCGCGGCTGATGTTTCCCGCGACTTTGTCTGACCAGTAGCCGGGGTTGGTCCGGGGTGACACGTAGTGCTCCGGGCAGCCATGCCAGTAGCAGCCGTCGATGAAGACCGCGACCTTCGCGGGGCGGAAGACCAGGTCCGCCGTGCGGCGAAGGTCGGGAAGCGGCCTCGCCGCGACGCGGTAGCGCAGACCCTGCGCGTGCACCAGCCGCCGGATCAGCCGCTCGGGCTGGGTGTCCCGGCTGCGGATCGCCTGCATATTGCGGCGGCGGGCGGCTGATGAAGCCCATGATCCCGCAGGGGCTTCCCAGGTGTCGGCTGGGTTCTTCTCGTTCGCCATCGTGTCTCAGTAGCTGGCCGGAGCCGGGGTCGGCGTATCGCCCTCGGACCACACGGCGTACCAGTTCTCTCCGATCTGAGCGACAGGGCGTCCGGCGTCTTCCGCACTCTCGAAGCGGCTGACTCTCACTGCCACCCAGGATCCCCGGCCTGGAATGGGGAGGTCAAGGGCGCGGGCGATATGCGGATGCCTTTGCTGGTCCCCGAGAATCATGATTCCTTCACTCCGGAGGTGGCCCCGCGCATCCCGAACCCGCTTGGGTCCGTCATCCTGGCTGGCTACGGTGAGAACCGCATTGCGGTCGATCCTGGCGCCTTGCACTCTCCGGAATAGCTCATTGATGCGCTGCTGCCCGCCTGGTTTCTGGCCCTGGATTCTGCCGCCTGCGGTAAAGATAGCGGAGCGATCGGCTTCCGGAAGGTTCAGCAGAATATTTGGGGGAAGAGAGCCGCTGGGGATTATCCACCGTATAGCTGAACGCCCCACCCCGGACAGTGTGCGTTTGCCGTCCCGGTTGCTTCCCTGATTCAGCAGTTCTTCGCGGATGCGGAGGAGTCCTACCTGGAAAATCGGATTCCGGTCGTTCGCCTTCATGAGCAGGCACATGTGCCCCATCGCTTCCTTCGGGATGGACCAATTGCTGAGCATCGTGAACTTGGCGTCCACGTCATGGCCGGCGATGGAGTAGTCCATGGAGCGTCCGTCACCCAGACCGAACTCCGCCCGGGCTACGATCTCGACCTTGGTCCCCAGATAGGTCTTCTCGGTTTTCGCCAGGCTGTTGAGATCGAACCGGCCCGTGCGCTGCCCGTCCAGAACCTCATCGATGGACTGACGTAGCACTCTGCCGAACCGCTGCTCCAGCTCAGGCAGGGCCGTAAACCAGCTGATGACCTGGTCGAGTCCGGGGTCAGGGGCATGAGCAGAGGCAAGGAGAGTGACGTTCCGGGCCGCAGTGGTATCTGGGGAATGCACAGGAGTCTCTCAGGAGGCTGAAGGGTGCGCAGAAGGAGTGAAGGAGTGAAGAGGAGCGGGGCGTCTCTGCCGGGCCGGCCCGGTCAGAACCCCGCGCCCCCGTGGCAGTCGCGATAAGCCGCCCCCGATCCGCACCAGCAAGCGGTGTGCCGGGCCGGCGGCCAGGTGGTGGCGCGGCCCCGGGCGGCCAGGGTGGTGGTGAATTGCGGGAGCAGGTCCGGCGTGGACGGGGAGGACTGTTCCGAGGCCGCGAACGCCTCGTACGCCGGGACCGTCGCCGTGACGATGCCCAGGTTCGCCGTGCCCGTGGACGCCAGGTCGCGCAGGGACGCCTCGATGTCCGTGAGGTGGGCCGCGTGCGTCGGGTACTCGGATTCCAGTTCCGGGTAGGCCGCGAGGAGTTCCGTCAGTTCGGGCTCGGGCCAGTGCAGGACCGCGACCGGGAAGGGGCGGGAGAGCGCCGTGCGGTAGGAGCCCAGTTCGGAGCGGAGACGGGCGATCTCGGCGCGGAGTTCGGCCGGGTTGTCGGAGCCCAGGGCCCAGAGGCGGTTCGGGTCGTGGAGTTCGTCCAGGGTGATGTCCGACTGGGCGGAGTGGACCTTGTCCGCGAGGAGGTCCCAGCGGTCGTGCGGGTGGCCCAGGAGCCGGCGGACCCGGTGGCGGCCCGTGAGCAGGGGCTGGGTCTCGTACGAGATCTCCTCGTCCCCCGACGGCAGCAGCAGGGCGACGGCCTCCGTGAAGCACGCGTGGGAGGCGTCCAGCTCGTCGTGCGCCTCCAGCGTCTCCGCCACGATCTCCCACGGCGACGGGTCCGCCGGGGCCGCCGTGCGGATGCCGCCGATCAGGGCGCGGGCCTCGGCCTCGTGGCCGTACTCCCACAGGTTCGCCGCCTGGAGCGCCTTCACCAGGTACGGGCGCTCCGGGCCCGAGGCCAGGAGACGGTCGTAGAGCGTGGAAGCGCGTTCGCGGTCCCCCGCCAGTTCGAGATGGGCGGCGGCCTGGAGCAGCAGGGGTTCTTGATCCTCCGGGTACTGCGTCGCGGTGCGCAGCAGACGCTCGGCTTCGGCGATGTGGTCGGCAGGCGTGTCGGGGCGCATGGATGACACCGTACTGCGACGGCGGTACGCCGTGGCCTGCGGCCGTCGGCCGTGATCGGGTATAACGGATGGACCGCACCGGTGTTCGGACCGGTGCCGTGGCCGGATCCGACGGGCCGCACCGTGAAGGCGGCCGCACCGTGAGCGGGCCGCACTGCGAGCGGGCCGCACTGCGAGCGGGCCGCACCGCGAAGGGGGAGGGGCATGACGCCGAAGCCGCGCACCGCCGCTCCCGTGCTCGTGCTGCTCCTCGTCCTGGAACTGGCCCTCTTCGACGGCAGCGCCCTGACCGCCGCCGTCGCCCTCACCGCCGCCGCCACCGCGGCGGCCGCCTCCGCGCTCGTCGTCTGCGCCGTGATCAGCGCGCGCTGCGCCCCCGTCGTGCCGCGCGGCCGGGTCCGTACGGCCATCCGCGACCGGGAGAAACGCACCGCCTTCCTGCCCCAGCGCGATCCCGACGCCCGGGGCCGCACCCGCCCCCGGGCCCCCGGGCACGCCCTCCCGACGGCCGCGTAGGGACCCGGACAGACTTCCTGGATACCCCGCGCGGAAGCCGTCATGCCGTCCTTCTCCCGGCACGACGACCCCTCGGAGGGCTTACCGCCATGTCCGTTTTCGCCACACTCGTGGAGCGGCTCGCCGACCTGCTCCAGCCGCTCTTCCCCAGCGCCGCCACCGCCGCCGCCATCGTCGTCTTCACGGCGCTGGTCCGGCTCGCCGTCCACCCGCTCTCCCGGGCCGCCGCCCGCGGCCAGAAGGCCAGTGCCAAGCTCGCCCCGCGCGTCGCCGAGCTGCGGGCCAGGCACGCCAAGAACCCCGAGCGGCTCCAGCGGGAGGTGATGGCGCTGTACTCCCGCGAGCGGACCTCGCCCGTCGCCGGCTGCCTGCCCAGCCTGCTCCAGCTGCCCGCGTTCTTCGTGCTCTACCACCTCTTCTCCAGCTCCTCGATCGGCGGCCGCCCCAATGAGCTGCTGAGCCATACGCTGTTCGCGGCGCCGCTCGGGGACCGCTGGACCGACGCCGTCGGACGCGGCGAGATCGTCGACGGGGCCGGCGCCGTCTACCTGGTGCTCTTCGCGATCGTCACCGCCGTCGCCGTCTTCAACTACCGCCGTACGAAGAGCCAGCAGGCGGCCGCGCCACAGCTCCCGGACGCCCCTCCCGGCCTGGGCGCCATGCTCCGTTTCCTGCCGCTCCTGTCCTTCGCCACCCTGATCACGGTGGCCGTCGTGCCCCTCGCCGCCGCCCTCTACATCGTCACCAGCACCACCTGGTCGGCAGCCGAACGCGCCCTCCTCTACCGGGACATGCCGGCCGCCGGCGCCCTCGCCAACCCGATGTAGCGCCCTCTCGCCTGCTCTTGCGCAATGATCGGACCTCTTGGAACGATCGGTCGGACTCCCCGTCCGTCGACGGGTGTTCCCCCAGGAGGCCGATCATGAAGTTGATGCGTGTCGGAGCGGCGGGCCGGGAACGGCCCGCCCTGCTCGACCCGGACGGGACGACCTGGCGCGACCTCGGTGGCCTGGTCGGCGACATCGACGCCGGCCTCCTCGCCGACCCCGCCGCCCTGGACCGGATCCGGACCGCGGCGGACGCCGGTGACCTGCCCGTACTCCCCTCCCAGGGGGTACGGGTCGGGCCGCCCGTCGCCCGCGTCGGCAAGGTCGTCTGCATCGGGCTCAACTACCACGACCACGCCGTCGAGACCGGCGCCGAGCCCCCCGCCGAGCCGGTGCTCTTCCTCAAGGCCGCCGACACGGTGGTGGGCCCGTACGACACCGTCCTGATTCCCCGGCGCAGCGAGAAGACCGACTGGGAGGTCGAACTGGCCGTGGTCATCGGACGTACGGCCCGGTATGTGGCCGACGACGAGGACCCCCTCTCCTACGTCGCCGGGTACGCGGTCTCCCACGACGTCTCCGAGCGCGAGTTCCAGCTCGAACGCGGCGGCACCTGGGACAAGGGCAAGAACTGCGAGACCTTCAACCCGCTGGGGCCCTGGCTGGTCACCGCCGACGAAGTCCCCGACCCCCAGGCGCTGCGGCTGCGGCTCTGGGTCAACGGAGTCCTCCGGCAGAACGGGTCGACCGCCGACCAGATCGCCCCCGTCGCCCAGATCGTCCGGTACGTGAGCCGGTTCATGACCCTGTACCCGGGCGACGTCATCAACACCGGCACCCCGGCCGGCGTCGCCCTCGGCCACCCTCACCCCCAGCCCTATCTGCGGGCCGGCGACGTGGTCGAGGCCGAGATCGACGGCCTGGGGCGGCAGCGCCAGCGGTTCCAGGACGCCTGACAGTCCACGGATTCCTGGGGGACGGGACAGCGCACAGGGGTGCCTCAGGGGGAGAGGGCGTCCGCCTGCGCCGGCCGCACCTCCGTCACAACGACACCCCCGTCACAGCGACACCGTCGTCCCCCGCTCCGCCGACCTCCGCGCCGCCTCCAGCACATCCAGCGCCGCCGCCGCCTCCCCCGCCGTGACCGGCGGCGGCATCCCCTCCCGCAACGACCGCGCGATCGCCGCGTAGTACGCCGGATAGTCCCCCGGAACCGTCTCCACCGGCCCCCCGCCCCCCGTCAGCGGCGACTCACCCGCACCCAGCCGGCCCCAGTACGACTCCTCCTCCACCCCCCACGGCTCCCCCGGCACCGGCCGCACCCCCGCCCGCAGCGCCGCCTCCTGCGGATCCAGCCCGTACTTCACCAGCCCCGCCGTACTGCCCAGCACCCGGAACCTCGGCCCCAGCTGCGCCGCCGTCGCACTCATATGGAGATGGGAACGGACCCCGCCCGCGTGCGTGAGCGCGATGAACGTGTCGTCGTCCGCCTCCGCGCCCGCCCGCCGCACATCCGCCTCCGC
Source organism: Streptomyces yaizuensis (assembly GCF_034961445.1). NCBI lineage: Bacteria > Bacillati > Actinomycetota > Actinomycetes > Kitasatosporales > Streptomycetaceae > Streptomyces > Streptomyces yaizuensis. The sequence continues at coordinate 147,675 of NZ_BSBI01000002.1, forward strand.
GTAGACCCGTACCGCCGGACCGAACAGCGTCAGCGCCTGGTCGACCAGATGGCTGCCCAGGTCGTAGAGGAGCCCGCCGATCTCCTCGGGGTCGCCGGACTCCCGCCAGCCCCCCTTGAGCTGCGGCCGCCACCGCTCGAAACGGGACTCGAACCGCTGGACGTCACCGAGCAGGCCCTCCGCCAGGACACGGCGGAGCGTGAGGAAGTCGCCGTCCCAGCGGCGGTTCTGGAAGACCGAGAGCAGCAGTCCCCGCTCGGCGGCGAGGGCCGCCAGCCCCCGGGCCTCGGCGGCGGTCGCCGCCAGCGGCTTGTCCACCACCACCGGGAGCCCGGCGCGCAGCGCGGTGGTGGCGAGCGGGACATGGGTGCGGTTCGGGGACGCGATCACCACCAGGTCGAGTGCGTCCGCGCGCGCCCACAGCTCCTCCGGGCGCTCCGCGAACCGCACCCCCGGGAACTCCGCCGCCGCCTGTTCGCGGCGTTCCGCGTTCGCCGTCACGACGGTGTCCAGCTCAAGATCCGGTGTCGCCGCGATCAGCGGGGCGTGGAAGAAGGAGCCCGCCACGCCGTAGCCGACAAGTCCGACGCGCAGCGCGCCACCACCCGTACCGCCGCCGGTGCCCGTACCAGTCATGCGCCCACTCAACCAACGCCGTTCCCGTCGTGCAAGCAGTCCCCGGGAGTTCCCGGCAGGCCCGGAAGCGGGGGTGAGCAGGGGGGTTAGGGGCGGATCCGCCCGCCCCGGAAACCGCCCGGGAACCTGCTCCGGAAACCGCCCGGGAACCTGCCCCGGCGCCCGCTCCTGCCGCCGACGTGCCGCTTCACCCATACGGACCAACCGGCGCGAACGAGCGGCCCGGCCCCCGCCGACATACGCTGATGGGGCGGAGTTGCACGGCTGTTCGGGGCGGTACGTCCCCGTACCCACACCCCCGCGCCGCGCACGGGGAAGGGCTCCGGCAACCCGCTCACCGGACCACTGCACGCACCGCACGATCCAGCGAAGGTCACCACCGCAAGGTCACCCACCGCACGATCCAGCGAAGGCCACCCACCTCATGCGACCGCGCACAGCCCTCGCCGCCGGTGTCATCGCGGCCACCGTCACCGCCGTAGCCCTCTCGCCCCCCGTCCCGTCCGCGGCGGTCGACATCGCGGGCGACACCGTCCGCGCGCCCCGCTGCGCCGCCGCCTCCGTACGGGACTTCCCGATCGACACCCGGATGCGCGGCGGCCCCGCCGCCCTCCACCCCGGCGGCGGGTTCGGCGAGTGGACCGTCGAACTCGCCAACCGCACCGACAAGCCCTGCCGGAACATTCACCCCGTCCTGGTCCTCACCGCCCGCGACCGGGGGCTGACCCGGGACCGGGTCTCGCTGGAGTTCTACGACACGGCCCACGCCCGCTGGCGCCCCGCCGAGCTGGAGACCAGTGGCGAGGACGAGGTCGTCGCCGTCCTCGACGCCGACGCCACCAGCGGTTTCGTGGTCCCCGGCCGGGGGACGGTCCCCGTCGGCGTACGACTGGCGCTCGCCCCGGACACCCCGCCCAACGAGGTCGTCGTCAACGCCGCCGTCATCCAGCGGCACGGCGACGACGGGGACTGGGTCGGCGAGTCGGACGACTACCGCTTCACCGTCACCGACGGTGCCGGGGACGACGGCGCCGGCCCCGACCAACTGGCCGCCACCGGCGCCGGGCCACCGCTCGGGGCGGCGGCGGCCCTCGGCTCCGTCCTGCTCGGGGCCGGCCTCCTGACCACTTTCGTCGTCCGCCGTCCGCGCCCGCCCGGCCGCTGACCGGAGCCCGCCGCGAAGGCCTCCGCGAAGGCCTCCGCCCGGCGGATCGGCGACCCCCGCCCGCCGGATCGGCGTCGGATCAGCGTCGGATCGGCGTCGGATCAGCGAAAACACGGCGCTGACCAGGCGCCCGATGGAGTGACGCCATTAGGCTGTCGGTGTCGGGGTGCCACAGAGCCGTGCCTCCGGCACACCCGCACCTCGCGTCCCGTACGCCGCAGCACGGCAGGAGTCCCGTTGATGGCAGAACGCAAGCCCATCGAGTCCTGGCTCACCGACATGGACGGTGTCCTGATCCACGAAGGCGTGCCGATCCCGGGCGCCGACGCGTTCATCAGGAAGCTCCGGGACACGGAGAAGCCGTTCCTGGTGCTGACCAACAACTCCATCTACACGGCCCGTGATCTGCACGCCCGCCTCGCCCGGATGGGCCTGGACGTGCCGGTGCAGAACATCTGGACCTCCGCGCTCGCCACCGCGCAGTTCCTGGACGACCAGCGGCCCGGCGGCACGGCCTACGTCATCGGCGAGGCCGGCCTGACCACCGCCCTGCACGACATCGGATACGTCCTCACCGACCACGACCCCGACTACGTCGTCCTCGGCGAGACCCGGACGTACAGCTTCGAGGCCCTCACCAAGGCGATCCGGCTGATCAACGGCGGGGCGCGCTTCATCGGCACCAACCCCGACGAGACCGGCCCGTCCACCGAGGGCCCGCTGCCGGCCACCGGCTCGGTCGCCGCGCTGATCACCAAGGCCACCGGCAAGGACCCGTACTTCGCGGGCAAGCCCAACCCGCTGATGATGCGTACGGGGCTGAACGCCATCGGCGCCCACTCCGAGACCAGCGCGATGATCGGCGACCGGATGGACACCGACGTGCTCGCCGGTCTGGAGGCGGGCATGGAGACCTTCCTCGTCCTGACCGGCCTGACCACCCCGGCGGACATCGACCGCTACCCCTTCCGGCCGTCCAGCGTCGTGAACTCGATCGCCGACCTGGTGGACCGGATCTGACCCGAACGGCCCCACAGGCCGCGCCCCGCCCCGAACGGCGACCGACCCGCGAACCGGAACCGGAACCGGAGCAGGGCCGATGGGCCGAACGGACGCGTCGGACCACCCGCCCGCGTCCGCCCGTCTCCGCGTTCCGCCAGCTCGGAAGAGTGAACCGGACGACTGGCGGGCGCAGCGGATGCGAAAACGCCCCGGACGCGTGAATCTTGCGGTACCAGGAGGTTCACGATGCGTTCCACTTCCATCGCTCTCCGTGCCGCCGGTGTGGCCGCCGCGTTCGTCATCGGGCCGCTCCCCGGCGGCATCGCGTACGCCGGGGACTCCGTCACCGTCACGACCCACCCCGCCGAGGTGCGCGCGGGGGACGAGGTCGAGATCCGCGTCCAGGGCTGCCGGGGGACCACCGGGGCGGCCTCGTCCACCGTCTTCACCGCCGACGCCGAACTCTCCGGCGGCGGCTCCTGGCAACCCCGCGATCCCGGCCGCTCCGAAGAGTCGGAAGAGTCGGAAGGGTCGGAAAGGTCCGAGGAGGGCGGCGGCGGGGACCGCGCGCACACCCTCTCCGGCAGCACCCTCGTCCGCTCCCACGCCACATCCGGCGGCCATGACATCACCGTCACCTGCGACGGCCACGAGCACCGGGGCGCCGGCACCCTCCGGATCACCGGCGGATCGCACCACGGCGACCCCTCGCCCGCCGCTCCCGTCCGCGCGGGCGGCGGCGGTACGGCGGCCCTCGCCGTGGACCGGGAGCGCCCTGATGAGGACGCGGAGGCCGTCGGCGGCCCCAGCACCCCGCACACGGTCGTCGGGCTGATCCTCGCGGCGGGGGCGGCCGTCGCGGTCGCCCTGCGCTCCTCGCGCCGCCGACCCGGCCGCCGGACCGGCTCGGACTGAGGCGGCGACCGCGATGGCCGCCGAGGACAGCACCGGGACGGAAGACACGGGAGACACAGCCGGAACGAAAGCAGCCGGAACGAAAGCAGCTGGCACGAATACAGCCGGCACGGGCACAGCCCCCGGGGGCGGAACCGGCCGCGGGCGCCTGCTCACCGGCGTCACCTGGGCCGTCCTGCTGCTCGGCCTCTGGCTCTGGGGCCGGGACACCACAGGCGCCACCGGCCCCGCGCCCACCACCGGCGATGTCGCCGCCGTGGGCCGGCCGCCGCGGGTGCCGCTGCCGCCCGCCCACGACCCCGTCGCCCCCGCCCCGCCGCTGCGGATCGAGGTCCCCTCGCTGGGGATCAGCGCCCCCGTGGTCCCCCGCGGCCTGGACGCGGCGGGCGCGGTCGATCCGCCGCCGTACGCGAAGGCCCAGACCGTGGGCTGGTACGGGGCTGGTACGCAGCCCGGGGCGCGGGGCGCGTCGCTCCTGGTCGGCCATGTGGACACCGAGACCCGTCCCGCCGTCTTCTACGGGCTGAGCGCGGCCAGGACCGGCGCGGAGATCCGGGTGGTCCGGGCGGACGGCTCGGTGGCCCGGTTCACCGTCGACGACGTCCGGGTCGTCGAACGCGAGCGCTTCGACGCCCGCAAGGTGTACGGGCCCCGCGCGGCCGGGCGGGCGGAGCTGCGGCTGATCACCTGCGGCGGCACCTTCGACCGGGCGTCGGGCAGCTACACGTCCAATGTCGTCGTCTCCGCGTATCTGACCGGGTTGCAGCGCTCCTGACCCGGTGCCCCCGGAACGGAACCCGCCCGCGCCCCGGGTGCGAACGGCAGCACACGGCCGCACACGGCGGCGAACGACCTGGCCCGCCCGGCGACCCGCTCCCCCGGGAGCCGCCGGCCGGGCCGGTCCTCGACCGCAGCGGGCACGGGCCGCGGGAGAGGCCCGGCGCCGCACGGGAGGGCCCACCGTGGTCTGCGGAGCCGGGTCCGGACCGGGGCCGATCCCGCCACTGTAGGGCCGGGGACGGCCCCCGGCCCAGGGACCGTACGCCCCCTTGTCGTGAACCCGTCGCCGCCCGTTCGCCTCCGACGGCTTTCCGCCCCGCCTCCGCCGACCCTGGCCATGACGGGCCTCGTACCCCGCTGACCAGGTATGCCAGGATGAACCGGGCGGATCTTGGCAGGGGCGAAGGCCCGGCGGTCCACACCGGGAACCGACTCCGCGTCAGATACATCAGCATGTACGAGGCATGTGTATAGGGCATGCGTACGAGGTGCCGTTCGAGGTGCCGTACGACAGGTGCCGCATGAGAGGTGCCGTACGAGGTGCCGTACGAGGACGACGGCACGGCCGGAGGGGGAGCGGGAACGGATGCGCGGTACGCGGACCGGACGGACCATGGCGGGAGCCGGAGTGGCGGTGCTGCTGTTCTCCGGCTGCACCTCCGAGGAGAAGAACCGGGGCAAGGGCGCGGGCCTGGGCCAGCAGCCCAGGGCCACCGACCCCTACTGGGTCAACCCGGAGGGCAACGCGGCCCGGCAGATCGTCGAGTACCGCGAGCGGGGCGACGAGGACAAGGCCGGTCTGATCCGGCGGATCGCGAGCCAGCCCACGGCCGAGTGGATCGGCACCGACGACCCCGAGGGCCAGACCCGCCGGCTCACCGAGCAGGCCACCCGGGCCGACCGGGACGCGCTGCTCGTCCTCTACAACATCCCCCACCGCGACTGCGGCCAGTTCTCCAAGGGGGGCGCCGCCGACGCCGACGCCTACCGCGACTGGGTGGACGGGGTCGCCAAGGGCATCGGGGACCGCCGGGCCACCGTGATCCTGGAGCCGGACGCCGTACTCCACCTCGTCGACAGCTGTACGCCGAAGGAGTACCACGAGGAGCGCTACCACCTGATGTGGGGCGCGGTGGAGCGGCTGAAGCGGCAGCCCGCCACCAAGGTCTACCTGGACGCGGGCAACGCCGGCTGGTCCCAGCCCGACGCGCTGCACGAGCCGCTGCGCCGGGCCGGTATCGACCGGGCCGACGGGTTCGCCGTCAACGTCTCCAACTTCTATCCGACCGCCGCGAGCGCCGAGTTCGGCAAGCGGCTCTCGGCGAAGGTCGGCGGCAAGCCGTTCGTCATCGACACCAGCCGCAACGGCAACGGCCCGTACACGGGCGGCGACCCCAAGGAGAAGTGGTGCAACCCGCCGGGCCGGGCGCTCGGCGAGGTCCCGACCACCGACACCGGGGATCCGCTGATCGACGCCTATCTGTGGATCAAGCGTCCGGGGGAGTCGGACGGCGACTGCAAGGGCGGCCCGAAGGCGGGCGAGTGGTGGCCCGAGTACGCCCTCGAACTGGCCCGCAACGCGCAGTAGCCCTTGACGCGACGCGACGCGACGCGACGCGGCCCGTGACGGGGAGCGGGAGAGCGGGAGCGGGAGCCGGGACAGGGCTCGCGGGGGCCGGCCGCCGGCCCCCGCGCACGCCCCGCACGGTCTACGGCACCTCCACCCACACCGCTTCCGACGGCGTCCCCTGGTCGTCCGTCACGAAGAGCATGTAGTACCCGGACGGCACCAGCGAGCGGTTCTCCGGCACCTTCACGGTGATCCCGTCCGCCGTCCGCTCCATCTCCAGCGCGATGGACCGCTGGTCCACGTCGGTGACGTGGGTGACGGCGCTGGGCCGCATCAGCTTGGCGCTCGCGAGCGGCTTCTCGCTGGTGACCTCGAATGTGCCGGAGCCGCCGCGCTCGATCGTCTTCGGCCCCCCGCTCACCTCGGGCCTGCTGTCCCGGTAGAGGTACGGCGGCTTGTAGATCTCGACCCGCTGTTCGAAGATGCCCGCCCGGGTGTTGGCCTTGTCGGCGAAGAGCGAGTCCGAGCCGAAGATCATCACACTGCCGTCGGGCAGCAGCACCGAACCGGAGTGGTAGTTCCGCCCCACGCGGGGGTCGGCCACGCGCTGGTACTTCCCGGTCTTCGGGTCGTAGGTCCTGGCCTGGAGCACATTGGAGCCACTGCGTCCCCGGTAGTCCTCGGAGCCGCCGGTGACCAGTACGGTGTCGTCCGGCAGCAGGGAGGCGCTGGGGTAGCGGGTCCCCTTCTCCAGGGTGTCGCCGTCCGTGAAGCGGGGCTTGTCCTCCTTCAGGTCCACCAGCCGGGACTTCTCACTGGACTCCTCCGACTCGCCGACCCCGCCGCCGCCGATGACCATGAACCGCTGGTCCTGGGCGGGCGGCAGCATGACGGTGGCCGAGGTCTCCAGCTGGTCCGGGTCGCTCATACCGGGGATCTTGTCGAACTTGTTGGTGTCCACGTCCCAGATGCCGGGGTCGCGGCCGACGTCGGCGGGCCCGTACCCGGAGTTGGAGCCGGAGTAGAAGAGCTTGCCGTTGTCCATGAGGAAGAGCGCCGGGTAGGTGGGGAACCTGCGCTCCTTCCCGGTGTACTCCCACTTCTTGGTCTTCGGGTCGTAGATCTCGTCCTTGCCGGGGACGATCGCGCCGATGTCGTCCAGGCCGGAGACGGAGAGGACCTTCCCGTCGGAGAGCGTGGTGAGCGTCGGGTACCAGCGGGCCTCGTTCATCGGGTCGACGGGGATGTACTTCTCCGCCACCGGGTCGAACTCGTAGGCGTCCTTGATGCCCTGGAAGTCCTTCTTGTCGAGGGCCAGCTTCTGGGCGATGCCGTAGACGTTGCGGTTGTCCTCGCCCTTGAGCCCGCTGATCCGGTAGTTGTCCTCCGCGCCGGTCTCGTACTTCTTGCCGGTCCGCTTCGCCTCGACATAGGTGCGGCCGCGGCCGGCCTCGGTGCGCAGGAACCGGCCCGTGTCCTTGTCGAAGATCTTCTTCGCCTTCTCCACCAGGACCGGGTCCTGGGAGACAAAGGTCTTGCCGTTGTCCTTGCCGGTGAACTCGGTGCCGGCGGGGATCGTCTTGGGCTCGTCCGGGTCCTCGTTGTGGACGATCATCAGACCGCCCGCCTTGGTGACGTCGCCCTCCAGCTTCTCGTACCGCTTGGTACCGCCCGCCACCAGGAGTTTGCCGTCGGGCAGCTGGGTGTGCCCGGCGCAGAACATGTCATTGGGGGTGGGGATGTGCTGGAAGGTGTCCGTCTTGGGGTCCCACAGCACCGTCTCGAACTTCTTGGCGTCGAAGTTCTTCTGGTTGTTGCCGGAGCCCGCGATCAGCAGCACCTTGCCGGTGTGCAGCAGCGCCGCGTGAACACCGTTGACGCGGTACTCGTCGGGGATGTCCAGGAAGTCCCACCGGCCGTTCGCGGCCTTGTACTCCGGCTGGTCGATCTTGTACTCGTGGTACTTCGCGCTGCCGTACCGCCAGAGCGCCGGCCCGTTCATCCCGGCGACGGCGGTGACGACGGCCACGCCGATGGCTATCCGGCGGGCCCGCCGCTTGCGGTGGTTGACCCGGTTCGTTCGGGCGGCACGGGTGGCCTGCCTGCTCATTTCTTACGTCCCCCCAGGGTGATCTGCATGGTCTGTTCGGGGTCGGCGGACGCCGCCGGGCCGCCGGGGCGGGCGCCGCCGTCGGGCCCGGTGCCCGTGCCGGGTCCGGTGCCGGGGCCCTGGCGCCTTCGGCGGCGCCCCCGCTTCTTCTCCTTCTTCTCCTCGTGGAGGGTGTGCCGCCAGGCGAAGATGGGCGCCGCCGTGATCAGCAGCGCCAGCGTGGCCCACGTGATCATGGCCGGGTGGTCGTGGCCGAAGACGAAGGACGACCCGAGCGAGGCGGCGAAGACGACGATGAAGAAGAGATGGATCCGGAAGGTGCCGAAGAGGGTGTCCGGGCTGGAGGAGTCGCCCTTGGGGGTCACCACGAACTTGCTCTTGCGCCGCAGCACGGCGTCCATCAGCGAACGGGCGTAGATCGGGGCGGAGAGCGCCGACATCACCATGCCCGCGAGGCCGCCGGAGCCCTCGGGCTCGTGCGGGGAGACGTTGTGCCGCCGGTTCCAGATGTAGAGGCCGATCTGGAGGGCGGAGGCGTTCCCGTAGAGCATCATCCAGATCAGCGGGTCGATCTGGACGCCCGACGCCCCCATGCCCAGGAAGAGCGCGCAGCTGAGCGCGGCCAGGATCCAGTTCATGGCGGACATCGGATAGAAGATGATCATCATGGTGTAGTTGAAGAGCTTGCCGGCCGGAAGGCTGCCGTAGCCCCGCCAGTACTGCTTGAGGATCGTCTCGTACGTGCCCCGGGACCAGCGCAGCTGCTGGGTGAAGAAGTCGGTCCAGGCGGTCGGGCCCTCCCCGACGGCCAGCACGTCCGGGGTGTAGACGGAGCGCCACTTGTTGCCGGTCGCCGGGTTCTTGGCGCGGTGGATCTCGAAGCCGGTCGCCATGTCCTCGGTGATCGAGTCGTACAGGCCGCCGATTTGCTTGAGCGCCGAGATGCGCACGGCGTTCGAGGTGCCGACGAACATGGGGGCGCCGTAGCGGTTGCCGGCCCGCTGGATCAGGGCGTGGAAGAGGAACTGCTGCGACTCGGCGGCCTTGGTGACGAACGTGTCGTAGTTGCCGTAGACCTGGGGGCCGATGACGAAGCCGATGTCCGGGTCGCGGAAGTAGCCGAGCATCCGCTCCAGATAGTTGGGCAGCGGGATGTGGTCGGTGTCGACGGAGGCGAAGTAGTCGTAGTCGTCGCCGTGGGCCTGGAGCCAGGCGTTGTAGTTGCCGTGCTTGGTCTTGGCGCGGTGCGGGCCCTTCTCGGTGTTCCACTCGGCGACGCCCTTGCGGGAGAAGTGGTGCACGCCGAGCCGGGCGCAGACCTCCTTGACCTCGGGGTCGTTGCCCTCGTCCAGCAGCCAGACGTGCATGACCCCGCGGTGGCGGATGCGGACGGCCGCCTCCAGGGTCTTGGTGACCATCTCCAGCGGTTCCTTGCCCGGAACGAAGGAGGTGAGGAAGGCGACCTTCGTGCCGGACTCGGGGACCACGGGCACGGGGTCGCGCGCGACCAGGGTCGCGTGGGCGTTGGAGAGCACGTTCATCGTGCGGAACAGCTCGATCAGGCCGATCGAGACCAGCATGACGATGTCGAGGACGAGGAGGAGGTCGTCGTTCAGGTTCGGGTCGCGCTCGGTCCAGTGCGAGGGCTGCATCAGCCAGAGGAAGAGGCCGAGGGAGACCAGCGGCGCGGAGCCGAGGAGCAGGGCCGCGCGTATCCGGTGCGGCTCCTGGGATATCAGGGAGCGGTACTGGACCCGGTACGGTTTCCCGGGCTCCGGTTGGGTGAGGGGGCCCGCCAGCCGGCTGTAGTGCTCGTAGTCGTACTTCGGCAGCGGCTTGGCGGGGTGCGGCCGGTGGCCGCCCGATCTGAGATGGGCGGGCACTCTGAGCTGGGTCGTCCGGCTGGGGTCGCCGGACTCCCCTGGGGCGCTGGGAGTCGTCATGAGTCATCCCCCCGACACGCGGGATGTGCGCGTGTGGTGTCTAGTTCGGTGTGTTTCGGCCATGGGCCCCCTCGACCCGCTGGCCGGAACGAATGGGTGGTGAGCCACTGTCCGCTGTGACGGAGGACAGTCACTTGCCGGTTGCATGATGCCTGTTCCGGGATCGCACCGTAAAAGGGACCCCTCCCCTGGCGGCCCCGGTCGCCGCCTGCCCCCGGGCGCCTCTGAGCTGCGGCGCGCGGTCGGTTTGCGTGGACATGGCGAAGGCCCCCTCATCGATGACGAGGGGGCCTTCGCTGCGCGTGCGCCGCCAGGGACTCGAACCCCGGACCCGCTGATTAAGAGTCAGCTGCTCTAACCAACTGAGCTAGCGGCGCCTGCTGACGGGACAACTCTACCGGACCGGGAGGAGTGGTCCTGACCATTATCCGACCGTACACGGCCTGTCGGATGGTCGTTTTGTCCCTTTGGTCCCCCAAAATGGGGCCGGAAGGCAGTGACGACCGTGTCGGGGTGCCCAGCGAGGGCCCCGTGGAGAGGTGCGGAGGGGAGAGCCATGGCGGCGCCGGTGTTCGAAGAGTACGAGCCAGCGGCCGACTGCGACTGTCCGGGATGCGTCGGGCGGCGCCGGTCCCTGGCGGCCGGGGGGCATCCCTCGGCCCAGGGGTGCCGGCGGGCCCTGGTGGTGTTCACGGCCGCGGGCGTGGTGCTGGGCGGCGGCGGACCGGCGTCGTCCGCGTTCGCCGGGCCGGGGGCGCCGCCCCCGCAACCGCCACCGGCCCCGGGCGCGGACCCGGCCGGAGCCGGGCCGGGGCAGGGCGGGACCGCGCCCCTGCACGGCGGCCCCCCGCTGCCGCCCGCCGCCGCGCCGGCCGGTTCCGTACCCGCCGCGGCACCGTCCGGGTCCGCGCGGCGGCGCCCGGCGGGCCCGGCGGCCGGGACCACCGGTGCGGCGGGTTCGACAGGTGCGGCGAGCACGGCGGGTACGGCGGCCACGGCCGGGCCGGAGAGCCTGAAGGGCCTGCCCGGGATCGACACGCCGGAAGGTCTTTCGGCCGCCCTGCCTGCCCTGCCCGCCCTGCCCGCCGTCCCGGTGGTGCCGGTCCCCGGCGGCCCGATCACCCGGGCGGAGATCATCGAACGCGCCCGCGCCTGGATCACCGCGAAGGTCCCCTACAGCACCCAGCGGTACTGGAACGACGGCTACCGCCAGGACTGCTCGGGCTATGTCTCCATGGCCTGGAACCTCCCCGGCAACGAGTGGACCGGGAGCCTCGCCCGCTACGGCATCCGGATCGAGCGGGAGGACCTGGAACCCGGCGACATGCTCCTCTTCCACAATCCGGACAACCCCACCACCGGCTCCCATGTGACGATCTTCGGCGGCTGGGCCGACCGGGCCCGCACCCGCTATCTCGCCTACGAGCAGGCCAAGCCGTACACCCGGCGGCAGAGCACCCCGATGGCGTACTGGAACAACTCCGACCGCTATCTCGCGTACCGCTATGTCGGGCTGGTCGACGGGGTCACCGGGGCCGCGGGCCCGGAGTCGGCCGCGCTGTTCCCGGGCCCGTCGGTGTTCGGTCCCGGCGCGGTGAACGAGTACGTCACCGAGCTGGGCCGGATGCTGGTGCGGCGCGGGGGCGAACGCTTCTACGCGACCGGCCCCGGGCCGCGCTGGGGGGACGCCGACCGCAGGGCCACGGCCGCGTTCCAGCGGGCCCAGGGGTGGCGGGGCAAGGAGGCCGACGGCATGCCCGGCGCCGAGACCTGGCGGCGGCTGGTGACCGGCCAGGGCCGGAACATCCCGGCGGGCACCGCGCTCCCCGGCCGGCCGCAGACCCTCCCGGGCGTCCCGGCACTGCCCGCGCTCCCGGATCTCACCGGCCTGACCGGCGGCCTTCCCGGCACCCCCGGCGCCCCCGGCCGGACGGGTCGCACCGGCGACGCGGGCCCGGCGCCCCGGCCGGAAAGCGGCTCCGGCACCACCGGCCCGTACGCCGGCTACCCCGGGGCCGAGCACTTCCGGCCCGGCGCGGTCAGCCCGTCCGTCACCCGGCTCGGCGAGCGGCTGCGGCAGCTCGGTTACGGGCGGTACTACACCTCCGGCCCCTCGCCCCGCTGGAGCGAGGCGGACCGGCGCAATGTGGCGGCCTTCCAGCGCGCCCAGGGCTGGCGCGGGGCGGAGGCCGACGGCTATCCGGGCCCCGAGACCTGGCGCCTGCTCTTCCCGGAGCCCGGCGCGACGACCAAGAGCACGACCGAGAGCACGACCGAGAGCACGGCCGCCGGTACGACCGGGAGCGCGCCCGGCGGCACGGCCCCCGCCCCCACCGCCCGGAGCGGACGCCCGGCGGACGGGCCGGGCATCCGCTGACCACCGTACGGACCGGCGGGTACGGACCGGCGGGTACGGACCGGCGGGTACGGCGAAGGCGGCTTCAGGGGCGGACAGGAACGGGACACCACCGGCGGCGGGCCGGGGAACAGGGAACGAGCAGCGGAGACGGAGCGGTGATGAACACGACGACATCGGAGCCCGAGGGCGGCGTGCCGCCGGACACCTCCCGGCACACCCCGGTGATCGCCCAGGAGGCCACCACCGAGATCCCGGTGCATCTGCTCTTCCGCGACAACGACTCCCCGCCCCTGGCGCTCCGCCCCGCCGTCGTCGCCCGCCGCCGGGGCACCGGGGAGCAGCCCCGGATCGGCGGCGGTCGGCTGCCGGTGCGCCCGGCCGCCGTGCCGCCGCCGCCCCGCCCGGCCCCGGCCGCCGACCCCGGGCTGACCGAGCGCCCGGCGGGGGCGGCGCTGCCCGGCTGGACCGGCGCGGTCGCCGGGGTCTCGGCGCTCGCGGGCGTCGGCACGGTGCTGTGGGGCGCGGGCGCGCTCCCGGGGATGGTGACCCGGCCGCTCGGCCTGGCCTCGTACCCGTACCAGGGTCTGGGCCTGGGGCTGTGGTGCCTGGTGACCCTGGGGGTACTCAGCGCGCTCTTCGCCTTCGGCGGCATCGGGCGCGGCGGGACCGGCCATGCCTGGGTGCTCACCCTCTTCGGCGAGTACCGGGGGAGTGTGCGGCGCCCGGGTCTCTTCTGGGTCAACCCGCTGCTGCTGCGCCGCCGGGTCGATGTGCGGCTGCGGCACTGGCGCAGCGAGCCGATGCCCGCCGTGGACGCGGACGGGACGGCGCTGCGGGTGGTCGTCCTGGTGGTGTGGCGGGTGCGGGACACCGCGCGGGCGGTGCTCGGGATCGAGGACCACGAGGACTATCTGAGCGAGCAGGTGGAGTCGGTGATGGCGCGGGTGCTCTCCCAGCTGCCGGTCGACGCCCCGGGTCTGGGCGCGGGCCCGGGCCGGGAGTGCGAGGCGACGCTGCGGGACGCCGAGGCGGTGGGCGGCGCGCTGACCCGGGCGCTGGCGGCGGAGTGCGCGCCGGTGGGGATCGAGGTCTTCTCGGCGCAGCCGGTGGCGATCGAGTACGCGCCGGAGGTGGCGGCGGCGATGCAGCGGCGCCGGATCGCGGCGATCGACGCCCGGCACCGGGAGTCGGTGCTGACGTCGGTGGTGGACGCGGTGGACGACACGGTGACCCGGCTGACCGCGCGCGGTCTGGTGGAGCTGGACGACTATGAACGCAAGGCGCTGGTCAAGGACTTGACGGTGGCGTTCTACGCGAGCCGTTCCGGGACGGGTGAGGACTGACCCGCCGGGTACCGCAGCCCCCGCCGGATCGACGGGGGCTGCGGTGTGCGGGGGGTGGCGGTATCAGTAGCGGAACCACAGCTCGTAGACGTCGGGCCAGAAGGGGGACGGCTTGCAGAGGTGGAGGGCGCCGTACAGGGGCCGCAGCTCCGCGGCCTTGGCGGTGCAGGCGGCCTGGCCCACGTGGTGACTGTGCTGCCAGAAGCCGGGGGCGGCGGTGGCGGTGGACGCCGTGCCGAGGGTGAGGGCGGCGGCGGTGGCGGCCGTGGCCGCGAAGACCGCGAGGCTCTTTCTCATAGGGCTGAACTCCTCTGTCAAGTAAGAGACATGACGAAATAACAGGAGCTGTGCAGACCCGCCCTTGACATGATCCGGACGGGCAAGGAGAAACGTAGCGGGGGTACAGAAGGGGCACAAGAGGTCTACACCAGTAGACAACGAATCATTTCTTCTCGGCTCTCATCAGCCGGTATGCGGCAGCCGCCGGGAATGGGGAGGCGATGGCCCGGCGGCGGCCCGGAGGGCACAGGCCGCCGCCGGCCGGGTTCGCCGTGTCGGGAGGGCCCGTTCTCACCGCCCGATAAGGGGGGGATTCCAGTCAGATCGAGGACGGCGGCGGGGAGCTGCGGATCGGTGGTTCCGCCGCCGGGGGTGGGCCCGGGTGGGCCCGGGTGGGGTCGACGGCATCCGGGCGTGCATCACGGCGGGATGTCCGGTCCGCCCACTGTCCGGTCCGCCCGCTGTCGGCCCCGCCCACTGTCCGGAGGGCCCTTCGCCGGGCTTCGCCAAAGAGCTGCCAAAGAACCGGCAAACCGCCGCCAAGGCCCCGCCAAAGTTTCGCCACGCCTTCGTCAAAGTGGCCCCCTGTGACCCGGAAACCTGATCCGGATCTGTTCCGGCCGGTTCCGGAACCGGTCAAAACGCCCCGCTGTGGCGGGTCCGCAGCGGCGCCGAAGTGGCCCCGGATGCCGGCCCGGAGAGCGCGTGATGGCCCGCCGGAGCGGAAGTGGAGGCGTGCTCACCGACCCCTTGGACCTGCGCCGAGTCCGCCTCGCGCTCTGGTCAACGGCGTTCCGCGGCAATCTGGAGGATTGACGTCCGTGTGAAGGGGAAGGGCCGAACGGCCCAACGGCAGGTTGCCGATTGGTCTGGACATGGTGAACGTCCGTCCTTACATTGGTGCTTGGTCTAGACCTGAAGAGGCGCCGCGGTCGGCGTCCTTCTCTGTCACTTCGCGTTACCCCCACACGTACGTGCAGCACGGCTCACTGAACTCCCCCACGTTTTCTGGAGCGAAGCATGCGCAAGAAGTTCACCGCCGCCACCCTCGGCCTGCTCGTTACCGGTGCCACCGTCGTCGCCACCGGCAGCGCCAGCAGCCACGGCTACACCGACTCCCCGCTGCCCAGCCGTCAGAAGGTCTGTGCCAACGGCGCAGTGACCGGCTGTGGCAACATCCAGTGGGAGCCGCAGAGCGTCGAGGGCCCCAAGGGCTTCCCGGCCCAGGGCCCCTCCGACGGCACCCTCTGCGCCGGCGGCAACGGACAGTTCTCCCAGCTCGACGACCCGCGGGGCGGCAACTGGCCCGCCACCTCCGTCTCGGCCGGCCAGAACCAGACCTTCACCTGGCGCTTCACCGCCCGGCACCGCACCACCGACTTCAAGTACTACATCACCAAGCAGGGCTGGAACCCGAACCAGAAGCTGACCCGTTCGGCCCTGGAGTCGCAGCCCTTCCTGACCGTGCCCTTCAACGGTCAGCAGCCCCCGGCGACCCTGTCGCACTCCGGCAACCTGCCGAACCGGTCCGGCAAGCACGTGATCCTGGCTGTCTGGACCGTCCACGACACCCCGAACGCGTTCTACGCCTGCTCCGACGTCAAGTTCTGATCCGGGACGCCGGCGACCCCACCGCCGGCGCCAGGGGGATGTTCACCGCAGGGGGCTGAGGGACCGGAGCCGGGTCCTCAGCCCCCACCCGGTGGCCCCCGGGTGAACGTGACCCACCCCGTGCGCGATGCGTACGGGGTTTTCCCGTGCCGCGCCCGTCTGCCGGGGTCTGGGCCGGGAGCCGGGACCGGGACCGGGACCGGATGCGGACCCCGGAAACGACTCTGAGCGCCCTGGAAGATCCAGAACGCTCAGAGGCCAAGAAGTGCGCCGCCAGGGACTCGAACCCCGGACCCGCTGATTAAGAGTCAGCTGCTCTAACCAACTGAGCTAGCGGCGCTTGACGGGGTAAATACTACCTGGTCCCGAAGCGTGCTTGCGACCAGCGGGCCCCAGAGCCCCCACCCGCCCCACCGCAGACACCCCGGGAAGCAGCGCCGCACATGAAGAAACCGCAGCTCAGAGGGTGTGCGGGGATGATTCGGGGCAGTCGCTTAGAGCGCGAGTGACAGCACCACCGGCGCCGCCTTGCGGTTCAGCTTGTCCGCTGCCGAGCGCAGCCGGTGCGCGTGCTCGATCGGCAGGGAGAGCGCCAGGCACCCCACCGCCGACCCCGCCGTCAGCGGCACGGCGGCGCAGACCGTCCCCACCGCGTACTCCTGGAGATCCAGGACCGGGACCGTCGGCGGCTGGCTGTCCAGCTTGGAGAAGAGCAGCTTCTCGCTGGTGATCGTCCGCGATGTGAAACGGGTGATCCGGTGCCGGGCCAGATGGTCCCGCCGTCCGTTCCGGTCGAGCTGGGTCAGCAGGCACTTGCCCAGCGCGCTCGCGTGCGCCGCCGAGCGGAAGTCCACGTACTCGTTGACCTTGGGCGCGTGCGGGCTGTCCGCGTACTGCGTGATCCGCACCTCGCCGTCCACATAGCGGCTGAGATAGACCGCCGCGCCCACCGAGTCCCGGATCTCCGCCAGGGTGTCCTGGAGCTTGGCCTCCAGGGCCTGCTGTCTGCTCGCGCCGGAGCCCAGCAGTACCAGCGAGTCACCGATCACATACGCGCCGTCCGACACCCGCTCCACATAGCCCTCGCGCAGCAGCATCGCGAGCAGCGGGGCCAGATGCCCCGTGGGCAGCCCGGTCTCGCGGGCGATCTGGGCGTCCGTGCACCCGCCGGTGTGCCGTGAGACCGTCTCCAGTACGCGCAGGACGTACTGCACCGAGTGGAACGGCGCGGTCGGCTCCGGCTTCAGCGCCACGGTCTCCCCCTAGCAGGTCGGTCACCGCACAGCAGCATCCGTATCACGATAGCGGCCAGGGGCGACCGAATGGGCGACTGTTGGCGAGAATAACCGGCACCACCCTTTTGCCGACCGGTACTCGGTCCGGTACTCGGTCCCGTACTCGGTGTGCCGGTCCTTGCCCCGGGCACCGTTCTGTGGCGAAGTGCCCCGGGCGCCGGTTCCGTTCACAGGACCGCGCTCAGGAACTCGCGGGTGCGTTCCCGCTCCGGCGCGCCGAAGATCTTGTCCGGAGGGCCGTATTCGATCACCCGGCCCTGGTCGAACATCATCACGCAGTCGGAGATGTCCCGGGCGAAGCCCATCTCGTGGGTGACGCTGACGAGCGTGACATCGGTGGAGCGGGCGATGTCCGTCAGCAGCTCCAGGACCCCGGCCACCAGCTCCGGGTCGAGCGCCGACGTCACCTCGTCCAGCAGCAGCACCTTCGGGCGCATCGCCAGCGCGCGGGCGATCGCCACCCGCTGCTGCTGGCCGCCGGAGAGCTGCCCCGGGCGGGCGTCCGCGCGCTCCCCGAGCCCCACCAGCTCCAGCAGCTCCCGGGCGCGCTCCCGCGCCTCGTCCCGGGAGAGCCCGAGCACCCGCACCGGCGCCTCCGTGAGGTTCCGCTCGACGCTCATGTGCGGGAAGAGATGGAAGTGCTGGAAGACCATGCCGATGTTCTTCCGCACCTCCCGCAGATGCCGCTCCCCGGCGGGGACGAGCCGGCCGCCGCGCTCCTCGTGGGTCAGATACTCGCCGCCGACCCGGATGGTGCCCTCGTCCGGCCGTACGAGCGTCATCAGCAGCCGCAGGATCGTGGTCTTGCCCGAGCCGGACGGCCCGATCAGCGTCACATGTCTGTTCGGCAGCACGGTCAGATCGAGGGAGTCCAGGACGGTGGTGCCGCCGAACCGCTTGGTGACCCCCTCGAAACGGATCAGCTCCCCGGAGCCGGCGCCGGCTCCGGCTTCAGGAGTGCCGGTGGCGGAGGCGTCGGCGGGGAGGATGGGTGCGGTGTCAGCGGGCAAAACGACGCTCCAGTACGCGCAGAAGAAGAGAAGCCGGATAGGACAGGAGAATGAAGGCGACGCCGACCACCGTGAAGGCTTCGACCGTCAGAAACGTCTCGGACGAGAACTGCCGCGCCGCGCCCAGCATTTCCATCACTCCGATGACAAACAGCATCGGCGTGTCCTTCAGCATGGCGATGACGTAATTCCCGAGCGCCGGGGCGACCCGGCGCAGCGCCTGCGGCAGGATCACCGACGTCCACGTCCGGTGGCGGGGCAGATTCAGCGCGGTCGCCGCCTCCCACTGCCCCACGGGGACGCCGTCGATGCCCGCCCGGTAGACCTCGGCGGTGTACGTCGAATAGTGCAGCCCGAGACCGATGATCCCGGTGGCCGTCGCGGAGAGCGTAAGCCCCCACTCCGGCAGCACGTAGTAGAGGAAGAACAACTGCACCAGCAGCGGGGTGTTGCGGACGAACTCCGTCACCGCCGTCACCGGCCAGCGCACCACGGCGGGGCCCGAACGCTGCGCCACCGCCCAGACGAGGCCGAGTGCGAAGGCGAGCAGCGCGCCCAGGACCAGGGCCTGGAGGGTGACCCACAGGCCGTCCCAGAAACGGGGCATGAAGGCGTCGACGGCCGACCAGTCCCAGGTCATCGGCGCCCACCCCCGGCCAGGGCCGCCGTGCCGCCGTCGGCGGGGGTGCCGGATCGTTCCCGCCGCGCCGGCCGGGGCCGGGGGCCGCTGCGGGCCCGCCGCTCCAGCGCCCGCATGCCCCGGGTGACGGCGAAGGCGAGCACGAAGTACGCCACCAGGATCACCGTGTAGACGGGCGCGCTCTGCCCGGTGGCGTTGCGCACCAGCGAAGCCCCGAACGCGATGTCGGACACCCCCATGACCGAGACCAGCGAGGTGCCCTTGAGCAGCTCGATCAGCAGATTGTTGGCGGGGCGGATCATCTCCGGCCACGCCTGCGGCAGCAGGATCCGCCACAGCCGCTGCGCGGGGGAGAAGCCGAGCGCGACGCCCGCCTCCCGCTGCCCCTCGGCGACGGCGGCGATCGCGCCCCGGACCACCTCGGAGCCGTACGCGCCGTAGCTGAGCCCCAGCGACAGCACCGCCGCCCACATCGGCACCAGCTGCCAGCCGAACGCCAGCGGCAGCACAAAGAAGATCCAGAACATCAGGATCAGCGCGGACGTGCCCCGGAAGACCTCGAAGTAGGTCCCCGCGACGAACCGGACGGGCCACCTGCGGTGGGTCCTGGCCACGCCGACGACCAGCGCGACCACCACACCGAGCGCCGCCCCGCCGACGGTCAGCTGGACGGTGACCCACAGGCCCTCCGCGAGGAGCCGCCAGAGCCCCGGGCTGATCTCGCTCACGAGCGGCACTTCTCCTTCGCGGTCATGGTGGTCATCTCGTCCTCCGTGAAGCCGAAGGGCCGCATGATCTGAAGCAGTTCACCGCTCCGCCGCAGCTTGCGCAGCTCGCGGTTGAAGGCGTCGCGCAGAGTCGTCTCGGGGGTCCGGAACGCGAACGCGCCCACACCGGGAGCCGGTTCGCCGTCCAGATACGGCGTGATCTCGTCGGTGGCCTCGACCCGTTCCGTGTTCGACTCCCGGATCACGTTCCGCACGGCGACGGCGGTGCCCGCGAAGGCGTCGGCCCGCCCCTGCTCCACCGCGAGCAGCCCGGCGAGCTGGTCGGGCAGCGTACGGATGCGCTGTACGCCCGCCTCCTCCGCGTGGCCGATCTGCGCGTAACCCACGCCGGTCGCCAGCCGCGCCCCGGACTTCGCGACATCCTCGTAGGAGCGCAGACCGCGCGGATTGCCCTTCGGCACGATGAAGGCGTCCCGCATGCGGTACTCGGGGTCGGCGAAGATCACCTGGTCGCAGCGGGCGGGCGTGATGTACATCCCGGCGGCGACGACGTCGAACTGGAGCGAGTTCAACCCGGCGATCAGCGAGCCGAACTCGGTGGGGAAGGGCTCCACCTCGTCCACCCCCAGCTCGGGGAAGATCCGGCGGGCGATGGCGGGCGCGTAGCCGGTCATCCGGCCGTCCTTGCCGATGTAGCTGTAGGGCTGCTCACCGGCGAGCCCGAGCCGTACGGTGCCGTTCGCCCGGAGCCGCGCGAGGAGGCTGCCGCCGTCGCCGTCATTGGCCGTGGACACCCGGGTGCATCCGGTGGCGGCGGTTGCGCCGAGGGCGGCGGTTGCGCCGAGGGCGGCGGTGAGCAGGGTGCGCCGGCGGGGGTCTGTTCTCTTCCGTGGT
The DNA here is from genome assembly GCF_034961445.1 of Streptomyces yaizuensis. Classification (NCBI taxonomy): domain Bacteria; kingdom Bacillati; phylum Actinomycetota; class Actinomycetes; order Kitasatosporales; family Streptomycetaceae; genus Streptomyces; species Streptomyces yaizuensis. The sequence goes on from NZ_BSBI01000002.1 coordinate 167,955, forward strand.
CGGGCCATGGCGGCGCGGCTACCCGTTGTGCCTGGGGGTATGCGTGCGGGTTGTTCGTCTGTGCACCCGGGGTGGGGTGCGGGTCCGTCCTCAATCTCCCCCAGACTTCGTCCGGGGGGACCCCCAGGGGCTGGTTTTTGTGCGGGTCGACCCGGCCCGGGTGGTGGTGCGGGTTGGCGGGGCCTCCGGGCTCACCTCCTCGGGGTCGGCGAGCGTACTCACGAGGTTGAGTGCGGGTCGGCCTCCGCCGATCCCCTGCGGGGGCGACCCTGCACCCCCGCCCACGCAGCCAGCGGAGCCGGCCGGTACCCCCGCCGGGGGGAAAAGAGGGTGCGGGGCCCCGGACGCGTGCGGGGGGTGCGACCGGGGCCCCTGGGAGCCGTGCGCCCGGATGCGGAGGCGTGGTCGCACCCCGGGCGCACGGCGGCTTCAGAGTTGTTCGGCTATGCCCACACCGAGCAGGCCGAGGGATGAGACACAGGAGAGTGCGAGAAGGCAGGACCACGGAAGCCAGGCCGCAGCGCGTGGATGCTTTCGTTTCACGGGTGGTGCCTTTCAGAATCCGTCACGGCCCCAAGTGCCGAATCGCTGACGTCTCTCGATGTCCGCCCGGATTCTCGCGCGGAGGCGTTCCAGCGCGGAGGGCGTTCGATTGGCTTTCAGCGGGCAATCCGGGTTGGGGCAGTCGCAGGGGCCGAAGTCGAGTGGGTTCAACTCCGATGGACCGCTGGGTGGCTGACGCAAGGCCAACCTCCGTGTGGGGGTATTGGCTGAGCACGGTGTTGCTCTGGTGACGGAGACGTTACGGAGAGTGGGCGCTTCGGGTCGATGGCACTCCTCCGGAGTGTCGCCCAGGAGTGCCATCGGGCGAGGGAGTCGCTAGAGAGGAATGCTGAGGAAATCCGCCATGGCGCGCATTTCCGGTGTCAGGATCCTGCGCCCGTTCAGTACCAGAGTGAGAACGTCCCGGGCGTATCGCTGGTGGGAGAGCCAGTCCGGATTTGTGGCCCTGACCTGTTCCAACTTGGTGAAAGCCTCTGCGAAATCACCCTTCTTCGTATGGGCATGGGCGATGTCCAGTAGATGGCGGTTTTGATTTCTGCCGTTCGGTCGCAGCGGGTAGAGCGGTGTTCGCTCGGCGAGCCGGAGGACCATGTCCGGGGAGTCCATGATGCCGTAATTCTCCGTGCGCATGAGATGGACCGTTGTCGGGCCGAAGGTGCGCAAGGAGTCCGCTTTGGACGCGTACTCGCGCCCGAGTGCGCTGGCAGCGGCTTTGGCAAATTTCAGCGCGTCGGTGGCTGTTTCCTTCTGGTTGTTTCGCACCGCGCTTGCCGATACGCGCAGGCACAGCAACCCCCAGGTGCTCAGCTCCGAGGGTTTGGCGCGGGAAATGCGTGGTTCCGTTGCGTCGGCCCATCCGGTCGCCAGCTGCAAAGCGCTGTCCAGCTTGCCCTGGCGCAGGAGGAGCCAGCACTGGCTGTTGACCGCTGCGGCGGCCTCCTGCTGATCGTCCGCCTCCTCGATGGATCGAGTCAGTGCGATGTCCGCCGCATGGTACTGATTGGTCTGGATCATGAGGGCTCCGGCGAGCCGGAGAACGCGCGTGCGGACGGGCCGCCCGTCGGTGCCGAGTGCCTCGGAGTCCCGCAGCAGAGAGGGAAGTACCCGGGCGAGTTCCGCGTACTGATCCCTGTCGTAAAGCGGAGTCGCGCCCTGGAGTGCACTCCAAACACCTGCAAGCGTCGGACCGTCGTCGTCCGGTCCGGCGACCCCGGCGGGATTCTCCAGCGCGGCCCTGACGGAGTCCCACTGCACCGCCGGCGTATCCGTCGGAGCTTCCTCCTCGTCGGCGTCCACCAGCCGCATGGTGGGCACACCGAGGGCCACCGCCAGCTTTCTCATGGATTCGAGGCGGGGAACCCCGTAATCGCCCTGCTCAAGCTTTCTGATCAAGGAGAGTGACACGTCCGACGCACTCGCCAGTTCCTTTTGGCTGAGCCCCCGGCGCTTGCGGACTTCCTTGAGTTTCCTGCCCGTGGCATTGCTCATGGTAAGAGAGTACGCTCATCGGCCGGTGCGGCAACTCGCGTCGCCCGTAGGGGAGTCGGGCCCCATTGATCAATTGTTCGACCGTCGTACGCGCCCGGTGAATTCCCGTGATCGACCCGGTGGGCCGGGGCGCGGGATCGCGGCGCCCCGGGCCGTATCCGAACCGCTCAGAGCGGCGGCGCGGGCAGGGTCGCCGTTCCCGACGCGTACAGTGCGTGCGCCGCCCGCAGGACCAGCGCGTCCGCGTGCCGGGCCGCAACCAGTTGCACCCCGATGGGCAGGCCGTCCGCGTCGAGACCGCAGGGCACGCTCGCGGCGGGCTGCTGTGTCATGTTGAACGGATAGGTGAACGGGGTCCAGCCCGCCCACCGCCGGTGCCGGGAGCTGAGGGGTGCCTGCGCTCCCGCCTCGAACGCGGTGATCGGCAGGGTCGGGGTGACCAGCAGGTCGTACGCGGTGTGGAAGCGGCCCATCCGGCGGCCCAGCTCCATGCGGACGTCGACCGCCGCCAGGTACTCCACCGCGCTGAATCGCGCCCCGGTCGCCGCCAGCTCGCGCAGGCCCGGGTCCAGCTCCTTGCGCTGCGCGGGCCCCAGTGGCTGGACCAGCCGGGCGGCGCCCGCCGACCACAGGGTGTGGAAGGACTCCACCGGGTCGGCGAAGTCGGGGTCGGCCTCCTCCACGTAGGCGCCGAGGGAGGCGAGCGCGCCCACCGCCTTCCGTACCGCCGCCGCCACCGCCGGGGCGACGGCCACCTGGCCGCCGAAGGAGGGGGAGTAGGCGATCCGCAGCCCGCGCACGCCCTCCCCGAGCCGGTCGGTGACCGCGTCGGCGGGGCCGAGGTGCGACCAGTCCCGCCAGTCGGCGCCGCTGATCACGTCGAGGAGGAGGGCCGCGTCGGCCGCGTCGCGGGTCATGGGTCCCACGTGCGAGAGGGTGCCGAAGGCGCTCGGCGGGTAGAGGGGGACCCGGCCGTAGGTCGGCTTCAGGCCGAAGATCCCGCAGAACGCGGCCGGGATACGGATGGAACCGCCGCCGTCCGTGCCCAGGGAGAGCGGGCCCGCGCCGTACGCGACCGCCGCCGCGCTGCCCCCGCTGGAGCCGCCGGCCGTGCGGGAGTGGTCGTACGGGTTGCCGGTCACCCCGTGCCGGGGCGAGTCGGTCACCCCCTTCCAGCCGAACTCCGGCGTCGTCGTCCGGCCGATCAGGACCGCGCCGGCGTCCCGCAGCCGGCCCACGGAGGGCGAGTCCTCGCTCGCCGCCACCCCGGCGCCGGTGGTCCGGGAGCCGCGCAGCGCCGGGACCCCGCGCTGGAGCAGCAGGTCCTTCACGGTGGCGGGGACGCCGTCGAGCGGGCCGCACGGCTCCTGCCGGAGCCAGCGCGCGGCCGAGGCGGCGGCCGCGTCCAGGGCGGCGTCGGCGTCGACCCGGACGAACGCGTTGACCAGGGGCTGGATCCGTTCGATCCGGTCCAGTACCGCACGGGTCGCCTCGACCGGGGAGAAGTCGCCCCGGCGGTATCCGGCGAGCAGTTGACAGGCGGTCAGTTCGGTCAGCTCGGTGCGGTCAGCAGTCATGTGGGGGACGTACCCAGCCGGTGCGCGGCTCACCTCCCCCCGGGCGGGTGCGATCGGGCGGGCGTGCACGTACGGCGCCAAGGACGCTTGGGGCGGGGTCCGCCGTGGTACCTGAACACCCCGGGCCGGTTCCGTCCCGGGGCCCGGACGACGCGCACCGACAGGAAGGCTGGACCCGACGATGACCACGGTCGGACTGCTCTACCCCGGACACCTGGCCGAGGACGAATTCCCCCGGCTGGAGGTACTGCTCGACAGCGACATCCGGCTGCCCCTCGTCCACACGGAACGTGCCGAGGCGGCCCACCGGGAGGACGCGCTGCGGTCGGCGGGCCCCCCGGAGCCGTCGGCGGCGGTCATGGAGCAGCTGCGGCTCGCGGGGGCCGAGTCGGTGGTGTGGGTGTCGGCCGCCGGCGGGTTCGCGTACGGGTCCGAGGGGGCGCACCGGCAGATCCGGGAGCTGGCGGTGGCGGCGGGGCTGCCCGCGTCCAGTACCGCGTTCGGCTTCGCGCACTCGGTGCGGCGGCTGGGGGCCACGTCGGCGGCGGTGGCGGCGGCCTGGCCCGATGAGCTGCTGGGGCGGTGTGTGGAGTTCCTGGCGGCGGAGGGCGTGGGCGTGGTGTCGGCGGGCGGCGCCGCCCCGGTGCCGCCGGACGAGGCCGCCGAGTGGGGCCGGGACGAGGTGGTGGCGCTGGCGCGCGCCGCCGACGATCCGCGCGCCGAGGTGCTGCTGCTGCCGGACACGGCCCTGCACACGGTGGCCCATCTGGACGAGCTGGAGGAGCTGCTGTCGAAGCCGGTGCTCACCGCGAGCCAGGTCACGGTCTGGGAGGGGCTGCGGCTCGCGGACCGCCGGGCGTGGGCCTTCCATCTGGGCGCGCTCTTCGCCAAACCGGGCCTCTGAGCCGTACCGGACACGGCTGGGAACACCGGGGGCGGGAACCAAACGGAGCTGTCCTCACGTTCGTTCGGCGTGCGGCCGGCGCACGAGGGCCGTCCGGATGCCCCGGGGGAGCGGGATGCCCCCTGACGAGGCATCCGGAGTGGTTTATGAGTGAACAGTTCCTATGGCTTGTTCAACATACCCTTAACCGCTCCTTAAGCCGCTTGTCACCGCCGCCGACAGGCGGCTTACTGGTGTCCGCACCCCGTTGACGAGCGGTTTCTCGCTCCGATTGGTCTAGTCCTGGTTTGGTCGGGACCATTGACGGGGTGATGGCTGAATCGCTATCTGTTGTCTCATCAACTCCTGTTCCAGGAGCCCCGGTTTCCCCCCACACGGAGGCTGTTTCGTGAGCTCCCGCAGACCCCTGATCGCGGCCCTGACGACGGCGGCGCTCGCCGCCGGCGGACTGGCCGGCTTCGCCGCCACCGGCACGGCCAGCGCGACGTCCCCCCAGAACACCGCCGCCGCTGCCCCCACCACCGGCGGAGTCAAGATCGCGTACTACGACCAGTGGTCCGTGTACGGCAATGCCTTCTACCCCAAGCACCTGGACACCCGGGGCATCGCGGGGAAGCTGGACATCCTCAACTACTCGTTCGGGAACATCCACCCGACCGATCTGACCTGCTTCCAGGCGAACAAGGCGGCGGGTGACGACAACAACCCCAACGCCGGTGACGGCGCGGGCGACTCGTACGCCGACTACCAGCGCACGTTCAACGCCGCGACCAGCGTCGACGGCGTCGCGGACCGCTGGGACCAGCCGATCGCGGGCGTCTTCAACCAGTTCAAGAAGCTCAAGGTCAAGTACCCCAAGCTGAAGATCAACATCTCGCTGGGCGGCTGGACGTTCTCCAAGTACTTCCACGACGCCGCCAAGACCGACGCGAGCCGCAAGAAGCTCGTCACCTCCTGTATCAACCAGTACCTCAAGGGTGACCTGCCCGTCGCCGACGGCTACGGCGGTGTCGGCTCCGCGGCCGGGATCTTCGACGGCATCGACATCGACTGGGAGTACCCCGGCTCCAACGGCGGTCACCTCGGCAACCACGTCGGCCCCGAGGACAAGGCCAACTTCACCCTGCTGCTCGCCGAGTTCCGCAAGCAGCTCGACGCGTACGGCGCGGCCAACGGCGGCAAGAAGTACCTGCTGACCGCCGCCATGCCGGCCGGCCAGGACAAGATCAAGCACATCGAGACGGACAAGGTCGGCGCGTACCTCGACTACGCGAACGTCATGACGTACGACATGCACGGATCCTGGCGGACCGCGGGCCCGACGTACCACCAGTCGCCGCTGTACTCCCCGGCCTCCGACCCGACCGACCCGATCGCGCCGGGCACCGAGAAGTACTCCATCGACAACGCCGTCAAGGCGTGGATCGACGGCAGCCCCGCCTACGGCATCGCGGGCGGCTTCCCGGCCAAGAAGCTCACCCTCGGCTACGAGATGTACTACCGGGGCTGGAAGAACGTCCCGGCCGGTACCACCAACGGACTGGGTCAGTCCGCGAACGGCGGCAGCGCCCCGCGCCCGCTGAGCCAGGCGGCCGGCATCGCCAACTACAAGGAACTCGGCGGCATCGTCGACAACCCGGCGACCACCTTCTGGGACGACCAGGCCAAGGCCTCGTACTTCTACAAGGACGGCGAGTTCTTCACCGGCCTCGACAAGCGGTCGATCAAGGCCCGTGCCGACTACGCCCACCAGCGCGGTCTCGGCGGCGCGATGCTGTACTCGCTGATCGGCCTGGACGAGCAGACCACGCTGCTCAACGACATCGTCGCGGCGGTCGGCCCCTCCCCGGTGGACCCGAACCCGCAGCCGACGCCGACCCCGACCCCGACGCCGAGCAACCCCAACCCGACGCCGTCGCCGTCCAACCCGGGCCCCGGCTGCACCGCGGCGGCGTGGACGGCGGGTGGCACGTACAACACCAACGCGCTCGTCTCCCACAAGGGCCGTGTCTGGAAGGCCGGCTGGTGGACGCAGGGCGAAGAGCCCGGCACCACGGGCCAGTGGGGTGTCTGGCGCGACCAGGGCGCCTGCTGACCCCCTGATCCACCGGGTTCGCTGGAACCCGTGAAGGCGCCCGGCCCGGCCGGGCGCCCCTGAACCCCCCACCCCAGCGCACCGGCCCCCCGCCGCCCGGCCCCACACGGCCGGCGGGGAGCCGGTGAAACCCCCCACACCGCCGCCCCCGGCCGGAAGCCACCCCTTCCGCCCGGGGGCGGTATCCATTCCCGGGATCCGGTGGTGCCTCAGGCCGACAGCGGCGCGCTGATCAGCTCCCCGATCCGGTCGGGCGGCACCGCCCGCGAGTACAGCCAGCCCTGGCCGGTGTCGCAGCCGATCCGCCGCAGCCGGGCCGCCTGCCCCGAGGTCTCCACGCACTCCGCCGTCACCGTGAGCCCCAGCCGGTGCGCCAGCTGCACCATCGCCTCCACGATCGTCTCGTCCGCCGGATTGGGGTGCGCCTCGTCCTGGAAGCCCCGCACGAACGACCCGTCCAGCTTCAGCACCGACACCGGCAGCCTGCTCAGATACGCCAGGTTCGAATAGCCGGTCCCGAAGTCGTCGATGGCGATCTGCACCCCCATGTCGCTGAGCGCCTGGAGCGCCTGGAGCGGCCGGCCCGCCGACCCCATGACCGCCGACTCGGTCAGCTCCAGTTGCAGCAGCCGGGGCGCGAGCCCCGTCTCGGCCAGGATCTCCGCCACGTCCGCCACCAGGTCCGAGTCCCAGACCTGCCGGACGGCGACATTGACGCTCACGAACAGCGGCGGCGCACCCGGGTGGTCCCGCTGCCACTGCCGGGCCTGGCGGCAGGCCGTCCGCAGCACCCAGCGACCCAGCTGGACGATGGAACCGTCCTCCTCCGCGATGCCGACGAACCGATTCGGCGTCAGGGTGCCGAACTCCGGGTGGTTCCACCGCACCAGCGCCTCGACCCCCCGCGTGACCCCGTCGGCGAGCCCCACCAGCGGCTGGTACTCCAGCGCGAACTCCCCGCGCTCCACCGCCGGACGCAGCGTCGAGGCGAGCGCCTGCCGGGTCACCCGGTGGGCGTTGCGCTCCGGGTCGAAGAGGGTCCAGCGCGCCTTGCCGTCCTCCTTGGCCCAGTAGAGCGTGGTGTCGGCGGCCTGCATCAGACCCGTGGCACTCGTGCCCGCGACGGCCCGCTCCACCACCCCGATCGACGCCGACACCGACAATCGCTGCCCGTCCAGGTCGAACGGCCGCTGGAGCGCCGCCAGCACGGTCGCCGCGACCGAGGTGACCTGCTCGGTCCCGGTGGACTCCTCCACCAGTACGGCGAACTCGTCGCCGCCGAGCCGCGCCACCAGATGCCCGTCGGGGCCCGTGCACTCGGTCAGCCGCCCGGCGACGGCGGCCAGCAGCCGGTCCCCGACCCGGTGGCCGAGGGTGTCGTTGATGGCCTTGAACCCGTCCAGGTCGAGATAGCAGAGCCCGATCCGGCCGGTGGACCCGTGGTCGTACGCCGACGACTCCAGCGCCGCCGTCAGCCGTTCAAAGAACAGCGCCCGGTTCGGCAGCAGGGTCACCGCGTCGTGCATCTGGAGATGGCGCAGCCGCGCCCGCAGCTCGCGCCGCTCCCCGACGTCGGTGACGGAGAGCACCACCCCGGGGCGCCCCGCCAGCGGGGCCACGGTCACCTCCGCCCACAGGACGCTGCCGTCGGTGTGCTTGAGCCGCCGGGTGCAGCGGAACCGGGACCGCCGCCCGTGCAGCACCTCGTGGTACGCGTGCCAGGCGCGGCGGTCGCAGGACAGATCGAGGAGATCGGCGGCGGGGCGGGCGCGCAGGGCCTCCGGTTCCCCGCCGATCAGCGCCGCGAAGGCCGTATTGGCGAGGACGACGAGCCCCTCGCGGTCGAGGAGGGCCAGAGCGGCGGGCGCCGACGCGAACGCGGTCCGGTAGTCGCGCGGCTCCACGGGGGTGCGGTCGTCACGCTCCGCTATCCGCCGCCGGCTCCCGCCGGGGGCCTCGGCGTCCGTGGGCCCTGCTCCATCGGTGGTTGCTCTCACCGCTCACTCCCGCAGTGCAGTGGTCTCGTACAGGGGCGTACAGCTTGTACAGGGGCGTACAGATGTGGTCGCGAAGGGTCGGGGACTTGGGCAAAGAGGTCGGGAAAGTGTGCCGATCATAGGGGCTGACCCAGGGGCGTTCCAGCTGCGCCACTTGGGTGCGGCCCGTCCGGGGACCCCGCCCGATCGTTTCTGCACGGGTCTTTGCCGAGGTCGTTTCCAGGATGAACGGATGTGACATTCCGTGACCCGTCGGAGTGTCGGCACAACGGGGGACGGCACCGGATCGGTCACCCGACTGGGGCACCGGAACAGGGCGTATATCACCAAACCTCGACAAAGTGGTTGCGATGTCGTCCCATCCTCGGTCGGAGGTCCACGTGGCGGGTCAGCAGTCACCCTCGGGTCCACCCGAGGGGGTGGACGGCGGGACTCCGCATGACGGCGGGCCGTGGAGCAGGAGCGACGGCGGGAGCGACGGCGACGGTGGTGGTGGCGCCGGCTTCGGCGACGGTGGCTCCTGGGACGGCGGCGGCGACGACGACGGCGGCGGTGGTGGCGGTGGCGGTGACGGCTTCGACGGTGGCGGTGGCTCCTGGGACGACGGCGAGGAGGCGCCGGCATCGGAACGCGGCCGGCTCCGCAGCGCCGCCGCGGCCTTCACCTCCCTCATGGCGGTCGTCGCCACCTCCCTCGTCGCGGGCCCCGCCGCCCACGCCGCCGAATCCGCCTGCGCCCTGCCCCGTACCCCCGCCCACCACTCCCTCGGCCTGGACAGCTGGAACGCCGCCTACCCCAAGCCCGTCCGCGACCTCGACGCGGTCATGGTCTTCCTCTCCTTCCCGGACTCCGAGCCCCGCCACTCACCCGAGCTGCTGGCCGCCGACCACTTCCCCGCCACCAGCGGTTTCTTCGACCGCTCCTCGTACGGGCGGTTCTCGCTGCGCCCGCACCCCCTGCGCCGCTGGGTGCCCATGCCGAAGGACTCCACCGCGTACGGGATAAGCCGCGACTGGGACGCCGAGAACCGGTCCGCCTATCTGCGGGACGCCTTCGCCGCCGCCGACCGCGAGGTCGACTTCTCCCGTTACGACATCGTCTATCTGGTCGCCGACCCGGACGCCCCCGGCGTGGACTCCGACGCCACCAAGGTCGTCAACTTCGACCATCCGCTGCGCGTCGACGACACCGGGATCCGGCGGGTCGTGACCGTCTTCGAACGCCATCCGCCGGACCGCAACGTCCTGGCCCACGAGACCGGGCACGTCTTCGACCTGCCGGACCTCTATCACCGGCCCGTCGACGGCCGGGGCGACTGGGACACCCACGTCGGCGACTGGGATGTCATGGGCAGCCAGTTCGGCATGGCCCCCGACCTCTTCGGCTGGCACAAGTGGAAGCTCGGCTGGCTGGACGCGCGGGCCGTGCGCTGTGTGACCGGGCCCGAGCTGATCACCCTGGAGCCGATCGCCGCGCCCGCGCCCGGCGGGGGCCTCGGGACCCGGCTGGCTGTCGTCCGCACCGGTCCGGGCACCGCGATCGCCATCGAGGCCCGGGGCGCGGTCGGCAACGACGACGGGCTCTGCACGGAGGGCGTGCTGCTCTACCGCGTACGGTCGGACACCGCGTCCGGCGGCGGCCCCATCGAGGTCGTGGACACCCACCCGGGGAGCGAGGCGTGCTGGGACCGTTCGGTCTATCCGGAGCTGGCCGACGCGCCGCTGGGGGTGGGGGAGACGTACACGCTGCCCGGGGAGCGCGTCCGGGTGTCGGTCGCCGACCGCACCCCGTCCGGGTCCTTCACCGTCGAGATCGACCACGCCGGCCCCTGACCCCGGCCCTCGCAGCGGCTGTGAGCAGCGAAAAGACCCCCTCGCCTGAGCGAGAGGGCCTTTTCTGTGCGTGCGCCGTCAGGGACTCGAACCCCGGACCCGCTGATTAAGAGTCAGCTGCTCTAACCAACTGAGCTAACGGCGCCTGCTGACGTCGTAGAGATTAGCACCCTGGTCGCCGGGGAGAAAAATCGATCCCCGCACGTCCGGGGCGGCGGCGGTACGGGCCGCCCGGACACAGGCCCACAGGAGCACCTCGGGGCCCGGGAGCCACGGGTGGCGGCTGTCGGGCGCCACCAGCCAGCGGGAGCCCGGCGCGCGCCCGTCCCCCGGGGCCACGGGCGGCACGGTGATCGCGTCGCCGGTGCCGTGACAGAGCAGCGGAGGCACCGAGTCCCCCCACTCCTCCCACTCCAGCAGCGCGGGCAGCCGGGCCGCCGTCCCCGGGGCGGCGAAGATCAGGGCGCGGCCGCGGTGGGCGGCGACAGGGCCGGAGCCGGGGCCCTCGCCCCTGAGCCGGTCCAGCATCTGCCGGCCGAAGACCGCGACCACGCTGACCACGTCGAACGCGGAGCCGCAGGGGAGGACGGCGGGGGCGGTGGGCTCGGCCTCCCAGAGCGCGAGCAGGGCGCGCGGAGACGTTCCTGCCGAGGCCAGCCACTGCACGCCGGCGGCGGTGGCGCGGGTGGCGGTGGCGCGGGTGGCGGCGGCCTGGGGGGCGGCGGTCCGCACGGCACGGCCCGAGCCCCGGCCCGGGTCCCGGCCCGATTCCCGGCCCGGATCGCCGGGTCCCCGCCCGCCGGCCGTCCCCCGGGGGCCGTCGGCGGCGGGGGGCCGGGTGCTCGTGGATCTGGGTGCGCTCATGGGTCCAGATGTACCCGGAGTGATCGCGTGATAGCCCAGTGTTGGCGAAAGCGGGGACAGGGGGACGGGGGAGCGGGTATGGTGCCGCCTCGCATATGCCCCTGGCCGACCGGAACGCCTCCAACCGGAATGCGCCGGGAGCGCGCCGGGAGCGCCGCGGGAGCGCGCAGGGCCATGGACGTGCATCCGGCCACCCGGGTGCCGTTCACCGCGGCACCCGGCCGTCCTACGGCGAGACCCCGCCGTCCCGGATCAGCACCCGCCCGAATTCGATCATCTTCCGGGCGTAGTCCTCGGTCCACCCCGCCCGGTCGGCGATGTCCCGGGCGGTCAGCCGGTCGAACCGCCGGGGATCCGCCAGCTGGGCCGCCGCGAGCGCCTGGAACTCGGTGGCGCGGTCGGCGGCGGCCCGGAAGGCGAGGGTCAGCTCCGTCGCCCGGGAGAGCAGCTCCCGGGGGTCGTCCATCGACTCCAGGTCGAAGAAGTGCTCCGGGTCGGAGGCGGCCTCCGACGGCTCGAAGAGCAGGGGCGCGGGCCGCATCCTGGGCGCGGGCTGCTGGGGTTCCGCCATGTGCTGCTTCCTCCTCGCACGGGTCCACGGGCTCTTCCGGACCGCCCTCCATTCTCCAGGCAGCCGCAAGGGGGCGCGGCCCGTGGGCCCGCGCCCCCTTCCCATGACCGCCGTGCGCCCCGGCTCACGGGCCCCGGCTCACGGGCCCGCGACGGCCCGCGCGGCCGGGGCTCGGCCCGTCGGACCGGGGCTCGGCCCGTCGGCGCGGGCTCAGCCCGTCAGATGGGCGATGTCGTTCCAGTGGTCCATGGCCGGCTCCCCGTACCCCCAGCCCAGCACCGACAGCGACGCCGGGTCCAGCTTCAGCCGGGCCGCGAACGACGGGTCCAGGGAGAGCCAGCGCGCCGCCAGCACCCGCAGGATGTGCCCGTGCGCGAAGACCAGCACATCCCGGTCGGCCTCCTTCGCCCAGGCGATCACCTCGTCCGCCCGCGCGCCCACCTCGGCCAGCGCCTCCCCGTCGCGCACCCCGTCCCGCCAGATCACCCAGTCCGGGCCCGCCCGCTCCCTGATCTCGGCCGGGGTCAGCCCCTCGTACGCCCCGTAGTCCCACTCCATCAGCGCGTCCCACGCCTTGGCCCGCTCGCCGAACCCGGCCAGCGCGCAGGTCTCGGCCGCCCGCGCCAGCGGGCTGGTGCGCACCTCGACGTCCGGCAGCCCCGAGAACGGCGCCCGCCGCAGCCGTTCGCCCAGCAGCCCGGCGCCGCGCCGGCCCTCCTCCAGGAGCGGGATGTCCGTCCGCCCGGTGTGCCGGCCCAGCAGCGACCATTCGGTCTGGCCATGCCGGACGAGCAGGATCCGCGGTGCCATATCACGGCCTCCGTAGTGATAAGTGCAGGTGATGACCGTTCATCATCGCTCAGGAAGGTCACTGGCAACCTCCGGGGCGCTCCCTGCGTCCCCTCCTGAGTCGGGACCCAGGTACGGGTCGGACCGCTTCGCCCCGTACGGTTGGGCAGTGGCCACCGACCGAAGGAACACCGGGCCACCGGAAGAAACCCAGGGGGAGAAACGCTCGGATGCCGTACCTCGCACGCGGTCAGCGGCCCCGCTGGTGGACCGAACTGATCCTCATAGCCGTCGTCTACGTCGCCTACTCGGCCGGACGGCTCCTCGCGCGCGGTGACGTGAACACCGCCGTCGACCACGGGCTCGCGATACTCAGGGCCGAACGGGCCCTGAACCTGGACTTCGAAACCCCGCTCAACAAGATCTTCACCGAGACGCCGGCGATCGGCATACCCGCCGACTTCCTCTACGCGTCCCTGCACTACCTCGTCACCCCGGCCGTGCTGATCTGGCTCTTCCGCAGCCACGCCGTCCGCTACCGGGCCGCCCGCACCTGGCTGATGGTCTCCACCCTGCTGGGCCTGGTGGGCTTCACCCTCACCCCCACCTGCCCGCCCCGGCTGCTGCACGAGTCCCACGGCTTCGTGGACACCATGGCGCAGTACAGCTCCTACGGCTGGTGGGGCGCCGAGGCGAGCGCCCCGCGCGGCATGGGGGGCTTCACCAACCAGTACGCGGCCATGCCGAGCCTCCACGTCGGCTGGGCGATCTGGTGCGGCGTGATCATGTGGCGGGTCGGCCGCGGACCGGTCATGCGCACCCTCGCCGTCGCCTACCCGCTCGTCACCGTGATCGTCGTCATGGGCACCGCCAACCACTACTTCCTCGACGCCGTCGCCGGAGCCGCCGTGATGGGCATCGGCGCCCTGCTGGCACGGCCCGCGATGCGGCTGGCCGACCGGATCCGGGCCCGCTTCGACCTCGCCGCCACGGCCACCCGCACCACCCCCTCCGCCGGCCGCGCCGTACCCGAGCGGACCGCTGCGGCCACCGGGGAGTCCCCGATTGTCGGTGCCGGATGCCAGACTGCGACGGGTGAGCGAATCCCTGGACAGCGGACCACCCCCGCAGGCGCCGACGACACCACTCCGGCAGCGGCTCGCTGAACTGCGCGGCCCCGCCGCCCGCCCGCGCCCGCTGGACGCCCGGTCCCTGGCCGCCCTCGCGGCCAACCCCGGCTGCTCCCGGCGGGCGCTGCTGGACGGCGCCGGGGTGGACAAGGCGGCGCTGGCCGCCGCGCTCGGCTCGCCCGCCGGGTACGGCCAGTCTCAGTTCGCCTTCATGCGGGGCAACGCCTTCGAAGCCCGCGTCAAGTCCGACGGCGGCGCCGAGCTGATGCGGCTCATGGGCGTGGAAGGCGGCCGGTTCCGGCTGCCGGAACTGACGGCGGCAGGCCCCGAAGGGCGGGCCGCCCGCACCTCCCTCGCACTGCGCGAGGCCACCGCCGACGGCGGCTGGACCCTGCTGGACCACCCCATGCTGCTGCTGGAGGTCGCCGGCTCCCCCGTCTGCCTGGAGCCCGACGCGGTCGTCGTCCACCCCGACGGCCGGTGGACCGTGGTCGAGATCAAGTCCTTCCCGATGATCGACGGCTCCGCCGACGCCGCGAAGGTGGGGGCCGCCGCCCGCCAGGCCGCCGTGTACGTCCTGGCACTGGAGCGGGTCGCCGCCCACATCCCCGGCGCCGAGGTCCGCCGCAGCGCGCTGCTCGTCTGCCCCAAAGACTTCTCCAACCTGCCCACCGGCTCCCTGGTCGACGTCCGCAAACAATGCGCCGTCACCGACCGGCAGCTGCGCCGGCTGACCCGCATCGAGGACATCGCCGCCACCCTGCCCGAAGGGTGCACCTTCGACCCCGAACGGCCCGCCGACGAGCTGACCGCCGCCGTCGAGTCCGTCGCCGCCGCGTACGCGCCCGACTGCCTCGCCGCCTGCGAGCTGGCCTTCCACTGCCGCGACCGGGCCAGGGCCCGGGGAGCGGTCACCGCCCTCGGCCGCGCCACCCGGGGCGAACTGGGCACCCTCACCACCGTGGACGACGTCCTGGCCGCCGCCCGCGGCACCCTCGGGGACGTGGCCGACCCCGCCGTCGCGGCCCTGCGCCGGGCCGCCGCCCTGCGTGCCGAGGCCCTCGGCCACGCCGTCCCCGCCGCCCGCCGCCCCGGGGAGACCGCCGCCCCGCCCGGGGAAGACGTACAGGCCACGGGCGACGACCGGACAGCCCACGACGACGCGGACGAGGAGCCCGGCGCATGTCGCTGATGTCCACACTGGCCCGGCTGGAGGCCGTCGAGTCCGGCCGCGCCCGGCCCCTGACGACCGTCCGCCACCGCCATCTCGGCGACCGGCCGCTGGTCCTGGTCCCCCTGACCACCGCCGGCGAGGCGGGCGCCCCCCTCGGCGCCCTCGTCGGCACCGACCGCGAACGGCCCACCCTGCTCACCGTCGCCCAGCCCCGCGACCGCGACCTGCGCTTCACCTTCCTCGCCGAACTCGCCGACGCGATCCTCCCGCACCTGGAGGCCTACGCGGACGACACCGAGCAGGTCGAACGGACGGAGACCGACCCCACCACCGGCAAACGCGTCCGCGCCGAGGCCGAGCTGTGCGCCGACGCCCCCCAGCTGATCGTCCCCGGCCGGGCCGCGATCGACTTCGTCCGCCTCCTCGGGCGCTCCATGCGCTTTCGGCGCACCACCGAACAGGACCCGGACACGCCCTACCCGGCCCCGCCCCACGTACCGCTCCTCGGCCGCTGGCTCACCCACTACGGCGAGCGGGCCCGGGTCCCCGGCTCCTCGCTGCTGCTCGCCGCGACCGACCTGCTCGGCCGGCACTGGGCCACCGGCCAGTCCTCCGTCGAGGACCAGCACCTGGGCGCCCTCCTCGCCTGGATCGACCCGCCCGGCGGCCACGACGGCGCCGAGGCCGCCCTGCGCGCCGAGACCGGCCGCGACGCCCGCGGACAGCTGCTCTGCCCGCCCGCCGGGCCCGCGACCGACCCCGCCTTCGACAACAAGGTCCTCGCCCCCGCGGTCGCCGCCTACGACCGGGCCCGCCAGGAACTGGCGGCCGCTGAGGACGGCGCCGCCGCGGACGCCTGGCACGGCCGCCTCACCGCAGCCGAGCGGGAGATCCGGGCCGCGCTCCACTCCCAGCTGGCACCCACCTGGCACGCCGTCTGGCACGCCCTCGACCTGCTGCGGGAACTGCCCGAGGGATCCCGGGTCACCGACCGCTGGACCCGCGACCGCTGGTCGTTCACCGCCCACCGGGACCGGGTACGGGCCGGTGAGCCGCCCCAGCCCCGCCAGGACGACGCCGTCACGGCCGCCCGCAAACTGGCCGCCCGCGAGAGCGCGCAGGCCCAGCTCGCCGCCCAGGAGGCCCTGGACGATCCGCTGGTGCTCGCGGAGCGCAGGCTCGCCGGGGAGGCGTTCGTCGCGGAGGTCACCGAAGTGGTGATGGCCTGGACCGAGTCCAAACGCCCCTCCCCCCGCCCGCTCGTCACCCTGCGCACCGACGACGGCCCCCGGCTCACCGAAGGACAGAAGCTGTACCGCTCCCTGGAGGGCCGGCCGCAGACGGCGGAACTCGTCCGGCAGGAGCCCGACGGAGTCCTCCTCGTCCGCCTCCTGGACCGGATGGGCCGCGCCAGGGACCCGGCGGCCGGCACCGTCCCCGAGAAGGGCGACCGGATCGACTGGACCCTGTTCGAGCACGACGTACGGGGCGGGCCCAAGCTGCCGGAACCGGAGGAGACCCCGTGGACCCACGGCGGCCCGCCCGGCACGACGGCCGAGAACCCCGACCCGGTGACCCCGGAGGACCTGCTGTGACCACGACCGCGTTCGACCCCGCCGCCGCGGCGGCCGCCGCCACCGCGGACATCCTCGACGCCACCCTGCACGGGGAGCACCGGGGCGTGGTCGTGGACTCCCCGCCCGGCGCGGGCAAGTCCACACTCGTCGTCCGCGCGGCCCGCGAACTCGCCGCCGCCGGCCGCCGGCTGATGATCATCGCGCAGACCAACGCGCAGGTGGACGACCTCGTCCTCCGGCTCGCCGCGAAGGAACCCGGCCTGCCCGTGGGACGGCTCCACAGCAGCGACCCCGACGCCTACGACAAGGCCCTCGACACCCTCCCCAACGTGCGGACCTCCGCCAAGGCCACCGACCTCGCCGCCCTCGACGTCGTCGTCTCCACCGCCGCGAAATGGGCCCACGTACGGGGCGTGGAGCCCTGGCGGCACGCGATCGTCGACGAGGCCTACCAGATGCGCTCCGACGCGCTGCTCGCCGTCGCCGGCCTCTTCGAACGGGCCCTGTTCGTCGGCGACCCGGGACAGCTCGACCCCTTCTCCATCGTCGGCGCGGAACAGTGGGCCGGGCTCTCCTACGACCCCTCCGCCAGCGCGGTCTCCACCCTCCTGGCCCACAACCCCGAACTGCCGCAGCTGCGGCTGCCCGTGTCCTGGCGGCTCCCGTCGTCAGCGGCCGGGCTCGTGTCGCGCGCGTTCTACCCGTACACCCCCTTCCGCAGCGGCACGGGCCCCGAGGACCGCAAGCTGACCTTCGGGACCGCCTCCGACGGATCCCCGCACGACCGGGTCCTCGACGAAGCCGCCGCATCCGGCTGGGGCCTCCTCGAACTGCCCGCCCGGCACACCCCCCGCACCGACCCCGAAGCGGTCCGCGCCGTCGCCACGGTCGTCCGCCGCGTCCTCGACCGGGGCGCCGCCGCGACCAGCACCGCCGACACCCCTCCGACCCCCGTCACCGCCGACCGCGTCGCCGTCGGCACCGCCCACCGCGACCAGGCCGCGGCGGTCCGCGCGGCCCTCACCGACCTGGGCGTCACCGGCGTCACCGTGGACACCGCGAACCGCCTCCAGGGCCGCGAGTTCGACGTCACCGTCATCCTCCACCCCCTCTCCGGCCGCCCCGACGCCACGGCCTTCCACCTGGAGACCGGGCGGCTGTGCGTGCTGACGTCCCGCCACCGCAACGCGTGCGTGGTGGTGTGCCGGGCGGGGGTCGCGGACCTGCTGGACGACCATCCGTCGACGGAGCCGGTGCAGCTGGGCGTCACGGTCAAGTTCCCCGACGGCTGGGAGGCGATGATGTCGACGTGGGACCGCTGGTCGTCTCACCGGGTCGTCTGCCGCCCCTAGCCTCCGCACCTGTACGGGTGCGGCCTCGCGCTGGGGGGCCCGTGTCGGTACGGGGCGTGGCGCTCGTCCGGGGCCCCGGCTGCCCGGCCCGTGTCGGTACGGGTGCCTCGGCCTCGCGTCCGGGGTCCCGGCTGCCTTGCCCGTGTCGGTACGGGGTCCCGCACCCTCCTTCCCCCCGCCGGGGGTACCGGCCGCCTCCGCTGACTTCGTGGGCGGGGGTGCAGGGTCGCCCCCGCAGGGGATCGGCGGACCTACCGGGTCAGTGGGACAGCCGCTTCGCGCTCGCCGACCCCGAGGAGGTGAGCCCGGAGGCCCCGCCAACCCGCACCACTACCCGGTCCCGGGCCGACCCGCACAAAACCGCCCCGCCACCGTCGACCCGCACACAACCCGCCTCGCCGACGATCACCCGAGCAAAACTCAGCCTCGCCGGCGATTGAGGCGCGGGGGCTCGGGGGCTGGCCCTCGACACGGGGCCGCACATGCCATGTGCCCGAGAACCTGTCCGCCCCTGCGGCGACCTGGGCAAAATTCAGCCTCGCCGGCGTTTGAGGCGCGGGGGTTTCGGGGGCTGGCCCCCGACGACCACCCGAGCGAATCCAGCCGGTCCGGCGTTTGAGGACGGACCAGGACCCTGCCCCGCCGCACAGGCGAACCTGCGGGTCCGTCGTCGGGGACCAGTCCCCGAACCCCTGCGCCTCAATCGCCGGCGGGGCTGGTTTTTGCCGGGTGATCGTCGGCGAGGCGGGTTTGTGCGGGTCAACGTTGACGGGGCGGGTTTGTGCGGGTCGACCCGGCCCGGGTGGTGGTGCGGGTTGGCGGGGCCTCCGGGCTCACCTCCTCGGGGTCGGCGAGCGTACTCACCAGGTTCAGTGCGGGTCGGCCTCCGCCGATCCCCTGCGGGGGCGACCCTGCACCCCCACCCACGGGCAAGAAGGGGGCGGCCGGTACCCCCGGGCGGGGGGAAGAAGGGTGCGGGACCCCGTACCGACGCGGGTTGGGCCACCGGGACCCCGGACGAGCGCCACGCACACGTACCGACACGGGTCGGACAGCGCGGGCCCGAGGACGATCGCACCCCACTCGTACCGACGCGGCCCGGGCAGGGCGGGCTCGGACGAGCGCCACGTCCCCCTATCGGCGCGGGTTGCGCAGCGCAAGGGCACCCCGGCGGGGCAGGGGACTAGGTTCTGTCCGGCGGATCATGGTCGGAGCCATAGGCGGATTGCTGCGGCGGTGACGGTGCCGTGGAAGACGTAGGCCCTTTTGTCGTAGCGGGTGGCGACGGCCCGGGAGTTCTTGAGCCGGTTGATCGTCCGCTCGACCTCGTTGCGGCGTTTGTAGAGGCCGGGGTCGAAGCCTGTGGGCCTGCCGCCCCTGCTGCCACGCCGTTTGCGGTTGGCCCGCTGGTCCTTCGGCTCCGGGATGGTGTGCTTGATCCGGCGTCTTCGCAGGTAGCTGCGGTTGCGGCGTGAGCTGTAGGCCTTGTCGCCGCCGAGGTGGTCCGGGCGGGTGCGGGGGTGGCCGCCCTGCGGGCGGGGGACACGGATCCGTTCGAGGACCCGGATCATCTGGGGCGCGTCGCCCCACTGCCCGGGTGTGACGAGGAAGGCCATAGGCCGGCATCCGCCTTCGCCGGCTAGATGGATCTTGCAGGTCAGGCCACCCCGGGACCGTCCGAGTCCTTCGTCGGGGCGGTGGTGCCGGGGCGTGGTCCTTTTTTCGGGATGCGCGGCTTCTTCTTCCGGGCTCCGGCCGCGTGCTGATGAGCACGGCAGGATGTCGAGTCGACGCCGACCATGCTCCAGTCGATCCGGCCCGCGAGGTCGGCGTCGGCCTGGACGGCACGCAGGACCCGGTCCCAGGTGCCGTCCGCCGACCAGCGCCGATGCCGCTCGTAAACGGTCTTCCAGCTGCCGAAACGCTCAGGAAGGTCCCGCCACGGTATGCCCGTCCGGACCCTGAACAGGATGCCGTTGACCACCCTGCGGTGATCGTTCCACCGCCCACCGCGCTGTCCCGATGCCGGCAGGTGCGGCTCCAGCCGCACCCACTCCGCGTTCGTCAGATCACCCCGCCCCATACCGGGCACAACGAGCAGACAGCCGACGAGTCACATGATCCACCGGACAGAACCTAGGCGTGAGTCCGGGCGAGGAGGGACGGGACTCCCGGCACCGCGAGGTGCCCCCGCAGCAGCGCACCCGTCACGTCCAGCGCGCAGCGTACCCGCGCGGACCGCACACCCCCGTCCAACAGGTCCAGCGCCCGGTGCGCCGCCACCGCCGCCTCGTCGGGCGCGGACGCGCGCGCCAGCGCGAGTGCCTGGTCGGCGCGGTAGAGCGCGAGGTTGCGGGTGAAGCGCGGGTCCTGGAGGTCGGCCGCGGCTGCCGCGTGGGCCGCCGCGGGCCGCCATGCGCCCAGGGCGGCGCGGCACTGTGACTGGAGGGATTCCAGTTCGGGGCGGCCGAAGAAGGACATCCAGGCGGGCGCGGGTGCCGTGGCGTCGCGTTCGAAGTGCCGGTGTGCCCGGTGCAGGGCCCGTTCGCAGGCGGGCCGGTCGCCGAGGCCCGCCCAGCCGGCGGCTTCCCGCAGGGCGAGGAGGGACAGGAGCTGGGGGGAGCCGAGGCCGCGGGCGGCCCGGGTGCCGGCCTGGGCGGCCCGGACGGCTTCCCGGTGGCGGCCGAGGTCCCGGGCGAGGAAGGAGGTGTTGGAGAAGGCGTGTGCTTCGAGGGCCCGGTCGCCCGCGGCCCGGGCGATCGCCAGCGCTTCGGCGTAGTGGGAGCGGGCTTCGTCGGGGCGGGCCGAGTCGTGGGCGAGCCAGCCGACGGAGAGGGCGAGTTCGCCCGTACCCGTGTGGAGTCGGGCGAGCGCGGCGCCGCGCCCCTTGCGGGGGCCGGACAGGCCCGTGTCGAGGAGTGCGTAGGCCGCCCGCAGGGGTTGCGCGGCCCGCCGGTGGAGTCCGTCGGCGCCGTGCCGGTCGTCGAGCAGGCGGATCCGGCGTACGGCGTCCTCGACGGCCGCCACTTCCGGCTCGCTGGCCCGCCGTGGGCCGCCGGAGCCGCGCAGGGCGTGGCCGAGGCCGTAGCCCAGCCCGAGTGACGCCCCCGCCATGCCGGCGACCGTCGCGGGGGCACCCGTCATGAACTCGCGACGCAACACTTCGCTCTCCTCGCCGCCCGGTCCGGTGGAGCCGCCGGCCGCGCCCCGGGCGGCCGGGTCGGGCCCGGTCCGGCGGCGCCCGCCGCCGCGTACCGTCTCGCGTGCCGTGAACCCCAGGTCCGCCGGCGTCAGCTCCGGGTACATATGACTGAATACCCGCTCGTAGGCGTAGTTAGGGCAGCGGATCTCACCGGACTCGACGCGTCCGATGTAGCGGGCGTCGCAGGAGACGTGCTCGCCGATCTCCCGGGCGGCCCGGCGCACCGCGATCGCGAACTCCCCGGGGGAGAGCTTGCCCCGCAGCCGCCGGAAGGCGGTGTTGGGCACGGGCCGCCGGTCGGGTGCGCCGGGGGGCGGGTCGGGGAGCGGGTCGGGGACGCCCGCCGGGCGTGCTGCCGGTGACTGGGACGACGACGTCATGGCCGGGCCCTCTCTCTGGCTCTGTGACGTTGGGGACGGGTGGTGCGGCCCATTCCCCCGACGGACTCGGGGCCGTACCGGGAGTCTGGCCGTGGAGGGGGCGCCGCGGCTTCGATCCGCCATGAAGTGCCACCGTTCGGGCGGCGTGGCGCCGTAGCCCTTGACGCGCCCGGCCCGTTGAACCCCGAGGGGGCCCGGTCCGTGTCCCCAGTCGAGTGAGATGAGGATTCCCGTGATGGAGGTCGGCATGGAGACCAGCGTCGGCGGCGTCCGGACGCCCACCGCACCAGTCGTGACCGCCGCACCCGCCGTGACCGCCCTGACCACCGCACCAGTCGTGACCGCCGCACCAGCCATGACCACCGCACCCGCTCCCGCCGCCGTGTGCCCCCCGGGGCCGGCCCGCGCCGCGCGGTGGACCACCCAGCCCACCACCGCCCGGCACCTGCCCACCCCGGACGGCAGCACTCCGCCGGCCGACTGCGTACCCGTCCGCTGCGACCTGGTCACCGTCCCCACCCGCCAGGGCCTCGAAGCCGTCGACATCCTCCGCCGTACCGCCGCTCCCGCCGTCGGCCCGGTGCTCCACGACGGCAGCGGCGCCACCCTCGGTTTCCTGGTGCCGCCCGGCACCGCCGCCGGCTGGGATCTGCCGGGCAGCGCCTGTACGCGGACCTGGGGCCGGGCCACCCGGCTCCCGGCCGCGCCGCCGGCGCACGGCTACGGCTGGCTGCTGCCGCCCGGTGACGGCGCCGGCCGCCGGGTCACCGACCCGGTGGCGCTGCGGAGGGCCCTCGGCGAGGCGGCCCGGCTGATCGAGGCCGCCGACAGCCGCCGCTAGCGGCACAGAGGCGCGGCCCACCACGACCCCGGCACCGGGAGCCGCCACCCCGGCTCCCGGTGCCGGTCACATCCGCCCCACCCGGCACACAGTCCCCGGTGCCGCCGATAATGGGCCCATGGCGAAGAGCAAGCGGCGGCGCACCGGGGGACCCGACCCCGTGGTCGTTCCCGTCGACGGCGGAACGGCCGAGCTGATACCCGACCCCGACCACCCCCGGGGCTGGACCCTGCTCATCGACTCCGCGCCGCAGTCCCATGTCGACCTGGACGACCCGGCCCGGCTCACCTTCGCCTACCAACGGCGCCTGGGCCATGTCATCGACCTGACCGCCCCGGCCGGCCGCCCGCTGCACGCCGTCCACCTCGGCGGCGGCGCCTTCACCCTCGCCCGGTACATCGCCGCCACCCGCCCCCGCTCCACCCAGCAGATCGTCGAAGTCGACGCGGCCCTGGTGCGGTTGGTACGGGAGCATCTGCCGCTCGACCCGGGCGCCCGGATCCGGGTCCGCGCCCTGGACGCGCGCGCCGGGCTCGCCAAGGTCCCCGACGGCTGGGCCGACCTGGTCGTCGCGGACGTGTTCAGCGGCGCCCGCACCCCCGCCCATCTCACCAGCGCCGAGTTCCTGGGCGAGGTCCGCCGGGTGCTGGCGCCGGGCGGCCGGTACGCGGCCAATCTCACCGACGGCCCCCCGCTGGCGCATATCCGCGCCCAGGTCGCCACCGCCGCCGCCGTCTTCCCCGAACTGGCGCTCGCCGCCGACCCGGCGGTCCTGCGCGGCAAGCGCTTCGGCAACGCCGTCCTGGTCGCGTCGGACGCCCCGCTGCCCGTCGCCGAGCTGACCCGCAGGGTGGCGGGCGACCCGCACCCCGGGCGGGTCGAACACGGCAGCGCCCTGCGGGACTTCACCGGGGGCGCCGCCGTCGTCACCGACGCGAGCGCCCGGCCCTCGCCCGCGCCCCCGCCGACCGCCTTCGACCGCTGACCCGCGCGCCGGTCCGGGCCGGTCAGGTCAGGTCCAAAAAGGGCCGCTCAGGTCTTGTGGAACTCCACCGTCGGCGGCTTGGCCGGGGCCCACGTACAGAAGACCGAGTCCTCGCGCCCGTCCTTCGTGAACGTGACCCGGATCCACCAGTCCTGCTTCCAGACCTGCATGCCCCAGCCCGGCTTCGGTGTCGACAGCGCCAGGGACGCCGAGGTCTCGCCGATGTTGAACACCACCCTGCCGCCGTCCACGTTGTACGCCCGCGCCCCGGTGCCCGTCACGGGCGGCGGCCCGCTGCTCGTCGAGGCCATCGGCGTCTTGGTGCCGGCCGGGGGAGTCGTGCCCGTGGACGGCTTCGGCACCGGCTCCCCGGCGATACCGGTCACCGACCCCGAACCGCCCCCGGACGTCCCCGACGACGACCGGGTGGAATCCGCGTGGTCCATCTTCGGCCCCGGACTGCGGGGCCGCATCGTGGACGACGTCCTCGGCTCCGGCCGGTCCTCGTCGCGATCGTCGTCCCCACTGATCGGCAGCGCCCGAGGACGGTCGTACGCGGTTCCGGACATCACCGAGTGGACTCCCCACCAGGACAGCGTCACCGCGGCTCCGGTGGCCATCGTCCACGCCATGGCATGTACAAGTCCTCTACGCATCAGCCCCATACTGCACCACACGCACCAGAGTTGTCCCTGACGGGATCCGGCTGTTCCGGATTGTGAGCGGTCGGCCCCGGAACGCGACCCGGGTACTCCGAATGGCGTACGGTGCCGCCCATGGCACGAGTGCTCGTGGTCGAGGACGACCAGTTCGTACGCTCCGCCCTCATCCGGCACCTGACCGAGGCGGCCCACACGGTCCGGAGCGTCGGCACGGCCCTGGAGGCGCTGCGGGAGGTGGCTCATTTCCAGTTCGACGTGGTCATTCTCGACCTCGGACTGCCCGACCTGGACGGTTCGGAGGCGCTGAAGATGCTCCGCGGCATCACCGACGTCCCCGTGATCATCGCGACGGCGCGGGACGACGAGACCGAGATCGTCCGCCTGCTCAACGACGGCGCCGACGACTACCTCACCAAACCCTTCTCCGTGGAACACCTCTCCGCCCGGATGGCCGCCGTGCTGCGCCGCGCCCGCGTCTCCGGCGGCCAGGACCCCTCGCCCCGGGTGATCCGGGTCGGCGGCCTCGCCATCGACCCGCTGCGCCGGCAGGCCGAACTCGACGGTGTACGGCTCGATCTGACCCGGCGTGAATTCGACCTGCTCACCTTTCTCGCCGGGCGGCCCGGTGTGGTCGTCCCCCGCAGGGAGCTGCTGGCCGAGGTCTGGCAGCAGAGCTACGGCGACGACCAGACGATCGACGTCCATCTGAGCTGGCTGCGGCGGAAGCTCGGGGAGACGGCGGCCCGGCCGCGCTATCTGCACACCCTCCGCGGCGTCGGAGTGAAACTCGAACCGCCCAGCGGTTCCCCGACCGGACACCCCCGAGGACAGCACAGATGAGATGGGCCCTGGTCAAGGTCTGCCTGGCCGTCACCGCGATGGTGGTCGTGGCGTTCGCCGTCCCGCTGGGACTCGTCATCAAGGAGATGGCCCGGGACCGCGCGTTCACCAACGCCGAGCGGCACGCCGCCACCGTCGGCCCCGCCCTGTCCATCACCGACGACCGGTCGAAGCTGGAGCTGGCGATCACGTCGACCCAGGCGTGGGAGGACCGGCGGCTCGCCGTCCACATCCCCGCGGACGTGCCGGACGGCGAACCCATCGACATCGGCACGCTCCGGGTGGCCCCCGAGGAGCTGGCGGCCGTCCAGGACGACCACGCCCAGGGCGTCACGATGGAGGTCGACGACGGCTGGGTGCTGGTCCAGCCCACCGGCATCAGCACCGGGCAGATCGCGCTGGTGGAGGTCTTCATCCCGGACGACGAGGTCTCCCGGGGGGTGACCACCGCCTGGCTGGTGCTCGCGGGCGTCGGCGTCGCGCTGATCGTGGGCTCGGTCGCGGTCGCCGACCGGCTCGGCGTACGGATGGTCCAGCCCGCCCAGCGGCTCGCGGGCGCCGCCCACGAGCTGGGCGAGGGCAGCCTGGGGGTCAGGGTCCCCGAGGAGGGCCCGGCGGAGCTGCGGTCGGCCGCGACCGCCTTCAACGCCATGGCCGACCAGGTGGTCCAGCTCCTCGCCAATGAACGGGAGCTGGCCGCCGACCTCTCCCACCGGCTCCGCACCCCGCTGACGGTGCTCCGGCTCAACGCGGCCTCGCTGGGCGAGGGCCCGGCGGCCGACCAGACGCGGGCCGCCGTGGAGCAGCTGGAGCGCGAGGTCGACACGATCATCCGGACCGCCCGGGAGGCCAAGCCGCAGACCACCGCGGTGGGCCCCGGGGCGGGCTGCGACGCCTCCGAGGTGGTCCGGGAGCGGATGGAGTTCTGGTCGGCGCTGGCGGAGGACGAGGGCCGCAAGGTCCGTCTGGCGGGGGTCGAACGGCCCGTGCGCATCCCGGTGGGCCGCCCCGAGCTGGTGGCCGCGCTGGACGCGCTGCTGGGGAACGTCTTCCGGCACACCGCCGAGGGCACGGCCTTCTCCGTCGACGTCCACAACGGCGACGACGCGGTGATCATCCTGGTCTCCGACGCGGGCCCGGGGATCGCCGACCCGGAGGCGGCGATGGCCCGGGGCCACAGCAACGGCCGGGACGGCTCCACCGGGCTGGGCCTGGACATCGTGCGCCGGGTCGCGGAGTCCACCGGCGGCGACGTCCGGATCGGCAGCTCGGTCCTGGGCGGTACGGAGGTACGGGTCTGGCTGGGCCTCGATCCGCGCGGCGCGGACGCGGCCGAGCGCCGCAGGGGCCACCGGGGCGGCGAGCGCCGGCGCCCCCGGGTCCCGGCCCGCTCGCGCGGGGCCCTCTGAGGCCCGCTGCCGGGAGCCCCGTGGCGGCACCGGGTGCCGTGGGTGCCGCCCGATACCGGCTCCGGGTTAATACCGTCCGATGTCCGCCTTAACTCCACCCTAAATATGGCGCCGGCCGCCATGAATGTTCCTTTTGCCGGGAGCGGGGTGGATAAGGTGCAGGCATGCCCACTTCCGGTGTCCCCACCCGGACCCAGGAGTGGGCCCCTCGGCGAATTCCACCCCCCACCCGCGCGTCCCGGTCGGCCCCCCAATCCGACCGGGACGCGCTGTTTTCCCCGCCTTTCGCGCTCTCGTATGTCCTGTGGTGCCCTTGTGCACTGTTTCCGGATTTTCCCGGTTTATTCGAGAAGTGCGAGAGGCGCGAGATGCACGAGGGACGGGAGAGGTGTGAGGGATGCGAGAGGCAGGTTATGGGTGAACGGGGCGACACGTCCCGCACGGGCCCGGGGAGCCGCCGGCGGCCGGGCATACGCCAAGGGCCCCAGTCTTCCGACCGGGGCCCTTGGTCCAACAGGGTGAGTGACGGGACTCGAACCCGCGGCATCCTGGACCACAACCAGGTGCTCTACCAACTGAGCTACACCCACCATGACCGGTCGTTTTCCCGACCGGCCGA
This sequence comes from Streptomyces yaizuensis, assembly GCF_034961445.1. Lineage (NCBI taxonomy): Bacteria > Bacillati > Actinomycetota > Actinomycetes > Kitasatosporales > Streptomycetaceae > Streptomyces > Streptomyces yaizuensis. The sequence continues at coordinate 194,807 of NZ_BSBI01000002.1, forward strand.
GAAGAAGTCTACAGGGTCCGGGAGGGTGCTCGCGCCACCCTTTCGAGGGCGGTCCGCGCGGGCGCCCCTCCCGGCCCCCGGGCCGTCACTCCGCGGGGAGCACGTGCCGTGCAGCGATGGTCCGAGCGGTCTCCGAGTCCGGCCCGGGCGCCGGCACGAAGACGGCCTCCCGGTAGTAGCGCAGCTCCGCGATGGACTCGCGGATGTCCGCCAGCGCCCGGTGGTTCCCGCTCTTCTCCGGGCTGTTGAAGTACGCCCGCGGATACCAGCGGCGGGCCAGCTCCTTCACCGAGGAGACATCCACGATCCGGTAGTGCAGATACCCCTCCAGGCCGGGCATGTCACGGGAGAGGAAGCCACGGTCCGTGCCCACCGAGTTCCCGCACAGCGGCGCCTTGCCGGGCTCCTTCACATGCTCGCGGATGTACGCCAGCACCTGTTCCTCGGCGGCGGCGAGGGTGGTGCCGCCCGCCAGCTCGTCGAGGAGGCCCGAGGCGGTGTGCATCTGCCGCACCACCTCGGGCATCGTCTCCAGGGCCGCGTCCGGGGGGCGGATCACGATGTCCACCCCGTCGCCGAGCACATTCAGTTCCGAGTCGGTGACCAGGGCGGCCACCTCGATCAGTGCGTCGTCCGTCAGCGAGAGCCCGGTCATCTCGCAGTCGATCCACACCATACGGTCGTTCATGCGACTACCTTATGGCGCGCTCCGCTGTCCGGGCAGGCTGGGACGGCCGTGGCCCGCCACATAGGCTCCGGATGGCGGTTTCCCCAGCTCAGGCGGTACGGACGAGGGCCCTGTCGGGACCCCGGGGGTACGTCTCGCCTGCACCGGGACCACCGAGTCCACCAGGGACACCGGGGCGGTGTCGCCGCCCTGGGGCCTGCGGACCCGGTAGGCCGCCCGATAGGCCGCCGGGGAGGACCCCAGCTGCCGGCGGAAGTGGCCGCGCAGGGCCACCGGGGACCGGAAGCCGCAGCGTCCGGCGACCTCGTCCACGGAGTAGTCCGAGGTCTCCAGCAGCCGCTGCGCCTGGAGCACCCGCTGGGTGATCAGCCACTGGAGCGGCGCACTGCCGGTGAGTGAGCGGAATCGCCGGTCGAAGGTCCGTCGGCTCATGTACGCCCTGGCCGCCAGCGTCTCCACGTCGAACTGCTCGTGAAGATGCTCCAGCGCCCAGGAGACGACCTCGGCCAACGGGTCCGACCCGATTTCCTCCGGTAAAGACCTGTCCAGATAGCGCTCCTGACCGCCGCTGCGCCGCGGCGGGACGACCAGCCTGCGGGCGAGCGCCCCGGCGGCCTCCGTGCCGTGGTCGGTGCGCACGATGTGCAGGCAGAGGTCGATGCCCGCCGCCGTGCCGGCCGAGGTGAGCACGTCGCCGTCGTCGACGAACAGCTCCCTCGGGTCGACATGGACGGACGGATACCGCTTCGCCAGCGTGGGCGCGTACATCCAGTGCGTGGTCGCGGGCCGGCCGTCCAGCAGTCCGGCGGCCGCGAGGACGAACGCCCCGGTGCACAGTCCGACTATCCGTGCTCCCTCCTCGTGCGCCCGGCGCAGTGCGTCGAGCGCCTCCGGCGGTGGCGGTGATGTGATCGACCGCCAGGCCGGTACGACGACCGTGCCCGCCCTGCCGATGGCCTCCAGGCCGTACGGCGCGGTCAGTTCCAGGCCGCCGGTGGTCCGCAGCGGTCCCTCCTCGCCCGCGCAGACGAGCAGGCGGTAGCGAGGAACTCCGGCGTCCTGGCGGTCGATCCCGAACACCGAGAGCGGAATGGAACTCTCAAAAATGGGGCCGCCACTGAAGAGCAGCACGGCGACGACTTCCCGGCGCCTGCGCCCCGAGAGCTTCCGTGCTGTCTCCGGTGCGGCGGAGTCCTGACTCATGACGCTAAGCCCCCCTCGGTATTCGCGTCTCCCCGTTCGTTTCGGGCCTTTCGCTCCTGCACGTTTCCCCTCGGTTTTGCACGAGTTACGAGCCTTCGATACTCAAGATCGAATCTACTGTGTCCCGTGACGCCGCCGTGACAAGTTCGGCATGCCCCGCTATGTCTGCATGAGAACTTGGCGCGAAGCATTCGATCACGAAGCGTTCCACTCGCGGGCCCCGCAGGGAAGTCCGCCTTCCGCGCATGGCCCGTCCCCATAGGGTGCGGGGGACGCCATGACCCCTTCCCTTCCAGGTGACAAGGGGGTAGGCAGGCCATTTGGCCAAGGGATGGGTACCAGCGAGAAGTTGGCTGAAATTATACGGGTGCGTGCGTGCGAATGGGTCAGTCGCGCGGGGTGGGTCCGGTCCCGTCGCGGCCCGTGCGGCGCGGCGCGGGGGACCCCCGGGCCCTGCGGTGCCGTCCGCTCTCCCCGCTCCCGGGGCCCCTCGGGGCCCGCGCGGCGGCCCGCTCCCTCGCGCGCGCCAGGGCCGCCCCGCGCTCCGCGTGCCGCAGTACCGCGCGGCAGACGGCGGTCAGGGCGGCGAGGCAGAGCCCGGCCACCACGGCCTCGCCGGGCGGGTGTCCGAAGGCGGCGAGCACCACGGGGACGAGCAGCGAGCCGGCGGCCGCCCAGCGGATCAGCTCCCCGACCGGGTCGGCGCCGGTACTCCCACCGGCCCGGCCGGTGGGGACGGATCCGGCCGGGGCCGGGGCGCCGCGCAGGGGTCCGCGGGCACGGGCACGGGGGTACGGGGGCGGTGGCGCGGGCACGGAGACTCCCTCGGGACGCGGGGTGACCGAGGTGCCAACGAGGAATGAAGCCTTCCGGTCACTGCGGCACGGAGTGCCGCACGACGGCCCGGGGACCCGCCGGATACGGCCGGACCGCGACGGCCCGGCGCAGGCCGCCGGGACGGCCCCGGCCCCCGGCCCCGGGTGCCGCGACCCGCTCCCGGGGCGTGTGCTGCTTTGCCACCGTGATCCTTCCCCCGGCCGGATGCCGCCGGGGGACGGTGGCGGCCCCCCGCGGGGCGCGCGCCCGGCGCGGGGCCGCAGGGGCCGCCCTGGCGGCCTCGGGGCGCCTTCGGGCCGGTCGGGCCCGCCGGGGGCCGGGGGCGCTCCCGTACGGCTGTACGCACCATGCGGCATTGCCATCCGTCACGACCTCAGGCATGCTCCCTGGAACGTCCGATTGGGCCGACCGGCCCTTGGGCAGGAGAGGGGTGTCGCCGTACCCTTACGGGTAGGGCCAGGGAAGATGTTTCCCGGACACCGCATCGTTCGCCATGTCGTTCCCTCCACCGAGGACTTCCTTCGCCGAGACACCGATGGCAGGTCACGAGATCCCCGAACCCGAAGGCCGCAAGCAGACAGCCGATCCCACGGCGGAACTGCGGGCGGCGGAAGAATCACGCCATGCGTGCGATCCGGCCTTCCGGCACGGCGTCGTGGTCGGTTTCGACGGATCGACCTCCAGTGAGCGTGCGCTCGCGTACGCCATCGGGATGGCCCGGCGCTCCGGCTCCGGTCTGATCATCGTCCATGTCGCCAACCGGCTGCCCACCACCGTCTGGGCGGGGTGCGAGCCGCCCGTCTTCGTCGACGTCCCCGACCACCGCACCGAGGTGCTGGGGCTTGAGCTGGCCTGCGCGGACTATCTCGCCGAGGTCCCCTGGATCCTGGTCGAGCGCGGTGGCGACATCTGCCATGAACTGGAGGAGGTCGGCCGGGAGTACTCGGCCGACGCGATCGTGGTCGGCTCCACCCACGGCCTCGTGGGGCGGATGTTCGGCTCGGTGGCGGGCCGTCTCGCCCGGCGGGCCAAGCGGCCCGTCGTCGTCATCCCCTGAGGCCCCTGAGGCCCCTGAGGCACCGCAGGCCCCTCGGGCACCCGGTGCCCTGAACGCCGCTGATGCCCGGGGCACCTGACGGCCGGTCAACCGCCCCCGTACCCACCCACCCGCGACAGCCCGGCGGTGCCCCCGCGGCCGCCGCGGGGGCACCACCCGGACGGGCTACTCGACCGTGACGGACTTCGCCAGGTTCCGCGGCTTGTCGATGTCCCGGCCCATGGCCAGCGCCGTGTGGTAGGCGAAGAGCTGGAGCGGGATGCCCATCAGGATCGGGTCCAGCTCGTTCTCGTTCTTCGGCACGACGATCGTGTGGTCGGCCTTCTCCTGCTCCCGGTGGGCCACCGCGAGGATCCGGCCGCTGCGGGCCTTGATCTCCTCCAGGGCCGCCCGGTTCTTCTCCAGCAGATCGTCGTCCGGCACGATCGCCACGGTCGGCAGCGCCGGCTCGATCAGCGCCAGCGGGCCGTGCTTCAGCTCGGACGCCGGGTACGCCTCGGCGTGGATGTAGGAGATCTCCTTGAGCTTCAGCGACGCCTCCAGCGCCACCGGGTAGCCGCGCACCCGGCCGATGAACATCATCGACTGGGCCCCGGCGTACTCCTCCGCCAGCTTCTTGATGTCGTCCTCGGCGGCCAGGATCTCGCCGATCTGCTCCGGCAGCCGGCGCAGGCCCTCGATGATCCGGCGGCCCTCGGAGACGGAGAGGTCGCGGATGCGGCCCAGGTGCAGCGCGAGCAGCGCGAAGGCGACGACGGTGTTGGTGAAGCACTTGGTGGAGACCACGCAGACCTCGGGCCCGGCGTGCACATAGGTGCCGCCGTCGGCCTCGCGGGCGATGGCGGAGCCGACCACGTTGACCACGCCCAGCACCCGGGCGCCCTTGCGCTTCAGCTCCTGGACGGCGGCGAGCACGTCGTAGGTCTCGCCGGACTGGGAGACGGCGATGTAGAGGGTGTCGGGGTCGACGACCGGGTTGCGGTAGCGGAACTCGGACGCGGGCTCGGCGTCCGCCGGGATCCGCGCCAGCGACTCGATCAGCCCGGCGCCGATCATTCCGGCGTGGTACGAGGTGCCGCAGCCGAGGATCTTCACCCGGCGGATGGAGCGGGCCTCACGGGCGTCCAGGTTGAGGCCGCCGAGGTGCACGGTGGAGAACCGGTCGTCGATCCGGCCGCGCAGCACGCGGTCGACGGCCTCCGGCTGCTCGGAGATCTCCTTGTGCATGTAGGTGTCGTGGCCGCCCATGTCGTACGACTCGGCCTCCCACTCCACGGTGGTCGGCGTGGCGGTCGTGGTGGAGCCCTCGGTGGTGTACGTGCGGAAGTCGTCGGCCTTGAGGGTGGCCATCTCGCCGTCGTCCAGGGTGACGATCTGGCGGGTGTGGGTGATCAGCGCGGCCACGTCGGAGGCGACGAACATCTCCTTCTCGCCGATGCCGAGGACGACGGGGGAGCCGTTGCGGGCGACGACGATCCGGTCGTTGAAGTCGGCGTGCATCACGGCGATGCCGTAGGTGCCCTCGACCACCTTGAGGGCGTGCCGGACCTTCTCCTCCAGGGTCGCGGCGGCCGAGCGGGCGATCAGGTGGGTCAGGACCTCGGTGTCGGTCTCCGAGGCGAAGACGACGCCCTCGGCCTCCAGGCGGGCGCGCAGCTCGGAGGCGTTGTCGATGATGCCGTTGTGGACGACGGCGACCTCGCCGCCGGTGGAGAGGTGGGGGTGGGCGTTCTCGTCGCTGGGGGCGCCGTGGGTGGCCCAGCGGGTGTGGGCGATGCCGGTGGTGCCGGCGAAACGCTTGGGGACGCGGGCCTCCAGCTCGCGGACCCGGCCCTTGGCCTTGACCATCCGCAGTCCGGTGGCCTTGGGGCTGGTGATCACCAGGCCGGCGGAGTCGTACCCCCGGTACTCCAGCCGCTGGAGCCCCTCCAGGAGCAGCGGCGCCACATCCCGCTTACCGATATATCCGACAATTCCGCACATAAGCTCTGCCCCTCCGTGGATCGACGCGGATCGTTGAGGGCGATCGCGTCGTTCAGGTCATTCGGTTCGCCGGCCGCGGCCGGTCTTTTCGCAACGCCCGGTCGCCCGGTCAGCCGTAGACGATGCGGCGCAGCTGCCGGAGCGACAGCTCCGGAGGCGCCACGGCGCGGTGCGGCAGCTCGGCCGCGATCCGGTCGAAGATCTCCGCGTTCGCCAGCCCGCCGGACTGGAGTTCCCGGTGGCGGCGGCGGACGTAGTCCTCGGTCCGTTCGTCGAAGTACGCCAGCACGTCCAGCACCACCCGGGCCGCCTCCCCGCGCCGGAGCGCGGTGCTGCGGACCAGGTGGTCTATGAGGTCGTCGGGCGGGGGCGCCATGGCTGCCGCGGACGCCGGGGGCGCCGAGGGTGCGGCGGGTGCCAGGGGCGCCCCGGGCGACGGACGACCGGGCCGGTGTTGTTCGAGCACTCAACGATATTGAGCCCCGAATCGGGGTTATGCAAGAATCCTGCCCGATTCCGGGCAGGATTCGACCTCAGAGGCGGGCCAGGATCGCCTGTTTGGCCGTGCTGAACTCCTCGTCGGTGAGAATCCCACTGCGGTGCAGCTCCCCCAGCTCCCGCAGCCGGCGCAGCAGCGCGTCCGGGTCCTCGGCCCCCGCCGGTGCGTCGGCGGACCGCGGCGCGGCGGGCAGCACGGCCGCGGGCCCGCTCCTGGCACCCCCGTACGGATGCGGCAGCCGGGCCACCACGGCGGCCGCCACCAGCGCCATCAGCGGGTCCTTGCGGAATCCCCACAGCTCCACGGCGTGCGGGTCGTACTTGGGCGGGGCGGTCGTCGCCGACCGGGTCACCGTGAACCGCAGATAGCCGCTGTCGAGCCCCGACGACGGCAGCCACTCGACGGCCTCCACGTCCTCCACGGCGATGGTCCTCGGCCCGCCCGACGCCTTGGACTCCTGCGTCTTCCAGTTCCAGGTGAGCTTGATCTGCTCCCCGTCGAAGGCGATGGTGCCGTCGCCCGCGCCCACCGTGATCGGCAGCGACGGCCCCGGCAGAAGATAGCGGTCGGCCGGATCGGCGGAGACCTGCTCCAGCATCAGCGCCTGGCGCACGGCGTCCACGAAGTACTCGGCGGTGCCGGTGCGGTCGGCCTCCACCGCCAGCTGGTACGGGTCCGAGCCGTCCGGCAGATTGCTCCCGGTGATCTGGAGCAGCGGATCGGCCCCGTTGCGCAGCCGCAGCCGCAGCCGGCCGCTCTTCTTCCCCGGCTCGAACGACACCCCCGCCAGGGCCTCCAGCGGCACGGCCAGCTCCCCGAGGGTCCTGCGGAGCAGACCCACCGCCTTGTCGGAGCCGGGCACCACCCGCACGGTCTCCCCGTCGAAGGTCCAGGTGCCGTCCTTCTGGATGATTTCTGCCATGAAGGGATTCTTTCACCCCTTCGGCTGACATGCCGCTGCCCGCGTTCGACGGATCACGAACGCGGGCGGCGGAAGCGGACGGGCGCGTACGGGCGCGTACGGGGGACCGTCCCGTACGCACCCCCGCCGTCAGCGGGCGTACTCCGCCAGGGGGTTGCGCAGATTCCCCACCAGCTGGAGCGCGCCGGACGGATCCGTCAGATCCACCATCTGGGCGTTGTCCCTCAGCTGGAGCCGGTTGAGGCAGGACAGCGCGAACTCCTCCGCGAAGAGGTCGTACTCGGTGAACCGGTCCGCGAGGTGCGGCACCGACGCCTCGTACGCGCGCACGCACTCGGCGACCGCGCCCCAGAACTCGTCCTCCGTCAGCCGTCCCTCGGTGACCAGCGCCGCCGCCAGGAAGCGGAAGAAGCAGTCGAAGACGTCCGTGAAGATCGAGAGCAGCTTCATGGACTCCGGGACCTCGACCCGGATCCGGTCCACGGCCGGCGGCAGCACCGCGTCGGCGTCCATGACCGCGATCTCCTCGGCGATGTCCTTGAAGATCGCCCGCCGGACGGTGCCGTCGTCGCCGATGACCAGGATCACGTTCTCGCCGTGCGGCATGTAGACCAGGTCGTACGCGTAGAAGCTGTGCAGCACCGGGGTGAGGTAGGCGTACAGGTAGGGCCGCAGCCACTCCTTCGCGGTGAGCCCCGACTCGTCGACGAGCGCGCCCGCGAAGGTGGCGCCCTCGTGGTCGGTGTGGAGCAGCGACGCCATCGTCGCCAGCCGCTCGCCCTCTGCCAGGGAGGGCACCGGGCTCTCCCGCCAGAGCGCGGCGAGCATCTTGCGGTACGGGGAGTACCGGTCGGTGGCAGCCTCGTACGCCCGGTGGTGGTAGCCGATGGCCGCCCGCTCCCGGATGATCGAGAAACGGGCCTCCTTGAGGACGGCGTCCCGGTCGATCAGCTGCGCCAGCCAGTCGTTGATCGCCGGGGTGGCCTTCATGTACGCCGCCGACAGGCCGCGCATGAAGCCCATGTTGAGCACCGAGATCGCGGTCTTGACGTAGTGCTTCTCGGGCGCGTCGGCGTTGAAGAACGTCCGGATCGACTGCTGGGCCAGATACGCGTCCTCGCCCTCGCCGAGCAGCACCAGGCGCTGCTGGGCGATCTCGGAGGCGAAGGAGACGGAGAGCTTGTTCCACCACTGCCAGGGGTGGACGGGCAGCAGCAGGTAGTCGGCGGGGTCCAGGCCGAGGGCGGTGAGCCGGGCGTCGAAGCCGGCCAGGGTCCGCTCGTCCAGCTCCGCGCGGATGAGACTGTCGTAGTCCAGCCCCTCGCCGGAGGTGAAGGTGGCGTGGTCGCGGCGGGCCGCCAGCCAGATCAGGCGCAGCGGGGTCGCCGCCTCGGGGGCGTACGCGTGGTACTCGTGCACGCCGAAGCCGAGCCGGCCGTTGTTGGCGACGAAGCAGGGGTGGCCCTCGGTCATCCCGGTCTCGATCGCCTGGAACCCGGCCCGGGTCAGTTCGGCCGAGGTCACCGGCTCCTTGGTGAGCTTGAAGGCGGTACCGGCGACCGTCGAGGAGATCTCCTCCAGATAGACCGGGAGGATCTTCTCGCTCAGCCCCAGCGAGCCCTTCAGCTCGATGAAGAACTCCAGCGCGTCCAGCGGGAGCGCGGCGCCGGTGCGGTGCCGGCTGATCGAGTCGGCGTCGACCTGCCAGTGGTCGAGGGCGAAGCGGCGGGCGGTGAACCGGTACTCGGTGGCCTGGTCGTCGCTGAGTACGCGGTAGCCGCCGTCGGCGGTGGGCTCCGGCGTCAGCAGCCGCTCGTGCGCGAACTCGGCCAGCGCCTTGCGGATGAGCTGCCGGCCGGCGCGCTCCCAGAGGTCCGGTGTCAGATGGGGTACGGAGTCGGCGAGCCGCATGGTCATCGGACGACCTCCCGCATCGCGTCGCTGCGCTGGAACCCTTCCCGGGTGCAGACGGCCAGGAAGGCGTCCTTCTCCGGCTTCTCGATCTTGTCCACGACCTCGAACCCCACGTACTCGTTGAGCGCGTGCACGGCGTCGTTGCGGATGTCCGGCTCGACCACGATCCGCCGGTTCGCGGGGTCGGTGAACAGCTCCGTCACCACGGCCGTGATCACCGCGCGGGTGAAGCCGCGCACCGGGGTGTCGGTCGGCGCGACCAGGAAGTGCATGCCGACGTCGCCGGGCTCGGGCTCGTACAGGCCGACCAGCTCGACCTGGCGGGGGTCGTACCACTCCATCAGGAAGACCGGCTCGCCGTCGAGCAGCCCGACGGCGGCGTGGTGGTGCTCATGGGCGGTGATCGCCCCGTACTCGCGCCGGATGTCCTCGACGGTGGCGTCCTGCATCATCCAGAACGCGGCCTTGGGGTCGGTGACCCAGCCGTGCAGGAGTTCCGCGTCGGCGACGGGGTCCAGCGGCCGGACCGTGAACCGGGAGGCGGTGGGGGCGGTCATACGGCGAACTCCTGGAACGCGATGGACTTCTCGACGGGGTAGTACTCGGAGCCGAGCATCTCGCCGATGATGTAGGCGTTGCGGTACGGGCCCATGCCCAGGTCGGGCGAGGTGATCGAGTGGGTGTGCACGCCCGCGTTCTGGAGGAAGATCCCGCGCCCGGTGGTGTCGACGGAGTAGTTGCGGGCGACGTCGAAGCGGCCCTGCCCGTCCCAGCGGATCCGGCTGCGGACCGGCTCCAGGAAGGCGGGGGTGACGTACTTGTAGCCGGTGGCGAGGATCAGGCCCTCGGACTCCAGCTCAAAGTCCTTGCCCTGCTCCTCCTGGCGGAGCGAGAGGGTGTACGAGCCGTCCGCGTACCGGGCGTCCTTCAGGGCCGCGTTGGTGAGCAGCCGCGTCGGCACCGGGCCGGCCAGGTTCTTCTGGTAGAGCAGATCGAAGATCTCGTCGATCAGATCGCCGTCGATGCCCTTGAAGAGGCCCTTCTGGCCGCTCTCCAGCCGGTAGCGGGTCTCCTCGGGGAGCGCGTGGAAGTAGTCGATGTACTCCGGGGAGGTCATCTCCAGCGTGAGCTTGGTGTACTCCAGCGGGAAGAACCGGGGGGAGCGGGTGACCCAGTTGAGCCGGTAGCCGTGGACGTCGATCTCGGCGAGCAGGTCGTAGTAGATCTCCGCCGCGCTCTGGCCGCTGCCGACCAGGGTGATCGACTTCTTGGTCTGGAGTTCCCGCTTGTGGTCCAGGTAGCGGGAGTTGTGGATGAAGTCGCCGCCCAGGCCCTCGCAGGTCTCGGGGATGTGGGGCGGGGTGCCGGTGCCGAGGACGATCCGGCGGGTGCGGTAGGTGTCGCCGGCCTCGGTGGAGACGGTGTACAGCTCGTCGTCCGCCGCGTACTCCACCCGGGTCACCGTCGTGTCGAACCGGATGGAACGCAGTCGTCCGGCGGCCCAGCGGCAGTAGTCGTTGTACTCCGTCCGCAGCGGGTAGAAGTTCTCCCGGATGTAGAAGGAGTAGAGCCGGCCCCGGTCCTTGAGGTAGTTCAGGAAGGAGTACGGCGAGGTCGGGTCCGCGAGGGTGACCAGGTCGGACATGAACGGGGTCTGGAGGTGGGCGCCTTCGAGGAACATCCCCGAGTGCCACTCGAAGTCCGGCTTGGACTCCAGGAACAGGCCGCTGAGCTCATCGATCGGTTCGGTGAGGCAGGCGAGGCCGAGGTTGAAGGGACCGAGCCCGATACCGATGAAGTCGAGCGGCTCGTTACGCGCTGACAAGGCGATTCTCTCCCAGGTACTGCTCGGCGTGGCCGGCGATCAGATCGAGGACGGCGGTGATGTCGTCCGTCGTGGTCTCGGGGTTGAGGAGGGTGAACTTCAGGTACTGGCGGCCGCCCACCTTGGTGCCCGCGACCACGGCCGCGCCGGAGGCGAAGAGCGCCTTGCGGGCGTAGAGGTTGGCCCGGTCGATCTCGGCGGGGTCGGTGACCGCCTCGGGGATGTACCGGTAGACGAGGGTGGACAGGCTCGGCCGCACCACGACGTCGAAGCGGGGGTCGGCGGCGAGCAGGTCCCAGCCGGCCGCCGCCAGGTCGCAGACCTCGTCGAAGAGGCCGCCGACGCCGTCCGCGCCCATCACCCGCAGCGTCATCCACAGCTTGAGGGCGTCGAAGCGGCGGGTGGTCTGGAGGGACTTGTCGACCTGGTTGGGGATGCGCTCCTCGATCGTGCGACGCGGGTTGAGGTAGTCCGCGTGGTACGTGGCGTGGCGCAGCGTGGCCCCGTCCCGCACCAGCAGCGCCGAGGAGCTGACCGGCTGGAAGAAGGACTTGTGGTAGTCGACGGTGACGGAGTCGGCGCGCTCGATCCCGTCCAGCAGGTGGCGGCGGGTGGGCGAGGCCAGCAGGCCGCAGCCGTAGGCGGCGTCGACGTGCATCCAGACGCCGTGGCGCTCGGCCAGCTCGGCGATCTCGGGCAGCGGGTCGATGGAGCCGAAGTCGGTGGTGCCGGAGGTGGCGACGATCGCCATCGGGACCAGGCCCTCGCGGGCGCACAGCTCCAGCTCCGCGTCGAGCAGGACGGTCTGCATCCGCTTGTTGCGGTCGACGGGGACCGAGACGACGGCGTCGGGGCCGAGGCCGAGGAGCGTCGCGGACTTCTGCACGCTGAAGTGGCTGCACTCGGAGGCGAAGATGCGCAGCTTGCGCGGGTCGGTGGTCTTGGCCTCCTCCCGGGCGAGCAGCAGGGCCTGGAGGTTGGACTGCGAACCGCCGCTGGTGAAGACGCCGTCGGCGCCGGGCCCGAAGCCGATCCGGCCGGTGGTCCAGTCGATGAGCCGGCGCTCGATCAGGGTGCCGCCGGCGCTCTGGTCCCAGGTGTCGAGGGAGGAGTTGACCGCCGAGAGCACGGCCTCGCCGACCACGGCCGGTATGACGACCGGGCAGTTGAGGTGGGCCAGGTAGCGGGGGTGGTGGAAGTAGACCGCGTCCCGCAGGTAGAGGTCCTCCAGCTCGTCCAGCGCGGCGGTGGTGTCGCCGAGGGGCCGGTCGAGGTCGATCGCGGAGATTTCCGGGGCGAGTTCGTCGGGGGTGACCCCGGTGAACGGCTGCCGGGTCGTGGCGAAACGATTCGCCACTCGCTCGACTCCTTCGGTCACCGCGCGCCGGTAGGCCGCCGCCGTGCCGTCGTTGAGCAGCTGCGAGCGCATGCAATGCCCTTCTGGGTGTGGGGATCCGGTCGCCCCTCAGAGGACAGGATGAGGGGGCGGGGACGACCGTGAGTGAGGTTAGCCTAACCTAATTTCTTCCGCTACTCCGGGTCGCCCCGATCCGGGTGATTTCCCACGGGTGTTACCGGCATGAGCGGCGGAAGGCGGTGGAGGCCGGGCGGCGGAGTGGCTCTCAGACGTCGCCGTCGGAGGCGGGCTCGTCGCGCAGCCCGTCCTCGCTCACGCCGCGCCGCCAGTACCCGACGAAGGTGACCCGGCGCCGGTCCAGGCCGCGCTCGCCCACCAGATGCCGGCGGATCGCCTTCATCGCGCCGGACTCGCCGGACAGCCAGGCGTACGGGGTCCCTTCGGGCAGCTCGGCACCGGCGATGGCCTCGACGGCCGCCGGCGCCCCCTCGTCCCGCACCAGCCAGGTGATCTCGACATCACCGGCCGTGGGCAGCTCCAGCCGGTCCCCCGCGTGGGGGACCTCCAGCCAGGCGCGGACCCGGGTGCCGGCGGGCAGCCAGTCGAGGATGCCGCCCACGGCGGGCAGCGCCGTCTCGTCGCCCCAGAGCAGCATCCACTCGGTGTCCGCCGGCGGCCGGCACCGCACCGACCCGTTGTCGGCGGAGGTCGGCCCCAGCACCATCACCCGGTCACCGGGCGCGGCCGCGAGCGCCCAGCGACAGGCCGGACCGCCGTCCTCGTGCACCGCGAAGTCGATGTCCACCTCGACCGGCCCGCCGTCGGGCCGCCGCTGCTCGCGGACGGTGTACGAGCGCATCACGGCCCGCACATCGGCGGGCAGCGCCCGCCAGGCGGCGAAGGTCGCCCGGTACCCGGCCGGGTCCACCGGGACCACGGGGGCCTCCTGCCCCGGGTGGGGCAGGAAGAGCGAGAGCGACTGGTCCCGGCCCCCGGCGTGGAAGTCCGCCAGCTCGCCGTCGCCGGGGAAGCCGTGGAACGTGACGCGGATCAGGGAGGGGGAGAGCCTGCGGGTCCGCGCCACCTGGAGGGAGAAGTAGCGGAACGGGATCTCGGGCTCGGCCGTCGTGGACATGGGCGGGCGACCTTCTTCTGTCGAGCGGGCTGCGGGCCCCGTGGGCAGATGGAAAAGGAGGTTAGCCTAACCTCAGTTCGATCTTCTGGGTGGGGGTGGGCTCCGGCCCCTGGGCGCACCTCTCCCCGGGCGGCGGGAGCTTCCGGGATCAGTCCAGTGCCGCCAAGGCGTCGACCAGCGCCCGGCCCTCGGGAGCCCTGCGGCGCATCAGCATCCCCGCCACTGTGTGCAGCTCGTCCCACGCGTGCGGGCGGCCGACTTCGGAGGCATGGGTGATCACGCCCAGGGAGGTGGCCAGCGCGGCCTCGGCCTCCCCGGCACCCGCGTACGCGTGCGCCAGGCAGGACCCGTACCAGGCCCGGTCCCTGCGGAAGGACGGAGCGAGACCCGCCAGCCCCGTCACCAGGTTCTCCGCCGCGTCCGACCACTCCTCAAGGTGCAGATCGGCCATGCCGCGCTGTGCGGCGAACCACGACTCGCCGTAGAAGTACAGCCACGGTGGCGCGTCCGACGCCGCCGCGATGATCTGCTGAGCCTCGTCCAGCCTGCGATACGCGGCACCGGCATCACCCGCGAGGGCATGCCCGCGCCCGGCCATCTGGACGGCCATGGCCCTGGTGACCTCGCTCGCCCCCGTCGTCGATGCCGCCGCCTCACCCAGCCGGACACACCGCCGTCCCCTGCCCCGCGACCACGCCAGGTGCGCCTTCATGCTCATGGTGGTGGCTGCCATGTCGCCGTACCCGGATTCCAGCGCCCAGTCGTAGGACCGGTCGAACCACCCCAGCGCCACCGGGGCGTTGTCCTGGTCCTGCGCCATCCAGGCGAGGAACTGCGCGTACTCGGCCAGCAGCCTGACCACACGGTCCGCCAGCGGCCCCCGGGCCCGGTCGTAGAGGGCGGCCACCTCCTCGAACTGGGCGGTCACGAGCGGGGCGACGGTGCGTGAGCCCACGGTGTCCTCCACCCGGCGATGCGCGGCCAGCAAGGCGTCCATCGCGTCCAGGGTGGCGGTGTCCAGGCGCAGACCGCCCTTCTTCACGGCGACCAGCCTCTCCGCGTCCGCCTCCGACACCACACCGGGCAGTACGAGCGACGGCAGGGGAAGCTCCTCGTGCCGGACGCCCAGCAGCTCACGAGGGACACCGAGGCCGTGCACGATCCGCTGCCGCACCTCGACGGAGGTCACCGCGCGCCGCCGGTTCTCGATCGCGGAGATGTCCGGCTGCGCCAGGCCCACGAGGGCGCCGAGGCCGCTCTGGCTGCTGCGTGTCAGCCTTCGCCACGTCTTCAAGAGCGAGGGCCAGTCCTCTGCCGCTGCGGCGGCCCGCAGCCCGGGGTGGGCCCACAGATTCGGCTCCGGCTCCATCCCCGAAATATAGGACGGCCCTCTAGGGCGTCGCAGCGGCCTTGAGGACCGCCGGGTCGCCAGGGTGGTGAACGTACCCCGGAGAGGGACGGCTTCGGGCAGTGTCTCCTCTTCGCGGCCGACCGTGGAGCTGTTCCCCGCCGCACCACACGGACTCCGCCCGGCCCCGGCGCACCACGGGCCCGGACCGTCCCCCTGAGACGGTCCGGGCCCGGCGGGCCCCGCGGCAGGGCCCGCCCCGTCAGCCCGTGAGCCCCAACTCGCGGGCGATCAGCATGCGCTGGACCTCGCTGGTGCCCTCGCCGATCTCCAGGATCTTGGAGTCCCGCCACATCCGGGCCACCGGGTACTCGTTCATGAAGCCGTAGCCGCCGTGGATCTGCGTCGCCTCGCGCGCGTTGTCGACAGCCACCGTGGACGAGTACAGCTTCGCCAGCGCCGCCTCCTTCTTGAACGGTTCGCCCCGCACCAGCCGGGAGGCCGCGTCGCGCCAGCCGACCCGGGCCATGTGGGCCCGCATCTCCATGTCGGCGATCTTGAACTGGATGGACTGGTTGTCGCCGATCGGGCGGCCGAAGGCGTGGCGCTGCTTGGCGTACTTCACCGACTCGTCCACACAGCCCTGTGCCAGGCCCGTCGCCAGTGCGGAGATCGCGATCCGGCCCTCGTCGAGGATGCGGAGGAACTGGGCGTACCCCCGGCCCTCCGTGCCCAGGAGGTTCGCGAGCGGTACCCGGACGCCGTCGAAGGACAGTTCCCGGGTGTCCGACGCGTTCCAGCCGACCTTCGAGTACGCGGGCGCCACCGTGAAGCCGGGGGTGCCGGTGGGGACGATGATCGAGGAGATCAGGGGTTTGCCCTCGGGGGTGCGGCCCGTGACGGCGGTGACGGTCACCAGGCCGGTGATGTCCGTGCCGGCGTTGGTGATGAAGCACTTCGACCCGTTGATGACCCACTCGCCCGCCGCCTCGTCGCGGACGGCGGTGGTCCGGGTGCCGCCCGCGTCGGAGCCGCCCTCCGGTTCGGTCAGGCCGAAGGCGCCCAGCATTTCGCCGGAGCACAGCCTCGGCAGCCACCGCCGCTTCTGCTCCTCGGTGCCGAAACGGAACACGGGCATCGCGCCCAGCGAGACGCCCGCCTCCAGGGTGATGGCGACGGAGGAGTCGACCCGCGCCAGCTCCTCCAGGGCGATGCCCAGGGCGAGATAGTCGCCGCCCATCCCGCCGTACTCCTCCGGGAACGGCAGTCCGAACAGGCCCATCCGGCCCATCTCGGCGACGATCCCGTAGGGGAACTCGTGCTTCTCGTACAGCTCGCCGATGGCGGGGGCGACGACATCGTGGGCGAACCGCTCCACGGTGCGGCGCAGTTCCTCGTGTTCCGGAGTCAGCCGGTGGTCCAGGCTCATGGCGGTTCAGTCCTCGGAGGTCAGTGCGCGAACGATACGGGAGGGGCTGGGGCGGCCCAGGTGCCCCGCCAGCCAGACGCTGGTGCCGGCGAGCCGGCCGAGATCGACGCCGGTCTCGATGCCGAGGCCCTGGAGCATCCAGACCAGGTCCTCGGTGGCGAGGTTCCCGGTGGCGCTCCTCGCGTACGGGCAGCCGCCGAGGCCGCCCGCCGACGCGTCCACCGTGGTGACGCCGTGCTCCAGCGCCGCCAGGGTGTTGGCCAGGGCCTGGCCGTAGGTGTCGTGGAAGTGCACGGCGAGCGCGGAGACGGGCACGCCCGCCGTGCGCAGATCGGTGAGCAGGGCGCGCACCTGGCCGGGGGTGGCGACGCCGATGGTGTCGCCGAGGGACAGCTCGGCGCAGCCCAGCTCGTACAGCTGCCGGGCGACGGAGACGACCCGCTCCGCCGGGACCGGGCCCTCCCACGGGTCGCCGAAGCACATCGACAGATAGCCGCGCACGGTGACGCCCTCGGCGAGCGCCCGCTCGATCACCGGCGCGAACATGGCCAGCGACTCGTCCACCGTGCGGTTGAGGTTGCGGCGGGCGAAGCTCTCCGTCGCGGAACCGAAGACCGCGATCCGGCGGACCCCGAGCGCGAGCGCCCGCTCCAGGCCGCGTGCGTTCGGTACGAGGACGGGCAGTTCGACGCCGGTGAGGTCGCCGAGGAGCGGATAGAGCTGTTCCGCGTCGGCGAGCTGGGGCACCCACTCGGGGCGGACCAGGCTGGTCGCCTCGATCGTGGTGAGCCCGGCGGCGGCGAGCCGGTGCACGAACTCCGCCTTCACCTCCGTGGGGACGACCGCCTTCTCGTTCTGGAGTCCGTCGCGGGGGCCCACCTCGTGGATCCGCACCGAGACGGGCAGCCCCGGCATGGGCACCCGCATCGGCAGCCCGGTGGTCTCAGACATCGGCCGCCTCCCCCGCCTCGGGGGCGACGACCGCCAGGACCTGGTCCATCGCGACCGTCGTCCCCGACGTGACATCCAGCTCGGTCACCGTCCCCGCGTGCGGGGCCGAGATGACGTGCTCCATCTTCATCGCCTCCACCACCAGCAGGCCCTGTCCCGCCTCGACGCTGTCCCCGACGGCCACCCTCACCACCGTCACCGTGCCGGGCATGGGCGCCGCCAGGGTGTCGGCGCCGGAGCGGGCCGCGCCGCCGAGGGCCGCCGCGACCGGGTCGTGGTCCCGCACCTGCCAGGCGTCGCCGTCGCGGCCGAGCCACTGATCCGCGTACACGAAGGTGTGGCGGATGCCGTCCACGACGACCGTGATGCTTTTGCCGTCGAGCCGGTACTGCGGCGGTGCCTGACGGGTGACCGGATCCCGGCCCGGTACGCGCAGATCGAACGCCGGTGGCGCGGGCGTCCCACCGAGCCGCCAGCCCGAGGGGACGTCGAACGGGTCCGTCCAGCCCGCCGGGTCCGCCGCCGGTGCCAGCGCCGCCAGCCGGAGCGCCGCAGCCGCCGCGTACACCTCCTCCGGGACGCCGTCCGCGACCAGGTCGCCCGCGACCCGTTCCACCAGGCCCGTGTCCAGATCCCCCGCGACCACCTCGGGCAGCGCGAGCAGGCCGCGCAGGAAGCCCGCGTTCGTCGGGACGCCCAGGGTGACCGTCTCCGCCAGGGCGGCGCGCAGCCTGCGCAGGGCGGTGGGGCGGTCCTCCGCGTGGACGATCACCTTCGCCAGCATCGGGTCGTACACGCTGGTGACCTCACTGCCCTCGGCGAGGCCGGAGTCGACCCGTACGCCCTCGCCCGCCGGTTCGCGCAGGGTCAGGACCGTGCCACCGGAGGGGAGGAATCCGCGCGCGGGGTCCTCGGCGCAGAGCCGGGCCTCGACGGCGTGGCCGGTGAGCGCGACGCCGTCCTGGGCGAAGGGCAGTTCCTCGCCCGCCGCCACCCGCAGCTGCCACTCCACCAGGTCGATTCCGGTGATCAGTTCGGTGACGGGGTGTTCGACCTGGAGCCGCGTGTTCATCTCCATGAAGCAGTACGCGGACGGGTCGGCGCCCGGGACGATGAACTCCACCGTGCCCGCGCCCACATAGCCGCAGGAGCGCGCCGCCCCGACCGCCGCCGCGCCCATCGACGCCCGCAGCTGGGGCGTCAGCAGGACGCTGGGCGCCTCCTCGACGACCTTCTGGTGGCGGCGCTGGAGCGAGCATTCGCGCTCGCCGAGGTGGACCACGTTGCCGTGGGCGTCGGCGAGGACCTGGATCTCGATGTGCCGGGGCCGGTCGATCCACCGCTCCACCAGGAGGGTGTCGTCGCCGAAGGAGGCACGGGCCTCGCGGCGGGCCGCCGCGATGTCGTCCGGCAGCGCGGCCGCGTCCCGCACCAGCCGCATGCCCTTGCCGCCGCCGCCCGCCGACGGCTTCAGCAGCACCGGCAGCCCGATCTCCCGGGCCGCCCGGTCCAGTTCCGCGTCGGTCAGTCCGCTGCCCGACGAGCCCGGGACCACCGGGACCCCGGCCGCCCGGACGGTCTCCTTGGCCCGGATCTTGTCGCCCATCAGCGCGATCGCGTCGGCGGGCGGGCCGATGAAGACCAGGCCGGCCCCGGCGCAGGCGCGGGCGAAGGCGGCGTTCTCCGCGAGGAAGCCGTACCCCGGGTGGATCGCCCGCGCGCCGGTGCGGGCGGCGGCCTCCAGCAGCCGGTCGGTCCGCAGATAGCTCTCCGTGGCGGGCGCCGGGCCGATCCGTACCGCCGTGTCCGCCTCCCGGACGTGCCGGGCGTCCGCGTCGGCGTCGCTGTACACGGCGACCGACCGCACCCCCAGCGCCCGGAGGGTACGCATGACCCGGACGGCGATCTCGCCCCGGTTGGCCACCAGGACCGTGTCGAACATCTTCGTCGTCATCGAAGGCACTTTCCTCACATCCGGAAGACGCCGAAGCCGCCCTCGCCCAGCGGGGCGTTGGCGCAGGCCGTCAGGGCCAGTCCCAGGACCTGCCGGGTCTCCAGCGGGTCGATCACCCCGTCGTCCCAGAGCCGGGCGGTGGCGTAGTAGGCGCTGCCCTGTTCCTCGTACCGCTCGCGGATCGGGGCCTTGAAGGCGTCCTCGTCGGCGGTGGACCACTCCTCGCCGCGTGCCTGGAGCTGGTCGCGTTTGACGGTGGCGAGGACGGACGCGGCCTGCTCGCCGCCCATCACGGAGATCTTGGCGTTGGGCCACATCCACAGGAAGCGGGGGGAGTAGGCCCGGCCGCACATCGAGTAGTTCCCGGCGCCGTAGGAGCCGCCGACGACCACGGTCAGCTTCGGGACCCGGGCGCAGGCGACGGCCGTGACCATCTTGGCGCCGTGCTTGGCGATGCCGCCCGCCTCGTAGGCCCGGCCGACCATGAAGCCCGAGATGTTCTGGAGGAAGAGCAGCGGGATCCCGCGCTGGTCGCAGACCTCGATGAAGTGCGCGCCCTTCTGGGCGGACTCGGAGAACAGGATGCCGTTGTTGGCGACGATCCCGACGGGGTGGCCGTGGATCCGGGCGAAGCCGGTGACCAGGGTCTGCCCGAACTCCGCCTTGAACTCGGCGAACCGGGAGCCGTCGGTGATCCGCGCGATGACCTCCCGTACGTCGTAGGGGGTACGGGGGTCCACCGGCACGGCGCCGTAGAGCCCGGCGGGGTCGGCCACCGGCTCCTCGGCCGGGGTGACCGGCCAGGGGAGCGGGCCGCGCGCCGGGAGTGTGGCGACGATGTTCCGGACGATCCGCAGCGCGTGCGCGTCGTCCTCCGCGAGATGGTCGGTGACGCCGGAGACCCTGGCGTGGACCTCGCCGCCGCCCAGCTCCTCGGCGGTGACGACCTCGCCGGTCGCGGCCTTCACCAGCGGCGGGCCGCCCAGGAAGATCGTCCCCTGGTTCCGTACGATCACGGCCTCGTCGCTCATCGCGGGGACGTAGGCGCCGCCGGCGGTGCAGGAGCCGAGGACGGCCGCGATCTGCGGGATCCGGGCGGCCGACAGCCGGGCCTGGTTGTAGAAGATCCGGCCGAAGTGGTCCCGGTCCGGGAAGACCTCGTCCTGCATCGGCAGGAAGGCGCCGCCCGAGTCCACCAGATATACGCAGGGCAGCCGGTTCTCCAGGGCGACCTCCTGGGCCCGGAGGTGTTTCTTCACCGTCATCGGGTAGTAGGTGCCGCCCTTGACGGTGGCGTCGTTGGCGACGACCACGCACTCGCGGCCCGACACCCGGCCGATGCCGGCGATCACCCCGGCGGCCGGGGCCTGGTCCTCGTACATCCCGTCGGCGGCGAGGGGGGCCAGCTCCAGGAAGGGCGAGCCGGGGTCCAGCAGGGTGTCGATCCGGTCGCGGGGGAGCAGCTTGCCCCGGGCGGTGTGGCGGGCGCGCGCCTTCTCGCCGCCGCCGAGCCGGGCGCGGGCCAGCTTGACGCGCAGCGTCTCGGCCAGCTCCCGGTGGGCGGCCTCGTTGGCCCGCCAGGCGGCGGAGCCGGGGTCGGCCGCGCCGGTGAGCACGGGTGCCTGCTGCATCGTGTCACTCCTGTTAATGAGCGTTAACGCGTGCCTTCAGGTTAACGATCGCTAACAGGCTTGTCTAGAATCGGATCCCATGAGCATCAGGACGGACGCGCCCACCCGCCGCGAGCAGATCCTCAAGGCCGCCGCCCGGCTCTTCGCCGAGCGCGGCTTCCACGGCGTCGGCGTGGACGAGATAGGAGCGGCCGTCGGCATCAGCGGCCCGGGGCTGTACCGGCACTTCGCCGGCAAGGACGCGATGCTGGCCGAGCTGCTGGTCGGCATCAGCGAGCGGCTGCTCAGCGGCGGCCGGCTGCGGGTGGCGGAGTCCGGCGACGACCCGGACGCGCTGCTCGCCTCGCTGATCGACGGGCACATCGACTTCGCGCTCGACGACCGGCCGCTGATCACCCTGCACGACCGGGAGCTGGACCGGCTGCGGGAGAGCGACCGCAAGCTGGTCCGGCAGCTCCAGCGGCAGTACGCGGAGCTGTGGGTCACGGCGGTGCGGCGGCTGCACCCCGCCGTGGAGGAGGCCGAGGTCCGGGCCGCCGTGCACGCCGTCTTCGGGCTGCTGAACTCGACGCCCCACCTCGGTTCGCAGGACGACGGGCGGCCGGAACGCGCCATGACCGAAACGCTGCTGCGGAAGCTGGCGCACGGGGCGTTCGGGGCGCTCGCGCCGCAGGACTGACACGCGCACGCCACAGGGCTGGCCCTCGCGCCGCAGGGCTGGCAGGCGCACGCCACAGGACTGGCCCTCGCGCCACAGGACTGGCACGCGCACGCCACAGGGCTGGCCCTCGCGCCGCAGGAATGACGGCAACGGGCGCGTCCGGCCGAAACCGTGCGGTCCGCCCCCGGGCGGGCACAATGGGCACCATGCCGATACCGAGCCGTGCCGCCCTGATCGACCATCTCGTCCGCACCCGTATCGCCGGCGACGTCGCCACCCCGCGCGACAACAACCTCGCGCACTACCGCGAGCTGGCCAACGGCAACCGCCACTACTGGCTCGGCCTGGAGCTGGGCGACCGCTGGAGTGACGAGCAGGACGTCCTCGCCGTGATGGCCGAGCGCTGCGGCGTGATCGACGACCCCGCCCACCGGATCGGCCAGGACACCATCGACCCCGAGCTGACCGTCGCCGGGCTGGAGCGGATGGCCGCCCGGCTCCGCAAGGCCGCCGCCGGCCGGGAGCGGGTCCTGTTCGCCACCGGGCACCCCGGCGGCCTCCTCGACGTGCACCGGCAGACGGCGGACGCCCTGCGCGCGGCCGGCTGCGAGATCGTCCGCATCCCCGCCGGGGTCACCGCCGACGAGGCCATGGTCTTCCAGTTCGCCGATGTCGCCGTGCTGGAGCGCGGCGCGACCCTCTGGCACACCCACTCGCCCGCGCCGATGGCCGCGATCCTCGACGCCCTGGAGCGCACGGGCCGCCCGCTGCCCGACCTCGTCGTCGCCGACCACGGCTGGGCCGGGTGCGCGGGCCAGCGCGGAATCGACGCCGTCGGGTACGCCGACTGCAACGACCCGGCCCTCTTCATCGGCGAGGCCGAGGGAACCGTGCAGGTCACCGTCCCGCTCGACGACCACGTCACCGACCCGCGCGGCTACGAGCCCATGACGGCGTACCTGCTGGACGCGGCGGGGCTGCTGCCCGGGGAGTGACGGCGTAGGGGGCAGCTGCCTCCGGACGCGGGGGCGGGGACGGGGACGGGGACGGGGCCGAGGTCGCCGTCGAACCCCTGGGCGCCCGGGGCCGTGGGTCCGGGCAAGGAGACCCGCCCGGCTCCGGGCCGAGGCTCCGGGATCCGGGATCCTCCGGGTTCCGGGAGCCAGGAAGACGCTCCAGGACGAGAGAGAGGCCGCCCCGTGCCGCAGACCGTCCCCGACCACCACCCGCAGGCCCACCACCCGCAGGCCGTCCCCGACTACCCCGCGCACGCCTTCGCCGGTGAGCCGGTCCCCCTCCCCGACACCCCCGTCGCCCGGGTACGGCTGCCCAGCGGGATCATCACCTGGCTCGTGACCGGGTACGACGAGGTGCGCACGGTGCTGAACCACCCCCTTCTCTCGCGGGAGGTCGGCAGGGACGGCCCCCGGGTCGGCACCACCCAGGGCCTGAACAGTGCCCCGACGGACGGCCTGCGCACACTCCAGGCCGACGGCGCCGTCCACCGGCAGGTGCGGAGGCTGGCGGCCCGCCCGTTCCACGCGCGGCGGATCGGCGGGCTGCGCCGGCGGGCGCGGGAGCTGACCGACGGGTATCTCGACGTGATGGAGAACGCGGGACCCCCGGCCGACCTGGTCGCCGCCCTGGCCCACCCGCTGCCGATGACCCTGATCACCGAACTGTTCGCCGTCCCCGAGCGGGACCGGGCCGATTCCGCCGCCTGGTCGGACACCCTCTTCACCGTGCTCGGCATCTCCCAGGAGGAGACGGACGCCGCCCGGCACGCGCTGGACTCCTGCTTCGCCGCGCTGATCGAGGAACGCCGCGCATCCCCCGGCGACGATCTGCTGAGCGCCTGGCTCACCGCCCAGGAGGGCACCGACCGGCTCACCGACGCCGAGGTCAACCACCTGGCCGTGGGGCTGCTCATCGCCGGCCACGAAACGACGGTCAACGCCATCGGGGCCGGGATGTGGCGGCTGTTCCACCACCCGGAGCAGCTGGCCGCGCTGCGCGCCGACCCCGGGCTGCTGCCCGGCGCGGTCGAGGAGATCCTGCGCCACCAGTCGCTGGGCGCGTTCTTCCTGATGCTCGTCGCCCGGGGCGACGTGGAGGTGGGCGGCGTGACGATCCACGCCGGGGAGGTCGTCATGCCACTGCCCCAGGCCGCCAACCGGGACCCCGCCCGCTTTCCGGATCCGGACCGCTTCGACATCCGCCGGCCGGGCGGCGGCCATCTCTCCTTCGGGCACGGACCCCATGCCTGTCTGGGCGCGGCGCTCGCCCGGGTCGAGCTGGAGGCGGCGATCGGCGCGCTCAACCGCCGCTTCCCCGGGCTGCGGCCCGCCGGTGACGATCTCGCCGCACTGGCCTGGCGCGGCGACCGGCTGGTGGCCGGTCTGGCGGAGTTGCCCGTCACCTGGTGAGTCACCCCGTACAGCCGTCGTTGGCGCTACCGGGGTCCGGGGCCCGTTCCCGGCGGCAGCCCGAGTCCCGGCGTGGGGTCCAGATAGACCCGCCGGATCGACGGGAAGCGCTCCCGCAGCTGCTCCTCGGCCTCCTCGCAGGCCCACTCCACCTCGCGCGCGGTGGCCGCGTCCCGGAAGTCGACCTTCGCGGCCACCAGGAACTCGCGCGGGCCCTGGACGAGGGTGGTCAGCTCCAGGACGGAGACGATGTGCGGAACGGTCAGGATCTCCTCCCGGATCGCGTCGCGCACCGAGGGCGGCAGGGGGCGGCCGATGAGCAGCCGGGCGTTGCTGCGGCCCAGTTCCCAGGCCACCCACACCAGCAGCAGCCCGATGAGGACGGAGGCGACCCCGTCGTACACGCCCGAGCCGGTGAGCTGCCCGCCGAGCAGTCCGCCGGCCGCGAGCAGCAGGCCCACCAGGGCGGCGGAGTCCTCCAGGACGACCGCTTTGACGGCGGTGTCCGGGGTGACCCGCAGATAGCGGCGGACCGGGGCGTCGAGCCGGGCGGCCTCGCCGCGTGCCTGGCGCAGCCCGGTCCGCAGCGAGTACCCCTCCAGCAGGAAGGCGACCCCGAGCACGACGTACGAGACCAGCGGATCGCCCGGCTCCGTCTCATGGGTGAGGGTGTGGATCCCGTCGTACACGGCGAAGACGCCGCCGCCGACGAAGGTCGCGACGGACGCCAGGAGCGCCCAGATGTACCGCTCGGGGCCGTGGCCGAGAGGGTGTTCCTCGTCGGCGGGCCGGGCGCCGCGCCGCAGCGCGGTCAGCAGCATCAGCTCGGTGACGGTGTCGGCGACGGAGTGGGCGGCCTCGGCGAGCATCGCGCTGGAGGCGCTGATCACCCCGGCGGCCGCCTTGGCCACCGCGATCCCGAGGTTGGCGAACGCGGCGACGAGCACGGTCGCCGTGCTCTCGGCATCCGTCTCCCGTGGTCCTGGCGGTTCCGGCGGTTCCGGCGTTTCTGCCATGCGCGGACCGTACGCGGCCGGGGGCGCCGGGACGGGAATCGCCACGCGGTCCGCCACGCGGGCGCCCCGGGTGCGTACGGCCTCGTCCGCAGAAGCACGGTTCAGCGCGGGACGCGGATCACGCCCTCCTGGATGACGGAGACGGCCAGGCGCCCGTCCCGGGTCCAGATCCGGCCCTGGCCGAGGCCGCGCCCGCCCCCGGAGGACGGCGACTCCTGGTCGTACAGCAGCCACTCGTCCGCGCGGAACGGCCGGTGGAACCACATCGCGTGGTCCAGCGACGCCCCCACCACGTCCCCCACGGCCCAGCCGCCCCGGCCGTGCGCGATCAGCACGGAGTCGAGGAGCGTCATGTCGGAGACATAGGTGACCAGGCAGGTGTGGAGGAGGAGGTCGTCGGGGAGTTCGCCCCGGGCGCGGAACCAGACCTGGGAGCGGGGTGCGCGGGCGGTGCCGACGCTGCCGTAGGGCGGGGCGGCCGCGTACCGCACGTCCACCGCCTCGCGCGAGCGCAGCAGCCTCTCCAGCGCCCCCGGGTCGGTGAAGTTCCCCGCGTACGAGGGCAGGATCTCGGCCGCCGTCGGCAGCGACTCCGGGTCGGGCGCGGCCGGCATCGCGTCCTGGTGTTCGAGACCGTCCTCGGCGCTCTGGAAGGACGCCGAGAGATGGAAGATCGGCCGCCCGTGCTGGACGGCGACGACCCGGCGGCCGGCGAAGGTGCGGCCGTCGCGGATGCGGTCGACGGTGTAGACGATGGGCGCCCCCGGGTCGCCCTGCCGCAGGAAGTAGGCGTGCAGCGAGTGCGCCGCCCGGTCGGCGGGCACGGTGCGGCCCGCCGCGGTCAGGGCCTGGGCGGCGACCTGGCCGCCGAAGACGCGGGGGACGACCGAGGCGCGCGAGCGGCCCCGGAAGATGTCCCGCTCGATCCGCTCCAGGTCGAGCAGATCGAGCAGGTTGTCGAGTGCCGAACCCATCGTGGCGGCGCCCGGGTTACAGGCCCATGGACTTCGCGATGATCGACTTCATGACCTCGCTGGTCCCGCCGTAGATGCGGTTGACGCGGTTGTCGGCGTAGAGCCGGGCGATCGGGTACTCGTTCATATAGCCGTAGCCGCCGTGCAACTGGAGGCACTTGTCGATGACGCGGTGGGCGACCTCGGTGCAGAACAGCTTCGCGGAGGCCGCTTCGGCGGCGGTCAGCTCGCCCGCGTCGTGCGCCTCCAGGGCGCGGTCCACGACCGCCTCGGCGGCGTCGACCTCGGCCTTGCAGGAGGCCAGTTCGAACTTGGTGTTCTGGAACGAGGCCACCGACTGGCCGAAGACCGTGCGGTCGGTGACGTACGCCTGGGTGAACCGGATCGCGGCGGACGCCTGGGCGTACGCGCCGACGGCGATCGCCAGCCGCTCCTGCGGCAGGTTCTGGCCGAGGTAGGAGAAGCCCTTGTGCTCCTCGCCGAGGAGGTCCCCGGCGGGCACCTCGACGTCGGTGAAGGAGAGTTCGGCGGTGTCGGAGGTCTTCAGGCCCAGCTTGTCCAGCTTGCGGCCGACCGCGTACCCGGCCAGCCCGGTGTCGACCACGAAGAGCGAGATGCCGTGGCGGCGGTCCTCGGCGGTCGGGGCGGCGGTCCGGGCGCAGACGATCACCTTGTCGGCGTGGACACCGCCGGTGATGAAGGTCTTGGCGCCGTTGAGGACGTAGTGGGTGCCGTCGTCGGAGCGCCGGGCGGTGGTCTTCATGCCCGCGAGGTCGGAGCCGGTGCCGGGCTCGGTCATGGCGATCGCGTACATGGCGGCGCCGCTGACGAAGTCGGGCAGCCAGCGCTTCTTCTGCTCCTCGGTGGCGTACTCCATGAGGTAGGGCAGACAGAGGGCGACATGGACGCCGGAGCCGCCGAAGGAGACACCGGCGCGGGTGGTCTCCTCGGTGATGACGGCCTGGTACTTGAAGGACCGCTCGCCGGCCCCGCCGAACTCCTCGGGCACCTCGATGCCGAAGACGCCCAGCTCACCCAGCTTGTAGTAGAAGTCGCGGGGCGCCTGGCCCGCCGCGTACCACTCGTCGTGGACCGGGACGACCTCGGCCTCGATGAAGGCGCGGATGGTCTCCCGGAACGCCTCGTGGTCCTCGTTGTAAACGCTGCGGCGCACGAACGCCTCCTTTGGATCCTGGGCAGGGACCGGCCATGTCTAAGCGCTTGCTCAGATTCGAAGTTACCGGCTGGTCATGAAGCTGTCCAGAGACGGGCGGGCGGGGTGCGTCACAGTGCCGGACGGGCCTTGCGCCCCGCCTGCGCCGCCCGCCCGCGCCGCCTCCGCCGCCTGCGCCGCCCGCCCGCCCGCGCCGCCGGGCGGTCGGCCGGCAGGAGGCGGACCGTCAGCGGGAGCGGAGGGCGAACCACAGCTCCATCCGGACGTCCGGGTCGTCCAGGTCCTCGCCGAGCAGCGCGGCACAGCGCGCGATCCGCTGGCGCACGGTGTTCCGGTGCACCCCCAGCGCCCCGGCCGTACGGTCCCAGCCGCCGTGCGCCGCGAGCCACGCGCGCAGGGTCTCCACCAGCGCGGGCGAGCCCGCGAGCGGGGCCAGCCGCAGCCGGGCGTGGGCGGCGGCCTCCTGTGGGGTGAGCAGCGAGCCCAGCGCGCTGCCCCGGTGGCGGACCAGGTCGACGCCGGTGCTCAGGGCCCGGCGCAGGGCGCGCGCCGCCTGCGCGTCGGCCGCCGCCAGCTCGGACGGGGCCACCGGGTCGCTGACGCCCAGCACCCAGCCGGGCCGGGGCGCCGGCGGTGCGGCCGAGGGGATCAGGATCCGTACGGTCCGCTCGTCCACCGGGTCCACCAGCGCGCTCCCGAGCGAGGCCCCCAGCGCGGACGCGGCGAACGGCGTCCGCCCGCCGCCCCGGGCCCGTACCACCGTCCAGGACTCGCCGCCGAGCGCGGCGGCGGTCTCCGCGGGGTCCGCGCCGAGGAGCAGCCGGACCAGGGCGGAGCCCCGGGCGGCGCTGTCCCGGCCCCGGTGCTGGGCGGTGAGCAGGGAGAGCAGGACGACCGCGACCCCGGCGACGGTGTGGTCCCCGGGCTCCCGGGCGGGGGTGGCGAGCGCGAGCACCAAGCCGCTGCCGCCACCGGTGCCGCTACCGGTGCCGCTGCCGTTGTCGATGGCGTAGGCGGCCAGCCGGCTTCCGGCGGCGGTGTCGCTGGCGGTGGACGGCGCCCCCGGGCCACCTGCCGGCGCTCCCGTTCCCGCGCCTGTTCCCGCTGCGGCTGCGTCGCCGTGGGCCGGGCCCCGCACCACCCGGGCCAGCCGCTCCAGCGCCTGCCTGACCTGCGGCGACGGCGCCCGCCCCGCCGCAGCCGCCACCCCGCCGTCCGCCGTGAGCAACGCCGCGTACCCGTCGAGCCGTGCCGCGAGCTGACCGAGGACCGCCGGTACGGGGTCGGGGCGGGCCGCCGCCGTCGCAAGACCCTGCTGCGCCCGGCTCACCCGGCGCAGCTCCCGGTGGCGTGCCTCCGCCATCAGCCGCCACACCGCGCGGGCGACCGCCGTGAACGTCGTCTGCGGCGGCACCTCCAGCAGGGGCAGCCCGTACTGGTCGCACGCCTCGACGAGACCCGGCGGGACCGTGTCGTACACCGGGGTCACGCCGAAGCCCAGCGCCGCCGCCCCCGCCGCCACGATCCGGGCCACGTACGTGTCGGGGTCCTTGAGCAGCACCCCGGCGCTCAGCAGCAGCTCCCCGCCGAGGAGATAGGGGTACGGGTCGGCCATCTCGGAGGTGTGCACCCAGTGCACCACCGTGCCGGTCTCTTCTGTGGCCGTGGCCGTGGCCGTGGCTGGGACCGTGGCCGGTCCGGCGATCTGCCGCAGCCCCAGCTCCTCCTGGGCCAGCAGCGCGGCCAGCGGGACCGCCGGGGTGGGAGGGGGCGCTGTGGTTTCCGGCATGGACCATCCATCCGTCAAGCAGGCCAACAATGGATGAAACGTACACTTCAGCGGCGCTTTCCGGCCACCTACCGTCAGGGGTCGACAGGACGTCCGGGCGGCCCGTGAACGGGGCTCCGGACCCGGGACGGGATATTGGGGAGGAGCGCCCGATGGCAGTCGACTACGCGGTGATCGCGGTCTATCTGGCCGGCATGCTCGGCATGGGCTGGTGGGGCATGCGCCGGGCCAGGTCGAAGAGCGAGTTCCTGGTCGCCGGCCGCCGCCTCGGCCCCTGGATGTACTCCGGCACCATGGCCGCGATCGTCCTCGGCGGGGCCTCGACCATCGGCGGCGTCGGCCTCGGCTACAAGTACGGCCTGTCCGGCGGCTGGATGGTCGTCACCATCGGCCTGGGGCTGCTCGCCCTCTCCGTCCTCTTCTCCGCGCGGATCGCCCGGCTGAAGGTCTACACCGTCTCCGAGATGCTGGACCTGCGCTACGGCGGCCGGGCCGGGATCATCTCCGGCGTGGTGATGTGGGCGTACACCCTGATGCTCGCCGTCACCTCCACCATCGCGTACGCCACGATCTTCGACGTCCTCTTCGACGTGGACCGGACGGTCTCGATCGTCCTCGGCGGCGCCATCGTCGTCGCCTACTCCACCCTCGGCGGGATGTGGTCGATCACCCTCACCGACATGGTGCAGTTCGTCGTCAAGACCGTCGGGGTGCTGCTGATCCTGCTCCCGGTCGCCGTGGTGAAGGCGGGCGGCTTCAGCGAGATGAAGGCCGAGCTGCCGGATGACTACTTCGCCCCCCTCGGCATCGGCGGAGAGACGATTTTCACCTATGTCTTGATCTATACGTTCGGCATGCTCATCGGGCAGGACATCTGGCAGCGGGTCTTCACCGCCCGCAGCGACCGCACGGCCCGCTGGGGCGGCACCGCCGCCGGTGTGTACTGCCTGGTCTACGCGGTCGCCGGCGCCATGATCGGCACCGCCGCCAAGGTGCTCTACCCCAGGCTGGACAACCCCGACGACGCCTTCGCGCTGATCGTCAAGGACCACCTTCCGATGGGGATCCGGGGCCTGGTGCTGGCCGCCGCCCTCGCCGCCGTGATGTCCACCTCCTCCGGCGCGCTGATCGCCTGCGCCACCGTCGCCAACAACGACATCTGGTCCCGGCTGCGCGGACTCGGCAGCCGGGCCACCACGGAGGGAGTCGCTGAGGAGCGCGACGAGGTGAAGGGCAACCGCGCCTTCATCCTCGTCATGGGCATCGCCGTCATCGCCATCGCCCTCGTGCTCAACGATGTCGTCGAGGCGCTGACCGTCGCGTACAACCTGCTCGTCGGCGGACTGCTCGTCCCCATCCTCGGCGGGCTGCTGTGGAAGCGCGGTACGGTCCAGGGCGCCCTGGCCGCCGTCGCCGTCGGCGGGGCGGCTGTAATCGGCCTCATGGCCGGATACGGCATCCTCGCCACCGAGCCCGTCTACTACGGGCTGCTCTCCTCGCTCGCCGTGTATGTGGTGGTCAGCCTGGCCACCCGGCCCACCGACGCCGCCGTCCTCGCCCACTGGCAGGAGCGGCTGGCGGGACGCGGCGGGGACGAGGAGCACCCTGGGGCGGCCACCCCCGCCGAAGCGGTCGGGGTGGCCGGGACCACCGGAACCGCCGGGTCCGCCGGAGCCGTCCAGGGGCCGGACACCCACCGACCCCGGTGACCTACAGTCGAAAAGCGACAGATCGCAGGAAAGAAGGCAGAGAAGCATGAGCAGCAACGAGCAGCCGCGCGGCCCGATCGACTCGTCCCGTGTGCCCCGGTACGCCGGGCCCGCCACGTTCGCCCGGCTGCCCCGGCTCGACGAGGTCGGCACGGCCGATGTCGCCGTCGTCGGTGTCCCCTTCGACTCCGGGGTCTCCTACCGGCCCGGCGCCCGCTTCGGCGGCAACGCCATCCGTGAGGCGTCCCGGCTGCTGCGGCCCTACAACCCCGCGCAGGACGCCTCCCCCTTCGCGCTCGCCCAGGTCGCCGACGCCGGTGACATCGCGGCCAACCCGTTCAACATCAACGAGGCCGTGGAGACCATCGAGGCCGCCGCCGACGACCTCCTCGCCTCCGGCGCCCGGATGATGACCCTCGGCGGCGACCACACCATCGCGCTGCCGCTGCTCCGCTCCGTCGCGAAGAGGCACGGGCCGGTCGCGCTGCTCCACTTCGACGCCCACCTGGACACCTGGGACACGTACTTCGGCGCCGAGTACACCCACGGCACCCCGTTCCGCCGGGCCGTCGAGGAAGGCATCCTCGACACGTCCGCCCTCTCCCACGTCGGCACCCGCGGCCCCCTCTACGGCAAGGCCGACCTCACCGACGACGAGAAGATGGGCTTCGGCATCGTCACCTCCGCCGACATCTACCGGCGCGGCGCCGACGAGGTCGCCGACCAGCTCCGGCAGCGGATCGGCGACCGGCCGCTCTACATCTCCATCGACATCGACTGCCTGGACCCCGCGCACGCGCCCGGCACCGGCACCCCCGAGGCCGGCGGCATGACCTCCCGCGAACTCCTGGAGATCCTGCGCGGGCTCGCCTCCTGCAACCTGGTCTCCGCCGACGTCGTGGAAGTGGCCCCCGCCTACGACCACGCCGAGATCACCGCCGTCGCCGCCTCCCACACCGCGTACGAGCTGACCACCATCATGAGCCGCCAGATCGCCGCCGCGCGGGACGCCCGATGACCCACGACCACGATCTGGTGCTGCGGCCCACCCCCGCCCAGACGGAGGCCGCGCTCAACCCGCCGGCCGGGCGCACCGGGGGCGACCTCGTCGTCGAGACCCTGCACAGCCTCGGCGCGACCACGGTTTTCGGACTGCCTGGCCAGCACGCCCTGGGCATGTTCGACGCCCTGCGCCGCTCCTCCCTCACCTATGTGGGGCTGCGCGTCGAGAACAACGCGGGCTTCGCCGCCGACGCGTACGGGCGGATCACCGGCGAGGCCGCCCCGCTGCTGCTGTCCACCGGGCCCGGCGCCCTGATGTCCCTGGCCGCGCTTCAGGAGGCGGCGGCCGCCTCCGCGCCCGTCCTCGCCATCGGCAGCCAGGTCCCGGCCGCAGGACTCGGCGGCGGCCGCCACGGCTACCTCCACGAACTCCGCGACCAGCAGGCGTCGTTCCGGGGCATCGTGAAGTCCGTCCACACCGCCCGCACCGCCTCCCAGATCCCCTCCGCGATCGCGGACGCCTGGCGCTCGGCGCTCCGCGCCCCGCACGGCCCGGTCTGGGTGGAGATCCCGCAGGACGTCCTGCTCGCCGAGACGCTGCTGCCGGTCGTCACCGGCGTCGACGCCACCCCGGAGGAGCAGGCGCCCCGCGTCGAACTCACCGCGCTCGCCGCACACCTGCTGGCGACCGCCGAACGCCCCGCGATCATCGCGGGCGGCGGAGTCGTCCGCTCCGACGCCTCCGGCAAGCTCCTCGCCCTCGCCGAACGGATCGACGCACCCGTCGTCACCACCTTCGGCGGCAAGGGCGCCTTCCCCTGGGAACACCCGCTCTCGCTCCAGTCCTGGCTGGAGGACCGGCACACCACCGACTTCCTGGAGGACGCCGACGTCCTGCTGGTCGTGGGCTCCGGCCTCGGCGAACTCTCCTCGAACTACCACACGTTCGCCCCGCGCGGCCGCGTGATCCAGATCGAGGCGGACGCCGGGAAACTGGAATCCAACCACGCGGGGATCGGCATCCACGCCGACGCCCGGATCGCGCTCTCCGCCCTCCTGGAGACGGTCCCGGAGCGCCGCGACCCCCAGGCGCCGAAGCGGGTACGGGCCGTACTCGACCGGGTCCGCGAACGGATCGACGGACAGGGGCACGGGCTTGAGCAAGGGCTGCTCGCCGCCGTCCGGGAGGCCCTGCCCGACGACGCGCCCCACTTCTGGGACATGACGATCCTCGCCTACTGGGCCTGGTCCGCCTTCGACGCCCGCCGCCCCAACACCATGCACTCCGCCCAGGGCGCCGGCGGCCTCGGCTACGCCTTCCCCGCCGCCCTCGGCGCCGCCGCCGCCGACCCGGACCGCCCGGTCCTGGCCGTCTCCGGCGACGGCGGAGCGATGTACTCCATCGCGGAGCTGGCCACCGCCCGGCAGTACGGCCTCCCCGTCACCTGGCTGATCGTGGACGACGGCGGATACGGGATCCTCCGCGAGTACATGACGGACGCCTTCGGCGAGGCCACGGGCACCGAACTGGCCCGCCCGGACTTCGTCGCCCTGGCGGAGTCCTTCGGCGTCCCCGCCGTGCGCACGTCGCCCCAGACCCTGGCCGCCGACCTGGCGAAGGCGCTGGCCGCGCCCGGCCCGTCGGTGGTGGTCCTCCCGGCGCTGCTGCGGATGTTCGCGCCGACACACCTGTAGCGGCGTACGTACGCGAGGACCGGGCCCGCACCCCGGGTCCGGTCCGGCTCGTGGATTTGTCCTCATGGCCGACTGTCGTATCCTCTGCGTGCCGCTTTCGTTTCCCTGCGTGACCAGATGAGCACAAGGAGCCCCGGGCTCGTGGTGCGCGAGGCGCCGCCCTCAAGTCCACGTGTTCCGGCCGGCCTTGTGCTCCCACGCGAGAGGGAGGTCGGAGACGGTGAGCGAAGAGAAGGCACCCGACGGCTTGAGTCCGCTTGAATCCTTCGGATTCGACGTCAGGGGGTTGCGCCGGGAACGGCGGTTGACCCTGAAGGGGTTGGGCCGGGCGACGGGTTACTCCGAGAGCTATGTCAGCAAGGTCGAGACGGGACAGACCCCGGCGAGCATCAAGTTCGCGATCGGGTGCGACCGGGTGTTCGGTACGGGGGGACTGCTGGCCCGGCAGCTCCAGCAGGCGCTGGACGGCGAGCACCCGACGTGGTTCATGCCGTACATCCAGCTGGAGCGGCGGGCGAGCAGGATTCTTGACTACTCGACGCTGTTCCCACAGGGGTTGTTCCAGACGGAGGAGTACGCCCACGCCGTGCTCCGCGCGCGGATGCCACGGGCGACGGCGGCCGAGGTCGCCGCGAA
Source organism: Streptomyces yaizuensis (assembly GCF_034961445.1). Taxonomy (NCBI): domain Bacteria; kingdom Bacillati; phylum Actinomycetota; class Actinomycetes; order Kitasatosporales; family Streptomycetaceae; genus Streptomyces; species Streptomyces yaizuensis. The sequence goes on from NZ_BSBI01000002.1 coordinate 228,622, forward strand.
AGTCGCGGCGCGGATGCAGCGCCACGAGATCCTGGAACGGGAGGCCCCCACACCACCGCTGGTGTGGACGGTGCTCCATGAATCCTGTCTGCGGACCGTCGTCGGGGGACGCCAGGTAATGGCCCGCCAGCTGGCTCATCTGACGCAGCTGGCAGAGCTGCCTCACTTCACGCTCCAGCTCTTCGAAGCGGGCAGCGGAGCCCCGGCCACGGGAAACGCCTTCGCCCTGCTGTTCTTCAACAAAGGGCTTCCGGTTCTCCAGATCGAAGGGCCGCACGGTGGCAGGCCACTTGAGGCTCCGAAGGTGGTTTCCGCCGCGACGGATGCCTACGATCGACTGAGGGCAGACGCCTTGGGCCCCGATGCGTCGGTGGCCCGCATCCACGAGATCGCCAAGGAGTACGCGCCATGAGCGGATATCAGAACCGTGGCTGGGTCAAGTCCTCCCACTCTGGCCCCGAGGGTGGGAGCTGCGTGGAGTGGGCCCCCGGGTATGCGGCAGAACACGGCACGGTCCCTGTGCGGGACAGCAAGTTTTCCAGTGGCCCGGTGCTGATGCTCACGCCCGGGGCTTTCGAGGGGCTCGTCACCCTCGCCCGTGGGGAGTGCACGTCATGACGGAGGGGTGGGTCAAGTCGTCCCACTCCGGCCCCGAGGGCGGAGAGTGCCTGGAATGGGCGCCGGGCCGTGTGGCCGCCCAAGGTGTGGTCCCCGTCCGGGACAGCAAGTGCCCCGGCGGCCCGATCCTGCTGCTCGCCCCGGGTGCCTTCGTTGGTCTCGTGGCGCTCGCCCGTGGGGAGGGCGCGTCGTGACCGGCGGCTGGGTCAAGTCGTCGTACAGCGGCCCCGAGGGCGGGGACTGTGTCGAGTGGGCCCCTGGGCACGTGGCGGAGCGCGGCGTGGTCCCCGTCCGGGACAGCAAATGCCCCGGCGGCCCCGTGCTGATGCTCACCCCCGGTGCCTTCGCGGGCCTGGTCGCTCTCGCCCGTACGGCGAAGAACTAGGCACCCGGCGTCGAAAGGTCCCGCCCGGTATCCACCGGGCGGGACCTGCCCGTACACGAGGCCGTACCCGTCCCCGCCCCGGCCGTCCCGCAGGCAGGCTGCGCCGCCGCCCCCGGGCTGCGTAAGGTGCTGCGTAAGGTACTGACCGGAACACAGACGCGCCCTGTGTCCGATTGTGTGCGGGGGCAAAGCGGGGGAGGCGGCGGCAACGCATGGCACGGGACTACGACAGCCAACTGCTGGAGTCGGTGGCGGTACGCCGCCGGCGGCTGCGCGACGCCCTGCTGTTCGGCCCGCAGCGCGTCCGCCGCACCGCCGACGAGCGGCTCGGGAAGCTCTTCGCGGGCATCGCCATCGCCGCCGTCCTCTGCGCGGGCTGCGTCGGCTGGTCCTTCATCCAGCACACCCTGGACAAGCAGAAGGCCGAGAAGCAGAAGCAGGAACAGCGCTTCCAGCAGACCGTGCCGACTCCGAAGTCATGACCCGAGCCATGACCCGAGCCCTGACCCGAGCCCTGAGCCAGAGCCACGACCCGAGCCGGAGGGCCGACGAAACCGCGATGATAGGTTCCCGCACGTGGTAGCCGCAGCACCGACTTCCCGGACGCAACTGAGCAGGGTCACCCTGGTCGGCGAGCACCGCCGGGCCGACATCGTCCTGCCCGCCGACACACCGATCGGCCGGCTGCTCCCGGACATCCTCCAACTTCTGGACGACCGGGCCGCCGCCCGGCCGCTGACCCGTCAGCTGACCACATCCGACGGCTCGGTGCTGCCCCAGGACAGCACCCTCGCCTCCGCCGGGGTCGCCGACGGGGCGGTGCTCCGGCTGGTACGGACCCACTCCGCGCCGCCCGCGCCCGTCGTCCACGACGTCACCGACCTCGTCGCCGACGATCTCGATCTGCGGTCCTGGCGCTGGCGGCCCGCCGCCCGCCGCACCAGCGCCGGGGTCGCCACCGTCGGGTTCGCGGTCGCCGCCGCGCTGCTGGCCCGCCGCGAGTTCGCGCTCGACGCCCTCGCCGGGCTGCTCGGCGTCCTCACCCTGCTGCTGATGGCGGGTGGCGCGGTCGCCGCCCGGGTCGGCGCCGGCAACCGGGGGCTGGCCACCGCGCTGCTGCTGGCCTCCGGCGGCCTCGGGGTGCTGACCGCGTGGACCGCCGCCGACGCCCACGACTGGTCCGGCCCGGTACGGCTCGCCGCCGTCGCGGGCGCGCTGGTGCTGACGCTGCTGCTGCTCGGTCTCTTCTCCCCGCTGGGCCGGGGCGGACTGCTGGGCGCCGGGGCCGTCGCCGCGCTGACCGCCGTATGGGAGGTGGTGGCCGCCGTCCAGGACGATCCCGCGCGGCTCGGCACGGTGCTGGCGCTGTTCTCCGTCGTCCTGCTCGGACTGCTGCCCCGGTTCGCGCTGATGGCCTCCGGGCTCACCGCCCTGGACGACCGCCGCTCCGGCGGCACCTCCGTCAGCAGGCACCAGGTCGCCAACGCGCTCGCCGCGACCCACCGGGGCCTCGCGCTCGCCACCGTCGTCACGGCGGTGTCGGCGGCGGCCGGCGGCTGGCTGCTCACCCGGGCCGAGGACCCCACCGTGTGGACGACGACCCTGCCGGTCGTGGTGACCGTGGTGCTGCTGTCCAGGGCACGGGCCTTCCCCCTGGTCGCGGAGGTGGTCGCGCTGTTCGCGGCCGCGTCCGTGCTCCTCGTACGACTGGTGGTGGTCTGGCTGGACCGCACCGGCGGCGCCGGCCCCCTCGTGGTGCTCGCCGTGGCGGCGCTCCTGCCGCTGGTCGCCCTGGCGGTGGAGCCGCCGGAACATGTACGGGTGCGGCTGGGGCGGATGGCCGACCTGGTCGAGTCCATCGGCATGGTCTGCCTGTTCCCGCTCGCGGTGGGCGTGTTCGGGGTGTACGGGCAGCTGCTCGACAAATTCTGAGCGACGACGTGACTGACATGACAACGACAATGTGACGGGCATGACGGGCATGAGGGCATGACGGCAGGGGACAGGGGAAGGGCGGACATGCCACACGGCGAGAACTGGCAGGGCGATGTGCTGCGGCAGCTCAGGAACGAGCCGCCGCCCCCGCCTCCGCCCGCGCCCGCCGACGGCCCGCAGGGCCCGGACCGGCCCGCGCCCCCGGCCGTTCCCCCGCAGACGGCCCCGGCAGCCCCGGCGCCCCCGCCGGCTCCGGCGGCACAGGGCTACGGCTACGGCTCCGGCGGCTCGCGCGGCGTACCCGACTCCCTCCCCGTGGTCGACGGCGGCCTCGCCGGAGTCGGCCGCAAACCCCGCCACGGCGAGAGCGCCGCCGCCCGTGCCGGCCGGGCCGTGCGCCGTACCGTCTCCTCGTCCGCAGCCCGCGAGGTCGCCGACTCCACCCGCGTCGCCGAAACGCTTCAGCAGCCCGTCACCACCGGCCGCCAGATAGCCGTCACCTCCATCAGGGGCGGCGCCGGCAAGAGCACGATCGCCGCCCTCCTCGGACTCTCCTACGCCCACTACCGCCAGGACCCCGTCCTCTTCGTGGAGGCCGACCCCGCCCTCGGCTCCCTCCCGCTGCGGCTCGGCGCCGAGACCCTCCGCTGGACCACCGGCGACCTCGCCGGCATCGTGGAACCCCAGATGTCCCTGCTCGACATCACCGGCTACCTGGTCCAGCTCCCCGACAACGCCTGGCTGCTCCCCGGCAGCCAGGGCCGGATCGGCGCCATGCTCGACCTGCGCGCCTACGAGCGGGTCATGGTGGCGCTCCGCCGCTACTTCGGCGTCACCGTCGTGGACTGCGAGACCCTGCCCGCCGAGGTCGCCCGCGTCGCCCTGACCGCCTCCCAGGCCCGCGTACTGGCCGCCCCCGCCACCCTGGAGGGCGTCGCCAGCACCCACGCCGTGCTCCAGTGGATGCAGGGCCTGCCCCCGCACGTCATCGCCGGTACGGTCGTCACCCTCACCGAACTCTCCCCGCACGGCGGGCTCGACCTGGACGAGGCCGCGAAGCTGCTGCGCGCCACCGGCGCCGGGGTGCGGCTCCTCCCCTACGACCGGCATCTCGCGGCCGGCGGCACCATCCGCACCGAACTGCTGGCCCGGCCCACCCGCCAGGCCGTCACCGAGCTGGCCGCGGACGTCCTCAGGCTCTCGCTGAACCGCCACTGAGCCGCCACTGAACCGCCCCTGACCCGCGAAGCACCGCCCAGCACCGACCTGGACCGCACCGCCCAGGACCGCGCGGCCCCGCGCCGAGGGGCCGGACCCGACGACCGGACACCACGATGAGCACCCGACTGATACACCGCCCGGCCCGGACCAGCCGGCCCCTGGCCGCGTCGACCGACCGCGTCATCGAGGCCCCGCCCAACCTGCCCGAGGGCAAGCCCGGCGGCATCGCCATGTCGCTGCTGCCCGTGGCCGGGGTGATGTCCTCGGTCGTGATGATGACCGTCGTCCGCAACAGCCAGTTCGCCGCGCTCGGCGCGCTGATCCTGCTCGTCACCGTCATCGGCTCGCTCGCCCTGGTCTTCTCCCAGCGCGGCAAGGCCCAGCGCACCCGCCGCACCCAGCGCGAGGCCTACCTCGCCTATCTGGAGGAGCTGCGGGAGGAGCTGTCCGCCGAGGAACGCGACCGGCGCGAGCGGGCCGGAGTGCTCAACCCGCCCCCATACGCCCTCTACGACATCGTCCGCGACCCGGCCCGGCTGTGGGAGCGGCGCCGCACCAACGACGACTTCCTGCGGGTCCGCGTCGGCACCGGCGAGATGCCCGTACGGGATCTGCGGATCGCCGACCCGGGCTCCACGGTGCTCACCCCGCCCGACCGCTTCATGCTGAACGAGGCGTCCGCGCTGATGGACCGGTTCCGCACCGGCACCGAACTGCCGCTCACCGTCCCCCTGGACAGGGTCGGCAACATCAGCGTCGTCGGCCCCCGCGAGGACTGCCTGCGGGTCGCCCGCGCCCTGCTGGTGCAGACCGCCGCCACCCACGCCCCCGACGACGTCGCCGTCGCCCTCGCCGCGCCCGGTGACCGGATGCCGGACTGGGAGTGGGCCAAGTGGCTGCCGCACCTCCTGGACCAGGAACAGTTCGACGGACCGGTCGCCGCCCGCCGGATCGCGCCCTCGCTGCCGCAGCTCGCCCGCGCGCTGGCGCCCGAGCTGCGCCGCAGGGCCTCGTACGCCGCGGAGGTACGGCGCGGACTCTCCGGCCGGGGCGCCCTCGGGCTGACCGCCCGGCTGCTGGTGGTCGCCGACGGCCACGGCGAGGACGCCGCCGAACTCCCCCTCCCGGACGAGGCCGTCGGGCTGCGGGAGATGGGCGTCACCGTCCTCCACCTGCTGGAGCGCCGCATACAGGAACCCGGGAAGGTCGGCGTCCGGATCACCGTCGACGGCGACCGGGTGGACATCGAAGACCTGCGGGAGGAGGAGCCGGTCGGCGCCCACGGCACCGTGGACGAGGCCGGGACCGCCTTCGCGGAGGGCCTGGCCCGGATGCTCGCCCCGCTGCGGCTGTCCGCCGAGTCCCTGGCCGACGCCCCGCTCTCCGGGCCCGTCGACTTCGCCGAACTCCTCGGCATCGGCGGCGACGGGGATGTCGCCCGGCTCGACCTCGACCGGCTCTGGGCGCCCCGCGCCGAACGCGCCTTCCTGCGCGTACCGATCGGCGTCAACGACCGCCACGAGCCGGTCCTGCTCGATCTGAAGGAGTCCTCCGAGCTGGGCATGGGCCCCCACGGCCTCTGTGTCGGCGCCACCGGCTCCGGCAAGTCGGAGCTGCTGCGCACCCTGGTCCTCGCGCTCGTCGCCACCCATCCGCCGGAGGATCTGGCCCTGGTCCTGGTCGACTACAAGGGCGGCGCCACCTTCGCCCCCTTCGCGGCCCTGCCCCACGTCGCCGGAGTGATCACCAACCTGGAGAACCAGGCGGGCCTGGTGGAACGCGTCCACGCCTCCCTCGCCGGCGAGGTCAAACGCCGCCAGCAGGTCCTCAAGGACGCCGGGAACGTCGCCGACATCGGCGACTACGCCGCCCTGCGGGCCGAGCGCCGCCCCGACCTGGAACCGCTGCCGCACCTCTTCGTCATCATCGACGAGTTCGGCGAACTCCTCACCGCCAAGCCCGACTTCATCGACCTCTTCCTCTCCATCGGCCGGATCGGCCGCTCCATCGGCGTCCACCTCCTGCTCTCCAGCCAGCGCATCGAAGGCGGCCGGCTCAAGGGCCTGGACACCTATCTCTCCTACCGGCTGGGGCTGCGGACGTTCTCCGCCGACGAATCCCGGACCGTCCTGGACACCCCCGACGCCTTCCAGCTGCCGCCGCTGCCCGGCTTCGGCTATCTCAAGGTCGACACCAGCCACTACGAACGCTTCAAGGCGGGCTACGTCTCCGGCGCCTACCGGGGCCCGGCCCGCCACGACGGCGACGACGGGGACGAGGGGCCGCTCGCCCTGGAGTACCCGGCGTTCAACACCCTCGGCGCCCCGGAGCAGGGCCCGGCCGAACCCGCCGCCCGCCGCCGCGAGACCGGCCCCACCGAACTGGGCGTCATGGTCGCCCAGCTGGAGCGGGCCCCCGTCGACCCGGTCCGGCAGATCTGGCTGCCGCCGCTGCCCGCCGCCGTCACCCTCGACACCGTCGCCGGCCCCCTGGAAGTGGGGGCGCGCGGCACCCAGCTGGCCGGCCGGCGCGGACCGCTCCAGGTGCCGCTGGGGCTGCTGGACGACCCCACCCGGCAGTGGCAGGGCCAGTGGTACCTGGACCTCACCCTCGCGGGCGGGCACGCCGCCGTCATCGGCGGGCCGCAGTCCGGGAAGACCGCCCTCCTGCGGACCCTCGTCCTCTCCCTCGCGCTCACCCACACCCCGCAGGAGGTCGGGATCTACGGGCTCGACCTGGCGGGCGGCGGCCTCCAGGCCCTCGCCGGACTGCCCCATGTCGGCGGGGTCGCGGGCCGCGCCGACCGGGAGCGGGCCGCCCGGACCGTGGAGGAGGTCCGCACCATGCTCACCCGGCGCGAGGAGCTGTTCCGCGAGCACGGCATCGACTCCGTCGACCAGCTGCGCGCCCGGCACGCCGCCGGCCGGCTGCCCGAGCTGGCGTCCGCCGAGATCGTGCTCGTGATCGACGGCTTCGGCGCGCTCCGCGACGACTTCGAGGACCTGGACGACGCCGTCGTGGACATCCTGCGGCGCGGCAGCGGCTACGGCATCCACGTGGTGGCGGCGGCGTTCCGCTGGAACGACATCCGCATCGCCACCCAGTCCAGCTTCGGCACCCGCGTCGAGCTGCGGCTCAACGACCCCTCCGAGTCCAGCGTCGAACGCCGGCTCGCCGAGACCCTGGCCGTGAACGAGCCGGGCCGGGTGCTCACCGACGGCAAGCTCTTCGCCCAGGCCGCCCTGCCCCGTACGGACGGGGTCGCGGGGACGGACGACCTGGGCGCGGTCCTGGAGCACACCGCCCGGACCGTCCGCGCCACCTGGGGCGGCGACGTGGCCCAGCCGGTACGGGTGCTGCCGCAGCTGCTGGAGCCGGAGCTGCTGCCCGGCCCGTCCGCCGAACCGCACCGGGTCCCCATCGGCCTGGACCAGTCGGCCCTGGAGCCGGTGCTGCTCGACCTGTTCGAGCACGATCAGCATCTGCTGATCCTGGGCGACAGCGAGTGCGGCAAGACCAGTCTGCTGCGGACGATCGCGAACGGCCTGATCGAGCGGTACGGGGAGGACGAGCTGGTCCTCGCCGTCATGGACCCCCGGCGCGGGCTGCGCGGCGCGGTCCCGGAGGAGTTCCTCGGCGGCTACGCGTACAACAGCAAACTGGCCGCCGGACTGTCCACCGGGATCGCCACCGAACTGGAACGCAGACTGCCCGACGACAGCGCCGCGCTGGAATCGCTGGAGCCGGGCAGCTGGGGCGGCGGGCCGCGGATCGTGGTCCTCGTGGACGACTACGACGTCCTCACCACGGCCGGACAGACCCCGCTCGCCCCCTTCCTGCCCTACCTCCCGTCCGCCGTCGACATCGGGCTGCACTTCGTGGTGACCCGGCGGGTCGCGGGCGCCTCCCGGGGGATGTACGAGCCGCTGGTGCAGGGCCTGCGGGAGTCGGGGGCGTCGGCGCTGGTGATGGCGGGGGACCGGAGCGAGGGGCAGCTGCTGCCGGGGGTGTACGCGGCGCAGCAGCCGCCGGGCCGGGGTGTGCTGGTGCGGCGGGGACGGCCGAGCCGGCTGATCCAGACGGTGCACACCCCGGTGGGCTGAGGGCCCGCCGGCCACCCTCGTTCAGAAGTTCAGAAGTGCGGAATCCCAGGAAGGACCGGTCCCCGTGACCAAGGACGTCATCGCTCTCACCCCCCGGATGCCGGATCCGGTGGTCGTGGTCGCCGGTCTGCTCGCCGGTGGCCCGGACCTGCTCCTCGGTCCCCAGGGCGAGGGCGCGGTGATCCAGCTCTGCGACGAGCAGGGCCGGCCCCTGGTGTCGGTGGAGGCCCCGCTGCTGATCCAGGTGGAGGGCGAGGCGGAACGGCTGCTGGGAACCGAGCCGCCCCGGGTGCCGTACTGGTGGACGGAGGCCCGCGCCACGACCGGGGTCCCCGAGGCCGAGCGGCTGGCGGGCACCTTCGCGGCCCGGGTCGCCGAGCTGGCCGGGGGAGTGGGCTGGCCGCGTGAGGCCACCCGCTCCCTCGCCGTGGTGGCGAGCGACGGGATCAGCGCCGCGCCCGTGCCGGCCTCCTCGGCTCCGGCGGTGGACGTGCTGACCGACAAGGTCGCCGTCGTCGTCCAGGACCGTCCGGTGGTCGCGATGACGGCCTGGCTCGCGGACGCCTACCGGGCCGCCGCCGGAGCCGGGCTCGGACTCCAGATCGTCACCCCGGCGGGGACCACGCTCTCCCCGGCGGTCCGCGAATCCCTGTCGTCGTGGCCGAACCGCTGGGTCGTCCAGGACGAGCGGGACGGCTACTACGACGGGCTGAGCGGGGCCGTGCTCCGCTGGCAGGAGGGCATGTTCGCGCCGGTCGCGGCGGCGGACGCGGCCCCGGTGGACCCGAGGATCAGTCAGGAACCGGGCGGTCCGGTGGCGGCGGCCTTCCATCCGGAGCCGGGGGACAGCGGAGAGCGCCAGCTCGCGCTGACCTTCCGGTGCGTCCACCCCGCCGATGAGCGGCTGGTGCTGGGCGGGGCGCTGGAGACGGTGTGGCAGGAGCTGACGGGCACCGCCCCGGGCGGCTGGGGCACCGCCGAACCCGCCAATCTGCCCTGGTCGCCCCGGCGGCTGACGGACCTGGCCCGGTCCCGGGCGCCGGAGCCGACCTGGTTCGTGGTGGTGGGCACCCCGCGGCGGCCGGGACTCGCCACCATCCGCGTCCTGCGCACCAAGGCCGGAGTCGAGGAGGAGACCACCCTCGCGTTCGGCTACGGCCCGGACGAGGAACCGCCGCTGGACCGGCTCTCCGGGGTGGCCGGGGCGCTGGCCGTACGGCACCGGCTCCAGTCGATGCTGGTGCAGCTGCGCCGGGCCCGGCGCGATCTCGCCGTACCGCCGTGCTTCGAAGGGCCGGGCGTGCCGGTGGCGTTCGTCCTCGGCGCGGAGGAGGTCCGGAACATCCCGGGCGATCGGGCGCGGCGCACTCCGCAGGCCACGGCCCCCGAGGAGCTGGGGCCGAAGACCCGTCCCGCGCTGTACTACCGCTTTCCCGGGGACCCGTCGGATCTGTCGGGGTGGGCCGACTTCGAGCGGCTGATGCGGCATCTGAAGCAGACGTGAGAAGCGGGGGAGGAGCACAGGAGGAGGGGGTGTGAGGATTTGTCATATCCTCGCCTCAGATGCTCGGTAATGAATTGCCCGAGTCAACCGTGGCTTGATAGGCATGACCGTACGCCACGCGAGCACGCGCGTTCGCGTGTTCGCGTCGAGGCCCTGCGGGGGGAGTCCGATGAAGTTCGACATGGGCGCACAGACGCTGTCGTCCCTGATCTCGAAGTCACAGTCGTCGAGCGGTGACCTCGGTGCCCTGATCCAGCAGCTGATCCAGGCCGCCCAGCCGCTGGAGGGCAAGTTCAACGGCGCCGGGAAGGCCGCGTTCGACTCCTTCAAGTCCCGTTCCGACGAGATCACCGCCGCGCTGAACGGCGCGCTGTCGGCGATCCTCGGCGGCCAGTCCGGGATGGAGCAGTCCTTCAGCACGGGTGTGATGGAGCAGAGCGACAACGCCCAGACGCAGATGTCGGCGGCGAACTTCGACGCGGCCCGGTTCTCCGGCCGCTGATGCAGGGGTGATGTGTGATGGCAGCGAACGCTGACCGCCGGTCGTACGACACGGGCGCGTCCTCCGAGGCGCAGGGGAACATCCAGGCGGTGATCGGCCGCCTGGAGCAGGTGATCGCCGAACGCGACGCGCAGGTCAAGGCCGCGATGAGCGACTTCACCGCGGACGGTGTGGCGGACGAGTACCACGCCAAGGAGATGCGCTGGAACAGCGCCTCCCAGGAGGTCCGCAACATCATCCAGCTGCTGAAGACCACGCTGGAGAAGAACGACGTGACCGCGCAGCAGACCCTCTCCCGGGCCAAGGCCGCGGTCGACGGCATCGGCTGAGACGGGCCCCGCGCGGGGCCGCTGGACATCACGGGGCGATACGGGGGGCGTTGATGACGAGCTGGGACATCCGGCCGCAGGGAGTGCAGGGGCAGCTGAAGGTCGTCGGCGGCCACGCCGGCGAGCTGCAGAAGGCCCTCCAGGGCCTGGTGACGACGTTGACCGGAGCGGGCAGCGCGGCGGGCACGGCGGTCCCCGGCTCGGCCGCGGGCCCCCGGCTCCACGGCCCGGTCGCCCCCGGCAACGCGCCGCTGCGGGGCGGCACCACCATGGGCCCCGTCGCCGGCGCGCTCGGCCAGTACCTGGAGAACCGCCAGAAGGACTTCAACGCCATGGCGGAGCGCATCGAGGCCTGTGTCCTGGGCGCGGTGAAGGCCACCACCGAATACGTCGAAGGCGACCTCGAAGCCGCCCGGCAGGCCCAGGACGCCGCCCGCGCGATCGACCTGGCCGCGCTGCGCCGCGAGATGCCGGGGGGTGGCGGCCGATGAGCAACGCTCCCGTCAACCCGGCGGAGATACCCGTCTTCACCGGTGATCTCGCGGCCCTGGACGGCCATGTCAGGAAGCTGTCGGGCGACGGCGCGAAGGTGGTGACGGCTGCGGGCGACGTGCACACGTCGTTCGGCGGCCTGTCCGCCTTCTACCGGGCACCCGAGGCGGAGCAGCTGTTCGCGACGACCCGGCCGGTCACCGAGACCGCCTCCGCCATCAGCTCCGACACCTGTGTGATCGCGGGCGCGCTCGGGACGTACGCGAACGAGGTACGCCCGCTGATCGCCAAGTTCGAGTCCCTGCGCGCGGACGCCGCCGCCTTCCGCGAGAAGGTCAGCGACGACGACAAGTGGCGCGAGGACGGCGACCTGATCGAGGAGAACCTCGACCGCCGCAACGAGGTCGCCGAGGTCTGGGCGCAGTTCCAGGAGGCCGAGCGGAACTGCCACAACTCGATCGTGGCACTGTTCTGCGGCAGCCGTCTCACCGTCCAGGACGGCTCCGGCGGCGCCAACCAGTACGGCTACGACGCCGAGGCGCTGAAGTCCGCGAAGTCCCTGCCGTGGGGGGACGCGGTGGAGGAGTCGGTCCCCGCGTGGCAGGTGTGGGAGCACGCCTACGACTTCGGCAAGGGCGTGATCGTCGACGGCGTCTGGGGCACCATCAAGGGCCTGGGCACCCTGGTCGGCTTCTCGGGCTGGGACGCGGCGGGCCAGGCGTGGACGGGCCTGGGGAAGCTGGCCACCGGTGTGGTGATCACGGCGATACCGGTCGCCGGGGCGGCCTTTTGGATGGCCGACGAGAAGAAGATGCCGGCCTGGCTGCGGGACTCGCGCACCGCGATGAAGGAGACCGGCAAGGCGCTGGTGGCCTGGGACCAGTGGGGTTCCAACCCCTCCCGGGCGGCGGGCGCGGTCACCTTCAACGTGGTGACGACGGTCTTCACCGGCGGCGCGGGCGGGGCCGCCGCCGGCGCGGGCAAGGCGGGCGCGGTGGGCAAGGTCCTTTCGGTGGTCGGGAAGACGGGCCGGGCGATCGACCCGACGACCTACATCTTCAAGGGCGCGGGCGCGGGCCTGTCGAAGGCCGGCGATGTGCTGACGGGCCTGAAGGGCCTGGGCAACCTGAAGATCCCCACCATCCCGGACGGCGCCTTCAGCGTCCCCGCCGGCACGGTGAGACTCCCCGACGGCACCTTCCGTTTCCCGGACAGCGCGGACCTCCCCCCGGGCGCGACCCGCACCCCGGAAGGCACGGTCCGCTTCCCGTCGGACACGGTGGTCCTCCCCCCGGGCACGGCGAAGCTCCCCTTCGAGGACGGCCCGGCGCGCTACATGGACGAGTCGGGCAACCTCTACAGGGAGGACGGCACCCTCTTCCAGCGCGGCGACGAGGCGACGAAGGAGAACCCCCCGTCCACCGCGGATCGTCCCCGGGTGGAGACCCCGTCCCCGACCCGCGAACCGGCGCTGGCGGGCGCCCCGGCCCGCACACCGGACGAGCCGGTGCGGGTGGGGTCGGACCTCACGGACCCGAGGGTGCCGGCGCTGCCGAACACGGTCGGCGACGTGGTGGAGGGGGCGCCGGGCGGGGGCGCGAACCATCTGCCGGGCGGCGGCGCGGGCAACAACCTGCCGACGGGCTCGGTATCGGACAACCTGCCGGGCGGCGCGGCGAACACTCCGCCCATGGCGTCCGTCGGCGACAACGTGCCGGGGGGCGCCGCGAACAATGTGCCCTCGAACTCGCTCGACAACACGACCCCGGGCGGCGGAGGCGGCTCGACCCCGGAGCCCTCAGGGGGCCGTGGCACGACGGACAACACACCAGGTGGCGGTGCGCCCGGAGACGGAGGCCCAGGGGGTGGCGGTCCCCACCGCGGCGATCACACTCCTGCGAGCGGCTCGTCAGGTACTTCCGCGGGCGACCATGTCCCTCCACAGACAGTTCCAGACCATGCCGGAGGAGAGCGTGGTTCCCAGGTTTGGGACCGGCCGCAGGAATCGCCCGAGCCGTTCCAGCGTGGAGGAGCTGAAGAACAGGCCCTCAGAGACCAGGTCCGGGGCACCAAGGTCAAGCCCGGCGATGTCGAAGCGATCATCCGAACCCTGTCTGATCACCCTGCGGGACGGGAAATCGCGGAAGCGATCATCTCTGGGCGCTTCCGGGAATCCGATGGATTCTCGACAGTGGTCTCGAACCTCTCCCGCCCGACCGACGTTTCTGGATCTCTGGAACAGATACGTCTGGCGAATCGTCTGCACGATCAGGGGATTACAGATATCTCGTTCGAGGTGAAGCAGGCTGGGAATGAGATCAAGCCGGGTGTCTTCACTGCTGCCAAGACGGATCTCGATGTCATGGCGCGAACGGCCGACGGAGAGGTCCACGGTTGGCAGTTCAAGGACATGACTGGCCCGGATTCGACGACTTCGGCTAACACGGTCGTGAGTAAGATCTTCAAGAGCATCAAGCAGCTTACAGACTCGTCTGCAGATGTTCAGACCTTTGTCGTGGACACCAAGGTTTCGCGGATCGAGATGCTTGAGCATCTGGGTAGACTCCAGAAGGGGTATGAAGGCATGGAAGTCCAGTTCGTGATCCGAACGCCGGATGGGATCGTCTTTGTGCCTGTGGGGGGCCGCTTCACGCCGGAGGGAACAGAGTGATTGCCAGTACGCCGGTCGGTCGCTGGACCTGGGGCGACGTCGATGAATCGGCTGACGATCTCCGACGCTGTCTGCGGGCTCTGAAGGCCTCGCATGAGGTCTTGGTGCGATATCAGTTGTCCGTCGGGATGCCGACGATGCGCCTTTCGGTCACGGAGGCCGGGAGCCCGAAAAGCATTCTCTATCGTGGAGAATTTCCCCTGGATGCAGGCGTGGACGAGATTGCTGGGGTGGCTGCCCTGGATGGCCGTCCCGGCGAGGTCGGATCCGTCAGTGCCCAGGTGGACTGCGCAGGTGTGGTCGCCGGATATGGCGAGGATGTCCCTGAGCGAGAACTCTTCTCGCTCGATGCTTCGGCCTTTGCCGATTTCACCAGTGTGGATCTGGCGACTTTCTCCGATGTGTGGATGGCGCACGACCTGAGAGGGAACCCGCAGCCTGATGTGTATGCCGCGAACGCGCCGCGGCTGGCGGGCGCTCTTCGGGGGATCGCGGTTGCGTTGGGCTGGGAGACGGACCCGGAAGACCCCACCTACTTCGCTGTTCCGACCGAGAGCGGTCTGGAGAACCATGTCGACCCCGACGGATCCGTTTCCGACACCTGGTACCGGGGTGAACTCATCCGCCGATGGGAGGAATTCCGCCATGCGCCCGGGTTCGGGCGCATTGGGTACCGGCGATCCGTCGAAGGAGAGGTCCAGTACGTCGCCGTGCGGCGTGAAGAGGGTGTCCTCGGCCATCTGTGGGCCAGCGACCAGGCGGGTGCGGCCAGCTTTGAGCCTCTCGACGTCGACGACGAAGAGACGTATCGCGCAGCCCAGGGGTGGCTTGAGCGCCTCATGGACGCGCACGGTCGCGGCCTGACGCCTTCGGAGGCTCTCCGTGAGCTGACCGGGCTCTCGGCCGCGGACCCTGTTGCGACGATCGATCTGGCCACGCTGCGCGAGAGGTCTTCCTGGGAGTGAGCCGAGCCCCGTCCCCGTACTCATCGGGGGCCGGCAAGCGTGATCCGCCCGTCCGCGCGCCCGGATGTCACCACCTCGTAACCATCCCGGATCGTTACCCCCTCCCGTACAACCATCCCCCTCCCCATTAGTCAACCGTGCGGGCGCGCCACCCAGGCGTGCCCGTACCGCTATCAGGGGACGGGGACCCACCCATGACTCACCGCACTCACCGCACTCACCGCACGCACCACCGAATAGCCGCCCGCCACACCACCCTCGCGGCCGCCGCCGTCGCCACCGCCCTGCTCGCGCCCGTCGCCGTCACGGCCACCGCCGCGCCCGCCGTCGCCGCACCCGCGCCCGCCGTCAGTTGCACCTCCACGACGCCCGGCCTCGCCGCGAAACTCAAGAAGGACATCACCGCCGCGCTCAAGAACCGCAAGGGCACCATCGCGCTCCAGGTCGACGACAAGGCCACCGGGACCGTCTGCGCCCTGCGGGCGAGCACGAAGTTCGACTCGGCCAGCGTCGTCAAGGCCACCGTGCTCGGTGTGCTGCTCCAGGACGCGCAGAAGCAGAAGCGCGCGCTCACCTCGCGCGAGAAGACCCTCGCCAAGGCCATGATCACCAAGTCGGACAACGCCTCCACCTCCACCCTGTGGAAGCAGCTCGGCATGACCAAGATCAAGCGCTTCCTCAAGGACGCCGGGATGACCCAGACCGTCCCCGGCGCCGACAACTACTGGGGGCTCACCCAGATCACCGTCCGTGACCAGCAGCTGCTGCTGGAGCGGCTCACCGTCAAGAACGCCGTGCTCACCGACGCCTCCCGGAGCTACGCCCTCCAGCTGATGAAGGAAGTCGTCCGCGACCAGCGCTGGGGCACCCCGGCCGGTGCGCCCTCCACCGTGAGCACGCATGTCAAGAACGGGTGGCTGTCGCGGAAGACGCACGGCTGGCGGGTCCACAGCACCGCCGCGTTCACCCGCAAGGGCGAGGACTACGGGATCACCGTGCTCACTCACGGCAACGCCACCATGCAGGACGGCGTGAACTCCATCCAGGCCGTCTCCCGCGCCATCCACCAGGGCCTCAACCCGAAGGCCCCCGCGCGCACCGCCTACGTGCCGCCCGCCGTGCCGCGCGAGGCCGTGCCCGCCACGCCCGAGCGGCCCGCGCGGGACGCCGTACCCGCGCAGGGCTGACGCACCGGGCCCCCGCCCCAGGATTGTTACAGCGGGATGAAATCCGCTGACCTTAGCGTTGGTGTCTTCCGGCGGAACAACACAACCGGGAGGCATACGTGGCGGCGGCCAGGTCAGTGACAGCGCAGGAAAAGGCGGGGGAGGACGGCTGGGCCCGGCGGCTCTGGGGGTACGCCTGGCGCTACCGCCGCAACGCGCTGCTCGCGCTCGGCTCCTCCCTCGGCGGCATGGGCGTCCTGGCCCTCATCCCGCTGATCACCAAGGTGATCATCGACGATGTGATCGGCGACAGCACCCGTTCCCTCACCTTCTGGACCGGCCTCCTCCTCGCGGCCGCCGTCGTCGTCTACGTCATGACGTACATCCGCCGCTACTACGGCGGCCGGCTCGCCCTCGACGTCCAGCACGACCTGCGGACCGGGATGTACGACTCCGTCACCCGCCTCGACGGGCGGCGCCAGGACGAGCTGTCCACCGGCCAGGTCGTCGGCCGCGCCACCAGCGACCTCCAGCTGATCCAGGGCCTGCTGTTCATGCTCCCGATGACCATCGGGAACGTCCTGCTCTTCCTCGTCTCCCTCGCCGTCATGGCCTGGCTCTCCCTCCCGCTCACCCTGATCGCTCTGGCCGTCGGCCCCGCCCTGTGGTGGATCGCCCGCCGCAGCCGCACCCGGCTCCACCCCGCCACCTGGTACGCGCAGAGCCAGGCCGCCGCCGTCGCCGGGGTCGTCGACGGCGCCGTGTCCGGCGTCCGTGTCGTCAAGGGCTTCGGCCAGGAGGAGCAGGAGGCGGCCAAGCTCCGCGCCGTCGGCCGCAAGCTCTTCGCCGGCCGGCTGCGCACGGTGAAGCTGAACTCCCGCTACACCCCCGCCCTCCAGGCCGTCCCCGCCCTCGGCCAGGTCGCCATGCTCGCCGTCGGCGGCTGGCTCGCCACCAGGGGCGAGATCACGCTGGGCACCTTCGTCGCCTTCTCCGCCTACCTCGCCCAGCTCGTCGGCCCGGTCCGGATGCTCGCCATGGTGCTCACCGTCGGCCAGCAGGCCCGCGCCGGCGTGGAACGCGTCCTGGAGCTGATCGACACCGAGCCCACCATCGCCGACGGCACCCGGGAGCTGCCCGCCGACGCCCCCGCGACCGTCGAGTTCGACAACGTCACCTTCGGTTACGACCCCGGGCGCCCCGTGCTCGACGGCTTCTCGCTGGAGATCCGCGAGGGCGAGACCGTCGCCGTCGTCGGCGCCTCCGGCAGCGGCAAGTCCACCGTCTCGCTGCTGCTGCCCCGCTTCTACGACGTCACATCGGGCGCCGTCCTCGTCGGCGGCCACGATGTCCGCGAGCTGACGTTCGCCTCGCTCCGCTCCGCCATCGGCCTCGTCCCCGAGGACAGCTTCCTCTTCTCCGACACCGTCGGCGCCAACATCGCCTACGGCCGCCCGGACGCCACCCGCGAGGAGATCGAGACGGCCGCCCGCGCCGCCCAGGCGGATCGTTTCATCGCCGAGCTGCCCGACGGGTACGACACCAGGGTCGGCGAACAGGGCCTCACCCTCTCCGGCGGCCAGCGCCAGCGGATCGCCCTCGCCCGCGCCATCCTCACCGACCCCCGGCTCCTCCTCCTGGACGACGCCACCTCCGCCGTCGACGCCCGCGTCGAGCACGAGATCCACGAGGCCCTGCGCTCGGTGATGGCCGGCCGCACCACCCTCCTCATCGCCCACCGCCGCTCCACCCTGGGCCTCGCCGACCGGATCGCCGTC
Organism: Streptomyces yaizuensis; assembly: GCF_034961445.1. NCBI lineage: Bacteria > Bacillati > Actinomycetota > Actinomycetes > Kitasatosporales > Streptomycetaceae > Streptomyces > Streptomyces yaizuensis. The sequence continues at coordinate 246,291 of NZ_BSBI01000002.1, forward strand.
CTCGACCACGGCCGCCTCGCCGACCTCGGCACCCACGAGGAGCTGACCGCCCGCTCCCCCCTCTACCGCAAGCTGCTCACCGACCCCGACGAGCTGGGCGGCGTCTCCCCCGGCCACACCCCGGCGGCCGGCTCCGCCGCCCTGGACGACGCGGACCGGACCGTACGCGAGGAACTGGACGCCGAGTTCGACGCCGAGAGCGGGATCACCCCCCGGCTCTGGATACGGGAGTCCGCCGCCGCCCGGCCCGCCGACCCGGGGGCCACGCCCGAACTCCTCGCCCAGGTCGCGGCCCTGCCGCCCGCCGACGGCACCCCCGACATCGACGAGGAACGCGCCACCCGGCCGGAAACAGCCCACGCAAAGGGCAGGGGCAAGGGCGAGGGGCGGGGGCTGCGGCTGCTGCTGCGCGGCTTCGGCCTGCCGCTGCTGCTCAGCCTGGCGCTCGTCACCGTCGACGCGGGCATGGGGCTGCTGCTGCCCGTACTGATCCGCCACGGCATCGACCAGGGCGTCGAGCAGGCCGCGCTGGCCGCCGTCTGGGTCGCCTCCGGACTCGCGCTGCTGACCGTCGTCGTCCAGTGGTTCGCCCAGACCGGCGAGATACGGATGACCGGCCGCACCGGCGAGCGCGTGCTCTACTCCGTACGACTGCGGATCTTCGCCCAGCTCCAGCGGCTGGGGCTCGACTACTACGAGCGCGAACTGACCGGTCGGATCATGACGCGGATGACGACCGACGTCGACGCGCTCTCCAGCTTCCTCCAGACCGGCCTGGTCACCGCGTTCGTCTCGGTGGTGACCTTCTTCGGGATCCTCGTCGCGCTCATCGTCATCGACGGCTCGCTGGCGCTGGTGGTCCTCGCGACCCTGCCGGCGCTGATCGTGGGGACGTACTACTTCCGCAAGCAGAGCGTGAAGGCGTACGAACTCGCCCGCGACCGCGTCGGAACCGTCAACTCCGACCTCCAGGAGACCGTCGCCGGACTGCGGATCGTGCAGGCGTTCCGCCGGGAGGCGGCGGGCCGGGAGCACTACCGGGCCGGCAGCGACAGCTACCGCCAGGCCCGCGTCCGCGGCCAGTGGCTGATATCGGTCTACTTCCCCTTCGTCCAGCTGCTCTCCTCCGTGGCCGCCGTCTCCGTGCTGATCGTCGGCTCCCAGCGGATCGAGGCCGGCACCCTCACCACCGGCGCCCTGGTCGCCTACCTCCTCTACATCGAGCTGTTCTTCGCCCCCGTCCAGCAGCTCTCGCAGGTCTTCGACGGCTACCAGCAGGCCGCCGTCTCCGTCCGCCGGATCCAGGAGCTGCTGGCGGAGGAGACCTCCACGGCCGCCGCCGAGCGGCCCGCCGAGGTGCCCGCGCTCAAGGGCGAGATCGTCTTCGAGGACGTGGACTTCGCGTACGGGGACGAGGAGGAGGCGCTGTCCGGCATCCGGCTGCGGATACCCGCCGGGCAGACCGTCGCCTTCGTCGGGGAGACCGGCGCGGGCAAGTCGACGCTGGTCAAGCTGGTGGCCCGGTTCTACGACCCGACGCGCGGCCGGGTCACCGCCGACGGCTCCGACCTGCGCGGTCTGGATCTGACCGCCTACCGGCACCGGCTCGGTGTGGTGCCGCAGGAGGCGTATCTGTTCCCGGGGACGATACGGGACGCCATCGCGTACGGGCGTCCCGGCGCGAGCGACGCCGAGGTGGAGGCGGCGGCCCGCGCGGTCGGCGCCCACGACATGATCGCCACCCTCGACGGCGGCTATCTGCACGAGGTCACCGAGCGCGGGCGCAACCTCTCCGCCGGCCAGCGGCAGCTGGTCGCCCTGGCCCGCGCGGAGCTGGTCGACCCGGACATCCTGCTCCTCGACGAGGCGACGGCCGCGCTCGATCTGGCCACCGAGGCACAGGTCAATCAGGCCACGGAGCGGCTGAGCGGACGCCGCACCACGCTGGTCGTGGCACACCGGCTGACGACGGCCGCCCGCGCCGACCGCGTGGTCGTGATGGCGGACGGCCGGGTCGCCGAGGACGGCACCCACGCGGAACTCCTGGCCCGGGACGGCCGGTACGCCACCCTCTGGCGCACCTTCACGGGTGAGCAGGGGCCCGGGGACGGCGACACCGGGGAACGGGGCGAGCCCGCCGTCGTCGCCCGCTGACAGCCCGCCGGGCCGGGTGCTCCCCGCCGGGCCGGGCGCTTCCCGCCGGGCCGGGTGCTCCCCGGCCCGGCGGACCCCCGCCGTCAGGAGACCTCGCGGTAGCTCTCCGGCAGCTGGTTCAGCACCGGGGTGCTCTTTCGGGCCTTGAACGGGGCCGACGCGGTGCCCGTCCCCTCGTAGAACCAGCCCGCCGAGCCCGCTCCGCCCGCCGGGGCCGGGCCGAAGCCGTACAGATCGGCCCGGCCGTCCCGGTTGCCGTCGCCGATGCCGACGATGTGGGTGAAGACGTTCCAGCCACCGCCGACGCGGACCCGTGGCGCGAAAGTGCCCGTACCGATGCCCTGGTGCAGCCAGAGCACCCCGGACCGGTCCCGGGTCAGCAGATCGGCGGCCGTGTCGCCGTTGAGATCGCCCGCCGAGACGAGCCGGTCGTACGGCTGCGCACCGCTGATCACCTTCGTCCGGGGGGTGAAGGGCGCGGTCAGGTTGCCGGTGCCCCGGTAGAGCCACACCTCGCCGGCCTTGTCGAGCGCCACCAGGTCCCGCTTGCCGTCACCTGTCAGATCCCGGCCGCCAGCGAGCTGGTCGAAGATGTTCCAGCCACCGCCGACGCGGACACGCGGCCCGAAACTGCCGGGCTCACGGGTGCCCGGGTGGAGCCAGAGCACCCCGGAGGTGTCCCGGGTCAGCAGCTCCGGCTCCCAGCGCCCGCTGTTGAGGTCACCGGCGGGCACCACCCGGTCGTACCCCTTCCAGTAGCCGTTGACGCGCTGGCGCCCCCGTCCCTCGAAAGTGGACTTCCGAGGGTCGTGGTAGGTGTCCTCGTACCAGAGCCCGCCGCTCCTGTCGTGGGCCAGGAGGTCCGGGGAGCCGTTGGCGACGAAGTAGCTGCGCGGGTCGTCGCGGTAGCCGATGCCGAAGGAGCCCCGCGTCGTCAGGGGGGCGCCGATCCCGTTGTCGGGGCGGATGGTGATGCTCCAGTCGGTGGTCCCGGCGGGGGGCGCGAACTCCCGGCCGTCCGCGTCCCGCAGCAGGCCGGGCCAGGTGTAGTTGAGCCGCCCGGGGCCCGCGCTGTCCCCGCGCTGCGGGTCGAGCTCCACCGTCCAGTCCCCGTGCGGGAGGCCGCTGAAGCGCGAGCCGCGGATCGTGAGCGTCGCGTTCACGTTGGTCCGGGTGACGAGCCACTCCAGGGGCACCCGGCCGTTGTTGCGGTCCAGGGCCGGATTGGGGTTGATGGACTGGTCGTAGGACTGCACCTCGGTGGGCTCGCCGGTGGCCCGCCGCAGCTGGGCCACGGGATCGCCGGCGCCGCGCGTCCCGAGGACCGTGTAGACGCCCTCGCCGCCGAAGTCCTGGCCGGGGACCCGGCCGCCCATCACCAGGAGCGCGTCGTCGATCCCGGGCACCAGGGTGGTGGCGTGGTCCAGCAGCTTCCAGGTCTGTCCGCCGGCGATGGAGCGGGCCGTGAGCGCGAGATGGGGATCATCCGCCGAACCCTGGTCCAGCGGCGTGCTGTTGGCGTACACCACCTGATCCCCGGCCAGGCCGAGGAGGGGCTCGGGGATCCCGGTCAGCGCGTGCCGCTGCGGCGGGGACGCGGAGCCGCGTTCGGCGATGACGAGCGTCATCGCGTCCGGCGAGGCCCCGGGCTCCATCCAGGCGACATGGGTGCCGGAGACCGCCGCCGCCCGCTGCCCCTGCGGGGAGGCGACGGGGAAGGTGTCAGTGAGGGTGTCGGTGTCCCGGTTGATCACCGCGAGATGCCATCGCACGCTCCCGGCGGGCCCGGTGGAGTACTGGAGCAGCACATTCCCGTCGGTCGCGGAGACCAGGCGGAACGATTCGGCGTCGGCGGGCAGCCCGGTGACCGGGCGGTCCGAGACCGTACCGCCGGAGGGCTGGAGCAGCCGGACCACCGTCCCCTGACGGGCGATCACGGTCTCCGTCGCCACCCCGATGTAGTCGTAGCCGCGCCCGGGGGCGGCGAGGTCGATCTCGACCGTGGGGGAGTCCGGGGCCGGGTTCCGCAGCCGGACCACACTGCCCTGGACCGACACCACCGAGTCGGAGAGCAGGGCGGGCGCGTACGCCGGATCGATCGGCACCGGCGCCCCCGCGGAGGAGTCCTCGTGCCAGTGGTGCCGGCCCTGGGCGTCGACGGTGGTGTAGCCGCTCGCCCCGGCGCTCACCACCTCGGAGCCGGGCCCGAACGAGGCCGCCGCCCGCGCGGCGCCCTTCCCGCCCTTCTCGGCCGTCGCGGCCTTCTCGGCCGTTGCGGTGGGCCGGGGCTCCGGGGCCGCGCCCGCCGGTACGGCCAGCGGCCCGGCGGTCAGCGCGAGTCCGGCGGCGATCGCCGGGGTGAGCGCTCTGCGGGACGCGATCCCGGTGCGTCGCCTGGCGCCCTGCTGCTGTGACGGCATCAAATCCGGTTCCCCCTCGGATACGGCCGGACCACGCGGGCAGGCGCGCGGCCGGCGGTGTCGGGCAGAGGGCACCAGGACCCCCCGGGTCCGTGCGTTCCGGGCCCCCCGAGCCCGTTTCGGGCGGAGCCTAACACCGGCCCCGGTTATCACGTTTTCCCATTTCCGCCTGCGTGTCGGCGACGGACGGGCGGCAGGTCGGCGGCAGGTCGGCGGCAGCTCGGAGGGGGATCGGCGGCAGGGAGGCGGCGGATTCGGGCCACCGATGGCGTGGTGTGCCGTTCCAGGCGGCTTCCCGGGGACGACAACCAATCGCCGCGCAGGAGCGTCGTAGCTCGTACGCGAGTACGGATCCGTCCCCCGGCCCGTGCGGTGGATGGGGGGACGGGGGGACGGAATCACGCGAGCGGTACGCGAGGGGGCGGACCGGGAGCGGGCGGACCGACGGTGAGGGGAGCGACGGTGAAGGGAGCGGCAGTGGCAGTCGGCGACAGAGGTCCGGGCACGGTGCGGCGCACGGCGGAGGGCCCGGGGCAGGCCCGCGCGGCCGACCGGAACGGCACACCAGGGCCGGGCGGCGCCCACCCACCGGCTTCCCACCCGCCGGCTTCCCGCCCGCCGGCTTTCGACCGTCCGGCTTTCCGTCCACCGGCTGCCCACGCACCGGCTTTCGGCCCACCCGCTTCCCACCCACCCGTTGCGCGGCGGCCTGTCCCCCGCTCGTCGACTTTCCGCCCGGTGGCTTGTTTGCTCGCCCTCCTGCTGGCGGTCACCGGGCTCACCGCCTTCGACGTGTCCACGGCCCGCCCCGCCGGGGCCGCATCGGCGGGCTGCCCCGGCCGCCCGGACAGGGTGTACCCGTTCGCCACGGGCGAGCTGCGCGTCCATCGGAGCGCCCGGCACGTCTGCGCCGTCACCGTGGCGAAGAAACCGGGGAAGCGACGGTTCATGTCGGTCTCGCTCCAGCCGCGCGGCGGCCGCCCCAAGGTGGACGCCGGCCGCTACACGAGGCTGGCGGGACCGGTGACGGTGTACGCCCACAACCGCTGTGTCCGGGCGACGGGGAAGGTCGGACGCTCGGGTCGGTCGTCTGGCTGGATCTTGTGTTGACTGGCTTGAACGCATAGGTCCCTTCTGTCACCGCGCCGTCCCCGGACTCCGTGGCATTTGCAGCTAAACAGGTCTGGCGGGTCGTGCGCCGCCGGGCTAGGTTCGCCGCGACCCACGTAAGAATCAGGGGAGGGTTCATGCGCAAGGCGCTCACAGGAGTGCTCTCGCTCGCGATGCTCATCGGCACCGTGACCGCGACGACCGGAACAGCCGTCGCGGTCACCGGGGAGCGGGGCGGGCTGTCGGCCGAACAGTCCCAGCAGTCCCAGCAGTCCCAGCAGGACATCAAGGACCGGATCCTCGCGATACCGGGGATGAGCCTGATCGAGGAGAAGCCGTACACGGGGTATCGGTACTTCATCCTCAACTACGAGCAGCCGGTGGACCACCGCAAGCCGTGGAAGGGCACGTTCAAGCAGCGCATCTCGCTGCTGCACAAGGACACCGACCGGCCCACGGTCTTCCAGACGAGCGGCTACGGACTGCGCACCACGCCGTCGCGGAGCGAGCCCACCCAGATCATCGACGGCAACCAGATATCCATGGAGTATCGCTTCTTCACGCCGTCGCGGCCCGAGCCGGCCGACTGGTCCAAGCTCACCATCTGGCAGGCCGCCAGCGACCAGCACCGCATCTTCACCGCGCTGAAGAAGATCTACGGTAAGAAGTGGCTCTCCACCGGCGGCTCCAAGGGCGGCATGACGGCCACCTACTACGAGCGCTTCTACCCGCGTGACATGGACGGCGTGGTCGCCTACGTCGCCCCGAACGACGTGGTGAACAACGAGGACAAGGCGTACGACAGGTTCTTCGAGCAGGTCGGTACGGAGGAGTGCCGCACCAAGCTCCACAACGTCCAGCGCGAGGCCCTGATCCGCCGGGGACCGATGCAGGACCTGTACCGGGCGTACGCGGAGAAGAACAAGCTCACCTTCGACACCATCGGGTCGCTGGACCGGGCGTACGAGGGCGTGGTGCTCGACTTCACCTTCGGCTTCTGGCAGTACAAGCTGGCCGCCGACTGCGCGAAGATCCCGGTCGCCAAGGACATCACCGACCAGCAGCTGTTCGACGTGGTCGAGGAGATCGCCGGCTTCAGGTCGTACACCGACCAGGGCCTTGAGCCGTACACGCCGTACTACTACCAGGCGGGTACGGAGCTGGGCGCCCCGGACCTCAAGCTGCCGCACCTCAAGGGGCTGAGCCGGTACGGGTACCAGGCGCCCCGGAACTTCGTGCCGCGTGACATCCCGATGCGGTTCAAGCCCTACGCGATGGCCGACGTCGACCGGTGGGTGCGCCACAACGCCACCCGGATGATGTTCGTCAACGGGGCCAACGACCCGTGGGCCGCCGAGCCCTTCCGGCTGGGCAAGAGCGCCCGCGACAGCTACGTCTACACCCAGCCGGGCGGCAACCACGGCGCCCGTGTCGCGCTGCTGCCGGAGGCCGAGAAGGCGGCGGCGACCGCCGCGATCCAGCGCTGGGCCGGTGTCGAGCCGGTCGCGGTCCGCAAGAACGAGTCGGTGGCGAAGCCGCTGGCCCGCTTCGACGCGAAGCTGGACAAGGTCACCGCGCGGGACCTGAAGCTGGAGCGCGGCCTGCGCGGCTGACCGCCCTCCCCGCCCCACCGCCGACCGCCCGGCCGCTCGCTCCGTGAGTGGCCGGGCACTCGCGCGGGGCACCCCCGACGGGCCGGCGGGCCCGGTGGACCCGTACGGCCACCGGACCCGCCGGTTCCTTCTGTTTCGTCCCGTCCCTGTGGGTCCGTTCCCCGTCAGTCGTCGTACGAGAGGCCGTGGCCCACCGGGAAGAGCACCCGGCCGGGATCGTCGGCCCGCTGCACGGGTACGGGCAGCTCACCGCCCGGCTCCGCGCGCCCGGCGAGCACCCGGGCGAGGGCCCGCATCTCGACGTCGGCCCAGCAGTACAGGGCGAGCGAGGCCCGTACCCCGGCGAGCCGGGCGATGTCGTACGGGTTGCGCACGGCGGCCTGGATCACCGGCACCCCCGTCGCCACCAGCCTCTCGACCAGGGTCCGCTGGGTGCTGGTGGCGTCGACGTTGTAGGTGAGCACGACGACCGCGTCCTTGCCGGAGGCCGCCGCCACCGCCGCGTCGATCGCGGACGCGTCCGGCGCGAGCCCGGTGGGCAGCGCCGTCGCCGTGAAGCCGAGCCCGTTCAGCGCCTCCGTCAGCACCGGGACCGACCTGCGCGAGTTGTTGGCGGGGAACGCCTGGTTCGCGCCGGTGACCAGCAGATTCCGCTGCCGTCGGCGGCTCAGGGGCAGCAGCTCGCCCCGGTTGACGAGCAGGGTCGCCGTGTTCTCCGCGATCCGGTCGGCGGCGGCCCGGTGGCGCGGGGACCCGACCGTGCGGTCGACGCCCGAGGCGGAGACGTAGGGCTGCCGCAGCAGCCCCAGCCGGTCCTTGAGCCGCAGCAGCCGCAGAATCGATTCGTCGAGCCGGGCCTCGGTGATCTCGCCGTCCAGCACCGCCTGGTGGACCGCGTTCCACGCGAGCGGCAGATTGTTCGGGTAGAGGAGCTGGTCCACGCCCGCCTTGAGGGCGAGCACCGGCACGCGCTCCTCCCCGTACTTGGTCAGCACCCCCCGCATATTGAGGGCGTCGGTCACGATGAGGCCGTCGTAGCCGAGTTCCTTGCGCAGCACGCCGTCGATGATGGGACGGGAGAGGGTCGCGGGGTCGCCGGACGGGTCCAGGGCGGGCACCTGGAGGTGCGCCGTCATGATGGAGTCGATGCCCGCGGCGATCGCGGCCCGGAACGGCGGGGCGTCCAGCCGGTTCCATTCCTCCCGGCTGTGGTTGATCACCGGCAGGCCGTAGTGGCTGTCCACGGAGGTGTCGCCGTGGCCGGGGAAGTGCTTGGCGCAGGCGGCGACGCCGGCCCCCTCGTACCCCCGGGCCTGGGCGGCGACGAGCCGGGCCGCCGCCTGCGGATCGGCGCCGAAGGAACGGACGTTGATGACGGGGTTGGCCGGGTTCACGTTGACGTCGGCGACCGGGGCGTAGTTCTTCCGGATGCCCAGCGCGGCCAGTTCGGTGCCGGCGATCCGCCCGGCGGTCCGGGCGTCGCGCAGCGAGCCGCCGGCGCCCAGGGCCATCGCGCCCGGCAGCTGGGTGGCGGGGGCACCGATGCGGACGATCGCGCCGTGCTCCTGGTCGATGGAGATCAGCAGCGGGAGGCCGGAGGAGTCCTCGACCGCCGCGCGCTGGAGTCCGTTGGAGAGGGCGGCGATCTGCTGCGGCCGCGCGAGATTGCCCGACCAGAGGAAGTAGATGACACCGCCGAGGTGCCAGCGGGCGACGGCCTCGGCCCCGGTGCGGACGCCCAGGAGGCTGAGGTTGACCTCGGCCGCCTCCGGGCTCGGGTCGGTGGCGGAGTGCCCCGCGACCCAGGTGCAGAAGAGCTGGCCGACCTTCTGTTCCAGGGTCATTCCGGCGATCAGCCGGTGGAGCCGGCGGTCACGGGCGTCGAGGGTTTCGACGGGGCCGTTGCGCCCGGCGGCGCTGGACGGGGTGGTGGTCAGGGTGGCGTAGGCGGCGGCGGTCGCGGTCGAAGCGGCGATGAGGGTACGTCTGGAAAGGCTCCGATTGTGCATGTTTCCCCTTACCGGCCTTGTGCGATACGAAAGTTGAAGGAAACTTCCAGAGACAAACGGATAGTCGGAAAATAACTAACAGGTCAATGGTCCGGCAAGGAAAAACGCACACGGGGGAGGAAAGGTCACTGATACGGATGGGGCGCGTCCGCATTAGAGGGGTGCAGGAGTGCGGGAGTGGTCACGGACGGTGAGATCCAGGGAGGGGGCTGGAGGGGTCCGGGAGGCGTCCGGGGAGGGGGCCGGGGAGGCGTCCGGGGGTCCGGAAAGGGCCCGGGAAGGCTTCGGGAAGGCGCCTGCCACCGGCGCTGTCGGGAGGCAACGCGCCGATGGCAGGCGATGGGCCCGCCGACCCGCGGGCGGTTGGAGAGGGGTGCCGTGACGGGCTGCACCGAACAGCCCGGGACGGCGCCGCACCGCGGACCCACCCGGCGGAACCGGCTGGTTAGACGGCCGGCCCGCGGTGTGGGTTCCGCGTCTTCGGTGATTGCTGGTCAGCCGTGCGTGATGACATGCGTGACGGCATGCGTGACGGCGTGCGCGATGGCGGGCGTGGGGGGAATTGGGATTTCCCTATTCCGTTTTTAGCCGTCGCGAAATACAGAGCGATGCAGTCCGGAATGCGGTGACCGCCAGTCGTTGAACGGACGCGGATGCCGCATTTCCGGTCACTGCCGGACGTCCCGATCCTGCTCCTCGGCGGTCTTCGCCGGTCTTCGGCGGTCTTCGGTGGCCTTCGACGGGCGCGTCGTGGCCTCAGGCCGGCCCGTGCGCCCGGGCCGCGAGCAGGGTCTCCAGGTGCACGCGGCCCGGGACGAGCAGTTCGGGCAGCTCAGCCGCGCCCGGGTACCACCGCTTCTCGTACTCCCAGCTCAGCCAGGTGCCCGGGGCGAGCGGCGCCAGACAGTCGGCGAGCGGGACGGCCCCCGCCCCCAGCCGGAGCGGAGTCAGGTCATCCGGTCCGGCGACATCCTTGACCTGGACATGGCCCAGGAAGGGGGCCAGCGCCGCATGGGTGGCGGCGGGTCCCTCGCCGGCCAGCCAGGGGTGCAGGACATCCCAGAGCGCGCCGGCCGCCCGGTGCCCGACCGGGCCCAGGACGCGGGAGACGGCCGCCCCGGTCGGGTGGGAGTCATGGGTCTCCAGGAGCATCCGGACACCCGCTCCCGACGCGGTGCCGGCGGCCCGGCCGAGCCTGCGGGCGGCGCGGGCGTCGGCGGCGTCCGCCAGGACCGGGCCGTCGGCCGGTACCGCGCCGGACTCCTGCTCCTGATCCTGGTCCCCGGTGGCCCCGGTGGCCCCGTCCGCCGTCCCGTCCACGGCTGCCGTGGCCGGTTCCCGCTCCCCGCCAGGGAAGACCCGTACCGAGGGCGCCCCCAGATCCCGGGCCAGCCAGATCAGTTCACCCAGCTCCTGGAGCACCTGTGTGTCGTCCCCGGGCGCGGCGACCCGGGGATAGCCGCAGACGGCCAGGATCTCCACCCCGGCCCGCTCGAACTCGCGCGCCACCGCCTGCCGGTCGGCAGGGCCGAGGCCGGTGTGCACCGGCTCGTCGGGGGCGGCCCGCAGCTCCACCCCCTGGTAGCCGCAGTCGGCGGCGAGGGCGGCCACCTCGGCCATCGGCATGCCCGGTACGCCGAGCGTCGAGAACGCGAACTTCATCATGGACCGCGCCTTCCCCGGCCCGCCCGTACCCATTCCCGCCGGTCCGGCCACCGCCGGTGACGGCCGACCGCCCGGACCGACCGCCCGGACCGAACGCCCGGAACCGGCCACCCCGTACCGGCCATCCGTACCCATCCGTGTCGGTGACCCGGTGACCCGGTGACCCGGCGGGGAGTGCGGCAGTACGGCGGTGCGGCGGTACGTGCGTCAGTCGTGCGGCGCGGCCGTCGAGGCCCGGGCCAGCAGCGTGGCCCCCATGGTGGCGAGCCCGCCCGGGGGCACCGCCTCCCGCCCCATCGCGATCCGCCCCGCCCGCGCGCCCGCCTCCGCCAGCGGCAGCCGTACGGTGGTCAGCGCCGGACCCACGTCCACGGCGAACGGAAGGTCGTCGAAGCCCGCGACGGAGATGTCCCCGGGTATCCGCAGCCCCAGTTCGCGCAGGGCCGCGCAGGCGCCCAGCGCCACCGTGTCGTTCGCCGCGACCACCGCCGTCAGACCGGGGTCCCGCCGCAGCAGTTCCAGCGTCGCCTCATGGCCGGAGCGACGGGTGTACGGGCCGTGGCGGGTGAGCCGGTCCTGGTCCTCGGTGATGCCGGCCGCCCGGAGCGCCGCCCGGTGCCCCTCCAGCCGGTGCCGGGTGGTCGTGCGCTCCGGCGGCCCGGCGACATAACCGATCCGGCGGTGGCCGAGCGCCAGCAGATGTTCCGTCAGCCGCCGGCCGCCGCCCCGGTTGTCGAAGGTGATCGCGGCCTCGATCGGCGCCCCCGGGCCCCCGGCCGGCAGCGGCGGCCGGCCGCACAGCACCACCGTGGTGCCCGCCTGTGCGAGCCGGGTCAGCTTGGCCGTCATCGCCGCGATGTGCGCCGGGTCCTCCAGCGCGCCCCCGGTGATCACCACCGCCGCCGCGCGCTGCCGCTGCAACAGCGTGAGATAGGTCAGTTCGCGCTCCGGCGACCCGCCGGTGTTGCAGACGACGGCCAGTTTCGCGCCACCGGCCCGTCCCGAGCCCTCCGGCCGGCCGATCTCCGACTGCGCGGCCCCGGCCATGATGCCGAAGAAGGGGTCGGCGATGTCGTTGACGAGGATGCCGACGAGGTCGGACGTGGCGGCGGCGAGCGCGCTGGCCGGCCCGTTCAGGACATAGTCCATTTCGGCCACGGCCCGCAGCACTCGTTCGCGTGTCGCGGCGGCGACAGGGTAGTTGCCGTTCAGCACCCGCGAGACGGTGGCCGGGGACACCCGGGCGCGGGCCGCGACATCCGCGAGGGTGACTGTCATCGCTTCCTCCGGGGAGATGGCGCCGGGGCTCTTGTCCGCGCCGCTGTCGGCAGGCTAGCGTTCTACCCCGTAGAAAGCGCTTGCTATCGCTCCTTCCCGGTAACACAGTCATAAAGACCGTCACCACGAGCGACCGCCCGCCCCGGCGCCGGACCCGTCCCACCGGGCATCCGCCGCGCCCCGGGAACCGCACCTCCGCCGCGCCGTCCGCCCGTTCCCCGTGGCCGCCGTCCCCGTACCCCCTCACCCCCTCGCCTTTCACCCCCCTCACCCCCTCGCCTTCCGCCGCTCCCGCCTCCCGTGCGGGCAAGGCACCCCCGACGCGTACCCACCCGTGTCCGGACCCCGGGCCACCCCGGGCGCCGGAGCACCAGAAAGGCACGCCATGACACGCAGAACCGTGCGGATCGCCATGAACGGCGTCACCGGCCGCATGGGTTACCGCCAGCACCTCGTACGCTCCCTGCTCGCCCTGCGCGAGGAGGGCGGTCTCGACCTCGGCGACGGCGACACGCTGTGGCCGGAACCGGTCCTCGTCGGCCGCCGGCCCGCCGCGCTGCGCGCCATCGCCGAACGCCACGGCCTCACGCACTGGACCACCGATCTCGACGGCCTGCTCGCCGCCCGGGGCGACGACGCCGTCGAGATCTACTTCGACGCCCAGACCACCACGGCCCGGGCCGCCGCCGTCCGCCGCGCCATCGCCGCCGGGAAACACGTCTACACCGAGAAACCGACCGCCGGGGACCTGGCGGACGCCCTGGACCTGGCCCGCCGCGCCGACGCCGCCGGCATACGGCACGGCGTGGTGCAGGACAAGCTCTTCCTCCCCGGGCTGCGCAAGCTGAAGCGGCTGCTCGACGGGGACTTCTTCGGCCGGATCCTGTCCGTGCGGGGCGAGTTCGGGTACTGGGTCTTCGAGGGCGACTGGCAGCGCGCCCAGCGCCCGTCCTGGAACTACCGGGCCGCCGACGGCGGCGGCATCACTGTCGACATGTTCCCCCACTGGGACTATCTCCTCCGTGAGCTGTTCGGCGGCGTCACCAGCGTGTACGCGCAGACCGCCAGCCATGTGCCGCGCCGCTGGGACGAGCGGGGCGAGCCGTACGACGCCACCGCCGACGACGCCGTCTACGCCGTCTTCCAGCTCCCCGGGGGCGCGGTGGCGCAGATCAACTCGTCCTGGACGGTCCGCGTGATGCGGGACGAACTGGTCGAGTTCCAGGTCGACGGCGTGCAGGGCTCCGCCGTCGCCGGGCTGCGCCGCTGCCGTGCGCAGCACCGTGCCGTCACACCCCGGCCGGTGTGGAATCCCGACCTCTGTGCCACCGAGCCGTTCCGCGAGCAGTGGCAGGAGGTCCCCGACAACGACGACGACATCGACGCCAACGGCTTCAAGGCGCAGTGGGAGCTGTTCCTGCGCCATGTCGCCCTCGGCGAGCCCTACCGCTGGGACCTGCTGGCGGGCGCGCGCGGGGTGCAACTCGCCGAGTTGGGGCTGCGGTCCGCCCGCGAGGGCCGCCGGGTCGAGGTGCCGGAGCTGACGCTGTGACCATCCGGCTCCCGGGCGCCGACGGGACCCTCCGCGACCACACCCCGTGCGCCGAACCGCTGCTGCCGGCCCCGGGGCCGGCCCCCTCCTCCCGTACCCTCTTCGCCGCCGTGCACGTCGTCGCGGACCCCCTCGCGGAGCCGGGCGACCCCCGCGACCCCGCCGCCCGGGCCGTTCTGGACTGGGACGCCACCCTCGCCGTCCGCCACCGGCTCTGGGCGCACGGTCTCGCGGTCGCGGAGGCCATGGACACCGCGCAGCGCGGCACGGGCCTGGACTGGGGCACCGCCGCCGAGCTGATCCGGCGTTCCGCCGCCGAGGCGCGCGCGGTCGGCGGCGCCCTGGTCTGCGGGGTGGGCACGGACCAGCTGCCGGAGCGCCCGGTGAACCGGGGCACCGGGGCGCTCGCCGCCGTCCGCCGTGCCTACGCCGCACAGCTCGAACTGGCCGAGGCGGCCGGTGCCCGGCCGGTTCTGATGGCGTCCCGCGCGCTGGCCGCCGCCGCCCGGGGCCCGGACGACTATCTCGACGTCTACGGCGGGCTGCTGCGGCAGTCGGCGGGGCCGGTGGTGCTGCACTGGCTGGGGCCGATGTTCGATCCGGCGCTCGACGGGTATTGGGGCAGCGCGGATCTCGACCGGGCCACCGCGACCCTTCTCGACCTGGTCGCCGCCCACCCCGGCCGGGTCGACGGCGTCAAGGTCTCCCTCCTGGACGCGGAGCGCGAGAGGGACCTGCGGCGGCGGCTGCCCGCCGGTGTGCGGTGCTACACCGGCGACGACTTCCACTACCCGGAGCTGATCGCCGGGGACGAACACGGTTTCAGCCATGCCCTGCTGGGCATTTTGGATCCTCTCGGACCCCTGGTCGCCGACGCCGCGCGCGCCGCTCTCGACCGGGGGGACCCGGCGGGGTTCCGGGCCCGGCTGGAACCGACCGTACCGCTCGCCCGGCATCTGTTCGGCCCGCCGACCCGCCACTACAAGACGGGCCTGGTCCTGCTCGCCTGGCTGGCCGGTCACCAGCGGCACTTCGCGATGGTCGGCGGGCTCCACTCCGCCCGCTCCCTGCCCCACCTCGCCCGCGCCTACGAACTCGCCGACGGGCTGGGGCTGTTCCCCGACCCCGCGCTGGCCGAGTCCCGGATGCGGACCCTGCTCACCCTGTACGGAGTCGGCGCATGATCACACCCGCTGAAGGACTGGAACGGCTCAGCGTCAATCAGATGACCGTGCGCGGGCTGTCGCTGCCCGAGCTGGCCGACGGCTGTGCGCGGCTGGGGATCCCCGGTGTGGGGCTGTGGCGCGAACCGGTGCGCGCGTACGGGGTGAAGGCGACCGCCGCGCTGCTGCGGCGGACGGGTCTCACCGTCACCAGCCTCTGCCGGGGCGGTTTCCTCACCGCCCGGGACGCGGCCGGGCGGGCGCGGGCGCTCGACGACAACCGTGCCGCCATCGACGAGGCCGCCGAGCTGGGCACCGACACCCTGGTCCTGGTCTGCGGCGGGCTGCCGCCGGGCGACCGGGACCTCGCCGGGGCGCGGCAGCGGATCGCCGACGCGCTCGGCGTGCTCGTCCCGTACGCGGTCGAGCGGGGGGTGCGGCCCGCCGTCGAGCCCCTGCATCCGATGTACGCGGCCGACCGCTGCGTGGTCTCCACCCTCGGCCAGGCGCTCGCGCTCGCGGAGGCGTTCCCGGCGGGCCGGGTGGGGGTGGTGGTCGACACGTACCACGTCTGGTGGGACGACACGGCGCCCGCCGCGCTCGCCCGTGCGGGGGCGGCGGGGCGGCTCGCCGCTTTCCAGCTGGCCGACTGGGTCACTCCGCTGCCGGAGGGTGTGCTCGTGGGGCGGGGGCAGCTCGGTGACGGGTCGGTCGATCTGCGCCGCTGGCGGGAGCGGATGGACGCGGCGGGGTACGGCGGGCCGGTGGAGGTGGAGCTGTTCAACGGGAGGCTGTGGGCCAGGGACGGGGCCCAGGTGCTGGCCGAGACCGCCGCCCGGTACCGGCAGCACGTGCTCTGACCCGGGTGCCCGGGCACACCGGAGACCCTGCCCGAAACACCGTCCGAAACGCCGTCCGAAACCCGTCCGAAACCGCGCCCGAAACCGCGTCAAAAAAAATTTACCGGCCGTGACATAGGAACCGGGGCTCCGCACCGTCTGAGGTGTGTACGGGTTCACGCCGGTGTGGCGCACCGCCGCCCCGGCGCACGGCACGTTCGAAGGACATCGGCCCCCGAGGGGGAGGACCGGACAGTGGAGATGAGCGCGGAGGCGGAGTTCCGGGCATTCATGGCCAGCCGGTGGCCACGGATGTTACGGACCGCCCGGCTGCTGACGGGGAACCATCACGACGCGGAGGACCTGGTGCAGTCGGCTCTGGTCAAGGCCTATGTGAAGTGGGAGCGGGTGCGGCGGGCCGACGAGCCCGACGCGTACGTCTGGCGGATCATGATCAATGCCAACACGGACCGGGTGCGGCTGCTGCGCGTCCGGGAGTGGCTCACCACCCGGGTCCCGGAATGCCCTGTTCCGGACCGTGCCGACGACATCGCCGAGCGCGGGGCGCTGACGGAGGCGCTGAGCCGGCTGCCCGCCCGGCAGCGGGCCGTGATCGTGCTGCGGTACCTGGAGGACCGCAGCGAGTCCGAGGTGGCCGACATCCTCGGCACCCATGTCGGCACCGTCCGCAGCCATGCCGCCCGTGCCCTGTACCGGCTCCGGGAACAGCCCGGGGTCCTCGCGGAGTGGGCGGGCCTTCCCGACGCGGCCCGCACGGGGGTCGGGCCGCGCCCCGAGGAGGCCCGCTCATGACCGCTCAACAGGACGCCGGGGGTCCCCGGCACGGCGGTACCGGAAACCTCAACGGCACCGTCGTGAGCCGGGCCAGGCTCGCCCCGGATCTGGAGGACGCCCTGCGGGCCGCGCTGCTCCGCGAGGCGAGCGCCCTGCCCACCGGTCCGCCGCCCGTGCACCAGGTGATCGCGCGCGGCCGGCGCATCCGTGACCGCCGGTGGTTTCGGAGGCGGTCGTTCCTGGTGGTGGCGGCGGTGACGTGCGTGGCGCTGGGGGTGTGGGCGCGGCCGGTTCCGGAGCAGGTGGGGACGGGGGCGTCCCCGATGACGGCCAGTCCCGGCGCCGACGCCCTCGACACCTGGGAGCTGTCCCCGGAGGTCACGGAGCGGATGGGGGTGGAGCCGCACGTGGCGGTGCCGATCGGCCGGGGCGCCACGGTCACCCTGGCCGCCGGGGACGCCCCGCGGTACACCCTCGACGAGGGCTCCGGTGAACAGCTGAGCTGTGCCCGGTGCGTGGCGGCGAACTCCCTGGACTTCGGTGTGGCGTCGCCGTCGGGGCTCCTCAGCGGCGCCTTCCGGCTGGCGCGCCAGCCCGACCGGGTCGTGGTGCGGTTCCAGGGGGAGGAGCGGCGGGTGGGGGTCGTCCGGCTGAAGGGCACCTATCCGGGGTGGGGTTTCATCCATCTCTTCCTCGAACTGCCGCCGGTCGCCGCCCGGGTCGAGGTCGTGGCGTACGGGAAGAGCGGCCGGGTCCTCGCCAGCCTGGCGGGTACGGCCGGCGCGGCGGGCATGGAGCGCGCGGTGGGCCGGGACCTGCGCCAGCGGGTGTAGGCACGCAGGCCATCACCGGAACGAGTGAATGTGCGCGGGAACGTGTGCGGGAACGCGTCCAGGGGTGGAGGCACGCATGGACGCACGCATGGACGGACGCGCGCATGGAGGAACGGGTGTACGGGCGGGGGCCGGCACCCGGCGGGCAACCATCGCGTACGCGGTGGAGTCCCTACAGACGGCGGGGATCCCGGGGGAAACGGTTCGGGGGGATCGGAGAGACCCGCAGGGGGAGAGAGGGGCCCGGACAGCTGGTCCGGGTCGCCTCGATCCTCCCCTCCCGACGGCCCGCGAGACCGTGTTGACCTGCGAGGCAGCAGAGTTGTCCACAGGCCGCGCGGGATGTCCGAGCGCGGGGGTAGCGTCGGGGCATGTCCAATCTGGCAGTGCTCGAAGGCGTCCTGGAGCGCATCACCTACGCCAATGAGGAGAACGGCTGGACGGTGGCCCGCGTCGACACCGGCCGGGGCTCCGGAGATCTCCTCACGGTCGTCGGTTCGCTGCTCGGTGCCCAGGTCGGGGAGTCCCTGCGGATGGAGGGCCGCTGGGGCTCCCACGCGCAGTACGGCAAGCAGTTCACCGTGGAGAACTACACGACGGTGCTCCCCGCCACCGTGCAGGGCATCCGCCGCTATCTGGGCTCGGGCCTGATCAAGGGCATCGGGCCGCGGATCGCCGAGCGGATCGTGGACCACTTCGGCGCGGACACCCTGGACGTCATCGAGCGGGAGCCCAAGCGGCTGGTCGAGGTGCCCGGCCTCGGCCCCAAGCGGACCCGGCTGATCGGGGCGGCCTGGGAGGAGCAGAAGGCCATCAAGGAGGTCATGGTCTTCCTCCAGGGCGTCGGCGTCTCCACCTCGATCGCGGTGCGCATCTACAAGAAGTACGCGGACGCCTCGATCTCCGTGGTGCGGAATCAGCCCTACCGGCTGGCGGCCGACGTCTGGGGCATCGGCTTCCTCACCGCCGACCGGATCGCGCAGGCGGTCGGCATCCCGCACGACAGCCCGGAGCGGGTCAAGGCGGGCCTCCAGTACGCCCTGTCGCAATCCACCGACCAGGGCCACTGCTTCCTGCCGGAGGAGCGTCTGATCGCGGACGCCGTGAAGCTGCTCCAGGTCGACACCGGCCTGGTCATCGACTGCCTCGGCGAGCTGGCGGCGGACGAGGAGGGGGTGGTCAGGGAGCAGGTCCCCGCGCCCGACGGCGGCGATCCCCTGACGGCGGTCTATCTGGTGCCCTTCCACCGGGCCGAGCTGTCGCTCTCGGCCCAGGTGCTGCGGCTGCTGCGGGCCGGCGAGGACCGGATGCCGGCCTTCCAGGACGTCGACTGGGACCGGGCGCTGGAGTGGCTGGCCCGGCGCACCGGGGCCGAGCTGGCCCCGGAGCAGCAGGCCGCCGTGCGGCTCGCCCTCACCAGCAGGGTGGCGGTGCTCACCGGCGGACCGGGGTGCGGCAAGTCCTTCACCGTCCGCTCGGTGGTCGAGCTGGCCCGCGCCAAGAAGGCGAAGGTGGTGCTCGCGGCGCCCACCGGGCGGGCGGCCAAGCGGCTGGCGGAGCTGACCGGGGCCGAGGCGTCCACGGTCCACCGGCTGCTGGAGCTGAAGCCGGGCGGCGACGCAGCCTTCGACCGCGACCGCCCGCTCGACGCCGACCTGGTGGTGGTGGACGAGGCGTCGATGCTCGATCTGCTGCTCGCCAACAAGCTGGTCAAGGCGGTTGCCCCCGGGGCCCATCTGGTGCTCGTGGGCGATGTGGACCAGCTGCCGAGCGTGGGCGCCGGCGAGGTGCTGCGGGATCTGCTGGCGGGGGACGGACCGGTGCCCCGGGTGCGGCTCACGCGGATCTTCCGGCAGGCCCAGCAGTCGGGGGTGGTCACCAACGCCCACCGGATCAACTCCGGCGTGCCGCCGCTGACCACGGGCCTGACCGACTTCTTCCTCTTCGCCGAGGAGGAGACGGAGGACGCCGGGCGGCTCACCGTCGACGTGGCGGCGCGAAGGATCCCGGCCAAGTTCGGGCTCGACCCCCGGCGGGATGTTCAGGTTCTGGCCCCTATGCACCGGGGTCCCGCAGGCGCCGGTGTCCTCAATGGCCTGCTTCAGCAGGCGATTACCCCCGCCCGCCCCGATGTGGCCGAGAAGCGCTTCGGCGGACGGATTTTCCGGGTCGGCGACAAAGTCACCCAGATCCGTAACAACTACGAGAAGGGGGCCAATGGCGTCTTCAACGGCACGGTCGGCGTGGTCACCTCGCTCCAGGTGGAGGAGCAGCGGCTGACGGTGCGCACCGACGAGGACGAGGAGGTGCCGTACGACTTCGACGAACTGGACGAACTGGCCCACGCCTACGCCGTCACCATCCACCGTTCCCAGGGCAGCGAGTATCCGGCCGTGGTGATCCCCGTCACCACCGGGGCCTGGATGATGCTCCAGCGCAATCTGCTCTACACGGCCGTGACCCGGGCCAGGAAGCTGGTGGTCCTGGTGGGCTCCCGGAAGGCGATAGGGCAGGCGGTACGGACGGTTTCCGCAGGCAGACGCTTCACGGGGCTCGACCACCGGCTGTCGCGCGGCTGACGGCGGCGCTGCGCCGGGCGGGGGAAGCCCCCGGGTGCCGGGGTGGGAAATGCCACCCCGACTTCCGGAATCAGGGCGAACGGGGCAGGATGAGCAGGTTGGCGGCACTCAGTGCCGCCAAAGGGCCCAACGGTCGACCCCGAGTGCACTCTGCTGGGCCAAATGGGGGATGGTAGAGACAGTCAGGGCACCTCGAAGAAGAGGCACTACGTCGGTGAGGGATGACGTGAGCGACAACTCTGTAGTACTGCGGTACGCGGACGGTGAATACACCTACCCGGTGGTCGAGAGCACCGTCGGTGACAAGGGCTTCGACATCGGGAAGCTCCGGGCGCAGACCGGGCTGGTGACCCTGGACAGCGGCTACGGCAATACGGCCGCGTACAAATCCGCGATCACCTACCTCGACGGCGAGCAGGGGATCCTGCGCTACCGCGGCTACCCGATCGAGCAGCTGGCCGAGCACTCCAGCTTCATCGAGGTGGCCTACCTCCTCATCAACGGCGAGCTGCCGACGGTGGACGAGCTGGCGGCGTTCAAGGGCGAGATCACCCAGCACACGCTGCTGCACGAGGACGTCAAGCGGTTCTTCGACGGCTTCCCGCGCGACGCCCACCCGATGGCCATGCTCTCCTCGGTCGTCAGCGCGCTGTCGACCTTCTACCAGGACAGCCACAACCCGTTCGACGAGAAGCAGCGCCACCTCTCCACGATCCGGCTGCTGGCCAAGCTGCCGACGATCGCGGCGTACGCCTACAAGAAGTCGATCGGCCACCCCTTCGTCTACCCGCGCAACGACCTGGGTTACGTGGAGAACTTCCTGCGGATGACGTTCTCCGTCCCCGCGCAGGAGTACGAGCCGGACCCGGTCGTCGTGGCCGCGCTGGACAAGCTGCTGATCCTGCACGCGGACCACGAGCAGAACTGTTCGACGTCCACGGTCCGCCTGGTCGGCTCCTCCCAGGCCAACATGTTCGCCTCGATCTCCGCCGGCATCTCCGCGCTGTGGGGCCCGCTGCACGGCGGCGCCAACCAGTCGGTGCTGGAGATGCTGGAGGGCATCCAGGCCAGCGGTGGCGACGTCGACACCTTCATCCGCAAGGTGAAGAACAAGGAGGACGGCGTCCGGCTGATGGGCTTCGGCCACCGCGTCTACAAGAACTTCGACCCCCGGGCGAAGATCATCAAGGCGGCGGCGCACGATGTCCTCTCGGCCCTCGGCAAGTCCGACGAGCTGCTGGACATCGCCCTGAAGCTGGAGGAGCACGCGCTCTCCGACGACTACTTCGTCGAGCGCAAGCTCTACCCGAACGTCGACTTCTACACCGGTCTCATCTACCGGGCCATGGGCTTCCCGACCGAGATGTTCACCGTGCTCTTCGCGCTCGGCCGGCTGCCCGGCTGGATCGCCCAGTGGCACGAGATGATCAAGGAGCCGGGTTCCCGCATCGGCCGTCCCCGCCAGATCTACACCGGCGTGGTCGAGCGCGACTTCGTCCCGGTCGAGGGCCGCTGAGCCGCACCGCGCACTGAAGGGCCGTCCGTACGCCGCTGTGGCGGCCGGGCGGCCCTTCGGCCTTCCCGGGAGGCCGGGTGGCCCCGTTCCGCGCCTCCTGGGGGCCCTGCGGCCCCGCAGCGGACGAAAGCGCCCCGCCGCCGATCCCCCCACGGGTCGACGAACGGGGCGCTTCCCATATCCCCGGAGCGGATTCCCCCCACGGGATCCGGCCGGGCGTCTGGGCGCGGACACTTCCGCGCGCGGTCTGCCGGGGTACGTACGCACGGGAGGGCCGCTCAAAGCTCCCCGGGCACGTGCCCCGGCCAACGCTTGCCTTCTGGGATGTCCCCCAAGACGTCCCACGAACGTCCCCCAAGACGTTCTCGGCATCGCCCACATAGACTCACGAAGAGCCTCGATGGTTACCCCCAAATATCTGTGATCTAGGTCTCTTTGTGAAGGTCTTGTGCGTCACATGTAGTCGACCAAGGCGTCACAAATCTGTCTCATCCGGTTCGCAAAGATGGGCGAATTGACAGCCGGATGTTTCGTAAACACGGCTCTGACCAGCGCAAACGCATCAGTGGCCGGAAGTTCGCCGGATCGGCCGGATCGGCGCAAAAGAATTCTGCCGCCGGGTCCGAAGGCCGCCCGGGAGCCGTCCGGGCCGCCCCGAATCGCCCGGGAAGTGCCCTGGGGGCGAGGGCGCGGCGGGCGGGGGCGAGTGCCGGGGCCGGGTGCCGGAATCGTCCAATGGCGGCCGGAATTGTTCCGGAAAGCCTGCCGGGCCGTACCGGGCCAGTCGGTGCTGGCGCGGTACGGCCCGGCGGCCGGTGGACCGGGGGAAGGGTCAGGCGACCTGGCCCACCAGCTCGTACCCCGCCTCGTCCACGGCGTCGCGCACGGCGGCCTCGTCCAGCGGGGCCGCCGAGACGACGGTCACCCGGCCGGTCGCGGCGACGGCGGTCACGGAGGAGACGCCGTCGAGGGCGGAGACCTCGGCCGAGATCGCGCCCTCGCAGTGGCCGCAGGTCATCCCGGAGACCTCGTAGACAGTGGTGACGCCCTCGGCCGCCTCCGGGGCCGAGCCCGTGCCGCAGGCGTGGCCGCCGCAGCAGCCGCCGCCGGAGGAGTCGGCGGGGGAGTCCGTGGCGGCGGCCTCGGTGATCTCGATCTCGGTCTTCGCGGACATGTCGGTCTCCTCGTGGGGTGGTCGGGCGCACGCGGGGCGGCGCACGATGACGGTCGTCCGGGTCCCCGGTCTCCCGGGCCCCCTCCGATGCTCACCCTACAATACCCCTAGGGGGTATGGCGAGTCCCTGGGGTGGGTCATGGGGCGAGTCTCCGCTCCGCCCGGGATGTGCGAACGCGCGGCCCCGCACCCGGATCGGGGTACGGGAGCCGCGCGTCCGCGCGGACCGGTTCAGGCCCTCCTGCCCCGCCTGCCGGGCCGGTTGGCCACCCAGTGGTGAATGGTCTCCGCGTACCAGAACGGCCGGCCGCCCTCCACCAGATCGGGCGGCGGGAGCAGACCGTGCTTGCGGTAGGTCCGGACGGTGTCGGGCTGCACCCGGATGTGGGCGGCGATGTCCTTGTACGACCAGAGCATGTGGTTCGTCATCGGTGTTGCACCCTCCCTGCGCGCGCGACAGTGGCGGCCGGGGGACCGTCGAGCGCCTGGCGCGCGAACGCTGACGATCACAGAGCCTGCGCCCGGAAGGCGCCCCGCGTGGAGGGGGATGACAAGGATGTCGAACGTCTGTGACGGAAGACCTGCGCAATGAAGACACGTGTGATGAGCGGGCGACAATTCACTCGGACGGCGGTTGCCTCCGGACGCCGGCCCGCACGCCGTCCCGGACGCCGGCCCGGATGCCAGCCCGCACATCGCCCCGGACGCCGCCCGTGCATCGCCCCGGACGCCGCCCGTGCATCGCCCCGGACGCCGCCCGGGCGTCGCCCGGGCGTCGCCCCGCCGCGCGCCCCGTGTCCCCGTGCCGTCCGTCAGGCGCCGCAGGAGCGCAGGAAGCGCCGGGTCCGCCGGGCGATCGGCAGGGGCCGGTCCGGCGGGCAGGGGTACATGTCCTGTTCCACGATGGCGAAGAGATCCACGTCCAGGGCGCGCGCCGCCGCGAGCACCGGCTCCAGGGCGGGCACCCCGTTCGGCGGCTCGCACATCACCCCGCGCGCGACGGCGGGCCCGAAGGGCAGGTCCTCGGCGACGACCCCGGCCAGGATCTCCGGATCCACCTGCTTGAGATGGAGATAGCCGATCCGCTCGCCGTACGTCTCGATCAGCCGGACGCTGTCGCCGCCGCAGTAGGCGTAGTGACCGGTGTCCAGACAGAGTTGGACCGCGTCGGGGTCGGTGGCGTCCAGGAAGCGGCTGACGTTCTCCTCGGTGTCGATGTGCGTGTCCGCGTGCGGATGGACGACGATCCGCAGCCCGTACCGCTCCCGCACCTCGCGCCCCAGCCGCTCGGTCTGGGTGGCCAGATCCCGCCACTGCCGGGCCGTCAGGGTGCCGCTCTCCAGCACCTGTCCGGTCTTGTCGTCCCGCCAGAAGGACGGGATCACCACCAGGTGCTCCGCCCCCATCGCCCGGGTCAGCGCCGCGATGTCCGCGACATGGGCCCATGTCCTGTCCCAGACGGCGGGCCCGTGGTGCAGGCCGGTGAAGACCGTGCCGGCCGAGACCCTCAGCCCCCGCCGGGCGGTCTCGTCCGCCAGTCGCGCCGGGTCGGTGGGGAGATAGCCGTACGGGCCCAGCTCGATCCACGCGTAACCGGCCTCCGCGACCTCGTCGAGGAAGCGTTCCCAGGGGACCTGGAGCGGGTCGTCGGGGAACCACACCCCCCAGGAGTCGGGGGCCGAACCGACCCGGATGCGCGACGGGGAGGGGACGGAGGACGTCATGGGGGAGAGCTTTCCGGCCATCTCCGAGGGGTGTCAAGATAAGGTCCGAATGTCAGGACAAAATGTTGACAGCGCTCCGTTCCGAGGACTAGACCTGGAGGGACCGGGTGGCGCAGGGGCCGGGCGGAGCATCGAAGGGGCGCAGATGACACAGGCGTACGACCCGCAGCCGTACGACGCGCCCGCGCACGGCCGGCAGGACACGCCCGCGCCCGACGCCCGTGACCCGCACGGCCCGCACGGCCCGCATGACCCGCATGACCCGCATGACCCGCATGACCCGCACGATGCTTACGACGTGATCGCGATGGGCCGGATCGGCGTCGACCTCTATCCGCTGCGCACCGGCGTCCCGCTCGCCCGGGTCGACGTCTTCGGGAAGTTCCTGGGCGGCTCGGCCGCCAATGTCGCCGTCGCCGCCGCCCGGCTCGGCCGCCGCACGGCCCTCGTCACC
This sequence comes from Streptomyces yaizuensis, assembly GCF_034961445.1. NCBI lineage: Bacteria > Bacillati > Actinomycetota > Actinomycetes > Kitasatosporales > Streptomycetaceae > Streptomyces > Streptomyces yaizuensis. The sequence goes on from NZ_BSBI01000002.1 coordinate 271,169, forward strand.
CGCACCGGCGCCGACGCCTTCGGCGACTATCTCCACGAGGCCCTGCGCGACTTCGGGGTCGACGACCGCTGGGTCAGCCCGGTGCCCGCGTACCCGACCCCCGTCACCTTCTGCGAGATCTTCCCCCCGGACGACTTCCCGCTCTGGTTCTACCGCCGGCCCAAGGCCCCCGACCTGGAGATCCACCGGGACGAGCTGGACCTCGCGGCGATCCGCGCCGCCCGGATCCTCTGGATCACCGGCACCGGGCTCTGCGCCGAACCGAGCAGGGACGCCACGCTGGCCGCCCTCGCCCACCGCGACCGCGCCGGGACGACCGTCTTCGACCTCGACTGGCGGCCGATGTTCTGGGACGACCCCGAGGCCGCCCGCCCGCACTACCGCCGGGCGCTCGCCCACGCCACCGTCGCCGTCGGCAACGTCGCCGAGTGCGAGATCGCCACCGGGGAGAGCGAACCGGAGGCTGCGGCCCGCGCGTTGCTCGCCGCCGGGGTCGAACTCGCCGTGGTCAAGAAGGGCCCCGACGGCGTTCTCGCCCTGCACCGCGACGGCACCCGGGCCGACGTGCCGCCCGTCCCCGTCGACGTGGTCAACGGCCTCGGCGCCGGGGACGCGTTCGGCGGCGCCCTCTGCCACGGGCTGCTCGCCGGCTGGGACCCGGAGCGGATCGTGCGGTACGCCAACGCGGCCGGCGCGATCGTCGCCGCCCGGCTGGCCTGTTCCAGCGCGATGCCCTACCCGGACGAGGTCGAACAGGTCCTCGCGGGCGGGCCCGTACCCCCGTCCCCCACTCCGCCGCCGGAGGTGGTCCCCGGCACCGGCACTCCGCTCGGGAGAGGCACCCCGCCCGGGGCCGGCGCCTCCTCCGGGACCGGCACCCGGCCTGGGACCGCCACCCCGCCGTCCGCCACGGCCGTCCGGCCCGGGGCCCCGGCCGCCGTCCCCGGGGAGCCGTCGTGACCCGCGTGGACATCAGCGAACTGGTCGGCATCCGCACCCGCCACCCCGAGGCCGTCGCCGAGGCCGCAGCCCGCCGCCGCAGGCGCCCCGCGCTCATCGGCGCGAGCGGTCGGCTGATGATCGTCGCCGCCGATCACCCGGCCCGGGGCGCCCTCGCCGTCGGCGACCGCAGGCTCGCTATGGCCAACCGCCTCGACCTGCTGGAACGGCTCTGCCTCGCCCTCTCGCGCCCCGGCGTCGACGGAGTGCTCGCCACCGCCGACATCCTGGACGACCTGCTGCTCCTGGGCGCACTGGACGACCGGATCGTCGTCGGGTCGATGAACCGGGGCGGCCTCGCGGGCGCCTCCTTCGAACTGGACGACCGCTTCACCGGACACCGCCCCCAGGACCTCGCCCGCCTCGGCTTCGACGCCGGCAAGCTGCTGCTGCGGATCGACTACGCGGACCAGGGCTCCGTGGAGACCCTGCACTCGACCGCCCGCGCCGTGGACGAGATGGCGGAGCGCCGGCTGCCCGTCTTCGTCGAACCGTTCATCTGCCACCGCGTCGACGGGCAACTGCGCACCGACCTGAGCGCCGAGGCCGTCACCCGGTCCATCGCCATCGCCTCCGGGCTCGCCGGGACTTCCGCATACACCTGGCTGAAAGTACCCGTCACCGAGAACCCCGCCGACATGGCGGCCGTGATGGAGACGTCCACGCTGCCCGCCGTCATCCTCGGCGGGGAGATCGGCGACGACCAGGACGGGGCGTACGAGAAGTGGCGCGGCGCGCTGCGGCTGCCGACCGTCCAGGGGCTCGTCGTGGGCCGGTCGCTGCTCTATCCGGCCGACGGGGACGTGGCGGGGGCGGTCGACACGGCGGTGGGGCTGCTCTGACCCGTACGCACCCCCGCGCGGGGTACGGACACGGCGGATGCGGCGGACGGGACGGACGCGAGGGACACGGCGGGTCGGCTGGGCCGGGTGGGTCAGCCGGACCGGAGGGAACAGCAGGAGACAGGGACAAGGGGTAGAGAGCAGGCATGAGCCACCAGCACACGCGCGGACCGGCGGACGGCGGCGACCGGTACCTCCCCGCGGGCAGCGCCGCCGACGGCCCCTACGCGCTCCGCGTCGACCCGGAGCGGGCTGGCTGGATCCATTCGTCCCTGCGTGTCCTGGAACTGGCCCCCGGCGCCTCGCACACCCTGGACACCGGCGAGAGCGAGTGGATCGTGCTGCCCCTGAGTGGTGGTTGCACCGTCCGGGTGGACGACACTGTGTTCCAACTCCTGGGCAGGGAGAGCGTCTTCAGCGGAGTGACCGACTTCGCCTATCTGCCGCGCACCGCCCAGGCCCAGATCACCTCCGGCGCGGGAGGCCGCTTCGCCCTGGCAGGAGCGAAGTGCGGGCGACGACTCCCCGCCCGCTACGGCCCCGCGCCGGAGGTACCGGTCGAGCTGCGCGGCTCGGGCGCCTGCTCCCGGCAGGTCAACAACTTCGCCGCCGCCGACACCTTCGACTGCGACCGGCTGATCGCCGTCGAGGTGCTCACGCCCGGCGGCAACTGGTCCTCGTACCCGCCGCACAAGCACGACGAGCACCGGCCCGGCAGCGAATCGGTCCTGGAGGAGATCTACTACTTCGAGGTCGAGGGGGACGGCGTCGGCTACCAGCGGGTCTCCCCGTCCCGGGACGGCGGCACCGACGTCCTCGCCGAAGTGCGCGGCGGGGACACCGTGCTCATCCCCGACGGCTGGCACGGCCCGTCGATCGCCGCGCCCGGGCGCACCCTGTACTACCTCAATGTGATGGCGGGTCCTGGGGAGCACCGCGAGTGGCTGATCAGCGACCATCCGGATCACGCCTGGATCCGGGGGACCTGGCCGGATCAGGCCGTCGACCCGCGGCTGCCGCTCTACCTCCCACCGGAGCCGGGTGCTGGCAGCTCCGGTTCCGGCAGCCCCGGGTCCGGGAACACCGCTGCCGGGAACACGGCTTCCGACGCCGCCGGCCGGGGCACCGGGTCCGGCCCGGACGTCCGCCACCGGGAAGAGCCCACGACGACGGAGAAGGGCCGATGACGACCGAGTCCACCCCGACGACCGGATCCGTGACGGCGACCACGCCCCCGGCGACCACCGCGCCCCCGACGGCAACCGCGCCCCCGACCGCGACCGGGTCTCCGACCGCGACCGGGGGGTCTCCGCGCCCCGGCGCCGCCCGGCGTCTCACCGTCGCCCAGGCCCTGATCGCCTTCCTCAGCCGCCAGTACACCGAGCGCGACGGCCGCCGCCACCGTCTGATCAGTGCCACCTGGGGCATTTTCGGCCATGGCAATGTCGCCGGCCTCGGCCAGGCGCTGCTGGAGTCCGGCACCGGACCGGACGCGGACATGCCGTACCTCCAGGGCCGCAACGAACAGGCCATGGTGCACGCCGCCGTCGGCTACGCCCGCCAGTCCCGCCGGCTCTCCGCCCACGCCGTCACCACCTCCATCGGCCCCGGCGCCACCAACCTGGTCACCGGCGCCGCCCTCGCGACGATCAACCGGCTCCCGGTGCTGCTGCTCCCCGGCGACGTCTTCGCCACCCGCCCCGCCGACCCGGTGCTCCAGCAGCTCGAAGTCCCCTGGGCTGGCGATGTGTCCGTCAACGACACCCTGCGGCCCGTCTCCCGCTACTTCGACCGGATCACCCGGCCCGAGGCGCTGATCCCGGCCGCGCTCCAGGCCGCGCGGACCCTCGCCGACCCCGCCGACACCGGTGCCGTCACCCTCGCCCTGCCGCAGGACGTCCAGGCGGAGGCGTACGACTGGCCGGAGGAGTTCTTCGCCGAGCGGATCTGGCGGGTGGCCAGGCCCCGGCCCGACGCCGACGCGCTGGCGGCCGCCCGGCGGGCCCTCGCGGCCGCCCGCAGGCCGCTGCTCGTCGCGGGCGGCGGCGTCCACTACAGCGAGGCCGAGGACGCGCTGCGCGCCTTCGCCGACGCGAGCGGCATCCCGGTGGCCTCCACCCAGGCCGGGAAGGGCTCGCTCCCGTACGACCACCCCTGCGACGTCGGCGGCGTCGGCCACACCGGCACCGCGACCGCCGACGAACTCGCCCGCGGCGCGGATCTGGTGATCGGTGTCGGCACCCGCTGGTCCGACTTCACCACCGCGTCCGCCACCCTCTTCCAGAACCCGGACGTCCGCTTCCTCAACATCAACATCACCGGCTTCGACGCGCACAAGATGGCCGGGCTCTCCGTCACCGGCGACGCCCGCGCCGTCCTGGAGGAGCTGACCGCGCCCACGGCCGCCCCCGCCTCCGACCCCGCCTCCGACTCCTCCGCCGGCCCCGCTGCCGCCGATCCCGGCCCTGCTGCCGCTGCCGCCGCCGGGCCGGTCGCCGTGGCCCCCGCGTACACCGCCGCCTACCGGGCCGCCAAGGACGCCTGGGAACGCCGGGTGTCCGCCGCGTACGAGGCGCCCGACCCCGCTGCCCGGCCCACCCAGAGCCAGCTGCTGGGCGCCCTGGACGCCCTCGTCACCGGCGACGACGTGGTGATCAACGCGGCCGGTTCGCTCCCCGGCGACCTGCACAAGCTGTGGCGGGCCCGCTCGGCGGACCAGTACCACGTCGAGTACGGCTACTCCTGCATGGGTTACGAGATCCCCGCCGCCATCGGCGTCGCCCTCGCCGCGCCCGGCCGGCCCGTCTGGGCGCTCGTCGGCGACGGCACCTATCTGATGAACCCCACCGAGATCGTCACCGCCGTCCAGGAGAACGTCCCCATCAAGGTGGTGATCGTGCAGAACCACGGCTACGCGTCCATCGGCGGCCTCTCCGAGGCGGTCGGCGGCGAGCGGTTCGGCACCGCCTACCGGTATCGCGCCCCGGACGGCACCTACACCGGCGCCCCGCTGCCGGTGGACCTCGCGGCCAACGCCGCCGCGCTCGGGCTGCGGGTCCTGCGCGCCACCACCGTGGGCGAGCTGCGCGAGGCCCTGGCGCAGGCGCGCGTGTCCGAGGTCCCCACAGGTGTCTACGTGGAGACCGCGACGCCCGACACTGTGTCGGGCCCGCCCCCGGCCCAGGCGTGGTGGGATGTTCCCGTGGCGGCGACCGCGACCCGGCCGGCGGCGGTCGGTGCCCGGGAGGAGTACGAACGCCGGCTCACGGCCCGCCGCCGTCACCTCTGAAACAGCCGCCCCGCCGCCGTCACCTCTGAAACAGCCGCCCCGCTCTGGAATAGCCGCCCCGCCGTCGTCACCTCTGAAGCAGCCGTCCCGGCCCGGCACCTCTGAATCAGCCGTCCCCGGACCGACACCGGCCGTCCGCCCCGGCACCCCCGAAGGAGCCTTTCGTCATGACCAAGACCGTCACCAGGACCGTCAACCACTGGATCGGTGGCAGGACCGTCGAGGGCGGGTCCGGGAACTGGGGCCCGGTCACCGACCCGGCGACCGGCGCGGTCACCACCCGTGTCGCGCTGGCCTCGGCTGACGAGGTCGCGGCGGCCGTCGCGGCGGCGAAGGAGGCGTACGCCGACTGGGGCACGTCCTCGCTCGCCCGGCGCACCGCGATCCTCTTCCGCTACCGCGCGCTGCTCGACGCCCGCCGGGACGACCTGGCGGCCCTCATCACCGCCGAGCATGGCAAGGTCCACTCGGACGCGCTGGGCGAGGTCGCCCGGGGGCTGGAGATCGTGGAACTGGCCTGCGGGATCACCACCCAGCTCAAGGGCGAGCTGTCCACGCAGGTCGCGAGCCGGGTCGACGTCGCGGCGATCCGCCAGCCGCTGGGGGTCGTCGCGGGCATCACCCCGTTCAACTTCCCCGCGATGGTGCCGATGTGGATGTTCCCGCTGGCCATCGCCTGCGGCAACACCTTCGTCCTCAAGCCCAGCGAGAAGGACCCGTCGGCGGCGAACTTCCTGGCGGAGCTGGCGGCGGAGGCCGGGCTGCCGGACGGGGTCCTCAACGTCGTCCACGGCGACAAGGTCGCGGTCGACGCGCTGCTCACCCACCCGGACGTCGCCGCCGTCTCCTTCGTGGGCTCCACCCCGATCGCCCGCTACATCCACGCCACCGCCTCCGCCCACGGCAAGCGGGTCCAGGCGCTGGGCGGGGCGAAGAACCACATGCTGGTCCTGCCCGACGCCGATCTCGACGCGGCGGCGGACGCGGCCGTCTCGGCGGCGTACGGATCGGCCGGCGAGCGGTGCATGGCGATCTCGGCGGTGGTGGCCGTCGGCGCCATCGGCGACGCGCTGGTGGAGAAGATCCGGGAGCGCGCCGAGAAGATCAGGATCGGTCCGGGCGACGACCCGGCCTCCGAGATGGGGCCGCTGATCACCCGCGCCCACCGGGACAAGGTGGCCTCGTACGTCAGCGGCGCCGCGGCCCAGGGCGCCGAGGTGGTGCTCGACGGCACCGGCCTCACCGTCGACGGGTACGAGGACGGCCACTGGATCGGCATCTCGCTGCTGGACCGGGTCGCCACCGACTCCGACGCCTACCGGGACGAGATCTTCGGGCCGGTGCTGTGCGTGCTGCGCGCGGAGAACTACGAGGAGGGCCTGGCGCTGATCAACGGCTCGCCCTTCGGCAACGGCACGGCGATCTTCACCCGGGACGGCGGCGCGGCCCGGCGCTTCCAGCTGGAGGTCCAGGCGGGGATGGTCGGCGTGAACGTGCCGATCCCGGTCCCGGTCGGCTACCACTCCTTCGGTGGCTGGAAGGACTCGCTCTTCGGCGACCACCACATCTACGGGAACGACGGGGTCCACTTCTACACCCGGGGCAAGGTCGTCACCACCCGCTGGCCCGACCCGTCGGAGCCGCACAGCGGGGTCGACCTGGGCTTCCCCCGTAACCACTGACCGAGGGACCGCGCGGTCCGGGAGCGGGGCCCGGCACCGAGGTGCCGGGCCCTTCCCGGTGCGGCTACGCGCCCTTGTCCTCGGCGAGGGTGTGCGCGACCAGCGCGTTGGCGTGGCCGTGGCCGAGACCGTGCTCGGTCTTCAGCCAGCCGACCAGTTCCATGTGCCGGGTGAGCGGGGAGGAACGGATCAGTTCCTTCCACTCCGCCACCGGCCGCCCGTATTTCGCCTCGATGGCGGGAAAGTAGCTCGCCGGGCCCTTGGCCTGTTCCGTCATGACGGATGTCCCCTCGTACGGCGCCGGTGGCGCTGGTGGTACTCGTCTGCGTACGGGGATTCTCACCGCGACCATGATCACGAGGCAAGGGCGGCGGAGCGCGCCGAGGGCGGTGGCGGACCCCGGGGGCGGCGGCGCACGGCGAAGCGCCCCCGGGCGCGGTGGCACCGCCACACCCGGGGGCACGCTGGGGGAACGACCTAGAAGAGCGAGTAGAGCAGCTTGTTCGGCGAGCCGGTGCCCGGGTTGATGACCTTGTTGTTGGTCGCGTTGTTCACGATGGCGTCCCGGACCTGGGCGGGTGTCACGCCCGGGTTGGCCGCCAGATGGAGCGCGGCGACACCGGCCACGTGCGGGGCCGCCATGGACGTGCCGGAGATGGTGTTGGTGGCGGTGTCGTTCGTGGACCACGCCGACGTGACGGACACGCCCGGCGCGAAGATGTCCAGGCAGGTACCGAAGTTGGAGAAGGAGGCCCGGCGGTCGGTGCGGTCCGTGGCGCCGACGGTGATCGCGTTCGGGACCCGGGCGGGGGACACGGTGCAGGCGTTCACGGGCTGCCCGAAGATGTTGCCGTTGCCCGCGGCGATCGCGTAGCTGACACCGGAGGCGATGGAGTTCGTCACCGCGTTGTCGAGGGTGGTGTTGGCGCCGCCGCCCAGGCTCATATTGGCCACGGCCGGTTTGCGCGCGTTGGCGGTCACCCAGTCGACGCCCGCGATGACACCCGCGTTGGTCCCGGAGCCCTGGCAGTTGAGCACGCGGACGGCGATCAGATTGACGGCCTTGGCCACGCCCCAGGTGGTGCCGCCGACGGTGCCGGCGACATGCGTGCCGTGGCCGTGGCAGTCCTGACCGTTCTGGCCGCCGCCGACGGTGTCGGTGCCGACACTGGCCCGGCCGCCGAAGTCGCTGTGGCTGGTGCGGATGCCGGTGTCGATGATGTAGGCGTTCACACCGGCCGCGGTGGTGTTGTACGTGTACGTGGTCGACAGCGGCAGGTCCCGCTGGTCGATCCGGTCGATGCCCCAGGTCGCGTTGGCCTGGGTCGCGTTGAGCCGGACCTTCGCGTCCTGCTCCACATAGGCGACCCGGGGGTCGGCGGCCAGTTCGGCGGCGCGGGCGGCGGACATCTTCGCGGCGAAGCCCTTGACCGCGCTGCGGTAGGTGTACTTCGGGGTGACCCCCAGGTCGGCGGCGCGGGTGGAGCCGCTCCTCAGGACCACGATCCAGCTGTCGGGCACGGCGGTCGACGCGGGGGCCAGCCGCAGATCCCCGGCGGCCGGCTCCGGCGCCGTCGCGGCCTGCGCGGCGGGGGAGAGCGCGAACTGGAGACCTGCGGTGAGGGCGACCACGGGCAGCAGCGCGCCCAGGCGTCGGGCGGTTCTTCTCATCTCGTGCACCTGACCTCTCGTTGACCGGATCACGGGCGAGTGCGGGTGTGCGGATGCGCTGAGGTGCGGATGGGGCGGTGGGGCGGTGACGCGGGGGTGCGCGTCAGCCGGCGTACCGGACCGCTGACGTATCGCGGGCGTACCGGCGTACTGGACCACCGGCGTACTGGACCACCGACGTAACGGACCACCGGCATTCCGGACCGTCGGCGTACCGGCGTACCGGCGTACCGGCGTACCGGCGTACCGGTGTACCGGCACACGGATCCGGGTGTGCGGGGTGTGCCGGAGTGCGTGGGTTCCCGGGCACGCCGGGGTGCGGGGTGCCGGTGTGACCGGGCGCGACGAACACTGTCCCCTGACATGTCTCATGACACAAGACTCGGGCTCCGGACTTCGCGGTCCCGGGGTCGCCTTGACCGATTCCCGGCCCCGGGGGCGGGGCCGGTGCCGCTCGGGTACGGACGTTTCCGGCCACCCGGACCCGGGATCCGCCTCCCCGCCTCCCCCCCCATACGGCCGGGCCCGGTCCGATTCCGCGCCGCCGTACCCTGCCGTACCCCACGCGAGTCCGTCCGGGTTCATACAAGATCGTCCTGGTGCGTCCGGCCCCGGAGCAGGCCCGCACCCGTGGCGGCCGGGCCCCACAGCCGGGCCGCTTAAGGTGGCCATCATGCAGATCCGAATCCCCCGGCCCCGCCGCCGGGGCCGATGGCTCGCGGGCGCCGCCGCCCTCGCCGTCCTCGCCGGAGCGGGCACCTGGACCGCTGTCGCCGACGACGACGCCCCCGCGGTGCACCGCGAGGACCGGGTGCACCGGATGCCGGGCGCGGGCATCGACACCTCGTACTTCACCGCCGGGGACGCGGACCGCCGCCGCCCCGCCGTCCTGCTCGGGCACGGCTTCGGCGGCAGCAAGGACGACGTCCGCGCCCAGGCCGAGCAGCTGGCCCGGGACGGCTACGCCGTACTGACCTGGTCCGCCCGGGGCTTCGGCGCCTCCACCGGCCGGATCGGGCTCAACGACCCCGCGCACGAGGTGAAGGACGTCACCCGGCTGATCGACTGGCTGGCGAAGCGCCCCGAGGTACGGCTGGATTCCGCCGGCGACCCCCGGGTCGGCATGGCCGGCGCCTCCTACGGCGGGGCCGTCGCCCTGCTCGCCGCCGGCCACGACCGGCGGGTCGACGCCATCGCGCCCTCGATGACGTACTGGAACCTCGCGGACGCCCTCTTCCCCGAAGGCGTCTTCAAGAAGCTCTGGGCGGGCATCTTCTTCACCTCCGGGTCCGCCGGACCGGCCGGCCCCCGCGCCGCCGCCGACCCGGCGGAGCGGCCCCCCGCGACCGCCGGCACCCCCGCCGCGACCCCCTCCGACAGCGCGGGATGCGGCCGGTTCACCGCCGAGCTGTGCGCCATGTACGAACGCGTCGCCGTGGCCGGAAAGCCCGACGCCACCGCCCGTACCCTGCTGGAGGCGCGCAGCCCCGTCGCCGTCGGCGCCCGGATCGACGTACCCGCCCTCATCGTCCAGGGCCAGTCCGACTCGCTCTTCCCGCTCTCCCACGCCGACGCCATGGCCCAGCGGATCAAGGCCAACGGCGCCCCCGTCGCCGTCGACTGGATCTCCGGCGGCCACGACGGCGGCGACACCGAGGACGCGCGGATCGAGGGCCGCGTCACCGCCTGGTTCGACCGCCACCTCAAGGGCGACGAGAGCGCCGGCACCGGGCCCGCCTTCCGCGTCAGCCGCACCGGAGGCGTCGACTCCAGCGACGGCCGCGCGGTGCTGCGCGGCGCGCACGGCGACACGTACCCGGGTCTGCACCACGGGGCCGTGCGGGTGCCGCTCACCGCCGGTGAGCAGAGCTTCTCCAACCCGGCCGGCGCGAACCCGCCCGCGATCTCCTCCGTCCCCGGCGTCAGCGGCGCCCTGGGACAGTTCTCCTCCTTCGGGGTCGGCATCGCGACCGACTTCCCCGGGCAGCACGCCCGTTTCGACTCCCGGCCGTTCGACCGCACCCTGCGGATCACCGGCTCGCCGAGGGTCCGGGTCAAGGTCGCGTCCTCCACCGGCGAGGCCGTGCTCTTCGGCAAGGTGTACGACGTGGGCCCCGACGGCCGCTCGCGGGTGCTGCCCGCCCAGCTCGTCGCCCCCGTCCGGATCACCGGCATCCGGGAGGCCCGCGAGGTGACCCTGACGCTGCCCGCGATCGACCACCGGGTCGACGCCGGACACCGGCTGCGGCTGGTGTTCTCCGCGACGGATCTCGGCCACGCCTCCCCGGCGGCCCCCGCCCGCTACACCGTCGGCCTGGCCGGCGCGGGCGAACTCGCCGTGCCCACGGCCGCCGCCGTGCGCACCCAGGACTCGGGCATGCCCTGGTGGACGTGGGCCCTGCCGGTCGGCGGCGTGGCCGTCTCGGGCGCCCTCCTCCTCATCGGCCGCCGCCGGGCCGCCGCCCCCGCGCCCGACCCCGAGCGCGCCGACGTCCCTCTGGAGATCACCGGCCTGACCAAGCGGTACGCGAAGGCCGGCGACCGCTACGCCGTCCGGGACCTCTCCTTCCGGGTGGAGAAGGGGCAGGTCCTCGGGCTGCTCGGCCCCAACGGCGCGGGCAAGACGACCACCCTGCGGATGCTCATGGGCCTGATCCGGCCCGACGATGGCGAGATCCGGGTCTTCGGCCACGCGATCCGGCCGGGCGCGCCCGTCCTCTCCCGTGTCGGCGCCTTCGTCGAGGGGGCCGGTTTCCTGCCCCACCTGTCCGGCCGGCAGAACCTGGAACTGTACTGGCAGGCCACCGGGCGGCCCGCCGAGGACGCCCATGTCGAGGAGGCCCTGGAGATAGCCGGCCTCGGCGAGGCCCTGGCCCGCGCGGTGCGCACGTACTCCCAGGGCATGCGGCAGCGGCTCGCGATCGCGCAGGCCATGCTCGGCCTGCCCGACCTGCTGATCCTGGACGAGCCGACCAACGGACTCGACCCGCCGCAGATCCGGGAGATGCGGGACGTGATGATCCGGTACGCGGCGGACGGCCGCACCGTGATCGTCTCCAGCCACCTCCTCTCCGAGGTGGAACAGTCCTGCACCCATCTGGTCGTCATGGACCGGGGCCGGCTGGTCCAGGCCGGGCCGGTCGCCGAGATCACCGGCGAGAGCGACACCGTGCTGGTCACCCTCTCCGCCCCGGTCTCGGAACCGCTGGCCGACAAGATCTCCGCCCTCCCCGGGGTCGCGTCGGCCCTGCGGACCGACGACGGGCTCCTCGTCCGGCTCGACGGGGCCACCACGACCGCGCTCATCGGCGAACTCGTCCGGCTGGACGTGCCGCTGACCGGCGTCGGCCCGCACCGCCGGCTCGAAGACGCCTTCCTCACCCTGATCGGAGGTCCCGCGTGAGCACCCTGACCGAATCCGCCCCCGGCTACCGCGCCCGGCGCACCCTGCCGCTGCGCGTGGAGGCGGTACGGCAGCTGGGGCGGCGGCGGACGATGGTGATGGCCGCGATCCTGGCGGCGCTGCCGCTGGTGCTCATCGCGGCCTTCGCGATCGGCGGCGGCCCGGACGGGAACGGTCCCGACGACCGGATCACCCTGATGGACACCGCCACCGCCTCCGGCGTCAACTTCGCCGCCACCTGCCTCTTCGTCTCGGCGGGCTTTCTGCTGGTGGTGCCGGTGGCCCTGTTCCACGGGGACACCGTCGCCTCCGAGGCCAACTGGTCCTCGCTGCGCTATCTGCTGGCGGCGCCGGTGCCGCGCCACCGCCTGCTCTGGTCCAAGCTGGTCGTGGCGCTGGGCTTCAGCGCGGCGGCGATGGTGATGCTGCCGCTGGTCGCGCTGGCGGCCGGTACGGTCGCGTACGGCTGGGGGCCGCTGGAGCTGCCCACCGGGGGCTCCCTCTCCGCCGCCACCACCCTGCCCAGGCTGGCCCTGGCCGTGCTCTACATCTTCGTCTCCCAGCTGACCACGGCGGGCCTCGCCTTCTGGCTCTCCACGCGGACCGACGCCCCGCTGGGCGCGGTCGGCGGGGCGGTCGGGCTGACGATCGTGGGCAATGTGCTGGACGCGGTGACCGCCCTCGGGGACTGGCGCGAGGTGCTGCCCACGCACTGGCAGTTCGACTGGATCGACGCGCTCCAGCCCCGGCCGGAGTGGAGCGGCATGGTGCAGGGGTCGGCCGTGTCCGTCACGTACGCGGTGATCCTCTTCGCGCTGGCGTTCCGCCATTTCTCCCGCAAGGACATCGTGTCCTGAGCCGGCGGAGCCGGCACCCTGGCAGGGCGTGAACGGGGCGGGAACGGGGCGCGGACGGGGCACGGATGGGGCACGGATGGGCGCGGACGGGGCGTGGACTTCGGTCCGCGCCCCGTTCTCTCTTCAGTCCTGTGCCGGCTTGTCCTGTGCCACGGTCTTCGAAAGCTCTCCGTGCCGCCGCGCAGACGCCAAGTGGCCACCGTTCACGGTCCGTTGAGGGGCCTTCACCGTACCCGTCCGGCGGACATGGGAATCCTCTCCTCTTCGGGCCGCGCGTCCCTCCCGGCCTCCGGTGCCGCAGTTTCTGCGGCGGCTCCGCCCTCCGGCGGAGCTTTCTCCGGGCGGGTGGGCCGACCGCGCGGGACCGGCCATCGACGACGGGGGGCGTGTGTGGTCCGGCGGCCCCACCCACTAGCCTGATACCGCCGGTACGAACGCCCTGCGGGCGGTCCGCCCGGCTCCGCCTTACCCGGCGGCCAGAAACGGCCGGGCGACCCGGAATGCGGCCGGGTCGCCCGGCCTTCCGCCACCTCATGAGCGCGCGGAACCAGGGGCACGACGGGCCTCATGGGCGTTGCGGGCGTCATGGGCATGGGGCGGTTCAGAGCAGCCCGGCCGCGCGCCAGAGCCGGCGCCCACGCTCGTCGAAGGCCCCCACGTCCTCCAGGAAACAGGACAGCCGGGCGGCGCCCGCCCGCAGCACCTCGCGCCGGTGCTCACTGGCGCGGGCCTGCTTCACCGCCGCCCGCCGGTCGAGACCGCAGTCCGGGTAGACGTCCGGGTTCACGAAGCAGCGGACGAAGACCCGCCCCAGCTCCCCGGTGACGGCGCGGGTCAGCCGCAGCTCCAGCCGGCCCGCCTCCTCCATCTGACGGCGCAGCTCCTCACGGGCGTACCGCACATGCCGGGCCTCCTCCACCACATGGATCCGGGTGACGCCGCGCACCAGCGGCTGCACGCGGGAGTCGGGGAAGGTCAGCCGCTGCATCCAGTCGATGACCTCCTCGCACAGCAGCGTGAAGACCAGCGAACTCGCCATATTGGAGCAGGATTTGAAGACGCGGGTGAGATTCTGGACGAAGGGTGACACCGGGTACACGGGAGTTCCCGACTTCTCCAGGAAGCGGGAGAACATCATGGAGTGGCGGCACTCGTCGGCGATCTCGGTCAGTGCGAAACGGACATGATTACTGGTGACGGGCTTGTCGTAGATATGCCGCAAGAGCAACTGCATCACCACGATCTCGAACCAGATACCGATGGAGGCGAGCGAGGCGCTTTCCACGCGGGCGAGCCGGTGGCGCAGCTCCTCGTCCATGGCCCACCACATGGGTGTGTCGTAGAGCGAGATCAGCTCCGGCGGCCAGAACCATTTCCCTTCTTCGAAGGGTGCGTCCCAGTCGAGGTCCCGGTCCGGGTCGAAGCTGTGCCGAACGCTCGCTTCCAGAAGGCGCTGTGCCACCTTTTCACGGTCTCTCAGGATGAGATTTCCGGCCAATTTCTCCGGTGATTTCACGGTCACGGTGATCCCCTGGATATGTCATATCATCCGATGTAATGGCGAACGAGACGAAACCGATCGCCATCCGGCAACGGTCTTTATAGCGCCCATGGAAGACCGTTTCGCCCGCTATCTCCGTTACCCGGGCACTCCTGCGGACCTGACGGGTGATCATCACTCAAATGAGGGACAGTGGCGGCGATTACCTTGCGGACGCATGATCGTTGAGAACGCCGTGTTCACCCATGCCGACACCCCCGCCTGTGCCCGTGCCGACATCCCCGCCGACGACGCCGGTTCGGCGCCGCCCGCCCGACGTGAACTGACCGCCGCCCTGTTCAAGGACGGCTCCGCCGATTCCCACCGCAAGTGGCGGAAAACTATCTCGACAGAGCCCTTCCGATTCCGCCCCGAGCTGTGCACCGAGGAGCGCTGGGAGTTGTCCTATGCCCGGTTGCGCGCCTTCAATGAGGAAATCGAATCACCCGAAGAGCTGGCCCGGGATCCCCGCGGACTCGCCGCGATGCATGAATGGGCGGCAGTGGTTGACGGTGCGCTCGCGACCGTGGCCGGTATCCACTACAACCTCTTCCTCGGCAGCCTGGTGGACGACGATTCCACGGACCGCGACCTCGCGCCCTTTCATGCGCTCGCACGTACAGGAACGTTCCTCTGCACAGAACGCGGGCACGGAAATGACGCCGCCGCCCTGGAGACCACGGCCACCTATGACCCCCAGTCCCAGGAATTCGTGCTCCACACCCCCCACGAGCGCGCGCAGAAGTACATGCCCAACACCAGCCCGGCGGGCGGCCCCAAGTCGGCCGTCGTCGCCGCCCGGCTCCTGGTGGACGGGGCCGACCACGGCGTCTTCCTCTTCCTCACCCCGCTCACCGACGCGGACGGCACCCTGCCGGGCGTCACCGTCGAGCCCCTGCCCGACCGCGTCGGCAGCCCCGTCGACCACTGCGTCACCTCCTTCGACCGGGTGCGGCTGCCGCGCACCGCCCTGGTCCAGGGCCCGCACGGGCGGCTGCTCCCCGACGGGACCCTCCGCACCGACCTGGGCAGCCAGCGCAAACGTTTCCTGCACGCCATCGCCCGGGTGACCACCGGCAAGCTCTGTATGAGCGCGAGCACCCTCGGCGGCAGCCGCGCAGCCCTGGCCATCGCCGTCCGGTACGCCCACACCCGCCGCATCTCCGGCCCGTCGGCCGGCAGCCGCGTCCAGCTCGCGGCCCACCGCAGCCACGGCGGACGGCTGCTGAAGTCCCTGGCCACCGCGTACGCGATGACCTTCCTGCACCGCAGGGTCATGGACCTCTGGATCCACCACGAGCCCGCCGAACGCGACCGCACCGAACGGCTGGTCGCCGTCGTCAAGGGCTGGATCACCTGGCACGCCCGCGCACTCACCATCGAGGCCAGGGAACGGTGCGGCGCGCGGGCCCTCTTCCCGGTGAACGGTCTCGCCGAGTACCCCGCGAACGCCGACGGCGCCATCACCGCCGAAGGGGACAACCTCGCCGTCTGGTGCAAGGCAGGGGCCGAGATGATCTTCGGCCATACGCCCGCCGAACCGACCGTCCGGCGCACCCCGGTCCCCCAGGGCACCTCGGCCCTGGGGGACCCGGTCTTCCTGCGCGACCTGCTCGCCGTCGCCGAGGGCCGCTGGCACCACCGGGCCCGGCTGAACCTCAGATCGGGCCCCTCCGGGGACTCCCTCGGCCGCTGGAACAACGCCTCCAGCGCCGCTCTCGAACTCGTCGACACCCACGCCACCCTGCTCGCCGCGGACGCCTTCATCGCCGCCACCGAGGGCGTGCGCCACCCCGCCACCCGCGCCGTGCTGCGCGACCTGTGCGTCCTGTTCCTGCTGGACGCCATCGCCCCGCGCACCGGCGAGTTGCTCGCGGACGGTCACCTCACCGCCGTACAGGTACGCGCGTTTCCCGATACCGTCGACCGGCTGACGGCCCAACTCGCCCCGCACCTGGGGGTGATCGCCGACGCCTTCGACGTACCCGAGGAACACCTGGGCGATCTGCCGATGCTGACGGCTCCCTGAGCCGCCCGCCCGGCGGCGGCCAGGACCGACCGTCCACCGGACCCGCGAGGAGCCCACGGAAGCGCAGGAGTCCGGCCGCCGGACCCCACCGAGCCACCGGCCCCCCGGGACCCGCTGGTCCAGGAGCCCACAGGAGGAGACGCATGAGAGCCGTTCAGTACCGAACCCCGGGCAAGGGCCCCGAACTGGTCACGCTCCCCGACCCCGTACCCGGTCCCGGCGAGGTGCTGCTGAAGGTCACCGCGGCGGGTATCTGCCACTCCGACCTCACCCTGATGGCGGCCGAACCGGGAAGCCTGTCGTTCGGGCTGCCCGTCACCCTCGGCCACGAGGCCACCGGCGTGGTCGCGGCCCTGGGCCCGGGTGCGGGCGGCGGGGACGGCGGCGGCGAGGGCTGGCCGGCCGTCGGGGACACAGTCGCCGTGTACGGCGCCTGGGGCTGCGGCGGCTGCCGGGCCTGCGCCGCGGGCCGGGAGAACTACTGCCCGTACGCCCCCGGCCAGGGCATCCACCCGCCCGGCCTGGGCGCGGCGGGCGCACTCGCCGACTACCTGCTGGTACCCCACGCCCGCCACCTGGTCTCCCTCGGCGGCCTCGACCCCGTACGGGCCGCCCCGCTGACGGACGCGGCACTCACCCCGTACCACGCCATCCACGCCAGCCGGCACAAACTGCTGCCCGGCAGCACGGCCGTCGTCATCGGCGTCGGCGGCCTCGGCCACCTCGCGATCCAGATCCTGCGCGCGCTGACCCCGGCCCGGATCGTCGCCCTCGACCTCACGGGGGAACGCCTCGCCCTGGGCCGCCACGCGGGCGCCCACCACACCGTCACCGCCGACGGCGACGCCCGCGCGGCCCTGGACGAACTGACCGGGGGACTCGGCGCCGACGTGGTGTACGACCTGGTCGCGTCCCCCGACACGACGGCCCTCGCCGCCGCCGTCACCGCCGCCGACGGACACATCGCCCTGCTGGGCATCGGCACGGGAAGCGTGCCGGTCGCCTTCGGGGCCACCCGGCCCGGGGTGAGCGTCACCGCGCCGTACTGGGGCACCCGGCAGGACCTGCTGGACGTGCTCGCCCTGGCCAGGGAGGGCCGGATCAGCACGCTCACGGAGAACTTCACCCTGGACCAGGCGCCGCTGGCGTACCAGCGGCTGAGGGACGGGACGATCCTGGGCCGGGCGGTCGTGGTCCCCTGAGCGGAAACCGCTGGCGGCGGGGGAGAAGGGCTGTCTACGGTGGGGGTGTGGGAGTTTCCTGAGCCAGAGGGCTGTACGCAGAGCCGCCCGGCGGATGCCGCCGGGTGATGCCGTTGTGCCGTCACCCTCCGACTCGTCCCACGCGGGAGCCACGCCATGCCCCATTCCCCTTCCCCCTCTCCTTCCTCGACCAGCTCCTCCTCCCCACTCCTGGACAGGAGGATCGAGCGGCTGCGGGCCGAGGCGGAGGCCGAACCCCGGCTGACGGGTGTGCTGTTGTACGGCTCGTGGACGGTGGGCGAGGCGGACGCCCACTCCGACATCGAGGCGTACCTGTACGTCCGGGACGACGCGGCGGACACCTTCGACGGCGCCGGCTTCCTCGCCCGGATCGCCCCGCTGGAGCTGGCGTACACCAATCTGTACGGCGTTCTCGCGGTCGTCTTCGACGACCTGATGCGGGGGGAGTTCCACATCGCCCCCGCGGGCCCGGGCATCGCGGAGATCGCCGACTGGCACGGCGCGGTCCACCTCCCCCGCCCCGACCGCGCCGTCCTCCTCGACCGCACCGGCGCCCTCACCCGCGCGGCCCACCGCCTCACCGACTGCCCACCCCCGGACCCGGCCCCCACCGCCCAGCGCCTCACCGACGAACTCGCCAACTGGACCCTGATGTTCGCCGAAGTCCAGTCCCGCGGCGAGACCGCCCGCGCCCACGCCCTCCTCCACACGGTCGTCGCCCCCCACCAGCTCCAACTGCTGCGCCTGCTGCGCGGCAGCACGGCCCACTGGCTGACCCCGAGCCGCGCCCTGGAATCCGACCTGCCCCCGGCGGACGCGGCCCGCTACACGACGACGTCCCGCGCCCACGGACCCGAACTCCGCGCCGCGGGGCGTGCCTCCTGGCGCTGGAGCCGCGAACTGTCGGCGGAGGCCGCGGCCCGCTGGGGTATCCGGGTGCCGTCCGCGCTGTACGACGGTATCGACCGCCTTCTGTAGGCCATCGGGCCCGGCCGGTCGGCCGTCACCGGAGTGGCCGGCGTCGCCCCGTTCCTGGCCCAGTTCGAGCAGATGCGCCAGCTCGGACAGCAGGCTGCTCCCGGTCTGCTGCTTCCGCGAGGACTGCGGCGGGCCCGCAGATCGGAACCACCCATCTGCCCGACCCGGTGTCCATCGTGACCGGCTGGTGCCTGCACGACCTCGGGCGTCCCGGGGCGGCGGCCCAGGTTCTCGACCGGGAGTGTCAGCGCATCGCGCCGCATGCCCTTCGTACCCGTACCCGGTACGGCATGCGCAGGGCACTGGCCCACGCGGCGGCGGGTGAGATCGAGCACGCCTGCGTGATCGCGGGAGAACTGCTCGACGTCATGACGACGGTTCCCTCCGCGACGGTGACCGTCGATATCCGCAGACTCGCCAGGGAACTGACCCGCTTCCGCGCCAGCCGAGCGGTGAAGAAGCTGCAACCCGCCCTGGCGCGGGCGCTCAACGACTCCCGTGTCCGGGCGGACGGCTCGAACCGCTGAGCCCGCCCATCCGTCCGCCCCTCGCGGACGTCCTTTAGCCGCACCCGGCGCCTTCACTCCCACCGCCGCGCGGAGCCACGAGGCCGTGGAACGAGGAGCCGTACAGCCGGGTCCGTTCGACGGGTCCATCCGGCCTGCCTGTCCTGTGTGCTCGCTTCGCCCTGGCGTCGCGACCTTTCCCTACCCTCCCATGCCTCTTTCTGCCCGAAAGGAATCGAATATGCCCGATATCTTCGTCAACTACCGCACAGGGGATGCGGAGGCCGAGGCCACCATGATCGACCGTGAACTCTCCCGGCGCTTCGGCAGCGAACGTGTCTTCCGTGCCGGCAAGTCCATCCCCGCGGGCAGGCCCTTCCCGCAGCAACTCATCACCGCGGTACGCCGAAGCAGTGTCCTGCTCGCCGTCATCGGGGCACGCTGGACCGAGGCCCGGACGGCCGGCGGCGGGCGGGCGCTCGACGACCCCGGGGACTGGACCCGCCGGGAGATCCTGGAGGCGATGGAGAGCGGGGCGCTGGTCATCCCCGTACTCGTGGGAGGCGTTGGCCGGCTCGATCCCTCGACGCTGCCGCAGGTGCTCGCGGCGCTGGCCGACCACCAGTACCGGCGACTGGACATCCGTGACCCCGACCCCGGTCTGACCCGGCTCGCCGACGACCTCGCCGAGCTGGTGCCCGCGCTGGACGATGTCGACACCGACCGACGTTCCGACCGACGCGCGGGCCATGAGCGGCAGCCGGAGGGCGACCGCGACGAAACCCCGGGGCAGCGGCGCGACAGCCGTATCCAGAGCCGTATTCAGGCCCGTGACATCCAGCAGCGCCAGCGCGGCGGTATCGGCAATGTCGGTGGCGACTTCTCCGGCACCTTCGTCAGCGAGCCGCAGGGACCGGTGAACACCGGTCCGGGCGCCCAGCACAACACGGGCGACCAGTACAACGCTCCTCGGTTCTCCGGTGACAACAGGGGCGTCAACTACACGGCCGGAGACAACTCCGGAACGGTCGAGCAGCGCTTCGACGGCGCCTTCGAGCGGGAGCGCGAGCCTGAGCCCCGAGCGCCGGCACAGGGACGAGGGCCGGTGACGGACACCGACGGTGTACGGGTGACCGGTGCGCGGGGCCCCGTCAACACGGGACCCGGGCCTCAGTTCAACGGCGGCAACTTCGGTCTGTACGTGGAGGGCCTGTCCGGCCTGTTCTCCCCGAGGGGCGCGGACCACCGGCGTGTGGTCCGCGAGCACCGTATCCGGCTCTCCCACCGGTTCGTCCCACCGCGCGAATTCGGCCGGGCCACCGCGCGTCTCACGGCCCCGGGCACGGCGGTGCTGCTCGACGGCGCTCCCGGCATCGGGCGCCGTGCCGCGGCGACCGTACTGCTGCACCGCCTTCAGGGGACGGACGGCGGCCGGTTCGTCGAACTCTCCGTGGAACCGGGCGAAGGCCCGGTGGACGCGTCCCCGGGGGACCGGTTCTTCCTCGATCTGTCCCAGGCGTCCGAGGACGACTACCCCGGAGCCCAGCGGATCCTGGCCGGATACCTCTCGAAGACGGAGGAGGGCGGCGCGCGCCTGGCGGCCGTTCTCCCCGCCGGACTCGATCACCTGCTCGATCCGGAACTGGTGCCTCTGGTGGTCCGCCTGGAGCGCCCGAGCGGCATCGCCGTACTCCGCCGCTACCTCTGCATGGACCAGGTGGCCTTCACGCCCGAGCAGTTGAACGGGCCGGTGGCACGGCAACTGCTCGACGAGGCACCGATGCGGGAGCTGGCAGCCCTCGCGGGGTTCGTGCGGCAGGCCAGGGACCGGCGGCCCGGCGGCAGCTTCGACGACTGGCTCCAGCAGGCGGTGGACGCGGTCACCAACCGCACCGGTGAGGTCGCCCAGAAGGTCGCGAGCCGGCAGACGGCGGAGGAGCGAGCGCTGCTGCTCGCGGCGGCCATGCTCAGCGGCGCCTCCTCGGACGCTGTCTTCCACGCGGCCCGACTGCTGCTGAAGTCCCTGGGACACCCCGAGGACGAGACACCGCTGCTCGGCCGCGCCGACCTCGGCGCGCGGCTTCAGTCGCTGGGCATCGTCCGTGACCACGAAGGCCGGGTGGGGTTCGACAAGCTCGCCTACGACGCCGCGGTCCGCACCCACTTCTGGGTCAACTTCCCCGACCTCCGCGACGGTCTGCGGGACTGGGCCGGGCGGTGCGCCCCGCTGCGCGACATGACGGGCGACGACCGGATGAACCTGGTCAGCCGGTTCGGAGAGCAGGCCCTCGCGGCCGGGTACCCGGATCATCTGCTCGACCTCGCGACGCGGTGGACGGATCCGAAGTGTCCCCGTCCGCTGCACACGGAGGCTGCGGCCGCCTTGCAGTTCGGACTCGTGCACGAGCGGTACGGAGGGAGATTCCGCTCCCGGATCTACGACTGGGCACGGCTCAGGGAGGACCAGCTGTCGCCGGATCTCGCCCACACACTGGCCGGAGTCTGTCTCCACACCATGGCGGCGACCCACCCCGACCAGGCACTGGTCCGGCTCCACCACCTCGCCGTCCGCCGGGGCGGGCAGGAGACAGTGGCGGCCCGCACGGCCCTGCTGGAGCTCGGCCGGAGAAACCGCCGGATGTACCGGAGGCTGATCGACCGCCTCCTCTCCCGGCGGCCGGACCGCAGGGAGACGAACCTGGCGCTGCTCCTCGCCCTGCTCGACCCGGTGGGCGCACCCGCCCCGCGGGGGCTGCTGCCGCAGCGGGCATGGGCCGCCGTCATGGCGGAGCGCCCACCCGCCGAGTGGACGCCGACCGCACTGAGCTGGCTCACCGCCGCGTGCGAGAACGAAAGCTGGGGCGATGCCCCGGACATCCTGTCGGCCGCCGCCGAAGGCCGCACCGACGTACTCAACCGGTTGTACGTGATCACTTGCGGCTGGGCCCGGGACTCCTCGGTCACGATGCCGCGCCGTACGGCCAGGGACGCGGTCGCCATCCGGCTGCGGCAGCGCATCGATCGAGCGCAGGGGGCCGTTCCGGCCGGCAGAAGGCATGGCACACCGTACCGAGGAGACGACCTGTGAACCTGAAGAGCAAAGACCTGTTGATCCTGCTCGTCTGCGGCCTGTTCCCTGCCGCTCTCGCGTGGCCCCTGCGCTGGCCCGCACCACTGTGGGGCCTGGTGACGCTGACCGTTCTGGCCGGGGTGCTCCTGATGCTGGTGGTACGGAAGAGCGCGGGCGCCGCCTCTGCCGACGCCCCCGGCACGGGCTTCGCGAACGGGGAGCCCGAGCCGCCCGCGGTACCCCCGTACCAGGAGGCGCGCATGCGGAACGTACCGCTGCCCAGCGGTTCCGAGGGCTACGACTTCCTCTTCTCCGCGACCGTGTGGTGGCGTCCGATGGATGTCGCGTACAGCTCCGTCGACGGCAACCTCCAGAGTGTGGCCGCCGCCGCTGTTCTCAGCCGGGCTCGGGCCGTCACGCTGCGGGAGCACCCCGAGCGAGTGGACTTCACCCGGTATCTCCTCGATGGTGCGCTGGGTGTGCCCCAGCGGGACGACACCGCCCTGGTCAGCGTGATGGCCGCGGATATCGGTCTGACTCTCGCCCCCGAGGACCGGAGCCGTCTGGACCGGGCCGGCGAGATCCGCAAGGCGGAGGAGGCATGGGAGCGGGAGCGGCAGTACGAGCGGAACAAGCGGGCGTATCTCGGCAGCGAGGTACTGAACAGCACCGGCAGTGCCGTGGTCTGGTGGCTGGCCCGGCATGACAACGAGATCGAGAAGGCGGTGGACATGATCGGACCGCTCGCGCAGATCTCCGCCGCCGCGAACGACACCGAGGTGCCCGAACTGTTCCGGCATCTGGTGCCCAGGGCCACGGTGACCCAGGAGGACGGAGGCGATTCGCAGCCCTTCACAGGAGGGACGGACGGCTCCGCCTCGCGGGACCCTCTCCGGGACCCCATCTCCGAGGTGCTGGACGAACTCGATCTTGAGGAGGGCTCCGACGAGCGGGCCGTCTTCCTGGACCGTGTGGCCCGGTCCATGGCTGCGGCGGGTCGCCCGGACGCGGCGGCCCGGGTGTATCCGCAGGACACCGCTCCTCAGCCGGCTGCTGAGGAAGGGACTCCGGGGACCGAGGACGACGGGAGCGACGGAGGCCCCGCGGCCGATCCGCCCGACAGCACGACCGCGGCCCCGCCGGCGGCTCCAGCCGAACCGTCGCCGGAGTCCGCGTCCGGAGCCGGGCCGAACGGCCAGGGAAGGCCGCCCTTCTCCTTCTGGGACGCGCCGTCCCCCGCCCCGGACGAACGGAACGGGTATCCGTCCCCTCCGGACACCGACCCAGGGTCGGCCCTCGACGCCTGACCCACCTGACCCACCTGACCCACCTGTGTCGCTGTACCGCTGTACCGCTGTGCGTCGAGCACTCCGTCGGTGGGCCACCCACGCGGGTGGCCCACCGACGCGCGTCCGCGAACCGGACGCCCCCGGCCGGACACCGCCTCGATCATTCGTCGCCTATCCGAACCGCTAGGATCACCCCATGGCCGAGTCGAATACCATCGCGAGCATTTCCGACCCCGCGATTCGCAGAATTATCGATGTGACCAAGCCTTCGCGGGCGAATATCAAGACCGCGTTGATCGAGGACATCGAGCCCATCACCCAGTGCATCAGGGCGGGCGTGGAGTTCATCGAGGTCTATGCGAGCGACAGCGAACCGTTCGACCCCGAACTCCAGGCCCTGTGCGCGGAGAAGAACGTCCCCACGCGCCTGGTCGAATCGTCGATCGTCAATCAGCTGTTCAAGGGCGAGCGGAAGGCGAAGACATTCGGTCTCGCCCGGGTGCCCCGCCCGGCCCGGTTCAGCGATATCGCGGCCCGTGACGGTGATGTCGTCGTTCTCGACGGCGTGAAGATCGTCGGCAATATCGGAGCGATCGTCCGCACCTCGCTCGCGCTCGGGGCCTCGGGAATCGTCCTGGTCGACAGCGATCTCACCAGCATCGCCGACCGCCGGCTGCTGCGCGCCAGCCGGGGCTATGTCTTCTCGCTGCCCGTCGTCCTCGCCGGGCGCGAGGAGGCGATCTCCTTTGTCCGGGACAATGACATGTCGCTCATGGTGCTGGAGGCCGACGGCCGGCTGAAGGTGAAGGATCTCGGTGGGGAGAGCACCCGGCTGGCCCTGCTGTTCGGCAGTGAGACGGGCGGCCCTTCGCAGGCATTCAAGGACGCCGCGACGGCCACGGTCTCGATTCCGATGATCAGCTCGACCGAATCCCTCAATGTCTCGGTTTCGGTCGGCATCGCCCTGCACGAGCGTATCGACCGTAACTTCCCTGCCTCCTGATAAAACCCGGCGACGTCGGCGATCATCCCCGGGACACTGGTCGCCCATGGATGAAGTGAAAGTCGTCGTCGCCCATTCCGAGCGCGCGACCCTGCGCGTCGGCGATGTGTTCCTGAAGGTGGACGCCGATCAGGCGCGCATCGACGCCGAGGTCGAGGCGATGTCCCTGGCGCCGGTCCCCACCCCGGAAGTCCTGTGGCGCAAGCCGCCCGTGCTCGCGATCGCCGCACTCCCGGGGACGGCGCTCGGGCGCCTCGGCGGGCCGTCGACCGGGTCGCCGGCGGCGTGGGCCGCGGCGGGCGCGGCCATCCGGAAGCTGCACGACGCGCCGCTGCCGCCCCGGCCCGGCAGGGCGGGCCGGAGCGGCGGCGCGCTGGCGGCGGAACTCGACGCCGAGTGCGCGTTGCTCGTGGCGAACGGCGTCCTCCCCGCCGACCTGGTCACCCGCAACCGGCAGGTCGCCGAGGCCGCGCTCCGGCCGTGGACTCCGGCGTTCACGCACGGCGACCTCCAGATCGCGCACGTCTTCGTCGACGGGGACGAGGCCACCGGCATCATCGACTGGTCCGAGGCGGGCCGGGGCGACGCCCTGTACGACCTCGCCACCTTCACCCTCGGACACGAGGAGCACCTCGGCGAGGTCCTCGCCGGCTATGGCGCCGACGTCGACCTCGATGTGATCCACGCGTGGTGGTCGTTGCGCAGCCTGCTGGCGGTTCGCTGGCTGATCGAGCACGGCTTCGACCCGTCCGCGCCGGGCTGCGAGGTCGACGTGCTGAGATCCCGGATGTGAACACGGCCGCTGTTCGCTCCGTGACGCGTGTCTGCCGGGCGCCGGCGGCTCCGCGCGGCACGGGCGGCTCCTCTCCGGCGCGTTCGGTCACAAGATCTCAGGGGGTGCAGACGACCCGCATGCACTGACCGCTTTGACCGTTGCCGCCGGCCCGGTTGCCCCCGCCGTCGGCGTTGCCCGGGTCGACGGAAATGCCCCAGCTCTTATTGGAACGGGCGGTGTTGCCCTGGACGGTGTGAGCGGCCTTGGAGACGAAGATGCCGTCGCCCTGGTTGGCGTTGGTGGTGTTGCGGACGAGCTGGTTGCCGGCCCCGGGGGCGGCGTCCCCGACCACGTGGATGCCCCGCGAGCCGTTCTGGTTGGCCTGGTTGTCCTGCACGTTGTTGTTGAGGGAGAGCCCCAGACTGATCCCGTCCCCGGTGGTGTTGTTCGCGATGTTGGACTGGATCAGGTTGTTGTTGGAGCCGCTCAGCTCGATGCCGCCGGTGTTCCGGCTGACGTCGTTGCCGGTGATCGTGCTGCCGTGGGACGACTGGAGGACGATCCCGCTGTCGCCGCTGCCCTGGAGCGTGTTGGAGAGCAGACGGTTCCCGGTGGAATCGGCGACGATCAGTCCGGCGTCCGCGCTCTGCGTGGACGCGTTGCCCTGGACGAGGTTGTTGTTCGAGCCGAGCCGCAGGGTGATCGCGCCGTCGCTGCTGTTGCCGACGGTGTTGGTCAGCAGGGTGTTGCCGCTGGCGCCCTCCAGGGCCAGGCCGACGCCTCCGCTGCCGGTGATCCGGTTCCCTTCGAGGCGGTTGCCGGCGGATTGCTGAACGAAAATGCCGCCGCCTTGATTACTGGTGATCGTGTTGTCGGTGATCACATTGCCGCCCGATCCGCCGGTGATCGTGATCCCCCGGTGCGCCTGCCGGTCGATGATGTTGTTGCGTAAACGGTTGTTGCTGTGGGCGCTGTTGAGTTCGATGCCGGAGAATTCGTTGTTCTGAACGGTGAGTTTTTCTACGATATTGCCCGATGTGCTGGTGTTGAGTCGTACGCCGTAGTCGAATTGCTGTACGCGGGCGGGAGTGCTGCCGCTGTTGGTGATGGTGGCGTTCCCGAACCCGTTGTTGCGGATCCCCACGCCCAGACCGACGCCGTCGACGGTGTGCCCGTTGAGATCGATGGTGATGCCGCCGCTGCCGACGACCAGACCGTCACCGGGACAGTTGGTCAGATCCGCATGGAGAACGACACTGGTCGTGACCGTCTGGCCGCAGGTGAGGTGCGCGGCGTGCGCCGCCGGTACGGGCGTCAGCGCACTGAACAAGGCGGCTGCTCCCGCCGTTGCGAACAATCGTGAGGAAAGCGCCCTGGGAAAGCGGATCATGTCGAGACTCCTTCTGCCATGGAGTTGCTCACCGGAGTTGCTCACCGGAGTTGCTCACCGGACTCGCGGGCCGGGCGTGCGCCCTTGAGGGTTGCCACGGGACGGATGGCCCCGTCTGTCGCACAGGGTCAAGCGAAAACCCTCCGAAGGCTATGAAGCGGCAAAGAATGACCTAAGGCGAGGCAAGGTTGACTGAATCACTGATGCGGCCGTGACCGCTGAGCATGAATCGGATCCCCGGCGCTCCGGGCATGGGCGCGGAGAGGGATCTTCGGGGCTCTGGTGCTGCCCGCCTTCGTGGCTCCGGCGGGGTCCCCTTGCCGGGGGCGCCGATCACGGACCCGCTGGGCAGGGCTCCGGCCTTCAGGCGCTTGGCCCGGCGCCGTGCCGACGATGCCCTCACGGGCCGTCGGAGCGTGTTTCCCCAGGTTGAGGAGGAGAGCGCCCCCGGCAGGACTCGAACCTGCGGCCAAGCGCTTAGAAGGCGCCTGCTCTATCCACTGAGCTACGGGGGCCGATGGCGGCCATGGTGCCCGGAGCCCGTGGGTCCGTGGCCTTGCCGGGGTCAAGGATAGGGCTCCGAGCGCCTTGCCCCGGTTGCTTCACCTCCGTGGCACGATGTGGAGGTTCAGTGAAGCGAACCGATAATCGCAGGCAGGTGCGATTCCCGCAGCGCTTTTCGCGTCTCCGGTGCCGGGTGTTGTGCAGTCGTTATGCCTGCGCCCCACTCGTCCCCTCTGTCCCGAGTGTCTGACCGGCGCGCAGGGGGACCCATACGCTTCAAAAAGCCGACGAAATTGGGCATTCTTCGCATGTGGTGACCTTGGATGCACGGCCTCAGCTGATCGACGCACTAACCGCCCTGCGCGACCGTGTCGCCGCCGTGCGTCTGCCCCTGTCGCTGCCGGGCACGCCCCGGGCCCGGCAGACGCGGGTGGAACTGCTCGCGCAGCTGGACGACTATCTGCTGCCCCGGCTGCGCGACCCCGGGGCTCCGCTGCTCGCCGTCGTCGGCGGGTCCACCGGGGCGGGGAAGTCCACGCTGGTGAATTCGCTGGTGGGACGACGGGTCAGCGAGGCGGGGGTGCTGCGGCCGACCACGCGGGTGCCCGTGCTCGTCTGCCACCCCGACGACGTGCACTGGTTCGAGGGGATGCGGGTCCTGCCCCATCTCACCCGGGTCTGGCTGCCCCGCCAGGACGACGAACCGGAACCCGGCGGTGGCGGCGGGCCCGGGGAAAACACCCCCGAAGGGGGTAATCGGCTACGGATCGAGAGGGCGTCCTCCCTCCCGCGCGGGCTCGCGCTGCTCGACGCCCCCGACATCGACTCGCTGGTGGTGGAGAACCGGCTGCTCGCCGCGGAGCTGATCTGCGCCGCCGACGTCTGGGTGATGGTGACCACGGCGTCCCGGTACGCCGACGCCGTCCCCTGGCATCTGCTGCGGACCGCGAAGGAGTACGACGCGACCCTCGTCATCGTTCTCGACCGGGTGCCCCACCAGGTGATCGCGGACGTCTCCCGGCAGTACGCGGCGCTCCTGACCAAGGCGGGGCTGGGGGAGGTGCCCCGGTTCACGATTCCCGAGCTGCCCGAGTCGGCGGGCGGCGGCACGGGGCTGCTGCCCACCACCGCCGTCGCGCCGCTGTCCGACTGGCTCGCCCACCGGGTGCGGGACCCCGCCGCCCGGCAGCAGGCGCTCGGGCGTACGGCCACCGGGGTGATCGACTCGCTCCGGGCCCGGATGCCCGAGCTGGCCTCCGCCGTCGCCGGGCAGTACGCGGCCACCGTCCGGCTGATGGGCGTGGTGGAGGACGCGTACGAGGCCGAGCACGCGCGGCTCACCCGGCAGCTGGCCGCCGGGGCGGTGCTCGCCGGGGACGCCCGGACGCGCTGGCGCGGCTTCCCCCGCGACAGCTCCGCCGGGGAGGTGCTGGACTCGCTCGCGGGCAGCCTGTGCGCGCTGGTGCAGTGCGCCGTCGCCGCCGCCGACGAGCAGGTGTACGACGCCTGGCGGCGGGAACCGGGGGCCGCCGCCCTCGCCGTGGCCGGGCGGCTCGACCCCGAGGCACCCGAACGGATCGGTATCGCCGTCCGCCGCTGGCGCCGTGAACTGGAGGAACTCGCGGAGGACGAGGTCCGCGGCCCCGAGCTGAGCGCCGCCCCCGACCCCGAGACGGCGGCGGCCCTGGTCGCCGCCGTGCTGCTGGGCGGCCGGCGGGCCCGGGGCGCCGGCGAGCGGCTGGCCGAACGGATCGGGGCACAGGGCGCGCTGCGGCTGCGCGACCGGGGCGGCGAGCTGACCAGCGGCTGCATCGAAGGCGTACTCGGCGGCGAACGCGACCGCCGGCTCGCCCCCCTCGACGCCCTGGATGTCTCCCCGGAGCCGCAGGCCGAGCTGATCGCCGCGCTGTCCGTACTCCAGAAAGTGAGATGAGCGCCATGGCCGCCGGCACCGGGAGCACCGGAAATACGGACGGGCGACGAGGGAGTACGGCGGGCGACAACGGGGTAAGGAGGGCCGGCGCCGTCCGCTGGGACGACGGTCTGATCGCCCGCCGCGCGCGCGGCGGCGAGGAACGGCCCGTCCGCCGGGCGCAGCCCCCCGGTGAACCCGGTGCACCGGGGGAACCGGAGCTGGTGTTCACCGGCGAGGAACCGGTCTCCTTCGGCGACACCTACGCCGGCCCCCTCCGCACCCGCCTCGACGCCCTGCGCGAACTCGTCGGACTCTCCCGCACCCGGCTGGAGAGCGACACCCTCACCGAGGCCCGCCGGGTGCTCGACGAGGCGTCCGCACGTCAGCGGCTCTCCGCCCGCCACACCGTCGTGGCCATCGCCGGAGCGACCGGAAGCGGCAAATCCACCCTCTTCAACGCCCTCGCGCAGGTGCCGCTCTCCGAGACCGGACTGCGCCGGCCCACCACGTCCGCGCCCATCGCGTGCAGTTGGTCGGAGGGGGAGGCCGGACTCCTCGACCGGCTCGCCATCCCGCCACGGCTGCGCCGCCGGCCGCTCGCCGGCGGCGAGGACGCGCTCTCCGGGCTGGTCCTGGTGGATCTGCCCGACCACGACTCCGCGCTGGTGCGCCACCGCGAACAGGTCGACCGGGTGCTCGGTCTGGTGGACGCGGTGATCTGGGTCGTCGATCCGGAGAAGTACGCCGACGCGGCCCTGCACGAGCGGTATCTGCGGCCGCTGGCGGGCCACGCGGAGGTCACGTTCGTCGTGCTCAACCAGGTCGACCGGCTGTCCGGTGAGGCCGCCGACCAGGTTCTGGACGATCTGCGCAGGCTCCTGGACGACGACGGCATGGCGCTCGGGGAGCACGGCGAACCGGGGGCGGCCGTGCTCGCGCTGTCGGCGCTCACCGGGGAGGGGGTCGGCGAGCTGCGGGAGGTGCTGGGGCACTTCGTCCGGGGGCGGACCGCCGCCGCGCGCAGGCTGGCCGCCGATGTCGACGCGGCGGCGGAAGGACTGCGTCCGGAGTACGTCTCCCAGGGCCGCACCGGGCTGGACGAACGGTCCCGGGAGGACTTCGCCGCCCGCCTCGCCGAGGCCGTCGGCGCGGGCGCTGCGGGCGAGGCGGCCGAACGCGAGTGGCGCAGACACGCCATTCGGGCCTGCGGGACGCCGTGGCTGCGGCTGTGGCGCTGGTACGAACGGGTACGGACGCCGGGCGGCGGGGACGCGACGACCACCGCACCGGCGGAGGAGGAGCCGACCGCGCGGCAGCGGGTGGAGCAGGCGGTGCGCACGGTCGCGGACGAGGCGGCGGCCGGGCTGCCCCCGGCCTGGGCGCAGGCGGTCCGCGAGGCGGCCGCGCGGGGCGCGGAGGGGCTGCCGGAGGCGCTGGACGAGCTGGCCGCCCGGGAGGCGGCCACGACGGGCAAACGGCCGCTGCGGCCCGCCTGGTGGCCGGCGGCGGTGCTGGCGCAGATGTCCATGACCCTCCTCCAGGTGTACGGGGGGCTCTGGCTGGCCGGGCAGATCATCGGGGTCCTCCCGCCGGGCCTGCTGGTGCCGGTGCTGCTGATGACGGCCGGGATCGTGGGCGGTCCGCTGGTGGAGTGGGCGTGCATGGCGGCGGTACGCGGGCCCGCGCGGCGGTACGGGCAGGACGCGCGGCGGCGGCTGCGGGAGGCGGCCGCCGGATGCGGCCGGGCCCGGGTGCTCGATCCGGTCGCCGGGGAGCTGATGCGGTACCGGGAGGTACGGGAGCGCTACGCCACGGTCGCGGGGCGCGGGGTGACCACGACGCTCGTGGGGCGGGCGGGACGGCGGCGGCCGGGGGCGGCCGGGTCCCGGCCGAGGCGGCGGTGAGGCCCGTGGTGAGGCTCTGGTGAGGCCTTGGTGAGGCCCTGGTGGGGGAAGGCGGCTGGAGCCCTGACGGGTCCCTCTGCCGTGACGGATCCCCCTGGGGGGTGACGGAGTTGTGCACAGTCCGGCGGCTGTCCACAGGGCCCGGCGGACATGCCCGGCCCGTTCCAGCATGGAGACCGGTCGGCACCGTGCCGGCCGGAGCGGACGGGAGGCGACTGCCGTGCACAGCGACCCCATGGTGACCCTGGTGGGCAATGCCGCCACGCAGGTGGAGTTCCGGGAGACGGCGACGGGCGGTATGGCGAGATTCCGGCTGGCGGTGACACCGCGCCGCTGGGATCGGCGGCGCGAGACCTGGACGGATGGAAACACCAGCTTTTACACGGTCTTCGCCTGGCGGAATCTCGCCAGGAATCTGGCCGGTTCCGTGGCGGTGGGGGAGCCGCTCCTGGTGCACGGGCGGTTGAGGGTGCGGGAGGGGGACGGCGAGGGACAGCGCGAGGGCGGCGAGGCGGATCAGTCCTGGGTGCGGCGGAGGACTTCCGTGGAGGTCGAGGCGGTGTCCGTGGGCCATGACCTGACCCGGGGGACGGCGGCGTTCCGCAGGGCGCCCAAGTCCGGGCCGCAGTCGGTGGACCAGCTGCCCGGCCGCCCGGTCGACCACCCGCCGGGCCACGCGGCCGACCACCCGCCGGACACCGTGGCGGACCGCGCCCAGGGCCCGTCCGTCGAGGCCGGGGCCTGGCCGCCGAGGGCGGGAGGGCTCCCCGGCGCGGAGCCCGAGGCGCCGGTGAAGTCCCTGGCCGCAGCGGTGGACTTCAGGGCGGGCGGTCCGCTGGAGCCGATGGCGGAGTCGGGTGCGGTGCCGGGTCCGGGAGCGGCCGGGGGAGCCTTTCCGGGACACGCGGCGGAGGGGTCGGACGGGGGATCCCGCGCGGTGGAGCCGCCCTTCTGACGGGGGTGCCGGCCGCCCGCCCACGGCTCCCCCGGGAGGGCCGTGGAGATGTGTCGACCGGGGGAGTGGGGCCGCGATGTCCCGGTCGTGGGCGATAACGATTCTGATTCGGAATGGTTGTCCGACGGTAGGACGGCCGGTTGGGGCTCATGGGCGTCTCTAGGATTCCCCAGTATTCACGGGTCACTTGAGTCCGCCGGTGCGGCACATATCCCCTGCGTCACACATGAACGCGCGGTATCCGCAAGTGCACTCCGTGCATGCCCGCACGCGTCCGCTGCGAATACCACCCCGCCTGGAGGGAATTCAGTGTCTGCGAACTTCTCCGCGCCGGCCGGGCACGGGTGCCGCGGTACCGCGTGGCGTCGTGCCGGATGGCTTGGCTCCGGATGGCGTGGCGCCGGGACGGGCCGGGGGTCCGCCGGTGGTGCCGCTCGTGGTGGCGTGCGTCCTTTGACGGCCGTGGCGCTGACGGCGGGTCTGCTCCTGGCGGGCGTGCTGCCGGCCGCGGCCGACCCCGTGGCGGCCTCCGGTGACGGCGTCCGCAGGCCGGGCGGGGCGACGGCCACCCTCGACGGGCTGAAGACCTTCGACGGGGCCGTCCTGCGGACCAAGGGCCGCAGCCACTCCCTCCCCGCCGGTCTCTTCGAGATGACCGTCGACGGCGGCGGCCGGCTCAAGACCTACGGCATCGACCTCCACAACCCCGCCCGGGAGCAGGCGAAGTACCAGGAGACCCCCGGGCGGCAGACCTCGCTCGCCTCCCATCGCAACGCCGGGAAGATCCGCTGGATCCTCCGGCACTCCTTCCCGCAGATCGACGACCTCGCCCGGCTCGCGAAGGAGGCGGGCACCGGGCCGCTCACCCAGCGGACGGCGGCGGCCGGTACCCAGGTCGCCATCTGGCGGTACTCGGACGGCGCGGACGTGCAGGCGCTCGACCCCGCCGCCGAGAAGCTGGCCGACTGGCTGGAGCGGCGGGCCCGGCAGGTCGGCGAGCCGGGGGTGTCGCTCGGCCTGGAGCCCGCCGTGATCTCGGGGAAGCCCGGCCGGCGGATCGGACCGGTGACCGTGCGCACCGACGCGGAGCGGGTCTCCGTGGCCCCGGCGCCGGGCGCCGCCGCCGGCGGGGTGAAGGTCACCGACGCCGCCGGGAAGCCCGTCGGGACCGTGACCGACGGGGCCAAGGTGTACGTCCACATACCCGAGGGCGCCCCGGACGGCACCGCCGCCCTGGTCGCCCAGACCGCCACCCCGGTCCCGGTGGGACGGGCGTTCACCTCCGCCGCCGGGAGTCAGGCCCAGATCCTCGCGCACTCCAGCGAGTCCACCGTGTCCGCGCAGACCAAGGTGGTCTGGGCGGCCGAGGGTGTGGTTCCGGCGCTGTCCGCGCGGCACAACTGCGTCACGCGCGGGGTCGACGTCACCGCCGCCAACCCCGGGGACGCCCCGTTCACCGTCGAGGTCGGCGGAGCCGCGTACACGGTCGCGGCACGGGGCAGCAGGACGGTCACGGTCCCGGTCACGGAGGACCAGCCGTACGACGTGGTGGTCACCGGCCGGGCCGGGAGCGCCGAGGGCCCGGCACGCACCCCCGCCCCGGCGGGCGACGGCTCCACCGCACCCCGGGACGCCCGGGACTCCGGCGGTGCGGCGGACTCCGGCGATGACCGGGGCAAGCGCGCCGACGGAGCCACAGCCACCGCCCCCGCCACCGGCGGCACCCGGGACCGGGTGAAGGCTCACGCCGGCGACGGCACCGGCGACACCCGGAGCACAGGACGGGCGGCCCGCAGCACCTCCGGAGGCAGGGACAGCGGCGGCCCCGGGGACGCCGACGGCACACAGAGCGCCGCCGACGACTCCGACAGCCCCGTCGCTGCCGACGGCACCCCCGACGGCACCTCTGACGGCACCCCCGACCCGGCCTCGGGCGGTGGCGACAGCGTGGAGGACTTCCGGAAGAGCTTCCGGGGTGTCCTGGACTGCCGTACCGCCGGGGTCGCGGCTCCGGCGCCCGTGGCGTCGGCGTCCGGGATGTCGCAGACGCCCGTGTCCCGCAGCGCCCCGCTGCCGGCCGGTGACACCGGGGAGGAGGCGGTGGCCGGGGTCTCCGACGGCGATCTGGCCGCCACCGGCGGCTCCGGTATCACTCCGCTGATAGCCGGCGGGGCGGCCGTGCTGATCGTGGTCGGCGGTGTCGTCCTCTTCGTCCTGCGGCGGAGGAACCCGGCAGGGGAGTGACCGGGCGGCGGCGCACGGTGACCGGACGGGTCCGGTGCGTCCTGACCGGTTTCCGTCGGGGGATGGACGTACGGCAAGATGGGGTGTATCTCTGCCCACCCACTTAGCTGCCGGACGGTTTCTCTTGGCTGAGTACATCTACACGATGCGCAAGACGCGCAAGGCGCACGGCGACAAGGTCATCCTCGATGACGTGACGCTGAGCTTCCTGCCCGGCGCGAAGATCGGTGTGGTCGGCCCGAACGGCGCCGGTAAGTCCACCGTTCTGAAGATCATGGCCGGTCTGGAGCAGCCGTCCAACGGCGATGCCTTCCTGTCGCCGGGGTACACGGTCGGCATCCTGCTCCAGGAGCCGCCGCTCGACGAGTCCAAGACGGTGCTGGAGAACGTCCAGGACGGCGTGGCCGGGATCAAGGGCAAGCTGGACCGGTTCAACGAGATCGCCGAGCAGATGGCGACGGACTACTCCGACGCGCTCCTGGAGGAGATGGGCAAGCTCCAGGAGGAGCTGGACCACGCCAACGCCTGGGACCTCGACGCCCAGCTGGAGCAGGCCATGGACGCGCTGGGCTGCCCCCCCGGGGACTGGCCCGTCACCAACCTCTCCGGTGGTGAGAAGCGCCGGGTCGCCCTCTGCAAGCTGCTGCTGGAGGCCCCCGACCTGCTCCTCCTCGACGAGCCCACCAACCACCTGGACGCCGAGTCCGTCCAGTGGCTGGAGTCGCACCTCGCCAAGTACCCCGGCACCGTCGTCGCCATCACCCACGACCGGTACTTCCTCGACAACGTCGCCGGCTGGATCCTGGAGCTGGACCGCGGCCGGGCCATCGGCTACGAGGGCAACTACTCCACCTACCTGGAGTCCAAGCAGGCCCGTCTGAAGGTCGAGGGCCAGAAGGACGCCAAGCGCGCCAAGCGGCTCAAGGAAGAGCTGGAGTGGGTCCGCTCCAACGCCAAGGGGCGGCAGGCCAAGTCGAAGGCGCGACTGGCCCGCTACGAGGAGATGGCGGCCGAGGCCGACAAGATGCGGAAGCTGGACTTCGAGGAGATCCAGATCCCGCCGGGCCCGCGGCTGGGCAGCATCGTGGTCGAGGTCGAGAACCTCTCCAAGGGCTTCGGCGACAAGCTGCTCATCGACGACCTCAGCTTCACCCTGCCGCGCAATGGCATCGTCGGTGTCATCGGCCCCAACGGCGCCGGCAAGACCACGCTGTTCAAGATGATCCAGGGGCTTGAGCAGCCCGACGCCGGATCCATCAAGGTCGGGGAGACCGTCAAGATCTCCTACGTCGACCAGAGCCGCGCCAACATCGACCCGAAGAAGTCGCTGTGGGCCGTCGTCTCCGACGAGCTGGACTACATCAACGTCGGCCAGGTCGAGATGCCGTCCCGCGCGTATGTCTCCGCGTTCGGCTTCAAGGGCCCGGACCAGCAGAAGCCCGCGGGCGTGCTCTCCGGCGGTGAGCGCAACCGGCTGAACCTGGCGCTCACCCTCAAGCAGGGCGGCAACCTCCTCCTGCTCGACGAGCCCACCAACGACCTCGACGTCGAGACGCTCTCCTCGCTGGAGAACGCCCTGCTGGAGTTCCCCGGCGCCGCGGTGGTCGTCTCCCACGACCGCTGGTTCCTGGACCGGGTCGCCACCCACATCCTCGCCTACGAGGGCGACTCCAAGTGGTTCTGGTTCGAGGGCAACTTCGAGGCGTACGAGAAGAACAAGATCGAGCGGCTCGGCCCGGACGCGGCCCGTCCGCACCGCGCCACCTACAAGAAGCTCACCCGGGGCTGATGAGGGGCGGAGAGTCACCCATGGCCCGGCACATCTACCACTGTCCGCTCCGCTGGTCGGACATGGACGCCTTCGGGCACGTCAACAACGTGGTCTTCCTGCGGTATCTGGAAGAGGCCCGGATCGACTTCATGTTCCGGCTGCGGCCCGCCGACGGCTCCCCGTCGTTCTCGGGCGGCTCCGTCGTGGCCCGCCACGAGATCGACTATCTGCGGCCGCTGGTCCACCGGCACGAGCCGGTGGTCGTCGAGTCCTGGGTGACCCGGATCCGGTCGGCCTCCCTCACCATCGCCTACGAGGTGAAGGAGGCCGAGGGCTCCGACCTGGTGTATGTGCGGGCCTCGACCGTCGTCGTGCCCTACGACCTGGCGGCCGGGCGGCCCCGGCGGATCACCCCGGAGGAGAAGGCCCACCTCCAGCGGTATCTGCCCGAGCAGCCCACCGTGGACGAGGACGCGCTCGTCGGATGAGCGTGCCCGTGCAGCAAGTGCACTGCGCCGACG
Source organism: Streptomyces yaizuensis (assembly GCF_034961445.1). Classification (NCBI taxonomy): domain Bacteria; kingdom Bacillati; phylum Actinomycetota; class Actinomycetes; order Kitasatosporales; family Streptomycetaceae; genus Streptomyces; species Streptomyces yaizuensis. The sequence goes on from NZ_BSBI01000002.1 coordinate 307,529, forward strand.
CGAGGGAGGCGGAGGATCTCTCCGCTTTCCTCGCCCGGCTGCTCCACTACGACCGGGCCGCCGTGGTCCGGCTCCAGGCCGGCGGCCCCGACGGGCCGCTGCCTCGGCTCGCCGTCTTCGGCCGCCCGCCCTCCTTCGAGGTGCTGGCGATCCGGACCGCGCGCCTGGGCCGGCCGGTCCGGCTCGACGCCACCGTCTCCGCGGGGGAACTCCTCGACGGGATCGGCGGACCCGACGGGATCGGCGCCGCGGAGTTCACCGTCCCCGGGCCGGTCACCGGACCGCCGTGGGCCGGGGTGCTGCCGCCCCGGGGCGGCTGGCGCGACCTCCCGGGCCTGCCCGACGCCGACCGGATGCGGGCGGAGGTCGGGGCGGCCGTCGCCGAGTTCCGCGCCCGCGACGAGCAACTTCCCGAGGAGCGGCGGACCCGCGCCGAGCGGGACCGTATCGGCCGGGAGATCTGGTCCAGGGGCCTCGGGGACACCCCGCTGCCCCTGCGGGCCGTGCACGCCGCCCAGTCGCTGGGCTTCCTGCGGCCCGGGGTCCCGGCGGCCCTGCTCGCCAGCGGGCCCTGGCTGCGGCTGCGCACCCCGTTCGGCTCCATCGCCCTGCGCGAGACCGGCCTCGGCGCGCTGAGCGTCACCCCGACCCGGCCGCACCGGCACTGACATCGCCCCGGGTCCCGTCCCAACGTGCCGTGGAACGCGGCACGTTGGGCATGATGGGCCTGTGGATCCGCGGTGATCCGGACGAGTCGAGCGGTGAGGGGAGCGGCCGTGCCCGCCCATGACGTGATCGTGCTCGGACTCGGCGGCATGGGCAGCGCCGCCGCCGCCCATCTCGCCGCCCGGGGCGCCCGGGTGCTCGGCCTGGAGAAATTCGGCCCCGTACACCCCCATGGTTCCAGCCATGGCGGCTCCCGGATCACCCGCCAGTCCTACTTCGAGGACCCCGCCTACGTACCGCTGCTGCTGCGCGCCTACGAACTGTACGAGCGGCTGGAACGGGACACCGGCCGCCGGATCGCCCTGTACTGCGGCGGGGTCATGGCCGGCCCGCCCGACTCCCGCACCGTGGCCGGAGCGCTGCGCTCCGCCGAGCGGTGGGGCCTGCCGTACGAGCTGCTGGACGCCCGCGAACTGCGCCGCCGATTCCCCACCCTCACCCCCGCCGACGGCGAGGTCGGCCTCTACGAGGCCCGCGCCGGGCTGCTCCGCCCCGAGCGGACCGTCGCCGCCCATCTCCAGCTCGCCACCCGGCACGGCGCGGACCTGCGCTTCGAGGAGCCGGTGATCCGCTGGGAGCCGTACCGGGACGGCGTACGGGTCCACACCCCCGACGACACCTACACCGCCGGTCACCTGGTCGTCTGCCCCGGCGCCTGGGCGCCCCGGCTGCTCGCCGACATCGGCGTACCGGTCCGGATCGAGCGGCAGATCATGTACTGGTTCCAGCCACGCGGCGGCACTGGCTCGTACGCGCCGGACCGGCACCCCGTCTACATCTGGGAGGACGCCGCCGGGAGCCAGATCTACGGCTTCCCCGCCATCGACGGCCCCGGCGGCGGCGCCAAGGTCGCCTTCTTCCGGGAGCACGGCGCCCCCTGCACCCCGGAGACGATCGACCGCACGGTCCACGACCACGAGGTACGGGCCATGGCCGCGCGGCTCGACAGCTGTCTGCCGACCCTCCCCGGGGCTCTGATCAAGGCCGTCACCTGCATGTACTCGACCACACCCGACGAGCACTTCGTGATCGCCCGGCACCCCGCCCACCCCGGGCACGCCACCGTGGCGTGCGGATTCTCGGGGCACGGATTCAAGTTCGTCACCGTGGTGGGGGAGATCCTGGCCGATCTCGCCCTGGACGGCACCACCCGCCACCCGGTCGCCCTCTTCGACCCCGCCCGGTTCGCGAGCCCGCCCGCCTGAGCCCGTGCGGGGTGGGTCAGCCCGGGGTGTTCACCATCGAGGCGGCGGCGTAGACCAGGTAGTCCCACAGCTGACGCTCGTGGTCGGGGGAGAGTTCCAGCTCGTCGACGGCGTCGCGCATGTGCCGCAGCCAGGCGTCGTGCGCCGCCCGGTCGACCTGGAAGGGGGCGTGCCGCATCCGCAGCCGGGGATGGCCGCGTTCCTCGCTGTAGGTGCGGGGGCCGCCCCAGTACTGGATCAGGAAGAGCGCGAACCGCTCCTCGGCGGGGCCCAGGTCCTCCTCCGGGTACATGGCCCGCAGCTCCGGATCCCCCGCGACTCCCTGGTAAAAGCGGTGCACCAGACGGCGGAACGTCTCCTCCCCGCCCACCTGCTCGTAGAAGGTCTGCTCCTCAAGGCTGCCGCGCCGGATCTCATTCACCTGTCCATGGTCTCAGACGGGAAGGACGAGGACCTGGGCCCTAGGACCCCCCTGCCCCGGCCACCCGTCCTCGGGGTGGCCGGAGACGGCCCGGGGATGGCCGGGGATGGCCGGGGTGCTCGCCTCCGGGCCCGCCGCGCAGGAGAGTGGAGGCATGGGTACGCACCTGGAGCGGTACGCCGAGCCCGCCACCGAGGCGCGCGGGGCCATGGTGCGGCTGATAGCGGCGTCCGGCGCGCTCACGGACCCCTCCTGGCGGCTCGCCTTCGAGGAGGTGCCCCGGCATCTGTTCGTCCCGTACTACTTCGTCCCGCACGGCGCCCGCTACGAACGGCTCTGGTGCGAGGACCCCGACCCCGTGCGGCGCGAGCGCTGGCTGCGGGGCGCGTACTACGACGGGCCGCTGGCCACCCGGGTCCGCGACGGTGAGCTGATCTCCTCCAGCAGCCAGCCCTCGCTGATGGCCCTGATGCTCAGGGAACTCCAGGTGCGGTACGGGGACACCGTGCTGGAGATCGGCACCGGCAGCGGGTACAACGCGGCCCTGCTCTGCCACCGGCTCGGCGACGACCGGGTCACCACCGTCGACATGGAGCCCGAGATCACCGACTCGGCGCGGGCGCATCTGGCCGCGGCGGGCTTCCGGCCCACCGTGGTCACCGGGGACGGTGCGCGCGGCTGCCCGGCGCGGGCGCCCTTCGACCGGATCATCGCGACGTGCACCCTGCCGTCGATCCCGTTCGCATGGCTGCCGCAGTGTCGGCCGGGCGCGCTGATCCTCGCCCCGCTCTCCACCGGGCTGATCCTGCTGCGGGTGCGCGAGGGGCCCGGCGGCCCGGGGGCGGAGGGGCGCTTCCTGCCGACCCCGGCCTACTTCGTGCCGCTGCGGGGCGGGGCGGCCGTACCGGAGCCGCGCCGGGGGCCGCTGCCCCGCCGCGCCCTGGAGAACGACCTCTTCCGCTTCCTGCTGGCCCTGACCTCGGACGGGCTCGATCCGCAGGAGGCGCTGTCGCTCTGGCGACGGGAGCGCCGCCCGCGCCGGGACCGTTTCGGGGTCACCGTGCGGGGGCGCCGCCAGTGGGCCTGGCTGGACGATCCCGAGGGGCCCTACGTATGGCCCCTCGGGGTCCAGGACGACCCGGAGGAGGACGGTATCCGGACACCACCGGCCGGTTTCTGACCCCGGCCGGCTCCTGGTTCAGGCCGACTCCTGCTTCCGCCAGGTTCACGGCCCCGGCCGGCTCCGGTCCCCCTCGGTGCTCAGTCCCGGTGGACGGTGATCGTCGTCCAGGCGCCGACGTGCACCCGGTCGCCGTCGCTCAGCGGCACCGGCACATAGGGCTGGATCGGTTCCTCGCCACCGTTGATCGTGGTGCCGTTGGTGGAGTTCTGGTCGACGACCGCCCAGCCGCCGTCGGGCTGCTGCACCAGCACGGCGTGCTTGTGCGAGACGCCCGGGTCCTCCGGCGGCACCGACAGGTCGATGTCGGGCGCCTCGCCCGTGGACTGCCGGCGGCGGCCGATGGTCACCTGGCTGCCGGTGAGCTGGAGGTGCTGCTCAGGGGCGTACGCGGGCAGATTGAGCCCACTCGCGTCGGGGCCGCTGCGCTGCATCATCGCCAGGAAGTACTCGCGGTCCGGGCCGATCACGGCCGTCCAGGAGCCCGGGGACTGGTACGACGGCGGCGACTGGTGCTGGCCGGGCGCGGAACCGTGGTCCCGGTGCCCGTCCGCCGCCGGGCCGTCGCCCTGCCCCGGACCCTGCGGGAACGGTGACGAGGACTGCGAGGGCGGCGGCAGCATCCAGTCGTCCTCGGCGGGCTGCCGCTGCGGCGGCGCGGCCGGGCCCTGGCCCGGACCCGGCTGGAACGCCGACGGCATGCCGCCCTGCGGACCGGGCGGGGGCGGCGGGCCCTGCGATCCGGGGTGGCCCGGATGTCCGTGCCGGTCGTGCTGTCCCGGCTGCCCGGGGCCCGCGGGGAACGGCGAGGTCGGTCCCGGCGGCGGGAAGCCACTGCCGCCCGGGCCGATGCCGCCACCCGGGCTGCCACCGGGGCCGCCACCGGGGCCCGCGCCCGGACCCGACCGGTGTCCTGGACCGGCGCCGTGTCCCGGCCCGTGTCCAGGTCCGTGTCCAGGTCCGTGTCCCGGGCCGTCGCCGAGCACCTCGGCGGGCCGGTTGAGCTGCGAGGGACGGGAGCCGTGGTAGCCGAACGGATCGGCGCCACCGGGGCCGTTGGGGTCACCGGGACCAGCGTGAGTAGTGAGTCCACCGGGGCCGCCGGGGCCGCCCGGACCGGTGCCGGGACCACCGGGACCGCCGAAGCCACCCTGGTGCCCGCCCGGACCGCCGGGCCCACCCGGGACGACCGGCGGGGGCCCCGGCTGCCGCCCGGAGTAGCCCGGCGGCGGGGTCAGCACCGGAGCCGGCGGCTGCGGAGCCGGCGCGATGGGCGTGTACGAGGTGGCCTTCCGCGTCAGGAAGTTGTAGCGGCACTCCTCGCAGAACGGCGCCATCGCCTCCCTCGGCGTACGGCACTGGGGACACAGCTCCGCCTGCGCGGTGGCGTGCGGATCGCCCCCGGGGGCCCCGTACCCGTAGCCGGGCGGCGGGGGCGGCGGCGGCGGCGGTACGGCACCGGTCGGAGCGCCGGGACCGGCCATGCGGTGGCCACAGACCTCGCACCAGTCGTCGGCTCCCGACTGGTGTCCGTTCGGGCAGGTCGGCATGGAGGCGCTTCCCCCTCTCCTCGTCCGGCCAAAGGGCCGTTTCTGTCTCTCGTCGTCGCGCGTACGGCACTGCTCACACGGCCCGGGAACCGGGAAACCGGCGGGACTACCTCTTCACGCGCACCGTCTTCGTGGAGCGGGTTTCGAGGGTCATCTCGTCGGCCTCGGCGACCTTGGCCTTCAGTCGCACAGTACCTGTCGCCGCGTCCACCACGTCCACCACCTTCGAAAGGAGTTTCGCAGTGTCCGCGTTCCCGGAGGCCGCCGCGAGCTGCACCGCACGGCCGAGACGGGCCGTCGCCCCGTCGAAGTCCCCCAGCTTGCGGGCGTCAAGACCGAGCTGGATCGCCTGGGCCAGCTCGGCCTGCCCGGTGTAGTGCGCCACCTGCGGATCGAGCGTGGTCGACGCCGCCAGGTCGTCCGTCCAGACCGCCCGGACCAGCCCCTGCGACAGCACCGCCTCCGGGGTCCCGCCGTCCGGCGCCGGGATGATCAGCGACGCGCGGGCGGCCAGCATCTCCTGCCCGATGCCGGCCTCCGGCACCCGTACACACACGTGGTAGTCCCGCGACTCGTCACCCCACGAACCGGTCGGATAGTCACCGGCCCGGGGGCCCGCTTCGGTGCGCCGGGCCGTCAGGTCCTCGACCGTCGGGGCCACCTGCTTCACGAACTGGATCTCCACGCCCACCGGGGTCCACAGCCGCAGCGCCACATCCGCGACGCCCTTGCCCATCACCTTCTCCATCATCCCGGTGAAGTCGGCGGCGAGCTGGGCCGGATCGGCGACGATGTCGGCGGTCCCGAGCAGCGCCGAGGCGATCTGGGTGACCTCCTTGACCTCCCAGTCGGTGCCGACCCCGCGGGCGTCGCACGTGAACCGTCCCGCGACCGAGGCGAGGGCGGCGCGCAGCGCGTCGGGGCTCTCGTGCTCGTTGCGCCCGTCGGTGAGGAGGATGCCGTGGCGGATGTCGCCGTGCGCGGTGGCGAGCAGCCGGTCGGCGAGACCGAGCCAGGTACCGATCGCGGTCCCGCCGGAGGCGGTGAGCCGGCGCAGCGAGTCCTTCGCCTGGGCCCGGGTGGTGGCGTCGGCGGTGGCGAGCCGCCCGCCGCCCGGGTAGACCTCGGTGGCCCGGTGGGTGCCGGCCGTCACCGCGAACTCGACGCCGTCGCGCAGGGTGTCGATCGCGGCGGCGGTCGCCTCCCGGGCGTTGTGCATCTTGGCCGCCGGGTAGTCCATGGAACCGGAACAGTCCACCATGATCACCACGGCGGCGCCGGGAGCGGTACCCGGCGCGGACCCCGGGACCGGGGTCCGGCCGCTGGTGCCGCCGCCGGTGGAGGTGACGGTGACGATCGCGTTCACCTCGCGTCCGCCCTCGGGGAGGTACTCGTTCTGGTACACCTCGACGGAGAACCGCGGCACCTGCGACTTGGCGAAATTGGCCATCTGATGGACTCCTTGCGGCCTTGAGGGCTCCACGCGGGATGGCCCGGACACCGGAGCGGGCGCACGCCCTCGCGGGTCGTGGTCCCCCCGGGCCCGGCCCGGGGGCCGGTACCTGGTGCCGGGGGCCCGCCCCGTCGCGGGCCCCCGTCCTGCTTGTCCTGCGCTCTGAACTTTCCGACGTCCCGGCTTCTCGGCTTCTCGACGTTCCGGCTTCCCGACGGCTTGCCGTCAGGTCCGGTGGTGCCGCCCCTACGGGCGGCCGTCTGCTCCCTCCGGGGGAGGCGCCACCGGGAACGGCAGCACCGCCACGGTGATGTTGTCGTGGCCGCCGCCGTCGAGGGCGTGCCCCACCAGCAGCCGCGCGCTGTGCAGCGGACGCGCGGCGGCGTCCGGCGGGACGGCCCGCGCCATCTCGGTGACGTCCTCGGCGTAGTTCCACAGCCCGTCCGTGCAGACGACGACGGCCCCCGGATGGTCCGGGACGAACGAGGCCGTGTGCGGCTCCAGGTCGTACGCGTCGGCGCCGAGCCACCCCGTGATGGCGTGGGCCCGCTCGTCCGCGTACGCCTCGGCCTTGCCCATCAGGCCCGCCGCCACCATCTGGGCGGCCCAGGAGTCGTCCTCGGTGAGCCGCGCGGTGCGCTGGGAGCGGTCGTCGGGGACCCAGTAGACCCGGCTGTCACCGACCCAGCCGACGACCAGCAGCCCGCCGGCCCGGACGGCGGCGGCGATGGTGCACGCGGGCGCGTTCAACTGCTGCCCCGCTTCCTGCGGCTCGCCTCCCGGCGGGTCCGGGGCGAGGGCGTCGACGGCGGCCGCCGCCGCGACGACGGCCTCCCGCATCGCCCGCTCGGGGTGGGTCCCGCGCGGCAGCGCGGCCAGCAGCACCGCGTTGGCCGCTTCGGCGGCGGCCTGGGACGCCTCGTCGGGGCGGGTCGCCGAGGAGACGCCGTCGCAGACGACGGCGATCACGGCGGGGGAGCCGTCCGGGAGGGCGGTCGCGGACACCGCGAAGGCGTCCTCGTTGCGGTGGTGCCGCAGGCCCCGGTCGCTGACCGCCGCCACCGAACCCAGCTCCAGCTCCTGGTGGTCGCGCTCGCGCGGCTTGGCGTGCCCGCAGTTCTCGCAGTAGCCGTCGGCGCCCACCCGCCCGGCCCGGCAGGCCGCGCACACGCCCCCGCCCGCCGGGGGCACCGGCGGCGCGAGCGGGAAGTCCCCGCCGGAGCCGCCGTGCCCGGCACTCCCCGGGGAACCGGCCGCCGGTGTGCCGCCGGACCCCCCGGACGGGTAAGCCGGTTGGCCGCCGGTCCGGTGTCCCGGGTCCGGTGCCGGTACTCCGCCGCCCGTGGATCCGGCCGCGGCGGTCGGTACGGGGGTGGGTACGGGGGTGGGCGCCGCGCCGGGCACCGGGGCCGCGGATCCGTGGCCCGGGTACGCCGCTCCGTGACCGGGGCCGCCGCCGCCGTATCCCCCACCGGGCACGGACACGGGTGCCGTGGCCGGGGCGCCCGGATACGCGGACCCGTGACCGTGCGGGTCCGCCCCCGGGTGGCCGGACCCGTACCCCGGCCCGGAGGGTGCGCCACCGGGCACGGCCGACGGCATGCCGCCGGCCGCGCCCCTGGGGTACGGGGTCTGGTGCGTCCCGGGTGCGGGCGGGATTCCGGGGGCCGCCGGGTGCGGGGCCCCGCCGCCGGGGGGTGTCGGTACGACGCCGAACTCCCGCCCTGCTTCTGGGGCCGGGCCGCCGCCTGCGGTCGGGGGCGTGCCGCCTGCCGCACCCGGGGGGTACGGAGCCGGACGCGTGCCGGGCGTGCCGTACGCCGGGGTGTCGGGGGCTGCCGCCGGGTGCGGGGTCCAGCCCTCCGGGGACGTCGGTACGGCGTTGAACTCCCGCCCCGCTTCGGGGAACGGGCCGCCGCCCGCGGCCGGGGGCGTGCCGTCGGCCGAGCCCCTGGGGTACGGGGTCTGGTGCGTCCCGGGCGCGGGCGGGCTGCCCGGGACCCCCGGATGAGGGGCCCCGCCGTCCGGGGACGTCGGTACGGTGCCGAATCCCTGCTCCGGGCCGGGGGTTGCCCCCCGGTGGAGCGCGCCGGGAGCGCCCGGGGTCCCGTCGGCGCCCGCCGCGCCCGATGACCCGTACGGGTACGCCGGTCCCGGCGGGAAGGGGCCGTGATCACCCGTCACCGGGTGGGGGCCCGGGGCCCAGGGGCCGGACCCGGGGGCCGGTGGCGGTGGCGGGCCGATCACGAGCGTCGGGCGGTCGGAGCGGGACCGGGGCGACAACTCCTGTCCGCAGGCGCCGCAGTAGCGGTCCTGCTGCTCCAGCGGCTCCCTGCAAGCGGGGCACATCGGGCCGGCGCCGGGCCGGTGCATCTGCGGCGACATCAATCACACCCACGTCCGGGGGCGGTAGCGGTTGGCGCGCTCCACCAGGTCGATCCGCTCCTCGCCCCGCTGGGCGAGCCGGGCGAGTGCCCGGAAGGAGCGTTCCAGTCCGAAGCGCAGGCCGCGTTCGTCCAGTGCGCTGCCGAGCAGGACGGCGGGCGCGGCGGGGGCGCCGCCGGGCCCCGACGCGCTCGACGGGTCCGGTACGGACGGCTTGGCTCCGGGACTACCGGAGAGTACCCAGTCCAGCGCCGTACCCAGTACCTCCGTCGTCAGCCGCTCGCGCCGGACCGGGTCGAGACCGAGCGCGTCGAGCGCCGTCACCTGGTCCGCCGCCGCCGTCAGTTCGGCGGTCAGCGGTTCACCGGCGGCACGCCGCCGCAGCCGGGCGCGGACGGCCGCGACCCGGGCGGCGGTGTAGTGGATCGAGACCTCCGGCACCGACTCCAGGGTGCGCACCGCGCCCTCCCGGTCGCCGGTCGCCAGCCGCACCCGGGCCAGCCCGAACGCGGCCCCCACATGGCCCGGGTCGGTCGTCCACACCAGGCCGTAGTACTCGGCCGCCTGGTCCGGCCGGCCCAGGGCCTCCGCGCACACCCCGAGCGCCAGCTTCGGCGCGGGCTCGCCGGGGAAGGCGTCGTACACCGCGTCGAACGCGTGCGCCGCCGTCTCGGGGTCACCGGTGAACAGGGCCGTCAACCCCCGGTACCAGACCGTCCGCCAGTCCTCGGCCCCGCCGCCACCCGTGCCCGCCGGGCGCTCTGGAGCCGCCGACTCCGCCAGGGCGGCCGCGGCCGCCACCGGATCGTCCGCCTCCAGCAGCGCCCGCACCTCCCGGAGCCGGGTCTCGGGGGACGGGACGGCCACCGAACGCAGGGCGGCGATCAGTTCGGCGGGGGAGGACGCCGGCAGCCCCGCCAGCAGACCCGCGTGGGGGTCGTCCGGCGCGACCCGGGGCACGGGCAGCGCCAGCGCCGCGGCCCGGGGATCCACCGGGGCGAGCAGCGGCGCGAGCACCGCGGCCGGCCCCGGGGCCCCGCCGGCCGGGGCGGCGGCGCGCGGCCCGGGAACGGGGGCCCGCCCGGCGGCCGGCGCGGCCCCGGCACGCTCCCGCCGGGACAGCGCCCGCGCGCCGAGCCGGGACACCTGGTCCTCCTGCCCCGCGAACAGCTCCGTGTCCGGGATCCGCACCTCAGGACCGAAGAGCGTCGACTGCGCCGGCCGGGGACGGCCCGTCTGGAGCGAGACCACCTCCCGCAGCACCCCGGTCAGCTGCTCCGCCATCTCCGCCGCCGAGGAGAACCGGCGGGCCGGATCCGGGTCCGTCGCCCGCACCAGCAGCCGGTAGAACGACTCGTACGTCCGGAACACGGCCACGTTCGCCGGGTCCGGCAGCGAGTCCGCGAACACCGTGGTGTAGCCCTGGAAGTCGAACGTCAGCACCGCCAGGGTGCGCGCCACCGTGTACAGGTCGGAGGCGACCGACGGGCCGGTCTCCGCGACCTCCGGGGCCTGGTACCCCACCGTGCCGTAGATCGCGGACTCGTGGTCGTCCATCCGCCGCACCGCGCCCAGGTCGATCAGCTTGAGCTGGTCGTGCTGCTGGATCGCGTTGTCCACCTTGAAGTCGCAGTACACCAGGGACCTGCTGTGCAGATGGCCGAGCGCCTCCAGCGCCTCGATGCCGTAGGCGCACGCCTGCTCCACCGGCAGCGGGTCGCGGCGGCCCGAGGCGTCCCTGCGGTCGTTCGCCAGCTCCTTGAGGGACTTGCCGCCCACGTACTCCATGACGATGTAGCCGTCGAGCGAACCCGTCCGCTGGTCGAGGTGCTCGACGAAGTTGTATATGCGGACGATGTTGGCGTGCTCGATCTCGGCGAGGAAGCGCCGCTCGGCGATCGCGGCCTCCATCGCGTCCTGGTCGCCGGTGTCCAGCAGGCCCTTGAGCACCACCCAGCGGTCCGAGACGGCGTGGTCCACCGCCAGATAGACCCAGCCGAGGCCGCCGTGGGCGAGACAGCCCGCCACCTCGTACTGCCCGTGGACGACGTCACCGGCCATCAGCTTGGGGACGAACGAGTACGGGTGCCCGCAGGAGGTGCAGAACCCCTCCGTGCGCCCCGGGTGGTCGCCACGCGCCCGCCCCACCGGGGCGCCGCAGTCGGAGCGGGAGCAGAACCGCTTCCGCTCGGGCACCTCCGGGCGGGCCATGACCGCCGCGCGCGGGTCGGGCCGGGGCACCTCGGGTACGGAGACCAGGCCGGCGCCCAGCCGGTGCCGCCCGGAACTGCCGGAGGCCGTGCCGGAGCTGCGGACCGACACCGACCTCCCGGACCGGCCCGAACGGCCGGAGGTGCCCACCGTGTCCGGGGAACGCGACCGACGCCCCGACGGCGGACGCGCGGGACGCGACGGCGGCCCGGAGACCGCCGTCGCGGGCCCGTCCGGCCCGTCCGACCCACCGGATCCCTCCGACGAGCCCGGACCACCCGCTCCCCCCGCCCCGCCGGGGCCGCCCGGCGACGACCCGGAGCCCCCCGCCCCGCCCGGCGACGACCCGGTGCCCCCCGCCGCGCCGGCGGACGGCTCCGGCCCGCCGCCCGCGACCACGGGCGCCAGCCCGCAGGTGTCGCAGTACAGCCCGCCGCCGCCCATGTCCTCGTACGAGCCCGTGCAGCCGGGCCGCTGACAGCTCTCGCCCCCGGTGGTCATCCCCCGGCACCCCCGTCCACGACGCCCGTCACCGGGCCGCCGCTCAGTACCTCCGCCACCGCCTCCTGGTAGCGCAGCACCGCCTGCCCGGCGGCCCGCAGATCGCACGGGGCACTCCACAGCATCCGGCGCGCCACGTCGTACCGCTCGATCAGCAGCGGATCCTCCGCGCACCCGTGCCGCGCCGCCTTCGCCTTGTACGCGTCGAGCCGGCCCCGCAGCTCCGCCCGGACCGCCAGCGGCGCCGTGACCGCCGTCAGCGACTCCCGCGCCCGCAGCAACTCGTCCTCCGCCTCCTGCTCCAGCGCCTCCAGGAGCGGCGAGAGCCGGTGCCACTGGGCACGCCTGCGGTAGTCCGCCGCCGCGCCCAGCCGCTCCTGGAGCGCCGTCGACGGGCCGCTGACGGCCGGCACCTCCGAGGCGGCGATCTTCGCCAGCACCTCGCCCCGGGCGGTCCGCGCCTCCGCCAGCGTGCGGTCGGCCCGGGAGAGGACATCGCGCAGCCGCAGCAGCCGCTGCTCCGCGTCCTGCCGGACCCCCAGCACCGCCTCGACCTCCCGGCGTATGTCGTCCAGGGCGCGCGCGGCACGGTCGTACCGCTGGGTGTCGGGACGGCCGCCACCGGGCGCCGAACTCCCCCGCGCGGGACGCCAGAACGCCAGCGGATCGGAGATCACCTGGGCCCGCAGCACCGTCAGCTCACCGGTGATGGACTCCAGCTCGTCACCGGCGGGGTGCTCACCGGGGCGCACCCCGGCGGCATGCGCGAGCGACCGGGTGCGCTGGAGCTCCGCCGCGAGCAGATCGATCCGCGCGGGCAGCGCCGACCAGACCGCGTCCGCCGTGACCACGACATCCAGCGAGGACGCGTACAGCTCGTTCATCCGGGCGACCAGCTCGGCGAGGGTGAACTCCTCGGTGAGCCGGGCCGGTCCGCCGCCGGCCCCCGCCGGGCCCACCGGCGCCGGGACGACGATGCTGCGCCCGCGCAGCCGCTCGGTCAGCTCCGCGAGATCCTCCCGGCCGGGCCAGCGGCGGCGGGCCCGCGCGTCCCGGACGTGCCCCAGCGCGGCGGTGTACGCGTCGAAGAGGTCCCACAGCCGGTTGATCGACGCCTCGGCGGTGCCCCACCGGTCGCCCGTGACCCCCGTCAGCTCGGCGCCCTCCAGGAGTCTGCGCCCCGCGTGGTCCTGGAGGGCGAGCAGCGAGGTCTCGATCGCCTCGTGCTCCGCGCCGAGGCGGGCCAGCGCGCGGTCCACCTCGTCCCGGTCCATCGCCGGCCCCGGGGCCCCGTCGCCGGGGCCGGGGGCCGCAGCCGCGACGCCCATCGATCACCTCTCCCGTTCGTGGTACTTGGGGGCGGGCGGCTCGGGCGTCCCCGGCAGATCCCCGGCCAGCCAGCGCCCGTACGCCTCGGTCCACCCGCCGCCGGAGCGGTACTCCTCCAGCACCCGGTTGACCCGGCGCACCAGATCGTCCTTGCCCAGCTTGGCGGCCACGCCGTAGTACTCGGTGGTGAACGGCTCGCCCTTCAGCTCGACCGCCGGGTCCTGCGCGGCCTGGCCCGCGGCGAGCGCGCTGTCGGTGACCACCGCGTCGGCCAGCCCCTCCTGGAGCCGCACCAGGCAGTCCAGCTGGTTGGGGACGGTGAGGACGTCCTCGTCGGCCGCGGTGTCGTCCCGCTCGTCCCGGAAGACGGCGCCGCGGGACTCCCGCTGGAGCGCCTCGTACGCCGTGGAACCCTCCGCCGTGCAGACCCGTCTGCCGCGCAGCGAGTCGTCGTACCCGGTGATGGGGGAGGACTTGGGGGCGAGGACCTGCTGCCCGGTGCGGAAGTACGCCGTGGAGAACGCCACCTGCTTGATCCGGTCGCAGTTGATCGTCATGGTGCGGACGACGAGGTCGACCCGCTCGTCGTCGAGCGCGGGTATGCGCTGATTGGTGGGGACGGCGCGGAAGATCACGGCGTCCTCGCTGCCCAGCAGGTCCTTGGCGATGGCGCGGGCGAGATCGATGTCGAAGCCCTTGAGATCGCCGGTCGCCGGGTCGCGATAGCCCCAGCGGTAGCTGTTCTGGTCGACGCCGACGATCAGCTTCCCCCGCTCCTTGATCGCCCGGACGGCGGGGCCCTCGGCGTCGTCGGGGCGGAGCGAACGCTCGGGCTCCGTGCATCCGTCCGCCGCGGCGAGCGTCACCGCCCGGCCCCGGGGCCCGGATCCCGCCGCGCCCGGATCCCCGCCCTGGGAGAGCGGCAGCAGCACCACGGCGGCGGCCAGCGCGCAGGCCGCCGCCACCCCGGCGAGCCCCACACCGCCCCAGCCGCGCGCGGCCGCCCACCGGGCCCGGCCGCCCGTACCCCGCGTCCTCTGTGCCCTCTGCGTTCTCTGCGCGTCCCGCACTGTCGACACCCGCGCGCCCCTTTCGCCCACGCGCACCGGTGCCGGCGCCGGGGTGTTCGTCTCCGGCTCCACGGGGGTCACCGGTACTCCGCCAGCCTGCGGTTGACCCCGAGGACGGCTCCGGCCGCGCCCAGCATCCCGAGCGCCAGGGCCCCGGCGGGCAGCAGGTCCAGACTGTCCCGCCCGGCGCGCGCGGCCCGGGTGAACTCCCGCTGCTCGTGGGCGATCGCCCGCTCCAGCGCCGCGTCGACCCCGTCGAAGGCGAGCCCGGTGGAGTCCGCCTCGCCGATGACCTTCCGCAGCGCCTTCTCGTACTGCCCGTCCCGGTCGGCCCGGATCGCCTCGGTGTGCCGGAGCTGCCAGGCGGCCATGCTCCGGGTGGCGTCCCGTACGGGGGAGCGCCCCGCGTCGTCCTCGGCGAGCCGCAGCGCCTCGGCCAGCCCGGTGTCCAGCCGGTCCATCCCGGTGGCGAACTCCGTCTCGTACTTGTCGTCCCCGTCGTCGGTGAGCACCGCTCCCCGGGCGACGAGGACGAGGTTCTCATTGGCGCGGGCCTGGAGCGAGTCTATGCGCGCCTCGCTGAGCACCCGCAGGGATCTCTGCCCCTCCTCCCGCGCCTCGTGCAGCTCGGAGCGGGCGACGGTGTGCGCGACGGTCAGCCAGAGCAGCGCGGCGGCGGTCGCCGCGGTCGCGGCGAGCAGACCGGGGTTGACCACCCGGTTGGTGCGGCGCAGCAGCCGCAGCTGGGACCAGCCGAGGGCCGCGAGGGCGGCCGCGCCCGCCGCGAGCGAGAGCGCGGGGCTGAAGCGGGCGTCCCGCTCGTCCGAGGCGAGCCGGGCGGTCTCCGCGTCGTACAGCCGCTGGGCCGCCGGCAGCAGCACCCTGGTCATCTGCTCGTTGGCGAAGCGCAGATACGCGCCGCCGAGCGGCAGGCCCTGGCGGTTGTAGGCGCGGGCGGTCTCGATCCGGCCCGTGTAGAGGGGGAGTTGCCCGTTCAGCGTGGCGATCTGACGGACGGAGGTGTCCGTGCCGGTGCCGTCCGTGTGGGTGGCGGCGGTCACCAGCAGCCGGGAGGCGCGCGCGATGTGCTCCTCGTACCGCGCGCGGACCTCGGGGGGCTCCTGGACGGCGCCCGCGAGGAAGGCGCTGGACGCGGCGGTGTCGGCGGCGGCCAGCGAGTGGTAGAGGGAGGCGGCGTCCGCGCTCAGCGGCTGGCTGCGGCTGACCACGTCGTCGGCGGCGGCCGCCCGGTCGGTGATCTCCAGCGCCGTCACCGCGCCGAAGGCGACCACCAGCGCGGCCAGGACGGCGCCGATGATCCGCAGCCGGCCCGGCTCCGTCATGGCGGCGGCGCGCAGCCGCTCCCGGGCCCCGGCGACGGCCCCGCGCGCGGGGTGCGCACGGCCCGGCGCCCCGCCGGACGGCGGCGAGGACCGCGAAGCCGATGGCGGGACGGACCGCGAAGCCGACGGCGGGACGGGCTGCGGAACGGGCGGCGGTACGGGGCCGGTGGCCCGCGCGAGGACCGCCTCCGACAGCGCCGCCGGATCGGGGCCCGGACCGGCGGCCGGACCGGGGCCCGGGGCGGCGGGCGGCCGGCCTCCCCGGGCCGGCTCGCGCGCGGACTGCCGGTGCGTGGCGGGCTCCCCCTGCTGTGGTGTCACCTGACCTCCCCCTCGGTCGCTGACGGCGGCCCGCTGCCCGGCGGGTCGGGGGAGGCCACCCAGGCCAGCAGTATGGCCAAGACGGCCGAGAATCACAGCCCGAATGCCGCGATCTTGAGTGGTGCGGCCCTCCACCACCCCGAGCGCCCCCGCCGTGATCTCCCCACTCTGAATACGCCGCAACCTCAAGATCGGTTCCCCTCCCGCCCGTCGGTGTGGACGCACCGGAAACGGACGCAGGGAGTCCAACCAGGATCAGAAGCCCCGCACCAGGAAGAACCGGGACGGGCGACAGCCGAAGAACGACGTACGGCGAAGAGCGGATGACCCGGCGGACGACAGAAAGGAGGGGCGGGGTGTCCCGGGTCCTTCCCCGGGCCACCCCGCCCCCACCACGTTCCGCCGCCGCTACCCGTAGTGCGCCCGCAGCCGCTCCCGGGCCGCCGCGTCCGCACCCGTGTGGTCGAAGCCCAGCAGCGCCGCCCCCAGCACCGGCGGCGCGGTCACCACCCGGATGTCCGCCTTCGGCGCCTTCGCCGCCAGCAGCGCGGCGATCTCCTCGTCCAGCTCCGGATGCCGGGCCGCCAGCACACTGCCGCCCAACAGCACCGGAACCTTCTCGTCCAGCAGTTCGAGGCGGCCCAGGGCGACCGTGGCCATCGCCACGACCTCCCGCGCGAGGCGCCGGACCAGATAACGGGCCACCGGATCCCCCGCCGCGCTCACCGCGAACAGCACCGGCGTCGCCTCGTGCGTCCGGCCGGCCGGTATGTGCCCCCGGTGCAGCGCCTCGATCAGCGCCGGCATCGAGTCCACCCCGTAGTGCTCCGGCAGCGCGCGCGCCAGCTCGGTGGGCTCGCCCCGGCCGTCGTCGGCCCGCGCCGCGTACCACAGGGCCTCCTCGGCCATCCCCATGCCGCCGCCCCAGTCGCCGGAGATCTTCCCGACCGCCGGGAACCGGGCCGTCCGCCCGTCCGGCAGCAGACCGGCGCAGTTGATGCCAGCGCCGCACACCACCGCCACCCCCCGGGGCTCGTCCAGACCGGCCCGCAGCAGCGCGAACGTGTCGTTGCGGACCGTGACCGTCCGCCCCCAGCCCCGGGCGCTCAGGGCGACCCTCAGCTCCTCCTCCTCCACCGGCAGATCGGCGTTGGCCAGACAGGCCGAAACATGCTCGACCGCGTCGGTGGCGGCACCGCGCTCCCGGGCCTCGGACAGCGCCCGCTCCACGGTCCCGGCGAGCAGGTCGACGGCCGCCTCTATACCCACCTTCGGCGGCTGGAACCCATGATGTCCCCGCGCCGACGCGAGCACCGAACCGTCGGGGCCGACCACGGCCACGTCGGTCTTGCTGTTGCCCGCGTCGACGGCGAGGACGGAAGCGGTCAGGCCCACGCGAGGTGCTCCCGGTTGTGCGCGACGAGCTGCTCCGTCAGGGTCTCGGCGTACTCGTACTGCCCGATCAGCGGGTGCGCCAGCAGGGCCGTGAGGACCCGGTCGCGCCCGCCGAGCAGCGCCGCGTCCAGCGCCAGGTGCTCGTACGCGGTGACGTTCGCGATCAGACCCGCGTACAGCGGATCCACCGGCCGGACGGGCAGCGGCGCCGCGCCCGACGTGCCCACCGCGGCCTGCACCTCGATGACGGCGTCGTCCGGCAGGAACGGCAGCGTCCCGCCGTTGCGGGTGTTGACCACCTGGTACGGGCTGCCACCGCCGCCCAGCAGCGCGGCGGCGAGGTCCACCGCCGCCTCCGAGTAGAACGCCCCGCCCCGCTTGGCCAGCAGCTCCGGCTTGGTGTCCAGCGCCGGATCCCCGTACATCGTGAGCAGTTCCTTCTCCATCGCGGCGACCTCGGCCGCGCGGGAGGGCTTGGTGCGCAGCTCCCGGACCACCTCGTCGTGCGCGTAGAAGTACCGCAGATAGTACGAGGGGACCACGCCGAGCCGGTCCAGCAGCGGGCGCGGCAGACTGAGGTCGGCGGCGATGGAGTCGCCGTGCTCGGCGAGCAGCCCGGGCAGCCGGTCGGCGCCGTCGGGGCCGCCGATCCGCACCCCGGTCTCCCAGGTCAGGTGGTTCAGCCCGACATGGTCGAGGTGGACCTCGGAGGGGGCGACATCCAGCAGCCGGGCGAACTTCCGCTGGAAGCCGATGGCGACGTTGCACAGACCCACGGCCTTGTGGCCGGCCTGGAGCAGCGCGCGGGTCACGATCCCCACCGGGTTGGTGAAGTCGATGATCCAGGCGTCCGGGTTGGCCCGGCGCACCCGTTCCGCGATGTCCAGGACGACGGGTACGGTCCGCAGCGCCTTGGCGAGGCCGCCCGCGCCGGTGGTCTCCTGGCCGACGCAGCCGCACTCCAGCGGCCAGGTCTCGTCCTGGAGCCGGGCGGCCTGCCCGCCGACGCGCAGTTGCAGCAGGACCGCGTCGGCGTCGGCGACACCCCGGTCCACGTCGGTGGTGGTGGTGATGGTGCCGCTGTGGCCCTGCTTGGCGAAGATCCGCCGGGCCAGCCCGCCGACCAGCTCCAGCCGGTCGGCGGCCGGGTCGACGAGGACCAGCTCGCTGATGGGGAGCGTGTCCCGCAATCGGGCGAAACCGTCGATCAACTCGGGGGTATAGGTGGATCCGCCACCCACGACTGCGAGCTTCATTTCTTTTCCTTTAGCCCTTCACTCCGGTCAGTGTGACGCCCTCGACGAACGCCTTTTGGGCGAAGAAGAAGACGAGGATCACGGGGGCCATGACCATGACGGTCGCGGCCATCGTCAGATTCCAGTCGGTGTGGTGCGCGCCCTTGAACGACTCCAGCCCATAACTCAGCGTCCACGCCGCCGGGTTCTCGGAGGTGTAGATCTGCGGGCCGAAGTAGTCGTTCCAGGCGTAGAAGAACTGGAAGAGCGCCACCGCGGCGATACCCGGTTTCGCCATCGGGAGAACCACCTTCAGCAGGGTGCGCACCTCGCCGCAGCCGTCCACCCGGGCCGAGTCGATGTACTCGTTGGGGATGGTGAGCAGGAACTGCCGCAGCAGGAAGATGGCGAAGGCGTCGCCGAAGGCCATGGGGATGATGAGCGGCCAGAGCGTGCCGGTGAGGTCGAGCTGCTTCGCCCAGAACAGATACATCGGAATGATGATCACCTGGGGTGGCAGCATCATCATCGAGATGACCAGCATCAGCGCCAGCCGCTGGCCCCGGAAGCGGAACTTGGCGAGCGCGTACGCCACCGGAATGGAGGAGACGACGGTCAGAACGGTGCCGAGTCCCGCGTAGATCAGGGTGTTCCGCCACCAGGTGAGGAAGCCCGGGGTGTCGAGCACCTTGGTGTAGTTGCTCCACTCCCACGTGGTGGGGATGAGATCGCGGGTGAGCGTCTGCTGATTGCTCATCAACGACGTCAGGACGACGAAGACGAACGGCAGGACGAAGAAGAGCGCGGCGGCGACGCCGAGCGAATGGACGGCTATCCAGTGCAGCAGCGCCTTGCGGCGGGCGGTACGGGCCGCCGGGGTGGCCGGCGGGCCGCTCTGGTCCTTGCGGTCCTTGCGGCCCCTGCGTGCGGGCTTTCGATCGATTACCTGGGCCATGTCGTCAGTCCCCTATCCGGATGAGGCCGCCGCGCCGGCGCATCAGCAGGGTGGTGAAGAGCATGGCGAGCGCGAAGAGGACCAGGGCGACGACCGCCGCGGCCCCGTAGTCGAACCGCTGGAAACCGGCGTTGAAAATGACCTGCGGCAGGGTCAGGGTGGATTTCTCGGGATATCCGGGTTCGAAGATCTGGCCGCTGCCGCCCATGTTCCCGGACGCGACCTTCGCCGCGACCAGGGGCTGGGTGTAGTACTGCATGGTGGCGATGACGCCGGTCACCACGGCGAACAGCACGATGGGCGAGATGTTCGGCAGGGTGACGAAGCGGAACTGCTGCCAGGCGGAGGCGCCGTCCAGCTGGGCCGCCTCGTACTGCTCCTTCGGCACGTCGAGCAGGGCCGCCATGAAGATGACCATCAGATCGCCCACGCCCCAGATCGCGAGCAGGGTGAGCGCCGGCTTGGACCAGTTGGGGTCGGTGAACCAGCTCGGGGGCGAGAGCCCGACGGACTCCAGCATCGTGTTGACGGGGCCCGTGCCCGGGTTGAGCAGGAAGACGAAGGAGAGCGTCGCGGCCACCGGCGGGGCGAGATAGGGCAGGTAGAACAGGGTCCGGAAGACCCCGGTGCCCGTCTTGAGCTTGGTGATCAGCAGGCCCACGCCGAGCCCGAAGGCCACCCGGCAGGTCACCATCACCAGGACCAGCCAGAGGGTGTTCCCCAGGGCGGGCCAGAACATGGGGTAGTCGTTGAAGACGTACGTCCAGTTGTCCAGCCCATTGAAGGTCGGGGGCCGGAAACCGTCGTACCGCATGAAGGAGAAATAGACCGTGGATATCAGCGGATAGGCGAAGAAGACGCTGAAGCCGATGAGCCAGGGCGAGAGGAAGGCCAGGGTCCGAAGCGCCGACCGGCGGCGCTTCGAACGCAGGGTGTGAGTCGTCATCGCGGCCGGTTCGTCACTTCAGCTTGGCGATGTCGGTGTCGATCTGCTGGGCCGCCTTCTCCAGGCCCGCTTGCAGATCCTTCAGCTTGCCCGTCTCGTAGCGGTGGCCGACCTCCTGGAGGGTGGTGTGGTAGGCGCCGCCGTCCACATTGGCCGGGCTGGTGTTCGACTTCGGGTGCTGCGCGATGTCGATGAAGGTCTGGAACTCCGGGTCGTGCTTCAGATTCGGCGACTTCAGGGCCTCGATGGTGGAGGGCACATTGCGGATGCCGTTGGAGAAGGCCACCACCGCCTCGGTGTCCGTGGTCATGTACTTCACCAGCTCCCAGGCGGCGTTCTGCTTCTTGCTGGTGGAGGCGATGCCGATGATGGTGCCGGAGAGATAGCCCTTGCCGTAGTCGGCGATCTGGTCGTCCGGCACGGGCAGCGGGGCGGTCCCGATCTCGAACGGGACCTTCGCGTCCTTGGCCATGCCCAGGCGCCATTCGCCGTCCAGCTGCATGGCGACCTGGCCGGTGTGGAAGGGGTGCTTCGCGCCCCACTCGTCACCGAAGGTGTTGCGGTACTTCTTCAGCTTCTCGTGTCCGCCGAGGGAATCGACCAGCTTCTTCTGATAAGTCATCATCCGGTTGAACGCCGGGTCCTTCGCGATGTTGGACTTGCCCTCGGCGTCGAAGTAGGTCGGCGACCACTGCGGGACGTAGTGCGAGATGGTCGTCTCGTAGCCGTGGTAATTGGGCATGAAGCCCAGCTGCTCAAAGCTGTCGCCCTTGGTCTTCGTCAGCTTCTTGGCGATCTGCTCGAACTCGGTCCACGTCTTCGGCGGGGCCTTGATGCCCGCCTTCTCGTACGCGTCCTTGTTGTAGTAGAGGCCGTAGGCGTCGCTCAGCAGCGGCAGCGAGCACTGATTGCCCTCGAACTGGGTGTAGTCGAGCAGCGGCTTGTGGAACACCTTCGCCGGGTCGACGTTCGACTTCTCCAGGAACGGGTTGAGATCGACGAAGGCGCGCGTGGCGCAGAACTTGCCGACGTTGGTGGTGGAGAAGGAGGAGACCACGTCCGGGGCCTTGGAACCGCCCGCGCGCAGGGCCTGGTTGACCTTGTCGTCGGTCATATTGCCGACGATCTTGACCTTGATGTTGGTGTGCGCGGCCTCGAAGCGCCGGATGTTCTCCTCGATGGCCTTGACCTCGCTGGGCGCCGACCAGCCGTGCCAGAAGGTGATGGTGGCCTTGGCCTTGGGGTCGTCCTGCGCCGTCTCCTCGTTCGACCCGGTGCAGGCCGAGGCGAGGAGGGAAACGGCGGCGGTGGCGGCGAGCGCCGCTGCGGTTTTCCTGGTGCGTATGGACATGGCGGTGTCTCCCTGTGGCGATGGGCTGCTGAGGGGCGGGGATGTGCCTGTCGTGCTCTCGGATGACCTGTCGGATGACGTGGATGCGCTGTACGGGAGGGAGCGGAGTCAGGGACGGGGACGAGGGCGGGGCGGTGTCGGGGGACGGGGGTGCGGGCGTGGTGCGGGTCGCTGGGCGTGGGTCGCGGGGCGGAGGGACGGGCGGGCGGTCACCCGGGGTCGCGGGGCACCGAGGTGTCGAAGACCTCGTCCCGGGTGGTGGCCAGGGCGCTCTCCAGCGCGCCCCGCAGCACCGGATGCTCGCGCACGGAGCCGATGACCAGCCGGGGCCGGGGCGCGGCCAGCTCGGCCAGCTCCGCCCGCACCCGGCCGAGCAGCGGCTCGCCCCCGGCGGCGATGGCCTCCCCGGAGAGGACCACCAGCTCCGGGTCGAGGACCGCCACGAGGGAGGCGAGACCGGTGGCCAGGCCGGTGGCGTACTCGTCCAGGAACTGCCGGTTCGGGCCGGAGTCGGCGGCGGCGGCGTCGGCGACCAGGGCGGCCGCGACCTTCGCGTAGTGGCCCTGGTCGACGCCCGCCACCCCCAGTTCGCGGGCGAGCCGGGGCAGCACCTGGGCACCGGCCAGCTCCTGGAAGCCGCCACTGTTGGCCTTGATCACCCCCCGGACCAGCGGGGTGCCGGGCACCGGCAGGAAACCGACCTCGCCGGCGCCGCCGGTGGAGCCCCGGTGCAGCCGCCCGCCGATGACGAGGGCGGCGCCGAGACCCTCCTCGTTCCACAGCAGGACGAAGTTCCCGTGACCGCGCGCCACCCCGAGCCGCTGCTCGGCGACGGCGACCAGATTGACGTCGTTCTCGTACTCCACCGGCATCGGCAGCGCGGCGGCCAGTTCGTCCAGCAGCGCGGGGGAGTGCCAGCCGGGCAGATGGGAGGCGTACCGCAGCCGGCCCGTCGACGGGTCGAAGGCACCCGGGGTGCCGATCACCAGCCGGCGCACATCGGCACTGGTGATCCCGGCGGCCCGGGCCGCCCCGTCCAGGGCCTCGCCGACCCGGCCGACGGCGCTCTCGGCCCGCCGCCCCGGGGTCGGCAGCTCGAACTCCCCGACGGTCCGCCCGGTGAGGTCGGCGACGGCGGCCCGGATCCGCAGCGGGGTGACATCCATCCCGGCGGCGAACGCGGCCCGCGCGTTCACCTCGTACAACTGCGCGTTGGGCCCCGGCCGCCCCTCCGTGGTGCCGGTCGCGACGACCAGACCGGCGGATTCGAGGCGGGCGAGCAGCTGGGAGGCGGTCGGCTTGGAGAGACCGGTGAGCGTGCCGATCGTCGTACGGGAGAGCGGCCCGTGCGCGAGCAGCAGATCGAGCGCGGCCCGGTCGTTCATGGCGCGGAGGACCCGAGGTGTACCCGGGGTCGTTCCCGGGGAGGGATTGCTTCCGGCCATGGGTGACGCACCTGCCTCTCTCGGCTCCACCGGGTCGCCGTGTGTGCCCGGGGCCGGGCGCCGGGCGACTGTTAGGAAAGTTTCCTAACCTGGAGAGGAAAGTAGTCGTATGCCCCCTTGGCGTCAATGGTCCATGCCAGCGGAGTGCGGACCGGATGCCGACGGGCCCGAATCGGCCGGGTGGGACTGCCCGTGCGGCGACTCGGAATGCCCGTCCTGTGGGATCCTGAGCACCCGGGGCCGGACCCGTGAGCGCAGGAGGAGGCGACCGTGACCGTCACCGTGAACGCCGGTCGGTCGCGGATGTCGCCCGAGGAGTTCGAGGCCGCCGCCCGGGTGCTGACCCGCGAGGGCGAAGGTGTCCGCCCGGAGTTCATCCACGGCTTGATGGGGATCAAGCCGGTGCCCGACGGTGACCACGGGCGCATCGTCCAGTGGCTCACCAGGGTCTGTCTGCGGTACCGCCCGGAGCTGTGGCTGTCGACGGGACAGGGGCTCCTGGTCGAGGCCCACCGCACGGGGCGCGCGCGTCCGGACGGCACGCTCGCGGGGGCCGAGGCGTTCGCCGGAGCCGGGGAGTGGGCCGATCCCGCCCCCGTACTCATGGTGCTGGAGATCACCTCGTACGAGACAGGCACGGACACCGGCACCGGCACCGGCACCGACACCGACACCGACCGGCGTGATCGGGTGGAGAAGCCCCGTGCCTACGCCGAGACCGACATCCCCGTCCACCTCCTGATCGACCGCGACAGCCGCGAGGTCACGGTGCACAGCAGCCCGGACGGGGTCCGGTACCGGAGTGTGCTCACGGTGCCCTTCGGCAAGGAGGTCACCCTGCCCGACCCCGTCGGCATCACCCTGGACACCGAACCCCTCAAGAGCTGGGTGCGCTGACCCCTGCCGGCTCCCGGCCGCTACTTCGTCAGGCTCGGGCCCTGCGGTATCGGGGCCGTCGCCAGGGACTGCGGGGACGTGGGGCTCGCCAGGGCCGACGGGGGTGCCACCGACGCCGACGGGTCGGTGGCCGGGGTGTCGTCGGCGGGCAGCGGGAGGCCGCCGACGATGCGGATGCCCGCCGCGTCGAAGGCCCGCTTGATCCGCCAGCGCAGCTCGCGCTCGACCGGGAGCGCCTTGCCCGGCATCGTCTTCGCCGCGACCCGGACCGTCATCGAGTCCAGCAGCACCTCGGTCAGGCCCAGCGTCTCCACCGGACCCCACAGCTGCTCGTTCCACGGCTCCGCCTTGGCCAGGTCCTTCGCGACCTCGTTGATCACCGCGCTCACCCGGTCCAGGTCCTCCGACGGGCGGACCGTCACATCGACCGTGGCGGTCGCCCAGCCCTGGCTGAGGTTGCCGATCCGCTTGATCTCGCCGTTGCGGACGTACCAGATCTCGCCGTCGTCGCCGCGCAGCTTGGTGACCCGCAGGCCCACCTCGATGACCTCGCCGGAGGCGACACCCGCGTCGACGGAGTCCCCGACGCCGTACTGGTCCTCCAGGATCATGAAGACGCCGGAGAGGAAGTCCGTCACCAGGTTCCGGGCGCCGAAACCGATGGCGACACCCGCGACACCCGCCGACGCCAGCAGCGGGGCGAGATCGATCTCGAACGCGCCCAGGATCATCAGCCCGGCGGTGCCGAGGATCAGGAAGGACGCCACCGACCGCAGGACGGAGCCGATCGCCTCCGAGCGCTGCCGCCGCCGCTCGGCGTTGACGAGCAGACCGCCCAGGGCGGTGCCCTCCACGGCCTGGGCGGAGCGGTTCATCCGCGCGATCAGCTTGGTCAGCGCCCGGCGCACCAGCATCCGCAGCACCAGCGCGACCACCAGGATCAGCGCGATCCGCAGTCCGGTGTTGAGCCAGGTGGACCAGTTCTGCTCCACCCACCCGGCGGCGTCGGTGGCCTGCTTCGCGGCGTCGTCGAAGGAGACGACACCGGGCGCGGGGGCGGTCGGGTCCTCGCCCGCCAGGAGCAGGGTGAACGGCGCGGACAGGGGGGCTTGGGTCACGGGGGATGACCTCCAGGCATTGCTTACGGCTGACCAACCACACTAACGGGGGTCCCCGATGTCCTGTTCGAGGGAGAGACGAGTCTCACCCGGGGATGAATCGGGGAGGCCGGTCGTTGTGCCGGATACCGCCTGATCGTGTGGTGGAAAACACTCCGGGACCGTTACGGCCACGTGGTGGCGCTCGGACCTGGCCTGAGGAGAGACTGAGTACAGATCGTCCCGGCGCGAGCCACGCGCCGCCGGCGTACAAGGAGGCATCCGCCGTGCCGCACGTCCTGGTTCTCAACGCGTCGTACGAGCCCCTCGGCGTCGTACCGCTCCGCCGCGCGCTCGTCCTCGTCCTGGAGAACAAGGCTCTCTGCCTGGAGGAGTCCGGCGCCTTTCTGCACAGTGCGACCCGGGTGGTCGCCGCCCCCAGCGTCGTCCGCCTGAAGAGGTTCGTCCGGGTCCCCTACCGGGGGCCCGTTCCGCTGACCCGCAAGGCCCTCTTCGCCCGCGACGGCGGGCGCTGTATGTACTGCGGGGGCGTCGCGACCAGCGTCGACCACGTCATTCCGCGCAGCCGGGGCGGCCAGCACGTCTGGGACAACGTGGTGGCGGCCTGCCGCCACTGCAACCACCTCAAGGCCGACCGGCATCTGCGGGAGCTGGGCTGGCGGCTGCGGCACCAGCCCGCGCCGCCGAGCGGGCTCGCCTGGCGGATCATCGGCACCGGGCACCGGGACCCGCGCTGGCTGCCGTATCTGCAACCGTACGGCGCGGACGACGCGCTGGCCCGGATCGACGGCATTTCGGCCTAGGTCCGGCCTCTTTTTCTTTCCGGGCCGGGGCAGCGATGGGAACGAAACCCCGATCGACCGCGTACGCCTCGACCGACCACAGCGAGTAGCCGTACCGTGTCGCCCGCTCGTCCCCCTGGATCCGGATGAACCGCACGTCCCGGCCGTCCATCCGGACCGACTCGCGGCCGCCCCGTTTGTCCGGCACGGAGAGTGTCAACGGCCCCTTGGCGATCGCTTGGGGATGTGTTCGAGGCAAACGCCGTACAGGGGGCGAAATGTGACGCGGAACACGTGGACCGGGCGGGTGGGCCTGCGGTGACGTCCCCGGGGTAGACGCGGACCGACCCCTTACCGTCAGTCTCGTCCTCAGGGAGTGTCCACGATGGCCGCGTCCGCACCGCGTTCCGTACCGCAGCCCGCCGCAACGACCCCGCGTTCCGCCGTGGCGCGCTCCGCACCGCGCCCCGGGCCCCGGCCCGCGCCGGTGTCCGGTCACCGGGCCGCGCCGCCGACACGCCCCGGACCGCCGCCGTGCCCCCTCGTCCCCGCGCCCCGGCAGCCCGCCACCACCCCGCTGACCTCCGAACCGCCGCTCTGGGCCGAGCCGATGACCAGCGAACCCCCGCTCGTCGGCCTCGCCCCGCTGACCTGTGAGCCCCCGCTCGTCCGCGACGCCCGACCCCCGGGGAGCCCCTGACCCCCCGGGCACCCCCGGGACTCGTCGACGGCGACCGGGAGCCCCGTTCACCAGCACGCCTCCGCCGCCCGGGAGGCCGAAGGGACCCGCATGGACCTGGCCAGGCTCGCCGCCCTGCACCGCGTCGCCACCTCCACCACCGTCGACGGGGAGACCGTCCCCGTCCCCGAGGCCACCCTCGTCGCCGTCCTCGGCGCCCTCGGTGTCGACGCCACCGGCCCCGACGCGATCCGGCGCTCCCTCGAAGCGGCCGAGTCCGCCGCCGCGCACCTGCTGCCGCCCGTCGTCGTCCGCTGGCTCGGCGACCCCGACCCGCCCCCGCTGGCCGGACTCCCCGACGGCACGGCCCTGCGGATCCTCCTGGAGGACGGCGGCGAGTGCGCCGACTGGCGCGCGGCGCCGCCCGGGATCCACGCGCTGGAGGCGCAGGCACCCGACGGCCGCGCCGTACGGAGCCGGCTCGTCGTCGCCCCCGACCGCGCGCCCCGGCCCGCCGGCCGCTCCCACGGCTTCCTCGTCCAGCTCTACTCCCTGCTCTCCGAACGCTCCTGGGGCATGGGAGACCTCGGCGACCTCGCCGAGCTGGCCGCCTGGGCGGGGCGGGCCACCGGCGCCGGATTCCTCCAGATCAACCCGGTGCACGCGGCCGTGCCCGCCGCCCCCGGCTCGATCACCGACCCCTCCCCCTACCGGCCCTCCTCCCGGCGCTTCCCCGACCCCGTCCACCTGCGGATCGAGGCCGTACCGGAGTACGCGCACCTCGACCCCGACGACCGCGCCCGCGCCGACCTGCTGCGCGAGCGGGCCGCCGCGCTGCGCACGGCCGTCCTGGACAAGGGCGAACCCGTCGACCGGGACGCCGTCTGGGCGCTCAAGCGCGAGGCGCTGGAACTCCTGCGCCGGGTCCCCCTCGGCCCCGGCCGCCGCGCCGACTACTGCGACTACCTCGCCCGCCGGGGCCGCGCGCTGGAGGACCACGCCACCTGGTGCGCGCTGGCCGAGGTCCACGGCCCGCACTGGCGCCGCTGGCCCGCCGAACTGCGGGACCCGCGCTCGCCCGCCGTCGCCCGTGCCCGCAGTGCCCTGATGGACCGCGTCGACTTCCACACCCGGGCCGCCTGGCTCACCGAGGGCCAGCTCACCGCAGCCGCCCACGCCGCCGGCGACGCCGGGATGGCCCTCGGCATCGTCCACGACCTCGCCGTCGGCGTGCACCCCGACGGCGCCGACACCTGGGCGGAGGGCGACCTGCACGCCCACGGCATGTCCATCGGCGCCCCGCCCGACGCCTTCAGCCCCCTCGGCCAGGACTGGGGACTGCCGCCGTGGCGCCCGGACGTCCTCGCCGCCCGGGGGTACGCCCCCTTCCGGGAGCTGCTGCGACACCTGTTCGCGGCAGCGGGAGCCGTACGCATCGACCACGTCATGGGCCTGTTCCGGCTCTGGTGGGTGCCCGAGGGCCGGCCGCCCACCGAGGGGACCTATGTCCGCTACGACGCCGATGCGCTGCTCGCCGTCCTCGTCCTGGAGGCCCACCGCACCCGTACCGTCGTCGTCGGCGAGGACCTCGGCACCGTCGAGCCGGAGGTGCGCGCCACCCTGGAGCGGCGCGGCGTCCTCGGCACCTCCGTCCTCTGGTTCGAACGGGACTGGGCGGACGGCGGCGGACCGCTGCCCCCCGGGGCCTGGCGCGAGGGGTGTCTCGCGACCGCCGCCACCCACGATCTGCCACCGACGGCCGCCCGGCTCGGCGGCGACCACGTGGAGCTGCGCGACCGCCTCGGACTGCTCGCCCGGCCGGTGCGCGACGAGCGGCTGCGGGAGGGCGCGGAGCTGCGGGAGTGGCTGCGGCTGCTCACCGGCCTGGGGCTGCTGGCGGAGGGCGCGGGGGAGGAGGAGCAGGTCAGGGCCGTCCACCGGTTTCTGCTGCGGACCCCGGCGCTGCTGGTGGGGGTCTGGCTGCCGGACGCGGTGGGGGACCGCCGCCCGCAGAACCTCCCCGGCACCTGGGACCGCTACCCCAACTGGCGGCTGCCGATCGCGGACGCCGACGGGCGGCCCCTCGGTCTGGAGGAGCTGACCGCCTCGCCCCGGCTGCACGCGCTCACGGCGGTCCTCAACGGCGGGGACGACGGCTGAACCGGCCGCGCCCGTCCCCTCGGAGGCTTCGGAGGGCACCCCCGTACGGCACCCCGGGCGAGCGGCCCGTTCAGCCGTTCGCTACGTTGGGGAGCGTGGACAAGAAGAACACTTTGCGCGCCGGCACCGTGGCGGCCGGTACGACGCTGATGATGCTGCTCCTGTCGTCGCCCGCGTTCGCTCTGACGCGTGACGACGGCGACGACCCTGGCGAGGGGCTGAGCGTGGCCGAGACGCTCGGCTGGTTCGTGGCCGCGCCCCTGGTGATCTTCCTGGTCATCACCGGTCTGGTGATGGTCCTCGACAAGTCCCGGAAGCAGGGGCAGGTCTGATCCGAGGGGCATCGCCTCCCTTCGGACGTCCGCCTCCTTCCGGCTGCCGACCTTCCGGCGCTCCGGGTGCCCGCGCACCCGGGGCGCTTTTGTCATGCCCTGACGCCGCCGCCCGTCCCGCCGGGCGCCGTCACTCGTGGGCGGAGAGCACCTTGCGCAGCAGCGCGTTCAGTTCGTCCGCCTCCGCCGGGGTGAGGGCGGAACCGAGTACGGCGGACTGGACCCGGACTCCGGCGGTCACGGCCTCGTCCACCAGGCCGAGACCGCGTTCGGTGAGCGTGATCCGCAGCCCGCGCCGGTCGTGGGGGTCCGGGTTGCGGGTGAGCAGCCCGGCCCGCTCCAGCCGGTCGAGCCGGCCGGTCATCCCGCCGGTGGTGAGCATCAGCGTCGCGGAGAGCCGGCTCGGTGAGAGGGTGTACGGATCGCCCGAGCGGCGGAGCGTGGCCAGGACGTCGAACTCGCCCCGGTTGATCCCGTACTCCCGGTACTCCTTCTCCACCCGGTCGCCCATGGCGCGCGAGATCCGGTAGATCCGGCCGTACGCCGTCATGGGCACGGTGTCGAGGTCGGGGCGTACGGCGTTCCACTGCCGGGCGATCGCGTCCACGGCGTCCTTCCCCTCCGTGCCCTCCGTGCCCTCCGTGACGGCTTCCGGGTCCTGGGCGGCCGGGTCCACCGGTGTATCAGAGCTGGTCATGGGGCCAGTATTCGGCGTCCTGGGATCGCTTGCAAGTAACTCACCCGTAAGACGCTTGGCGGTAAGTCGCTTAGCGCTAAGCTACTTATGACTCAGTGATCTGGAGGACCCGCCATGAACCGCGCGGCCGTCATCGCCCTGACCGCCCTCGCCCCCGTCTCCTGGGGCACCACCTACGCCGTCACCACCGAGCTGCTGCCCCCCGACCGCCCCCTCTTCACCGGCCTGATGCGCGCCCTGCCCGCCGGGCTGCTGCTGCTCGCCGTGGCCCGCGTCCTGCCGCGCGGCGCCTGGTGGTGGAAGGCGGGAGTCCTCGGCGCGCTCAACATCGGGGCCTTCTTCCCGCTGCTCTTCCTCGCCGCCTACCGGCTCCCCGGCGGGGTCGCCGCCGTCGTCGGCTCGGTCGGCCCGCTCCTGGTCGCGGGCCTCGCCACGGTGCTGCTGAGCGAGCGCCCCACCACCCGTACGCTGCTCAGCGCCATCGCCGCGGCGCTCGGGGTGAGTCTGGTGGTGCTGCGCGCGGGGGCGGGCTTCGACCTCGTCGGGGTGGCGGCGGGGCTCGCCTCCTCCGCCTCCATGTCGGCCGGCGTGGTGCTCACCAAGCGCTGGGGCCGCCCCGAGGGCGTCGGACCGCTCGCCCTGACGGGCTGGCAGCTGACCGCCGGCGGGCTGCTGATCGCCCCGGTCGCGTTCCTGGTGGAGGGCGCGCCGCCCGCGCTGGACGGGCGGGGCGCCGCCGGGTACCTCTATCTCGCGGTGGCCAACACGGCGATCGCGTACTGGCTCTGGTTCCGGGGCATCGAGCGGCTGACCGCGACCTCCGCCACCCTGCTCGGACCGCTGTCGCCGATCACGGCGGCCGTGCTCGGCTGGGCGGCGCTGGGCGAGGCGCTGACCCCCGTACAGCTGCTGGGCATGGCCGTGGCCTTCGGCGCGACGCTGGTGGGCCAGACGGGAGCGGCGAAGCCCGCCCCTCCCGCCCCTCCCGTCCTGCGGCAGGACCCGGCGAAGACCCCCGTACGGACCGGCTGACCGGCTGGACGGAGTGGCTGACCGGCTGGACGGAGGGGCTAGGACACCTCCGCCGGCATCGCCAGCGACTGGAGATAGCGCATCAGCGTCATCAGGACGTCCCTGCTGGATCCCCGGACCCGGGCGTCGCAGTCCACGATCGGCACCGACGCCGGCAGGTCGAGCGCGCCCCGGATCTCCTCGATCGGGTACACGGGGGCGTCCGGGAAGGTGTTGACGGCCACCACGAAGGGCACCCGGCGCTCCTCCAGCCGCCCGATGACATCGAAGCTGACCTCCAGCCGCCGGGTGTCCACCAGGACCACCGCGCCGAGCGCGCCCTCGAAGAGGCCGCGCCACAGGAACCAGAACCGCTGCTGGCCCGGGGTGCCGAAGAGGTACAGCACCAGCTCCTCGTTGATGCTGATCCGGCCGAAGTCCATGGCGACCGTGGTGGCGGTCTTCCGCTCGATGCCATGGGTGTCGTCGACGCCGACCCCGGCCTGGGTCATCGTCTCCTCGGTGGTGAGCGGCCTGATCTCGCTCACCGAGCCGACCAGGGTGGTCTTGCCCACTCCGAAGCCGCCCACGATGACGACCTTCACGGCGGCAGTGGCCGTCTCCGGCAGCACGTCCTCGCTGCGCGGCTCAGAGCTTCTGAAGTCCATCGATCACTGCCTCTATCAACGCTCGGTCGGGGAGTAGGGCGGGCTGGACCGGTGCGCGCGCCATCACCTGTTCCGCCAGCAGCAGATCGCTGAGGAGGACGGTGATCACGCTCACCGGCAGACCGATGTACGCGGAGATCTCGGCCACCGACAGGGGCCGCCGGCACAGCCGCACGATGGCCGCCTGCTCCGGCTGCATTCCGTGCCGGGGGGTCGACTTGGCCACGATCAGGGTGACCAGGTCGAGGGTGGCGGGGACCGACGCGCCGCTCCGGCCGCCGGTGATGACGTAGAGCCGCTCGGGACTGGAGTCCTCCCAGTCCCCCGCGTCGCTCACGCCGGGCGTCCGTCCTGCCGGGGCGGGCTGGACAGGTGCTCACCGATGCGCAGGACCAGGTCCCGCATCCGCTGGCCCATCAGGCCGGCATCGACGCCCTCGTCGGCGAGGACGGCGAGGAACGCGCCCGCCCCCGCGGCCATCAGATAGAAGAAGCCGCCGTTCATCTCGATGACGACCAGGTGCATCCGGCCGTCGCTGCCGGGCAGTTCGGAGGCGACGGCGCCCGCGAGGCTCTGGAGGCCGGCGCACGCGGCGGCGAGCCGGTCGGCGGTGTCGTTGTCCGTGCCGTACTGCGCGATCCGCAGCCCGTCGGCCGAGAGCACGATGACGTGTCTCGTCTGCGGTACGCCTTCCGCCAAGTCCTTGAGCATCCAGTCCATGTTGGTCTGGTTGGACTGCTGCTGAATCATGGCTGCGTACTCCCCTTGCTCGTCTGGTTTGCCTCACCGGCCAGGCCGTTCTGGAACGCCGTGAGCCACATGCCCGGCTGCACCGCGGGGGCGGTGTCCACCGGGTCCGCGGCCCGCCGGGGCGGTGCGGCGGCGGCGGGTTCCGGGGTGACGGGAGTTCTGCGGCGGCGCTGCGGCAGGCCGTTCGCGGTCCGTTCGGTGACGAAGGCGGCATCGGTGTCGGCTTCGGCTCCGCTGTCGGCGCCGCCCGTCGGCAGAGCGGCCGCCGGGGCGGGCCCCACCGCCTCCCGGGCGGCCGGCGCCGGGTCGGTCCGGGGCCCGAAGGAGGCGCCGATGCCGTGCGCCAGCCCGGTCGCCGAGGCGACGGTGGTGATCAGGTTCTGCGGTACGACGAGGACGACGCGCACGCCGCCGTAGGCCGAGGAGCGCAGCGAGACCTGGAAGCCGTACGCCTGCGAGAGCCGGCCGACCACGGCGAGGCCCAGCCGGGGCGTCTCACCCAGGTCGTTGACGTCGATGCCCTGCTGGGCCTGGCGCAGCATCCGCTCGGCCCGGGTGCGGGCCTCCTCGCTCATGCTGACGCCGCCGTCCTCGACCTCCACGGCGATGCCGGAGTTCACCTCGACGGCGGTGATGTGGACCTTGGTCTGCGGCGGCGAGTAGCGGGTGGCGTTGTCCAGCAGCTCGGCCAGCGCGTGGATCAGCGGCTCGACGGCGGTGCCGACGACGGCGACCTCGGAGACGGAGTGCAGCTCCACCCGCTGGTAGTCGGTGATCCGGGACATCGCGCCGCGCATCACGCTGTAGAGGGGGACGGCCTTGCTCCACTGGCGGCCCGGGCGCGCGCCGCCGAGGACGGCGATGGAGTCCGCGAGCCGGCCGATCAGGGCGGTGCCGTGGTCGATACGGAGCAGGTCGCCGAAGACCTCGGGGTTCTTGCCGTGCCGGTCCTCCATGTCCCGCAGCTGCTGGGCCTGCTGGTGCACGATGGCCTGGACCCGGCGGGCGATGTTCACGAAGGCGCGCTGCGCGGACTCGCGCAGGTCCTCCTCGCGGGAGACGGCGTCGAGGATCGAGCCGAGGACGATCCGGTGGTCGTCCGACGCGTTCACCGATTCGAGGATGTCCTCGGGGAACTCGCCCTTCCGCAGCCGTTCGACGACCTCCGGGAGGAGTTCGGCGATGAGCCGGTTGTTCTCCGCCTGCGCCTGGGCGAGGACGGCCTCGCGTTCGGCGAGCCGGGCGGAGAGGAGGGTGACGCGACGGCCCCGGCGCACGGTCTCGGCGCAGGAGAGGGCGATCGCGAGGACGGCGATGACGTCGACCCAGATGACGACGGTTCGCGCGGACCCGGACACCACGGCGGCCGGGATGATCGCGGCGATGGCGGTGACGACGACGGGCACGAGCCACACGAAGGAAGCCGCGGGCCGCGGATTTCCGGTCGACGTTTCCTGTCGAACCATCAGCACCCTCAAACCATCGGAACGGGAATGATCATATGACGACAGTCGGCGAGCATATCCATGACCTGATACGACAGATGACGACGGGTGACAAGTTTGGCGTGAAGTTGACGCTTGGGAGGGGTGGAGAAGCCCAGGTCCAGAGGGGAGTGGGGGTGGATGGGCGATTTTCAGCCAAGTTAGAAACGGAGTCAGCCGGAGGCGGCGCGGGAGGCCCGATGCCCAGGTGACGGGGGAGGGGACGGCCGCGCGGCGCGGCGGACCGGATGCGGCCTCCGAAAAGCCCGTGGGAACGGAATCGGCCACACCGACCACAGCCCGGGAAACACCCGCGGCCCGGAACGCACGACACGGCCCGGAACGCACGACACGGGCCCGAACGCACGACACGGCCCGGAACGCATGACACGGGGGCCGGAACGCACGACACGGGCCCGGCACCGGCGAAAACCGCCGGCACCGGGCCCGTGCTCCGGTCCTCCGCGAACCGTCACGCCCCCAGGGGCGCAAGCGGCGGGCGGAAGAGCGTCAGGAAGCCGCCGCCGCGTCCGCAGCCTGCGCCTTCAGCGCCCGCTCCACACCCGAACGGGACTCCAGGACCAGCCGCCGCAGCGCCGGAACCGGATCCGCCGACCCGAGCCAGGCGTCGGTCGCCTCCAGCGTCGCCCGCGACACCTGGAGCGACGGGTAGAGCCCGACCGCGATCTGCTGCGCCATCTCCGGGCTGCGCGAACCCCACACGTCCTTGACCGCCGCGAAGTACTTCTCCGTGTACGGCGCCAGCAGGTCCCGCTGGTCCGTCTGGACGAAACCGCCGATCACGGCCTCCAGCTTGGCGTTCGGCAGCTTGTCGTTCTCCACGGCCGCCGCCCACGCCTCCGCCTTCGCCCCGGCCGTCGGCCGGGCCGCCCGCGCGGTGTCCGCGTGCCGCTCGCCCGCCGCCGTGCGGTCGCGCTCGTACTCCGCCGCGATCCCGTCCTCGTCGAGGACGCCGGTCGCCGCCAGCCGCTCCACGAACGCCCAGCGCAGCTCGGTGTCGACGGCCAGGCCCTCGATCGTCTCCGTGCCCTCCAGGAGCGCCTGGAGCAGATCCAGCTGCTGCGGGGTGCGCGCGGTCGCCGCGAAGGCCCGCGCCCACGCCAGCTGGTGGTCGCTGCCCGGCGCGGCCGCCCGCAGATGCGCGAGGGTCGCCTCGGTCCAGCGGGTCAGCCCCGCCTCCCGCCACTGCGGGGCCGCGTACTGGTCGATCGCCAGCTTCACCTGCCGCTGGAGCGACTGCACCACCCCGATGTCGGACTCCTTGCCGATGCCCGACAGCACCAGCGACAGATAGTCGCGGGTCGCCAGCTCGCCGTCGCGGGTCATGTCCCAGGCGGAGGCCCAGCACAGGGCGCGCGGCAGCGACTCGGCGAAGTCGCCCAGACGCTCCGTGACGACCTTCAGCGACTCCTCGTCCAGCCGGACCTTCGCGTACGACAGGTCGTCGTCGTTCAGCAGGATCACGGCCGGGCGGCGGGTGCCCACCGGGACCGCCACCCGGGTCAGCTCGCCGTCCACGTCCAGCTCGAAGCGGTCGGTCCGCACCAGCCGGCCGTCCTGGGGCGACGGGTCGTAGAAGCCGATCGCGATCCGGTGCGGACGGAGCGTGGGCTCGCCCTTGGCGCCCGCCGGCAGCGCCGGGGCCTCCTGGCGCACCGCGAAGGAGGTGATGACCCCCTCCGGGGAGACCTCGATCTCCGGGCGGAGCACATTGATGCCCGCCGTCTGGAGCCACAGCCGGGACCACGTCGTCAGATCGCGGCCCGAGGTCTCCTCCAGCGCGCCGAGCAGGTCGGTGAGGACCGTGTTGCCGAAGGCGTGCGCCTTGAAGTAGCCCTGCACGCCCCGGAAGAAGGCGTCCTGCCCGACATAGGCCACCAGCTGCTTGAGGACGGAGGCGCCCTTGGCGTAGGTGATGCCGTCGAAGTTGACGAGGACGTCCTCGATGTCCCGGATCTCCGCCATGATCGGGTGCGTGGACGGCAGCTGGTCCTGCCGGTACGCCCAGGTCTTCATGGAGTTCGCGAAGGTCGTCCACGACTGCGGCCAGCGCGAGCCCGGCGCGTCGGCCTGGCAGGCGATCGACGTGTACGTGGCGAACGACTCGTTCAGCCAGAGGTCGTTCCACCACTCCATGGTGACCAGGTCGCCGAACCACATGTGCGCCAGCTCGTGCAGGATGGTCTCCGCGCGCACCTCGTACGCCGCGTCCGTCACCTTGGAACGGAAGACGTACTGGTCACGGATGGTCACCGCGCCCGCGTTCTCCATCGCGCCCGCGTTGAACTCCGGCACGAAGAGCTGGTCGTACTTGGCGAACGGGTACGCGTAGTCGAACTTCTCCTGGAACCAGTCGAAGCCCTGCCGGGTGACCTCGAAGATCGCGTCCGCGTCGAGGAACTCCGCGAGCGACGGACGGCAGTAGATGCCCAGCGGCACGGACTGCCCGTCCTTCTCGTACGAGCTGTGCACCGCGTGGTACGGACCGGCGATCAGGGCCGTGATGTACGTGGAGATCCGCGGCGTCGGCTCGAACCGCCAGATGTTGTCCTCAGGGGTCGGCGTCGGCGAATTGGAGATCACCGTCCACCCCTCGGGGGCCCGCACGGTGAACTGGAAGGTCGCCTTCAGATCCGGCTGCTCGAAGTTGGCGAAGACCCGGCGCGCGTCCGGCACCTCGAACTGCGTGTACAGATACGCCTGGTCGTCCACCGGGTCCACGAACCGGTGCAGACCCTCACCCGTATTGGTGTACGAGCAGTCCGCGACCACCGTCAGCTCGTTCGGGCCCTCGTGCAGATGGCGGAGCGCGATCCGCGAGTCGCGGAACTCGGCGGCGACATCGAGCCGCTTGCCGTTCAGCACGACCTCGTGCACCGCGGGGGCGACCAGGTCGATGAACGACTCCGCTTGCGCCTCGGCGCAGTCGAAGCGCACGGTGGTCACCGAGCGGTACAGACCGCCCTCCTGCGCGTTGCTCAGATCGAGGTCGATCTCGTACGCGTGGGTGGTGATCAGCCGCGCCCGCTGCTGAGCCTCTTCGCGGGTCAGATTCGTGCCAGGCACCCGGTCATCTCCTCGCTCATGACGTCTCTCAATGACGTGTCCGGTGACATGTCGGTCACATGTTTCGTGACGTTTTCCGACATCCTTCCACGGCGGACCGCCGGGGCGCGCGCCGGTAACGGGCCTGGCCACCGGGGGGCGCGAGGGCCCGGAACCGCGGTGTACGGCGGCTTCCCGCGGGCGCCGGACCGGGGGTGACGGACAACCCCGGCCGGAGCGGGCGTGCTCCGACCGGGGTCCCGGTGTCCGTCCGGCCGATCAGGAGCGGGCGCTCAGCTCCTCGGCGACCAGCTCCGCGATCTGCACCGCGTTCAGCGCGGCGCCCTTGCGCAGGTTGTCGTTGGAGATGAAGAGCGCGAGGCCGTGCTCGACCGTCTCGTCCACCCGGATCCGGCCCACGTAGGAGGCGTCCTTCCCGGCCGCCTGGAGCGGGGTCGGGATCTCGGACAGCTCCACACCGGGGGCGCCGGCCAGCAGCTCGTACGCCCGCTCCACGCTCACCGGGCGCTCGAACCGGGCGTTCACCTGGAGGGAGTGGCCGGTGAAGACCGGTACGCGGACACAGGTGCCGGAGACCTTCAGCTCCGGCAGCTCCAGGATCTTGCGGGACTCGTTGCGGAGCTTGCGCTCCTCGTCGGTCTCGTAGGAGCCGTCGTCCAGCAGGTTGCCCGCGAGCGGCAGCACATTGAACGCGATGGTGCGCGCGTAGACGGCGGGCTCGGGGAAGTCCACGGCCGAGCCGTCGTGGGTCAGCTCGGCGGCCCGCCCGACGGTCTGCTTCACCTGGCCGTCCAGCTCCGCCACACCGGCCACGCCGGAGCCGGAGACGGCCTGGTAGGTGGTGGCGACCAGGGCGGTCAGGCCCGCCTCGGCGGCCAGCGGCTTCAGCACCGGCATGGCGGCCATGGTGGTGCAGTTCGGGTTGGCGATGATGCCCTTGGGGCGGTCCTTGACCGCGTGCGGGTTGACCTCGGAGACGACGAGCGGCACCTCGGGGTCCATCCGCCAGGCGGAGGAGTTGTCGATCACGACGACGCCCTGGCCGGCGACCTTCTCGGCCAGCGCGCGCGAGGTGGCGCCGCCCGCCGAGAAGAGGGCGATGTCCAGGCCGGAGAAGTCGGCCGTCGCGGCGTCCTCGACGGTGATCTCGCGGCCCTCCCACGTGAGGGTGGACCCGGCGGACCGTGCCGAGGCGAACAGCCGCAGCTCCTCGACGGGGAATTTCCGCTCCGCGAGGATATTGCGCATGACTGTGCCGACCTGACCGGTCGCTCCGACGATTCCGACCCTCACGGACGTCTCCTTCGTACCTGTTCGTAATGATTTTACTGGCCTGGGTGCCGCCCCATCATGCGTATGTCCCCGGCCGGGTTGTCCAGTCCATTGTCCAAGGGGCGGAATGTGTGACCCGCCTCATGCCCGCCGGCCGGGGCCTCACCCACGGCGAAGGGGGCGCCCGCCGGACCGGCGGACGCCCCCCACTCACCTCATGGAGGCTACGGCGTGACCTTCTCGATCACGGCGCTGCCCGCGCCCGCGGTCGTGCCGCGCGCGTTCTCCAGCCGGGCCTCGCCGAAGAACTGACGTCCCTCGGGAGCCGCACCGGCGGCCACGACCTCGGCGGTGACCTGCGTCGACTCACCGTGGGCGAGCTTGACGGCCGCACTGCCCGGGACGTCGATCCGGCCCAGGGAGGGCGAGAAGTAGACATCGCGGTAGTCGTACGCGGTGCCGCCCGCGGCCACGTCGTACCCGATCACCTGGAAGGTGTAGGTACCGGCGGCCGGCCGGGTCAGGCTGACCGACTCCTCCGAGTCGCCGTCCGCGGAGGAGCCCACCCGGACACCGTTGCGGAAGACCACCAGGTCGAGGTCGGCGTTGGCGTCGGAGACATTGCCGATGGCGACGTCCAGACGCTCGACGCCCTCACCGATGACGGTCGTGGTCCGGCGGACCTCACCCATCTGGATCGTGGGACGGTCCACCTTCGCCGAGCCCAGCGAGCCGCCGGCCAGCTTGCCGTCGACGGCGGCACCGTTGTTGGTCACCGTCCACTGGACGGGGGCCGGGGTGCCGATCTTCGCCTCGGGGATGGTCTGCACGGCCGGGTCGAAGTCCGCGCCGAGCACGGTGACGTCCAGCTTGTACGGGTTGTCCAGCAGCGGCGACGTACGGCGCGACTCGACCTCGATCTCCCAGACGCCCGGCGCCGGGTTCTGGTACGAGCGCAGATCCGGACGGCAGGTGTTGGCCGGGTTGTAGTTCGGGTAGCAGTAGATCGTGGCGCTGTCCTCCATCTGGACCCCGTACGGGTGCAGGGAGATGAACCGCGTCTGGCTGTTCTGCGCCAGGCCGCCCAGCGCGACCTCCAGCGTCTTCGCGCCCTCGGGCACGGTGACGAAGTAGGAGGTGTGGCTGTTGCGCTGCACCTTGCCGGCGGCCGAGAAGGTGTAGCCCGGCTTCGCCAGCGGGGTGGAGACCACCACGGTCGACAGGATCTGCTTGTC
The DNA here is from genome assembly GCF_034961445.1 of Streptomyces yaizuensis. Classification (NCBI taxonomy): domain Bacteria; kingdom Bacillati; phylum Actinomycetota; class Actinomycetes; order Kitasatosporales; family Streptomycetaceae; genus Streptomyces; species Streptomyces yaizuensis. The sequence goes on from NZ_BSBI01000002.1 coordinate 346,723, forward strand.
GACGCCCTCGGTGCGCGGGTCGTCGGCCTGGAGGATGGCGCTGTGCACGCCCGCCGTCTTGGCCTTCGCCTGCACGGTGACGGTGACCGGCTGGTTCAGCGGCAGCTTCACCCGGTCGCCGTTCAGCAGCTTGAACGTGCCGTCGCCGTACTTCCAGCTCAGGTTGTGCGCCAGCGCGCCCTTCGGACCGGTGGTCCGGGTGATGGTGATGTCGTACGTCCGCGCCTTGTTGACCTTGAGGCCGCCCTCGCGGTCGTAGAGGCCGGTGCCGAAGCCGGGGGTCTTCAGCGCCTCGTCGATCGCGGTGTCCACCGGCGCCTTGACGCTGTACTCGTGGGCCTTGACGCCGTTGCGCACGGACTCCCAGGCATCCACGATGTCGATCATGCCGGCGCCCTGCTCATGGGCCTTCACACCGGGGATCTTGTTCGCGGTCGAGGTCAGCGCGGTGCGCAGCTTCGCCGGGGTCAGCTTGATCCCGCGCTGCTTCGCCGCCGACAGCAGCAGCGCGCTCGCGCCCGCCGCCTGCGGCGACGACATCGAGGTGCCCTGCATCATCGAGTAGCCCGGGGGCAGCTGGTAGCCGGACTCGGCGACCGGGCCGCCCGCCGACCAGGTCTGCGTGGTGTTGATCGCCGCACCGGGCGCGGTGAGGGTCGGCGTGAAGCCGCCGTCCTCGCGCGGGCCCCGGGAGGAGAACGGCATCATCGCGCTCTTCTTGGTGACCGCGGAGCCGTAGTTGGAGGCCCAGGTCTCCTTGGTGATCGACGCGCCGACCGAGATCGCCTTGTCGGCCACGCCCGGGTCGCCGAGGGTGTTCACACCGGGGCCGTCGTTGCCCGCGGAGATCACCAGCTGGACGCCGTAGAGGTCGATGAGACGGTTGTACATCGCCGCACGGGCGTTGTTGCCGTCGTTCAGCGCCGGCAGACCGCCGATGGAGATGTTGACGATGTCGACACCCCGGTTGATCACCAGGTCCGCGACGCCCTCGGTCAGGGCCACGTTGGTGCAGCCGCCGCTCCAGGTGCAGGCCCGCGACGAGACCAGCTTGGCGCCGGGCGCCGCGCCGTTCATCTTGCCGCCGAAGAGGCTGTTGGCGGCGGTGATACCGGCGACGTGGGTGCCGTGGGAGCCCTCGATGACACCGATGTTGACGTAGTCGGCCTTCGCGCCCGCCGCGTTCACCACGACGTCCTTGCGGACCTCCAGGACGAACGGGATCCGCTCGGCGACCGGCGTGGCCGGGTTGTCCTTGCCGAAGTAGCCGATCTGGTGGCCGTTGCGGAACGGCTTCATCAGCTTGTCGTTGCGGAAGTCGCCGTCGTTGTTCAGGTCGACCCGCGCGGTGCGCGTCTCCGCGTCGTACAGCACACCCCAGCTGTCGGTGGTGTCGCCGTCGCGGTTGAGGTCACCCGCCATGTCGCCGCCGAAGGTGGCGCTCTCCTTGAAGAGGGAGAAGCGGTTGAACGCGCCCGCGGGAGCGGTCCAGGTGCGGCCCTCGGCGGTGAACGACGAGCCGCTGACGGCCCTGTCCATCCGCAGCCAGGTGCCGTCGCCGTCGATGACCGGGTCGGTCGCGGTCACCGAGTCGACGATCTTGCGCTCGCCGGTGGTGGTCTTCTGCAACGCCGGGTGGGCGACGTCGACGCCCGAGTCCAGGATGCCGATGGTGATGCCCCGGCCGTCGGCCTTCGGGTTCTCCTTGACAAAGTCCACCGCGCCCGTCTCGAAGGACGGGTTGTACGGATTCTTCGCCGGCGTGCCCTTCCCGGGCGCCGCGTACGGCTGCGCCTGCTTGGCCGCGGTCCGCGCACCCTTGGACCGGTCGCCGCCCGGGGCCGGGTCCTCGCGCTTGACCTCGTGCTTCAGGTCGATGCCCTGCACGCTGCTGAGCTTGACGGCCGCCAGCAGGGCGGACTCCGCACGCTTCGTGGGGATCGTGGCCCGGACATAGCCGAGACGGTCGAAGGTCTTGCCGACCATCGCGCCCTCGACGGCGTCGATCTGACGGGCGACCTGCTCGGTCTCGCCGGGCTTGGTGGCGATCATGACCGTGACGGTCTTGTCGCCCTCCGCCTCGGCCTGGGCGAGCAGCTCCTCGTCGGCCGCGCCCAGCTTCTCGGAGGTCTGCGCGGCCTTGGCGCCGCCATCGGTCCACGGGTCGTCGCCGGGGGCGGCGGCGAAGGCCGGTACGGCGCCGCCGGCGACGAGCGCGGTCACCAGCGCGGCGGCGGCGGAGACGCGGGCGGCGCGTCTGCGCCCGGATATGGAGCGCGGGGAATCGAGGGTCATCAGCATCCCTGGTTGTGAAGGTACCTGTTGATGCGTGTCAGTCCGGAATTCGGTGCCGGAAGACCGCTCAGCCTTACGTACCGGACAGGGGTTTGGGGAGGGTTGGCGAAGACCTGATGTGCCCATGGCATAGATCCGCCATCGCATCCAATCCGCCACCCGGAACAAATCGGCCCACTTCGCGCTGTCCGACCCGTGTCGGTACGTGTGCGGTGCGCTCGTCCGGGGTCCCGCCCTGCCTGACCCGTGTCGGTACGGGGTCCCGCACCCTTCTTTCCCCCACCGGGGGTACGGTCCGGCTTCGCCTGCTGTGTGGGCGGGGGTGCAGGGTCGCCCCCGCAGGGGATCGGCGGAGCCCGACCCGCACAAAACTTGGTGAGTACGCTCGCCGACCCCGAGGAGGTGAGCCCGGAGGCCCCGCCAACCCGCACCACCACCCGGTCCCGGGCTGACCCGCACAAAACCGCCCCGTCAACGTTGGCCCGCACACAACCCGCCTCGCCGTCGACCCGCACAAATCCCGCCTCGCCGTCGACCCGAGCAAAAACCAGCCCCGCCGGCGATTGAGGCGCAGGGGTTCGGGGACTGGTCCCCGACGATGGCCCGCACACTGCGGGTTTTTCGCCTGTGCGGCGGGGCAGGGTGCTGGGTCCGTCCTCAATCGCCGGACAGGCTGGATTTGTTCGGGTGGTCCCGGCGCACGGTGTGGTGCGGGTTGGTGGGGGCCTCCGGGCTCACCTCCTCGGGGTCGGCGGACCGAAGGCCCACCGTCAACGCACGCCGGACTTCCCGCCGATCCCCTGCGGGGGCGACCCTGCACCCCCCACCCACGAAGCCAGCACAGGCGGACCGGTACCCCGAGCCGGGGGAAATGGGGTGCGGGACCCCGTACCGACACGGCCCGGCAGGGCGGAACCCCGGACGAGCGCCCCCCGCCCGCAGCGGCGCGGGCGGGCAGCGCAAGGGTGGCCGGGGCCCCGGGCGAGCGCATCCCGTCCGTACCGCCGCAGGCGGGCAGCGCGAGGGGTCAGGCTGAGGCGTCCAGGTGCTGGCCCCGCAGGCCCCGTGCCAGGTCGTCACGGCACTCCAGGACGATCCGCCGCAGCGCGGGCGCAGCCCCTTCGTGCCCGCCCAGCCACGCATCCGCCGCCGCCAGCGCGTCCTCCCCCTGGAGCGTGGGGAAGAGCCCGCCCACGACGTCCATCCCGATCTGGATGGAGCGCTCGTCCCACACCCGTTCGATCGCGGCGAAGTACCGCTCGGTGTACGGCGCCAGGAGTTCGCGCTGACCCTCCTGGACGAAGCCGGAGATCACCGCTCCGACGAGCGCGTTGGAGAGCGCGTCGGACTCGACGACGGACGCCCACGCCTCGTCCTTGACGGCCGCCGACGGCCGCGCCGCGAGCAGCCGGGCCTGGTGCCGCCGGCCGGCGGCGGTGTCGTCGCGGGCGAGTTCCGTGCTCACGGCGTCCTCGCCGGCGTGGCCGTGTGCCACGAGCGGCAGCAGCAGGGCCCACCGCAGCTCCTGGTCGACGTCGAGGCCGTCGATCTTCTCGGAGCCGTCGAGCAGCCCCGCGAGCAGCGACAGCTCCAGCGCGGAACCGGCCCGGGAGGCGAAGAACCGCGCCCAGGTCAGCTGGTGCTGGCTGCCGGGCTCGGCGGCCCGCAGTTCGGTGAGGGCGCCCTCGGCGAGCAGCCGTGCGCCCTCCTCGCGCCAGGCGGGGGCGGCGTAGTGGGCGAGGGCCGACGCGGCCTGGGCGTGCAGCATCTGGAGGACGCCGATGTCGCTCTCGCGGCCCGCGAACCGCAGCACGAGACCGATGAAGTCCCGCGCGGGCAGGAGGGCGTCCCGGGTGAGGTTCCACAGCGCGGACCAGGCCAGGGCCCGGGCCAGCGGGTCGGTGAGGTCGCCCAGGGAGGCGCGGAGGGTGTCCAGCGAGCCCGTGTCGAAGCGGATCTTGCAGTAGGTGAGGTCGTCGTCGTTGACGAGGACCAGCGCCGGGCAGTCCGCCCCGGCCAGCGCGTCGACCACGGTCCGCTCGCCGGTGACGTCGACCTCGGCGCGCGCGTACCGCACCAGCGCGGTGCCCTCGTGCCGGTAGAGCCCGACGGCGACCCGGTGGGGCCGGAGGGTGTCGCCGTCCTGGACGACGGCCAGTTCGGTGACCCTGCCTTCGGCGTCGCAGGTCAGGGAGGGGGTGAGGGAGTTGACCCCGGCGGTCTGGAGCCAGGAGCGGGACCAGGCGGCCATGTCCCGGCCGGAGGTCTCCTCCAGCACCGACAGCAGGTCGGCGAGGCGCGTGTTCCCGTACGCGTGCCGCTTGAAGTAGCGGCGGGCGCCCTCCAGGAAGGCGTCCTCACCGGCGTAGGCGACGAGCTGCTTGAGGACGGAGGCGCCCTTGGCGTAGGTGATGCCGTCGAAGTTGAGCTTGGCGTCCTGGAGGTCGCGGATGTCGGCGGTGACCGGGTGCGTGGACGGCAGCTGGTCGGCCCGGTACGCCCACGCCTTGCGGTTGTTGGCGAAGGTGATCCAGCCGTTGTCGAAGCGGGTCGCGCCGACCATCGCGTACGAGCCCATGAAGTCGGCGAAGGACTCCTTCAGCCACAGGTCGTCCCACCACACCATGGTGACGAGGTCGCCGAACCACATATGGGCCATCTCGTGCAGGATCACATTGGCCCGGCGCTCGTAGGACGCCTGGGTGACCCGGCCCCGGAAGACGAAGTCCTCGTGGAAGGTGACGCAGCCCGGGTTCTCCATCGCACCGATGTTGTACTCGGGGACAAAGGCCTGGTCGTACTTGCCGAAGGGGTACGGGAAGTCGAACCGGTCGTGGAAGAAGTCCAGTCCCTGCCGGGTGACGAGGAAGATGTCGTCGGCGTCGAAGTGCTTGGCGAGGCTCTTGCGGCACAGGGCGCCGAGCGGGATCTCGCGGACCGTGCCGTCCTCGTCGGTGCGCCGGTAGACGTCCGTCTCGTAGTGGTACGGGCCGGCGACGACGGCGGTGATGTACGTGGAGATCGGCAGGGTCTCGGCGAACCGCCAGACGCCGTCCTCGCCGCGCTCGCCCGCGCTGTTGTTCCAGACCTGCCAGCCCTCGGGCGCGGTCACCTCGAAGCGGAAGGGGGCCTTGAGGTCCGGCTGCTCGAAGTTGGCGAAGACCCTGCGGGCGTCGGCGGGCTCGTAGTGGGTGTAGAGGTAGACCTCGCCGTCCTCCGGGTCGACGAACCGGTGCATGCCTTCACCGGTTCGGCTGTACGCGCACTGCGCGTCCACGACCAGGACGTTCTCCTCGGCCAGGTCGGTCAGCGCGATCCGGGAGCCGTCGAAGACCTCCGCCGGGTCCAGCTCGCGGCCGTTCAGCGTCACCGCCGTGACCGAGGGCGCGATCAGATCGGCGAACGAGGTGGCGCCGGGCCGCGTCGAGCGGAAGCGGATCGTGGTCTGCGAGCGGAAGGTGCGGGGCCCGTCGCCGTCCGCCGCCTCGGGGGCGTCCCCCACGGCCGACCGCAGGTCGAGGGCGACCTCGTACCCGTCGACCGACAACAGCTCCGCCCGCAGGCGGGCCTCGTCGCGGGTCAGATTCTCTCCGGACACGGGCACTCCATCCATATCTCGTACAGCTGCGCGGTCGGTACCGCCCCAGCAGAAGCGACAAACGCCCCGATACTCCCATGGGAGTCCCGGAAAGGGCACCCACCCGGGAATCCGGGAATCGGCCCGTGACCGGTGCTGTTGTGGTGACCGACACAGCTGTCGGGCCCGGCCGTGGCCGGGTGATGAGGAGTGAGATGTCCGAGAACGGCAAGACCCCCGTTGACTTCTGGTTCGACCCGCTGTGCCCCTGGGCGTGGATGACCTCCCGCTGGGTCCTGGAGGTGGAGAAGGTCCGCGACATCGAGGTCCGCTGGCATGTGATGAGCCTCGCCGTGCTCAATGAGGACAAACTGGACGAGCTGCCGGAGGAGTACCGGGAGAAGCTCAAGGACGCCTGGGGCCCCGTCCGGGTGGTCGTGGCCGCCGCGCAGGAGCACGGCGAGGAGGTGCTGGGCTCCCTGTACACGGCGCTCGGGACCCGTATCCACAACCGGGACGAGGGCCCCACCCGGGAGGCGATCGCCGGGGCGCTCCAGGAGGTGGGCCTGCCGGCCGGGCTGATCGAGTACGCCGACCGGGACACGTACGACACCGAGCTGCGGGCCTCCCACGCGGAGGGCATCGACAAGGTCGGCCAGGAGGTGGGCACGCCCGTCATCGCGGTGCCGGGCGCCGACGGCGAGCAGATCGCGTTCTTCGGCCCGGTGGTCACGCCCGCGCCCACCGGCGAGGCGGCGGCGAAGCTGTGGGACGGCACGCTGCTGGTGGCCGCGACCCCCGGCTTCTACGAGATCAAGCGCACCCGGACGGCGGGCCCGGACTTCTCCAACCTGTCGGCCTGACCCCCCGTCCGCGCGGGTCACGGGCACAGAAAGGACCCCCGCGAGTCATGTCCTCGCGGGGGTCCTTCCCTCTGTCCGTCCGCCGTGAAGGGTGAGAAGACGATCACGAGCAGGACGACTGCGGGCCGCACGCCGCCGAAGCGGCGCGCGGCCCGTTGCTCACGGGGCGATCAGCGGCGTGCGCTCCTTCGCCTGCGCGTAGCGCTTGGCGACGTCCTGCCAGTTGACGACCTTCCACATGGCCTCGATGAAGTCCACCTTCTGGTTCTTGTACTGAAGGTAGAAGGCGTGCTCCCAGGCGTCGAAGACCAGGATCGGCACGGAGCCCTGGCCCACGTTGCCCTGGTGGTCGTAGACCTGCTCGACGATCAGCCGGCCGCTGACCGGCTCGTACGCCAGGACACCCCAGCCGGAGCCCTGGGTGGTGGCGGACGCCTTGGTCAGCTGCGCCTTGAACTTGGCGAACGAGCCGAACGACTCGGCGATGGCGCCGGCCAGCTCGCCCACGCCGTCCGTCTCCAGCGGCTCGCCGCCGCCGTCGCCGGTCATGTTGTGCCAGTAGATGCTGTGGAGGATGTGGCCGGAGAGGTGGAACGCGAGGTTCTTCTCCAGGCCGTTGATCGCCCCCCACTGGTCCTTGTCGCGGGCCTCCGCCAGCTGCTCCAGGGTGTCGTTGGCGCCCTTGACGTACGCGGCGTGGTGCTTGTCGTGGTGCAGCTCGACGATCTGCGGGTCGATGACCGGCTCAAGCTCGGTGTAGTCGTACGGCAGATCAGGAAGCGTGTAGATGGCCATGGTCCGGTCCCTCCGACTGCTTATTGCGCATCCTTCGCATGTGCACGTTAGCAGCAGGTGGGAACGGTTGGTGATCAGGCAATGGTCCTAGGCCCCCGGCCGGACCACCCCCCGCCGAAGGCCCCGGACCGGCTCCCGAGCAGCCCGCGCGGCGGGCCCCGGGAGGGTGTCCGGGACCCGCCGTGGCCAGGGATGCCGTCAGGTCGCGCGGGCCCGGTCGCGGGCCGCCGCGAGCCGCTGGAGGTGGTCGTCGTACGCCTTCGTGTAGAACTCCGCCCGCGCCGGGTCCGGTTCGACGACGGCCGTCGGCGCGGTCCACGCGGCCACGTCCAGCGCCACGCCCTGCCGGGCCGCCGACGCCAGCACCGCGCCCCGGGCCCCCACTTCGCCCTCGACGATCCGCAGCGGCCGGCCCAGCACCTCCGCGAAGAGCCGCATCCAGGCGGGGGAGCGCGTACCGCCGCCGCAGATCGCGAGCGATCCCGTCAGCCCCGCCGCCTCCAGGCAGTGCCGGGCGGCGAAGCCGATGCCCTCGCAGGTGGCCCGCACCAGATCGGCGGTGGTGGTCTCCAGCGACACCCCCGTCAGCTCGGCCCGCAGCCGGGGCTCCACGAAGGGGGCGCGTTCCCCGGAGGGCGCGAAGTAGGGGAGTACCCGCACCCCCCGGGAGCCGGGCGGGGTCGCGTCGAGGAGTCCGTCGACCTCGCTGTGGGAGACGCCCGTGGTGCGCAGCACCCAGTCGAGCGCGGCGGTGCCGACCATCGCGGGCATGGCCCGCAGCCAGTGCCCCGGCCGGTCGGTGGAGATGTGCAGCCCGGCGGGCTCCCCGGCGAGGTCGACCTCGCGGACCGAGACCAGGGACGCCAGACAGGTGCCGACGATGAGGAGCCCGTCGCCCGCCTCGGTGACCCCGGCGCCCAGCGCGCAGGCGGGCAGGTCGTAGGGGCCGCCGGTGACGGGGGTGCCCGCGAGCGGCGAGTCCGCGCCCAGGGTGCCGACCGCGATCGGGTCGCTGACCGGGGGCAGCAGCCCGCGCCGGTGGGCCAGGCCCAGTTCGCGGAGGACCTCGTCGTCGTAGGTCCGGGTCCGGGGGTCGAGGAACGGCATCGACGCGTCGGACACGTCCGTCGCCCGGATGCCCGTCAGCCGCTGGAACACCATGTCCTTGCAGTAGACGGCCGCCGCCGCCGTGTCCAGGACGGCCGGTTCGTGCTGGTCCAGCCAGGCGAGGACCGGTCCCGGGCAGCCGGGGAACATGGCGCTCCCGGACCGCCGGAAGACCCGTTCCACCACGCCCGCCGACTGCCAGGCGTCGACCAGTTCGCCCGCGCGCCCGTCCATCCAGGAGACCGCCGCCCGCACCGGCCGGCCCGACTCGTCCACCAGCCAGACCCCGTCGCCCTGGCCGGTCAGCCCGATCAGCGCGAAGGGGCCCTCGACCGCCGCCGCCAGCGCGGACAGCACCGCCGTCACCGCGCCGTACACCTCGTCCATGTCCTGTTCGGCCCGGCCGCTCTGGAGGGAGAGCGCGACCGGCCGCGACTCGACCCGCAGCACCTGCCCCCGCTCGTCGAAGGCGGCCGCCTTGACCATGGACGTCCCCGCGTCGATCCCGATGTATCTCGCCACTGTGAGCACTCCTCGCCGGATGAGAGGGGCGGCCCCGTCGTTGCTGGCCGGTCCCGCGTGGTCGTACGGGTTACGAGTCCGGGGGCTCCCGGGGCGTCAGTCCAGGGCGTGGGCCGGTTCCTCGCCGCGCGCGTACCGGCCGACCTCGGCGGCGGCGATCGCGGCCGCCTTGTGGGCCACCGCCCGGGACGCGCCGGCGATATGCGGGGTGAGCACCAGACGCGGCGTCGACAGCAGCCGCGAACCCGCCGGAATGGGCTCCTCCGCGTAGGTGTCGAGGGCCGCCGCCGACAGCTGCCCGCTGTCCAGCGCGTCACAGAGCGCGTCCGTGTCCAGCAGCCCGCCGCGCGCCGCGTTCACGACCACCGCCCCGCGCGGCAGCAGCGCCAGCTCGTGCGCCCCGATCATCCCCGCGTTCTCCGGCGTGAGCCGGGCGTGCAGCGTCAGCACCCGCGACCGGGTCAGCAGGGCCTCCAGCGACTTCGCCCGCATCCCGTGCACATCGCCGCGCACAAACGGGTCGTACACCTCCACCTCCGCGCCGAACGCGCTCAGCACCCGCGCCACCCGGCTGCCGACGGCCCCGTACCCGACCAGCCCCACCGGGGTGTCCTCCAGCTCCAGGCCGGCGTGCTCGTACGTGTAGTACGAGCCGTCCCAGTCGCCCTCCAGCGCCAGCGAGAGGTGGGCCTCCGGGATCCGCCGCAGCGCCGACAGGATCAGCCCGACGGTGAACTCGGCCGTGGACGCGGCGTTGCGGCCCGGCGCGTAACACACCCGTACGCCCCGGGCGCGCGCGGCCGCCGCGTTGACGTTGACCGGCCCGCCCCGGCAGACCGCGATCAGCCGCAGCGCCGGGGACGCGTCGAGAACCCGCTCGGTGAAGGGGGCCATCTGGGTGACGCACACCTCCACCCCGTCCAGCGCCTTGATCAGCTCGTCCTCGGCGTCACTCGCCTCGGCCACCTCGCCCACCGGCCCGAAGGGGGTGAGCGGCCACGGCAGTGTCAGCTCGGTCAGCTCCAGCGGGACACCGGGCAGCGCGCGGTGCAGCGCGGCCGAGATCAGGGAGTTGCGGACGAAATGGTCGCCGGCGGCCAGGACTTTCATAGGGTTCCTCCGCGTCGTCGTTGTCCCCGCGCGGGGCCGCGCGGCGGGCCACTCCCTCATCCGCCGCCCGGTCCCGGCCCGAGGCCTGTCACTCCTGGTGGTACGCGATCCTCCCCGGCCCGCGCGGCCCCGGACGGGCGACGCGCGGCCATGGCGCACGGCACCCCGGGGAAGGAGGAGCGCAGCGGATCGTCGTCGTGGCCGGGCCCCTGAACGAGGAGACAGGGGACATACCCGGTGTGCGCCTGCTGTCGGGCGACGGGTCCGCGCATGGCACCTGAGCTTGAGACAGGGACCCGGGAGCGTCAATCCTCCGTGCAGGGGGTTTCTCCCGGGACGGCGTGAGAACGTCTGAGAGGAACACCCGACCACCGGGAGGGAACCGCCATGTGGATGGGCATCGACCTGGGCACCCAGAGCGTGCGCGCCCTGCTCGCCGCCGCCGACGGCACCATCACCGGCGGCGGATCCGCGCCCCTCGCCGGCCGGCGGGCCGGCCCGCGCCACGAACAGTCGCCCGCCGACTGGTGGACGGCCGTCCGTACCGCCGTCCGCCAGGCCCTCGACGGCGGGGAACGGCCCCGTGCCGTCGCCGTCTGCTCCACCTCCGGCACCGTCCTCCTCGCCGACGACGACGGCCGCCCCCGCACCCCCGCCGTGATGTACGACGACGGCCGCGCACCCGGCCGGGGCCCCGGCCGCGCCCTGCTGCTCCAGCGGGAGTACGGACATGGCCGGATCCTGCACCAGGCCGACCTGATCACCGCCCGGCTCGCGGGCCGGGTCCTGCCGACCGATTCCAGCCATGCCCTCAAGACCGGATACGACCCCGAACGCGGCGCCTGGAGCGACCCGTCGGTCCCCGGACTGCCCGCCGTGGTGCGCCCCGGGACCCTCATCGGCGAGGTGGACCGGGCCGCCGCCGAGGAGACCGGCCTCCCCGCCGGCACGCCGATCGTCGCCGGGATGACCGACGGCTGCGCCGCCCAGATCGCCTCCGGCGCGCTCGCCGTCGGCTCCTGGAACTCCGTCCTCGGCACCACCCTCGTCCTCAAGGGCGTCACCACCGCCCCGCCGCGCGACCCCGACGGCGTCGTGTACAGCCATCTCTCACCGGACGGCCACTGGCTCCCCGGCGGCGCGTCCAACACCGGCGGCGGGGCGCTGACCGCCGCCTTCCCCGGCGCCGACCCCGCCGCCCTGGACGAGGGGGCCCGCGCCCACGAACCGGCGGGGGCGGTGGCCTACCCCCTCGGCGGCCGGGGCGAACGCTTCCCCTTCGCCGCGCCGGACGCCACCGCCTTCCTCCTGGGCACCCCCGCCTCCGCCGCCGACCACTGGGCCGCCCTCCTCCAGGGCGTCGCCTTCGTGGAACGCCTCTGCCTGGACCACCTCGACCTCATCGGCGCCGCCGCCGACGGGCCGCTCACCTTCACCGGCGGAGCGGTCCGCAGCGCCTACTGGACCCGGCTGCGCGCCGAGGTGCTGGGCCGGGAGGTCCGTATCCCGGCCGTCAGCGAACCCGCCCTCGGCATGGCCGTCCTCGCCGCCCTGGGCACCGGCGCCGCGCCCACGCTCGCCGAGGCGGCGGCGCGTATGGTCCGGATCCGGGAGACCGTCCGCCCCGAGGGCCACGGCCGGTTCACCGAGCCCTACCTCACCCTGGTGGACGAGTTGGAACGCCGCGCCTGGCTGCCCGCCCCGACCGCCGCCCACGCGCGGACCCGCGCCGACTCCCAGGTGTATCGATCATGACCGCCACCCTGCTGCTGGCCCGGCACGGCCAGACCGTCTGGCACGCCGAGAACCGCTACGCCGGGATCAGCGACGTCGCCCTCACCCCGGAGGGCCGCGCCCAGGCCGGCCGGCTCGCCGCGTGGGCCGTGCGCCAGGCCCCGCCGCCGGACGCGGTCTGGACGTCCACGGTCTCCCGCGCCATCGAGACCGCCGCCCCCGTCTGCGCCGCCCTCGGCCTCACCCCGCACCGCGACCACGAGCTGCGCGAGTGCGACTTCGGCACGGTGGAGGGCCGCACCCTCGCGGAGTACGCGGCCGAGTCCCCCGAGGGCGCCGCCGCCTTCACCCGCGACCCGGCCGCCCACCCCTTCCCGGGCGCGGAGGACCCCCGCGCCGCCGCCGCCCGGGGCGCCGCCGCCCTGACCCGTATCGCCGCCGCCCACGACGGCGAACGGGTCCTGGTCGTCGCCCACAACACCCTGCTCCGGCTGGTCCTGTGCGAACTCCTCGGCATCCCGCTCGCCGAGTACCGCCGCGTCTTCCCCCGCCTGCGCAACGCGGCCGTCTCCGAACTCCGCCTCACCCCCGCCCCGACCCCACCGGGCCGCCCCACCACGGCGCTGCTCTCCCTCAACCTCCCGGCGGACGCAACTCCCGCCACCGGATGATCTTGCGCATGACGGAATCCCGCCCCTGACAGGCACAGGGGGCAAGGGGTGGGGACGGTACGGCTCAGAGGCGCGCTCCCGGCGGCGGTCCTGCCGGCCCCGGCAGTCCTCAGGCGTCCTTCGCGGGCGCCGCGGCCGCGCGGCCCGCCGCCAGGCGCTGGCGGGCGTACCCCACCAGGCAGAGCGTCAGCGTCAGCGCGCCCGAGTAGTAGAGCTGGGTCCGCGTCTCCGGCTCGCGGGCCATCAGGACGAAGACCGTCACCATGGCGGCCAGCGCCACGTACGTCAGCCCGGGGTACCGCCACATCCGCACCACCAGCCGCTCGGGCGCCTCCCGCTCCGTGCGGCGGCGCAGGATCAGCTGTGAGACGGCGACGAAGAACCAGACGACCAGGATGACCGCGCCGATCATGTTCAGCAGCCACATGAAGACGTCGTCCGGCCGCCAGTAGCTGAGCAGCACACAGAGGAAGCCGAAGGCGGAGGAGACCACCACCGCCACCCAGGGCACCCCGTTGCGGGTGCGCCCCAGCACCGCCGGGCCCTGTCCCCGGGCGACCAGGGAGCGGGACATCCGGGAGGCCGAGTAGATGTTGGCGTTCATCGCGGACAGCAGGGCCACGAAGATGACCACGTTCATGATCTCGCCGGCCGCCGGGATGCCCAGATGGTCCAGGGTGGCGACGTACGGGCCCTGCTCGACGACATCGGGGTCGTTCCACGGGACCAGCGCGACGACGACGGCCATCGAGCCGATGTAGAAGATCGCGATCCGCCACATCGCGGTGCGCACCGCGCGGGCCACCCCCTGCACCGGGTGCTCGGACTCGGCGGCGGCGATCGTCACCGTCTCCAGGCCGCCGTACGCGAAGAGCGAGGCGAGCAGGCCGAAGATCAGCCCCTCGGTGCCGTTCGGGAGGAAGCCGCCCTCGCCGGTGAGATTGGTGAGACCGGGGGCGTCCGTGTCCGGCAGCACCCCGGTGATCGCGAGCAGCCCGATCCCCAGGAAGGCGACGATCGCGAGGATCTTCAGCGCGGCGAACCAGAACTCGAACTCGCCGAAGTTCTTCACGGCCGCCAGATTGGCCGTGGTGAAGACCGCCGTGAAGATCGCGACCCACATCCACTCGGGCGTCCCCGGCAGCCACCCCGACATGATCTTCGCCGCGCCGATCCCCTCCAGGCCGACCACGACGCAGAGCAGGAACCAGAAGATCCACCCGGTGGCGAAGCCGGCCCAGGGGCCGATGGCCCGCTCCGCGTGGACGGAGAAGGTGCCCGACGCCGGGTTCGCCGCCGACATCTCGCCGAGCATCCGCATCACCAGCATGACCAGCAGGCCGGAGATCGTGTACGCGATGATGATCGAGGGACCCGCCTGGGCGATGCCGGCGCCGGACCCGACGAAGAGCCCGGCGCCGATGACGCCACCGAGGGCGATCATCGACAGATGGCGCTGTTTCAGGCCGTGCGAGAGGCCCGGCGCGCCGGAGCCGCCGTCGGCGGGGAGCCCGACCGGCGGGGGCGCGGAAGTCTTGGACATGGGGTGCCCTGTTCGTCTGGCGGAGGGTGAGCGGGTGGCTCCAACTGAGCATGAGCGCTGATCCCAGGGCAACGGATGTCCATGAAACGATCACAAGCGTTACCCGAAGTACACCACCGGTAACGAAGCCAAGGCGGTCGGCGCCCCCAGCAGAGTTTGTGAGAACTCTACAGGCCTGCCGAAGGGCGATCCCGTGACGGACGTCACCTCGCCGGACGCATGATCCGCGACGTTTGTGCGATCTCCATGAACACCCCGCCCCGGCCTTTGTCCCTGGCGCGATGGTGCGCCCCCGGGCCCCGGGGCTACGGTCGCTGTGTCCTCCATGGATGTACACCGCATGCGCCTTGCTCGCCCCCGCGCCGCGGTACATCCCTGACCTGCCCCCTCGCCGCCGCGGAGTCCTCGATGAGCACTGCCACTGTCCTCTCCCGCCCGGGCGCGGTCCTCGCCGACCTGCTCCCCGCGTCCCGCACCCGCGACCTCGCCCTGGTCGCCGGCGGCGCGCTCCTCACCGGCCTCGCCGCCCAGATCGCGGTCCCCGTGCCCGGCTCCCCGGTCCCGGTCTCCGGCCAGACCTTCGCCGCGCTCCTGGTGGGCACCGCCCTCGGGGCCCGCCGCGGCTTCCTCTCCCTCGCGCTCTACGCCCTCGCCGGCATGGCGGGCATGCCGTGGTTCGCGGAGGGAACCTCCGGCTGGGGGATGCCGTCCTTCGGCTACATCCTCGGCATGCTGCTGGCCTCCACCGCCGTCGGCGCGCTGGCCCGCCGCGGGGCCGACCGCTCCGTCTGGCGGACGGCGGGCGCGATGGCGCTGGGCTCCGCGATCATCTACGCGGTCGGCGTCCCCTATCTGGCCCTCGCCACCGGGATGACGTTCTCCCAGGCCGTGGCCGCGGGCCTCACCCCGTTCCTGATCGGGGACGCGGTCAAGGCCGCGCTGGCGATGGGCCTCCTGCCCACCGCCTGGAAGCTGGCCGGCCGCAAGGGCTGACCCGCCACCGGCGACCGAGGTGACACGAGGGGGCCGCGCCCGGACGGGTGCGGCCCCCTCTCCCGTACGCACCGGAGGGCTCCGTACGCACCGGAGGTCTGCGGCGTCTCCCGCGTACGTACCGGGGGCTACCGCGTCCTCGGCGCCCGCCGCGCCCGCGCCCGTTCCCGTACCACCGCGATCGTCACCACCACGCCCGCCACCAGCAGTGACAGCAGCACCTGCTCCCGCGCGGCGTCGTCGAAGACCATATAGACGAGAACGAAGACGATCATGCCGATCGTCGCCCGGGTCAGCCAGGGGAAGAGCCACATCCGCACCACCAGCCGCTCGGGCGCCTCCCGCTCCGTGATCCCGCGCATCCGCAGCTGCGTACAGCAGATCACCAGCCAGACGAAGAGGGCGACCGCGCCGGAGGAGTTGAGGAGGAAGGCGAAGACCGTGTCCGGCCAGCGGTAGTTGAAGAAGACGGCGACGAAGCCGAAGAGCACCGACGCCAGGATCGCCGCCCGGGGCACCCCGCGCCCGTCCGTCCGGGCGAAGGCCCCCGGCGCGTCGCCCCTGCGGCCCAGCGAGAAGGCCATCCGGGACGCCGTGTAGAGCCCCGAGTTCAGACAGGAGAGCACGGCCGTCAGGACCACCACGTTCATGATCTGGCCGGCGTGCGGGATGCCGATGGATTCGAGCGCGGCCACATAGGAGCCGTCCTCGGTGATCGCGGGGTCGTTCCACGGCAGCAGGAGGAGCACCACGAGGATCGAGCCCAGATAGAAGACCGCGATCCGCCAGATCACGCTGTTGGTCGCCCGGGTCACCGCCCGCTGCGGATCCGGCGACTCGCCCGCCGCCAGCGTCACGATCTCGCTCCCCATGAAGGAGAAGACCACCATCAGCACCCCGGTGAGGATCGCGCCGTACCCCTCGGGGAAGAAGCCGCCGGTGTCGGTGAGGTGGGCGAACCCGGCCCCCGGGTTGTCGGAGCCCGGCAGCAGCCCGAAGGCGGCGAGCAGACCGATCGCGATGAAGGCGGCGATCGCCACCACCTTCACCCCGGCGAACCAGAACTCGAACTCTCCGAAAGATCCCACCGAGACCAGATTCGTCCCGGTCAGGACCACCATCACGATCAGCGCCCAGGCCCACTGCGGCACCGCCGGGATCCAGCCCTCCAGGATCACCGCGCCCGCCGTCGCCTCCACCGCGAGGACGACGACCCAGAAGAACCAGTAGAGCCAGCCGATCGAGAAACCGGCCCAGCGGCCCAGCGCCCGGTCCGCGTACTCGGAGAACGAACCCGACGCCGGATGGGCCGCCGCCATCTCGCCCAGCATCCGCATCACCAGGACGACCATCACGCCGACCAGCGCGTACGAGATCAGAATGGCGGGCCCGGCGGCCCGGATACCGGACGCGGAGCCCACGAAGAGCCCCGCGCCGATCACCCCGCCGATCGCGATCATGGAGAGATGGCGGTTCTTCAGCCCGGCCCGCAGATGATCACCGCTCGGCCCGTCCGGCTGCGGCTTGCCGGGTTCATCGGGCTGCCCGCCTTCCTTCGACAGGGTGTCCTGGGATGTCATGGGGGATTCCTTAGGTCGGGAACGGCGCTGTTCGCGAAGGAGGTTTCGAAAAGGGTCTCGGCCGGGGCCCGCGGGGGCCCGACCCCGCTGACTGATACCCGGCCGCTCCCGTGCCACACTCGGAACATGCGTGTGTACCTCGGTTCCGACCATGCCGGCTATGAACTCAAGAACCACCTCGTCGAATGGCTGACGGCCCACGGCCACGAGCCCGTCGACTGCGGTCCCCACATCTACGACGCCCAGGACGACTACCCGCCGTTCTGCCTCCGCGCGGCCGAGCGGACCGCCGCCGACCCGGAGAGCCTCGGCATCGTGATCGGCGGCTCCGGCAACGGCGAGCAGATCGCCGCCAACAAGGTCAAGGGCGTACGCGCGGCGCTGGCCTGGAGCGAGCAGACGGCGGCCCTCGGCCGTGAGCACAACAACGCCAACGTCATCGCCGTCGGCGGCCGGATGCACACCCTGGAGGAGTCCACGAAGTTCGTGGAGATCTTCCTGAACACGCCGTACTCGGGCGAGGAGCGGCACACCCGCCGCATCGAGATGCTCACCGCGTACGAGAACACCGGCGAGCTGCCCCCGATCCCGGCCCACCACCCCCAGGGCTGATCCCCCGTCCGTGTGCGGGGCCGCCCTCGCGGCCCCGCCCCGAATGCGACCCGGCCCGATCGGAGACGACCCGGCCGACCCGTTTCCTGGAGCCGCCGCCGTGCCCGAAGGGCATACGATCCACCGCCTCGCCGAGGACCACCGCGCCCGCTTCCTGGAACATCCGGTGCGGGTCAGCAGTCCCCAGGGCAAGTTCTTCGACTCCGCCGCCCTCCTCGACGGTCAGGTCATGACCGGGGCCGAGGCCCACGGCAAACACCTCTTCCTCGGCTTCGGCGCCCTCGGCTGGGTCCATGTCCACCTCGGACTCTTCGGCAAGGTGGACTTCGGTCCCACCCCCGCGCCGCCGCCCACCGCCACCGTACGGATGCGGATCACCGGCCCCGGCGCCCATGTCGATCTGCGCGGGCCCACCACCTGCGCCCTGATCACCGACGGCGAGAAGGCCGCGATCCACGACCGGCTGGGACCCGACCCGCTGCGCCCGGACGACGACCCCGAGCGCGCCCGGGAGCGGATAGCGCGCTCCCGCACCACGATCGCCGCCCTGCTGCTCGACCAGAAGATCATCGCGGGCGTGGGCAACGTCTACCGCGCCGAGGTGCTGTTCCGGCAGGGCATCGACCCGTACCGCGCGGGCCGGGACGTCACCCGTGCCGAGTGGGACGCGATCTGGGCGGATCTCGTGGAGCTGATGCGCGAGGGCGTACGGAACAACCGCATCGACACCGTCCGGCCGGCGCACCTGCCCGAGGCGATGGGCCGCCCGCCGCGCGTGGACGACCACGGCGGCGAGGTGTACGTGTACCGGCGCACGCTCCAGCCGTGCCACATCTGCGGCAGCGAGGTGCGGACGGCGGAGCTGGCGGCCCGCAACCTCTTCTGGTGCCCGGAGTGCCAGCGCCGCTGAGGCACCCGGCGATGTACGGGAACCCGCGGTGCCCGAGGTCCGGGGCGCCGTCACCGTCGGGCGGGCCGCGCGTGTCCTGCTCCGCCGGACCGGTGTCCCGGCCGGGCCCGGGGCCGCCCGCGACCTCCCGGGCGGCCCCGGCTGACGGCGGCGGGCCCGTCAGAACATGTGCGGCCCCCACGGCGCCGCGCCGCTCGTGAACGCCGCGTCCGCGTCGGCGAGGGCGCCCTCGCGCAGCTCGCGCACCCGGCCCGCCGCCGCGAGCGTGCCCAGCCGGGTCCCGCCGAGATAGGCGGCGGCCAGCTCGCGGACGGACAGCGACAGATCGGCGGCGTCCCGCGTCGGTGCGCAGGCCGCCCCTTTGGTGTCGCCGCTGAGCCGCCAGCGGCCCGTGTTCCAGGGGCAGAACGGGTCCGACACCTCCAGCACCACGTCCACGGGGGTGGCGTAGGAGCGCGCCGCCAGCGCGGCGCCCACATCCACCAGCCGCACATGGAGCGAGTCGACGACCCGGACCCGGCAGCGCCGGATGTCGGAGACCAACAGCTGCCACGGGTCGTCCACCGGGCGGTTCTCCATCTGTACGGTCGAGGTGAGGTCGATGCCCCACAGGTGCCGCAGCAGCGCCGCGTACGACGCCGGGTCGTGGGCGAACAGGTCCCGCACCTCCACCCGGCCCTGGGGCACCGAGTCGGTCCAGTCCGCGCGGGTCCGGTAGCGGACGCAGCCGGTGACCCGCCCGTCCCGTTCGGCCACGACGCTCAGCAGCTCGGAGGCGCCGGCGCGGTCCTCGACCGGGTCCACGGCGCCGAGCCGGTCCCAGTGGGGGAGCCGGGCGATCATCCCGGGCCGGGCCGGGACCTGCGCGGCGTAGACCTCCTCGAAGGCCGCGAGCGCGGCGCCGGCGTCCCGGACCCGGCGGATCCGCACCGCGTCGGTGCCCTCGGGCAGGGTCAGCCCCACCCGGTCCGTGTCGATCTCCGCCCGGATCAGATGGCTCGCGGTGTCGTAGCCGAACCGGCCGTAGATGCCGGGCTCGGACGCGTACAGCGCCGCCACCGGTTCGCCCCACGCGCGGACGTCGTCGAGCTGGCGGCGCATCATCGAGGTGAGGATGCCGCGCCGGCGGTGGGTCGAGGCGACGCCGACCATCGTGACGCCCGCCGCGCGCACGAGTCCGCCGCCGGGCACGGTGATCGAGAAGGGGAAGGAACTCGCGCTGCCCACCGGCTCCGTGCCGTCCCAGACGGCGAGGGAGCGGTCGACGTGGGTCACCTCCCGGTACAGATCCCGCTTCGCGGCGGGCATCGCACCGCCGCCGAAGGCCAGCCCCAGAGCCTCGAACCACTCGTTCCACTCGGAGGGTCGAAGCACGCGCATCTCAGTGGTCATATTCCATCCCTACCAGCACAAGGGGTGTCCTGCCGAACAGGATTTCGGCCCCTCCGGCGGTGAGGGGACGGTTCGTCAGAAGGTGTACGCAAGCCACGGGGGAGTCCCGCCGCCGAACGCGGTGGAGAGGCAGGCGAGGGCCGTGCCGCCGGAGACCTCCCGGACCAGCCCGGCCCCCGCGAGTTCCCGCAGCGGCGTCCCGCCGAGATAGGCGGCGGCCAGCTCGCGGACGGACAGCGACACATCGGCGGCATCCCGCGTCGGCGCGCACACCGCGCCCCCGCTGTCGCCGCTGAGCCGCCAGCGGCCCGTGTTCCAGGGGCAGAAGGGGTCCGTCACCTCCAGTACGGCGTCCACCGGGACCCGGTAGGTCCGGGCGGCGAGGGCGGCGCCCACGTCCACCAGCCGCAGATGCAGCCCGTCCCGGAGCCGGGGGGACAGCCGGCGCGGGTCGGCCACCAGATGGAGCAGCGGCTCGTCGGGCGGCCGGTTGAAGGCCTGCACCGTCGTTGTCAGGTCGATCCCGAGGACGAAGTGCCACAGCGCACCGACCGACGCGGGGTCCAGCGCCTCCAGTTCCCGCAGGACCACGGTGCCGGTGGGGCCCGTGTGCTGCCACTCCGGGCGGACGTGGAAGAGGGCGTGGCCGGTGACCGCGCCGTCCCGTTCGGCGAGCACGCAGCGAAGCTCCGAGCCGCCGCCGCGTTCGGTGGCCGGATCGTGCAGCGGCCAGGGCTCCCAGGCGGCGGGCCGCAGGGTGGCCCCGGGGCGCCGGGGGGCGAGCCGGTCGCGGACGGCCGCGCACGCGGGGGCCGCCGCGGCCGGGTCCGCCGGCCGCAGCCGGATCCCGGCCCCGCCGGGCGGGGCGGTGAGCCCGGCCCGCGCGGTGTCGATCTCCAGGGAGAGCTGGCGGCTCGCGATCCCGTACCCGTACCGGCCGTAGATCGCGGGCTCGGACGCGGTGAGGGCGGCGAGCGGTTCACCCCGCTCCCGGATGTCGTCGAGCTGGCGGCGCATGAGCGCGGTGAGCAGTCCGCGCCGCCGGTGGGTGGGGAGCACGCCGATCATGCTCACGGCGGCGGTGGGCACGAAACCGGCGCCCGGCTCCGTACCGCCGCCGGCCGTCCCCTCCCGCGCACCTTCCCGCGCGGTCCCCGGCACCGCCATCCGGAAGGAGTAGGAGAGGGCGGTGGCGACGCACTCCCCGCCGTCCCATATCCCGAGCGCCCGGTCGTACTCCGCCACGGCCGCCCGCAGGGCCCGCCGTTCGGGTGGCACCGGCGCCCCTCCGTACGCCAGGCGCAGGGCCTCGTACCAGGGCTCCCAGTCCTGCGGGGCGAGCGGACGCAGATCGCTTGTCATATGCCATGGCTACCAGTCGATACGTCGATACAGCGATCCCTTTTTGAACGGGGCGGCACAGGGGTCCCTCTGCACGAAAGGGCGATGGATCGATAAGGTCACACGACAATGGGTCATGGCGGAGTCGATTCGATCAAGGCACGGTGGCGGAAGGCGGTGCACCGGGCGCGCGTCGCCCTGCGCAAGTCCGCCGTCGACTACTTCCGGGGCGACGGCTCCGACACCATCGCCCTCGCCGGGCTGCTGCTGACCGTACCCGCCCTCACCTTCGGCACGATCGTCATCCCCGAGTGGATCTCACCGTCCGCGCTCGTCCTGCCCATCGTGGCGGGCGCGCTGGTGCTCCGCCCGGCCAGCCTGCTCGGCCTCTACGCCACCTGCGCCGCCGGGCTGATCGTGGAGACGGTCGCCCTCGGCCCCTACACCAGCGGCCCCGGCCGGGTCACCCCCGGCACCGTCCTCACCGTCGCCGCCTGCGGCTTCTTCGGACTCCTGATCGCCCAGTTCCGGGCCCGGGTCGGCGTGCCCTGGCGGCGCGGCGGCACCATGCTCTTCGACCTGCGCGAACGCATCCGCGTCCAGAGCGCCCTGCCCCCGCTGCCCAAGGGCTGGCACCAGGAGATGGCCCTGCGTCCCGCCGGCGGCCAGTCCTTCTCCGGCGACTTCGTGGTCGCCGCCCGCACCCACGGCGGCCGCACCCTGGAAGTCGTCCTCACGGACGTCTCCGGCAAGGGCATGGACGCCGCGTCCCGGGCGCTGCTGCTGTCGGGCGCCTTCGGCGGACTGCTCGGATCGCTGCCCCCGCACGGCTTCCTGCCCGCCGCCAACGGCTATCTGCTCCGCCAGGACTGGGACGAGGGCTTCGCGACCTCGATCCATCTCGTCCTCGACCTGGAGTCCGGGGACTACGAACTCCTCTCCGCGGGGCACCTGCCCGCCCTTCAGCTCAGCGCCGGCACCGGCCGCTGGGAGGAGAAGAGCGCCGAGGGGCCGCTGCTCGGGGTGTACGACGGCGCCCAGTTCGACCCGGTCAAGGGGGCGCTGCGCCCCGGCGATGTGCTGATGCTCTTCACCGACGGCCTGGTCGAGTCGCCCGACCGCGATATCAGCGAGGGCATGGACCGCCTCACCGGCGAGGCCGACCGCTATGTGCCCGCCGGGTTCGCCGGGGCGGCCTGGCATCTGATCGAGGCGGTCGCCAAGGACGTCAACGACGACCGGGCGCTCCTGATCATCACCCGCGACGCCTGATCCGCCGGGACCGGGACCGGGGCCTCCGCCGTGGCCGCCCCGTGCGAATGACCTGAAGCGCCGTGCCCGTACCGGACGCCCGCCTCGGCCCCGTGACCTCGGCCCCGTCCGAGTGAGCCGCGGGGAGCACCCGTACCGGACGCCCGCCTCTGCCTCTTTGCCTTGGGCCGTCGCGAGTGAGCCGCAGGGGAACACCCGCACCGGGCGACCGCCTCCGCCCTTCTTTGCCTTGCCCTCCGTGCGAGTGAGCCGAAGGGGCGCCGCGGGTGTCGAAAGGGAGAACGCGCGGAAGGTCCGAGGAACGAGGACCAGAGCACGATCGACCGTCGACACTCGCTCCAGCGCCCCGGAGGCGAACCGAGCCTGCAAATTATCTGGTCGCCGCCCGCGCCGGGAGCACCGCCGACGCCACCCCCAGGGCGATGACCGCGAGTACCAGCGACCCGTACAGCTCCGGCGGGATGTACGGGGATCCGCCGGTCATGGCCTTCACCATCGGGATGAGTGTGGCGAGCGCGATCGCCGTGCCCAGGGCGACTCCCGCCACCGTCACCAGCAGCGCTTCCCAGCGGATCATGCCCAGTACCTGGCGCCGGGTGGAGCCGACCAGCCGCAGCATGCCCAGTTCGCGGCGGCGGTCGAGGACCGTCATCACCAGGGTGTTGGCCGCGGCGACCGCCGCGAAGCCGCCGAGGATCGCCGCCATGGTGCGGTTGGCCCAGGCGTTCAGTTCGCGGTCCGGGGTGGATGCGGTCGCGAAGTCCGCGGGGTCCTGGACGGTGCCCAGTGCCGCGAGTCCGCGGGCCGCCTCCGCGTCCGCCCGGACGAGGACGGTCGCCGGGTACGGGGTCGACAGGTGCGCCCGCAGGGCGGTGGCGGGCAGGGTGACTTCGGCGAGGCCGAGGCCCCGGCTGTAGAGCGCGATCACGTCGGCGGAGGACTTCGTTCCGTCGGGGAGCCGGAAGGTGAGGCGTTCGCCGACGGTGACTCCGGCGGATTCGGCGACCGTTTCGGCGAGGGCGACCTTGCCGGGTCCGAGGCTCCGCAGTGAGCCCTCGCGGACGTCGGGGTCCTGGACCTGTTCCAGGTCGGTACTCCGGCCGTCGATGCCCTGTGCGCTGGCCCTGAGCAGGGAGGCGTCGGGGCCGCTGTGGGAGTGGAGCAGGACGGTGGCGGGGAGCACGGAGACGGCGGCCCGTACCCCGGGCAGCTTCGCCGCGCGTTCGGCCGCGTCCACCGGAAGGGTGCCGCCGGTGCCGCTGACGACGTGGTCGGCGGTGATGCCGGCGCGCTGCTGCCGTTCGGCCGCCCGGTCGGTGCTGGTGTGCAGGAAGAGCAGTACGGAGGAGAACGCCGTCGCCAGCACGATCGGGGTGATCGCGGAGGCGAGCCGGCGGGCGTTGCTGCGGGAGTTGGCGGCGGCCAGGGACGCCGCCGGGCCCGCCGCCCGCAGGGGCAGTCCGAAGAGGGCCGCGCAGGCCCGGGCGATCTGCGGGCCGAGCAGGGCCACCGCCAGCATGAAGGCCATGACCACGCCGAGTGCGGCGTTGGCGGCGTCGTCGCCGCCGGTCCGGGCCGCGATCCCGGCGAGCACGGTGCCGCCGACGACGGCCGCGATGCCGAGGGGGGTACGGATCAGGCCGAAGCCGACCCGTTCCACCGCCGCGTCGGCGAGCGCCTGTCCTGGCCGGATCCGGGACGGCTTGCGGGCGGCCATGAAGCCGGCGCCGAGTGCGGTGAGGACGACGGCGCCGATCGCGACGGCCGGCGGCAGCCAGCCGATGTGGAGTTCCACGGCGGCGGGGATGGCGCCCCGGTCCCGGAGCTGCCCGAACCACCAGGACGCCAGCGCCATCGCGGGTACGCAGCCGAGTGCGCCCGCCGCCGGGGCGATCAGCAGCGCCTCGGTCGCGATGGAGCGCCGGATCTGGCGCGGGGTCGCGCCGATCGCCCGCAGCAGCGCGAACTCGCGCCGCCGCAGCCCCACGGAGAGCGCGACCGTGCCCGCGGCGGTGAAGACGGCGACGAGGGCGGCGATGCCGCCGAAGGAGCCGCCGATGCCGATGAGGGTCTCCCGGGCCGCTGCCAGGGACCGGTCCTCGACGCCGCCCCGGCCGTCCCCGGTGTGGACCTTGGGCAGGTCGTGTCCGCTGCCGAAGACCCCGGTGAGCCGGTCGGCCACCGTCGCCGCCGCCGTGCCCGGCTCCGGCAGGACGGCGATCGCGTCGATCTTCGCCGGGTGTCCGGAGAGGGCCCGCGCGTCGGCGTCGGCGAACCAGACGGCGCCCCGCTCCCCGGCGGCGGTCCCGGAGACCCGGAACTCCCGCTTCCCGCCGGGGGTCTCCAGGGTGATCCGCTCCCCCGCACGGGTCCCGCCGGCGGCCACGACGACCTCGCCCGTGCGGGGCGCGGCCCCGGAGGCGAGCTTCGTCCCGGTGAAGGCGGTCGAGGCCCATCCGTGGCCGGTCGCCCCGCCCCGCTCCCCGCGTACGGGGAAGGCGATGTCGGGGACGGCCCTGGCGACGCCGTCCACGGCCGCCGCCTTCGCGACCAGCGACCGGTCGAGCCGGGCCCGGTCGGGCAGCTCCGTGTACGCGTCGTACCCGTCCTCGCCGTTGTCCACCCGGAGGTGGGCCCGCTGGTCGGCCGCGACGACGACGGGCGCCCCGGCGTACCGCTGCGGCGGCACAAAGGCACGCAGTCCGCTTTCCAGCATGATGCCGCAGGCGGCGACGATGGCCGCCGTGAGCAGCAGGCCGACGAAGGTCCCGGCGAAGGCCGAGGGCTTGAACCGCAGGGCCGCGCGGGCCAGTCCGTTCGTACGGAACATCACAGCGCCGCCCCCGCGAGGGTCCGGGGCGCGGTCAGCGAGCGCATCCGGTCGGCGATCCGGGCCGGGTCGGCGCCTTCGACGCGGTCGGCGATGGCGCCGTCCGCGAGGAAGAGGACCCGGTCCGCCCAGGCCGCGGCCACCGGGTCGTGGGTGACCATGACGACGGTCGCGCCGAGGGAGTCCACGGCGGACCGCAGCAGCGCCAGCACCTCGCCTGCGGTGGTGGAGTCCAGGGCGCCGGTGGGTTCGTCGGCGAAGACCACGTCCGGCCGGGTCACCAGGGCCCGCGCGAGCGCCACCCGCTGCTGCTGGCCGCCGGAGAGTTCGGCGGGTCTGCGCCCGCCCTTGTCGCCGAGGCCGACCCGGCCGAGGACGTCGGCCGCCCGCCGCCGGTCGGGCCGCTCGCCCGCGAGCCGCATCGGCAGCAGCACGTTCTCCTCGACCGTCAGCGACGGGAGCAGGTTGAACGCCTGGAAGACGAAGCCCAGCCGGGTGCGCCTCAGGACGGTCAGCTCGTTCTCCTTCAGGCCCGTCAGCTCGGTGCCGCCGAGGCGTACCGATCCGGCGGTCGGCCGGTCGAGGCCCGCCGCGCACTGGAGGAACGTCGACTTCCCGGAGCCCGACGGGCCCATGACGGCGGTGAAGCTGCCGTGCGGGAGCACCAGGTCGATCCCGCGCAGGGCGTGGACCGCGCTTCTGCCCCTGCCGTACTGACGGCGGACGCCGTGCAGTTCGACGGCGGCGGCCCCTCGTGCCGGGTCGGTACCCCCGGCGTCTCGCCTCTTGCCGCGCCGCAGCCCCATCGTGTTCCTCCGTCTTGCCAACTGTGCAGGTCAACGCCGTTGACGCTACGGATCGGAGGGTGCGGGGGGCCATGGCGCTCCCTGGCGGACCGGGGTGGGGACAACCCCACCGGCGACGCGGGGGGCAGTCCCCCCGGATCCCCTTCCCGGGCGAGTTACTTGCGCTCATCAATTATTTGCTATTCTAATTACTGACGGTTCCTTGACGGTTATTTGACGCCCTCTTGACGCTCTCATGACGCCTCGCCGCCACCCCGTGCACACCGCTCGTCGACCACCCGTCGACACCCCGGCGAGGCGTCCTCCCCCTGTCCGTGACCACAGACGAGGACGAGCCCATCGGACACGCAGACACCCTCATCGCCATGGGCGGGGCCTTCCTCGCCGCCGCCCTCCTCGCCCGCCTCGGCGGCCGCATCGGCCTGCCGACGATCCCCCTCTTCATCCTGGCCGGGATCCTGCTCGGCCCCCACACACCCGGCATCGTGCTGGTCTCCGACCCGCACGACCTGGAGATGCTCTCGGCCCTCGGCCTGGTCCTCCTCCTCTTCTACCTGGGCCTCGAATTCCACCTCGACGACCTGAAGGCGGGCGGCCGCCGGATGGCCCTGGCCGGCGGCGCCTATCTGGTGCTCAACGTCGGCGCCGGACTCGGCTTCGGCTTCGCACTCGGCTGGGGCACCTCCGAGGCGCTCGTGCTCGCCGGCGTCCTCGGCATCTCCTCGTCGGCGATCGTCACCAAGGTCCTCGTGGACCTGGGCCGCATCGGCAACCCCGAGACCAAACCCATCCTCGGCATCATCGTGGTCGAGGACATCTTCCTCGCGCTCTACCTCGCCGCGCTCCAGCCGATCCTCTCCGGCGCGGACAGCCTCTCCGCCGCCGTGATGGACGCCGGCAAGGCGTTCGGCTTCCTGCTGCTGCTCGCGCTCGCCGCCCGCTACGGCACCCGCGTGGTCAGCCGCTTCGTCGCCACCCGCGACGACGAACTCCTCGTCATCTCCTTCCTGGGCGCGGCCGTCTTCATGGCCGGGGTCTCCGAGTGGTTCGGCGTCGCCGACGCCATCGGCGCCTTCATGGTCGGCCTGATGCTCGGCAGCACCACCTCCGGGGAACGGATCCTCAAACTGGTCCACCCGCTGCGGGACGCCTTCGGCGCGATCTTCTTCTTCGCCTTCGGGCTCTCGATCGACCCGGGCACCCTGCCGAGCGTGCTGTGGCCGGTGCTCGCCGCCGTCGCCGTGACCCTCGCGATGAACGTCCTCGCCGGACTCGCCGCCGCCCGGATCTACGACTTCGGCCCGCAGCCCGCCGCCAACATCGCCACCACCCTGCTGGCCCGCGGCGAGTTCGCGCTGATCCTCGCCACGATGGCGGCGGGGGCCGGCCTGGACGCGCGGCTCTCCCCCTTCATCGCGGGGTACGTGCTGCTGCTCGCCGTCCTCGGACCGCTCTGCGCCGGGCGCTCCCAGCTGCTCGCCCGCGTACTGCCGTCCCGTCGCACCCCCCTCTCCACCGGGGTCTGAACGAGCACCCCGCCAGGAACAGCGCCCCCGCCCGGCCGCCCGGCCCGGCGGGGGCGCTGTCATGATGGCCGGATGACCGACTCGACGGCTCCCGCGATCCGCCCGGCGGACGGCTCCGACCTGCCAGGACTGCTGGAACTCGCCGCCGGGGTCGAGCACTGGTTCGGGCCGATGGTCGCCGAACCCGGCTTCCACCGCGCCGTGCGCACCCACATCGACCGGGGCACCGCCCTCGTCGCCCCGGCCGCCGGGGGAGCCCTCACCGGAGGTCTGCTCTTCGACCCCGCCGGGGCCCCGGACCGCCCCCACCACGTCGACTGGCTGGTGATCGCCGCGCCCGCGCGCGGCACCGGCGTCGGCCGGGCCCTGATGGCGGCCGCCCTGGACCGCTTCGTCCGCCCGCCCGCCACGGTCGATGTCGTCACCTTCGGGCCCGATCACCCCGGCGCCGTCAGCAGCGGGGCCCGGGTCTTCTACGAACGCCTCGGCTTCGTCCCCGGCGAGGCCGCCGCCCCCGGCCCCGAGGGCGGCTCGCGCCAGCTCTACCGGCTGCGGCTCACCGGCTGAACCGCGCCCCCGCCGCCCACGGCGGGCCGTACGCGGCAACCCCGTACTCCGCCGCCGACCCGTTCGGGTGGAACGGGGCGGCCGGTACGGATGCGGGCGGCCGGTCCGGGTAGTCCGGCTGCGGGACGGCGCACCGCCGGACCCGCCCACCCCCGCTCCGCACCGGAGGCCCCCGTGCGCCGTATCGCGCTCCTCACCGCAGCCCTCGCCCTGGCCACCCCCCTCACCACGGCCTCTCCCGCGCGGGCCGCGGGGACGGTCACCACCTTCGCCGGCTCCCACTGCCCGCCGGCCAGCCTCTGCCTCTACCGGGACTACGACTTCACCGGCGGCGGGATCGCCCTGACCGCCGACACCTACGTCGGCCGGCTCGGCGACCACGGCTTCAACGACCAGATGTCGTCCTGGTCTAACGACACCGGCCTGGTCTGCGACTGGTGGGAGCACGCCGACCGGGGCCGGCCCATCCACGACATGCGGCCCGGCTACCGCGTCAACGTGCTGCCCCGGGAGAACGACACCGCGTCCGCCGTCGAGTGCTGGTGAAGCGGGCCCCGTAGAGCATTCCGGCGGCCCGTGACGGGACCCGCCGGGCACGCGCCACGGGCCCACCGTACAGTCGGAGACATGTCACACATATGGAGCCTCGCCGAGGTCGAGGCCGTGGCCCGCCAGGCGCACTCCGGCCAGCTGGACAAGGCGGGGCGGCCCTACGCGGAGCACATCGCCGCCGTCGCCGAGGGCGTGCGGGCCCGGGGCGGCAGCGCCGAACAGATCGCCGCCGGCTGGCTGCACGACGCGGTCGAGGACGACCGCCTCTCCCGCGAGTGGCTGCGCTCGGCCCCGCTGCCGCAGTCCGTCAAGGACATGGTCCTCGCCCTCACCCGGGGCGAGGACGAGGACCTGGAGTCCTACGTGGGACGGATCCGGACGACGCCGGGCGCGAAGCTGGTCAAGGAGGCCGACCTGGCGAGCAACACCGACCCGGACCGGCTGGCCGCGCTGGACGCGCCGACCCGGGACCGGCTCATCGAGAAGTACGGGCGGACCCGGAGCCTGCTGGGTCCGTGACCCGGCCGTCCACCCCGGTGCCTGTCCCGGTGCCTGCCCCGGTGCCTGTTTCGGCGGAGCCGTCCGGGTCGCGGAAGGCCCAGCGCAGCTCGGGTTCGGTGACCGTGCGCAGCGCCTTCCGTACCGGCGGGGCGCACATCAGGGTCACCGCCGCGGCGGCCGCCAGCGTCAGCAGCACCAGGCCGTACGGCTCGGCCGTCCAGGCCTGCGCCTCGAAGAAGCCCCCGTACTCGGCGGCCTTCAGCGGCAGTCCGTGCAGCAGATAGCCGCAGATCGTGCCGAGGCCCAACGCCGTGAACCAGGTGCGGCGGCGCGGCACCCAGGCCAGGAACGCGGCCGTCAGCAGCACCCCGGAGCCGAAGAGGACCAGCGTCGCCACGAGCCCGCTCCACCAGGGCATCCCCAGCTCCTGGGCGCTCGCGTTGCGGTACACCCAGTCCAGCCGGATCCGGGGCGCCAGCCAGTAGGCGAGCCCCAGCACCCCGGCGAACAGCGGCACCGCCAGCAGCCGCGCCTCCCGGCTGCGGACGATGCGGAAGTGGTCGGGCCGCAGCACCAGGCCGAGGACGAAGAAGGGGAGGAACTGGAGCACCCGCTGAAGGTTCAGGTCCGCCCCGATGCCGGGGGTCGCCGACGCCAGGGCGGCGACACCGAGCGCGAACGCCAGCGGATGGCGCAGCTGCCGCAGCAGCGGGGTGAGCAGCCGCCAGATGAAGAGGGCGGCGAGGAACCAGGTCAGATAGAAGGGGTCCAGCAGGCTGATGGGGTGCCCCGGCTCGTCGTCCGCCCAGCGGCGGAAGAGCGAGTACACCGTCTCGAAGACCACATAGGGCACGGCGACCGTGGCCACCAGCCGTCTCAGCTGGGTGGGCCCGCCGTGCCAGCTCCGGGAGAAGTAGCCGGAGATCACGAT
Organism: Streptomyces yaizuensis; assembly: GCF_034961445.1. Lineage (NCBI taxonomy): Bacteria > Bacillati > Actinomycetota > Actinomycetes > Kitasatosporales > Streptomycetaceae > Streptomyces > Streptomyces yaizuensis. The sequence continues at coordinate 376,753 of NZ_BSBI01000002.1, forward strand.
GAACGCGGGCATGTGGAACGCGTAGATCACCAGGTACAGCGCGCGGGTGGCGCGGCTGTCGGCCATCACCGGCTCCCAGGCGTGCGCGACGGCGACGAGCACGATGGCCAGGTACTTGGCGTTGTCGAAGAAGGGATCCCGGCCCGCCCGGAGGGGACCGGCGGCCCGTGGCGAGGGGATCAGCGGAAGGTGGGCAGGGGCGGCGGCGGGCTCCCGGGCCTTCGGTCCCGGAGCCCTGCGATTTCCCAGTGGCGCGTGGAACATTCAAGGCACCCTAGCCCTGCCCCGGTGAATTCGTAAAACCCCCGGCGGGGAACGTGAAGAGAGTTCGGGGGAAAGTCGTGAGGAATCCGCAGCGGAATGCCCAGGCATGGCGAACTGTCCCCTATGCCCATATTAATCCCCCTTAAATAGGGCATATCGCTACGGGGTTTTGTTTCTGTGAATGGGCTGTGCGACCAGGTTTGAATTTCCTGTGACCGAGGAGTGATGAAACGGCGGTGCGGGGTCGGATGTCGTTGCTTTATTTCCCGGGATGCGGGGTAGAAGGGGCCGCGCCCCCGGCCCGGCGCCGGGGCCCGGCCCCGCGTCTGGCGGCCGGCGGTGGCCGGATGGCGTGATCCCGCCCCCCGACGGTCCGTCAGACGAGGAATGAGCGGGCCCTGTTGGTGGCACGATTGCTCCGGAGGCGGGGACGCGCGCGACCGCGGCTCCGGCCCGCGTGGAACCGAGCGAGAGTGTGATCAGTTGTGGCCATTTCACTGTCTGCGGTGCTGCTGTTGGGGATCATCCTCGTGGTCATGATCCGCGCCGGGCAGATCAAGGGAGGGCCGTCGGTCGTCCCGATACTGTTCGGCTTCTTCCTCGCCTCGTCCGGGCTGGCCCCGTCCATCGAGCGGGCCCTCAACTCGATAGCGCAGGCGATCAACGACATCAGCTTCTGAGCCCCCGGCCGCTCGCGGGGGACCCCCGCCGAAACCGCTCCCGGGGCCCCCGGGGGCGGTTCGCGCTGCCCGCGCCGGGCGATCGTCTGTGACGAGCCGCGGCGGAAATCACGGGGAAAAGGCCGGGAACGCCGAAAACCCGTGGGCCCGGTCGGCGTACCGACCGGGCCCACGGGTTCACACCTGGAGCGGGCGACGGGAATCGAACCCGCGTAGCTAGTTTGGAAGACTAGGGCTCTACCATTGAGCTACGCCCGCGAGGACCGCACACGCGGCGCTCCGGCGCCAGGCCGGTGACCGCGGTACGAGGAGCATCGTAGCGGGTCACGGGCGCGCGTCGCACACCCCTTCCCCGGCGTCCGGGCCGCCCAGGCCCCTTCTCCCGGCCGCTGTGGCGCCCGGAGCGGACCCCCACCCTCCGCCGACCTGGAAATACCGCCGCCGCACCGACGCCGAGCATGTACCCTACGTCTCGCACCGACGGGGTGTGGCGCAGCTTGGTAGCGCGTCCGCTTTGGGAGCGGAAGGTCGTCGGTTCGAATCCGGCCACCCCGACCAACATCACAGACGCCCCCGATGAAGATCGCATTGTGGGGCTCGTTCCGCGTGCGGCTACTATGCAAACTACGTGCCCGCGTGTCCGGCGATGCGTCCGACCGAGTGAGAAGACCGCGACGACCTCCGGGCCGATCAGCCGAGCCGCCGCCCCGTGCGGCCGGTACGGCAGAACCCAAGAATCAGCCACCAAGGAGACCGAACCGTGAAGAGCGCCGTGGAGACCCTGAACCCGACCCGGGTTCGGCTCACTGTCGAGGTGCCCTTCGAGGAGCTCAAGGACAGCCTCGACGCGGCGTACAAGAAGATCAACCAGCAGGTCACGGTCAAGGGCTTCCGTAAGGGCAAGATCCCGGCCCGGGTCATCGACCAGCGGTTCGGCCGTGGTGCGGTGCTGGAGGAGGCCGTCAACGACGCCCTCCCGAAGTTCTACACCGAGGCGATCAACGAGGCGGACATCGACCCGCTGGGCCAGCCGGAGGTCGACATCACGGAGCTGAAGGACGGCGAGACGCTGAACTTCACCGCCGAGGTCGACATCCGTCCGGCGATCGAGATCCCGGACTACTCCGGCATCGAGGTCACCGTCGACGCGCTGGAGGTCACCGACGAGGACGTCGAGAAGGCCGTGGAGGAGCTGCGCGAGCGCTTCGCCTCCACCAGCCCGGTCGAGCGTGCCGCCGCCGACGGTGACGTGATCACCGTGGACCTGGAGGCCAAGGTCGAGGGCGAGGTGCTGGCCGACGGCGTCGCCGAGGGCGTCACCTACACCATCGGCTCCGGCGAGCTGCTCGACGGCATCGACGAGGCCGTGACCGGCCTGGAGGCCGGTGGCGAGGCCACCTTCGCCTCCCAGCTCAAGGGCGGCTCGGCGGCCGGCAAGGACGCCGAGGTCACCGTGAAGGTCACCACCGTCGCGCAGCGCGAGCTGCCGGCGCTGGACGACGACTTCGCGCAGCTCGCGAGCGAGTTCGACACGCTGGAGGAGCTGAAGGCGGACAGCCGCAAGCGCCTCGCCGGCATGAAGCAGTACGACCAGGCCACCCAGGCGCAGGAGCGGGTGCTGGAGGAGCTGCTGAAGCTCGTCGACGTCCCGATGCCCGAGAAGCTGCTCGCGGACGAGATCAACACCCGCAAGCACAACCTGGAGCACCACCAGCTGGGCCAGATGGGCCTCGACCTCGCGAAGTACCTGGAGATCCAGGGCAAGACCGAGGAAGAGTTCGACGCCGAGACCAAGGACGCCGCGGTCAAGGGCATCAAGACCCAGTTCATCCTGGACGAGCTGGTCTCCCGGGAGAAGCTGAGCGTCAACCAGGAGGAGCTGACGGAGCACCTCATGCGCCGTGCCGCCTCCTCCGGCATGAGCCCCGACCAGTTCGCCAAGGCGGTCGTCGAGGGCAACCAGGTCCAGGTCCTCGTGGGCGAGGTCGCCCGCGGCAAGGCGCTGGCCCTGGTCGTGGAGTCCGCCAAGGTCACCGACAGCAACGGTGAGGTCGTGGACATGAGCGACGACGAGGACGAGGAGACGGTCGAGGCCGCCGCCGAGACCGTCGAAGCGGTCGTCGACGCCGACGCCGAGAAGGGCGAGGAGAAGGCGGGGGCCTGATCCCCGGCACCTCCCCCGCGGGCGACCCGCCGGCGGCCCCCGGGCCCCGGCGGACCCCGCACCCGGCCCAGCCGTGCGCACAGGGCCCGGACGCCACCCGCGTCCGGGCCCTGTGCCGTACCCGGCCCGGCCCCGTCCGGCCCTTCAGGGGATGCCCGGTGATCCGGCCGGAAGTCCGCCCCAACCCTCCGCCGTCCACCTTGCGCTCCCAGCGAACAGTTCGGGAACCGGGATGGCGTTGTCCGACCTGCGCGTTAGGGTCCATGGATACGAGGGCAGGGGAGTACCCGGCCCCAGCCCCGGGGAGCGACGCGCCCCGGCGGCACAGACGCTGACGACGGCCAGGCAGGCCGTCAGAGACGAGCAGGTGGACTACGTGACGATTCCGATGCCTTACGCCGCCGGAGAGCCGTCCCTCGGTGGCCTCGGCGACCAGGTCTACAGCCGGCTGCTCGGCGAGCGCATCATCTTCCTCGGTCAGCAGGTCGACGACGACATCGCCAACAAGATCACCGCGCAGATGCTGCTCCTCGCCGCGGACCCCGAGAAGGACATCTACCTCTACATCAACAGCCCCGGCGGCTCGGTGACGGCCGGCATGGCGGTCTACGACACCATGCAGTACATCCCGAACGACGTCGTCACCATCGGTATGGGCATGGCGGCCTCGATGGGCCAGTTCCTGCTCACCGGCGGCACCCCGGGCAAGCGTTTCGCGCTCCCCCACACCGACATCCTGATGCACCAGGGCTCGGCCGGACTCGGCGGCACCGCCTCCGACATCAAGATCCAGGCCGAGTACCTGCTCCGGACGAAGCAGCGCATGGCGGAGATCACCGCCCGGCACTCCGGCCAGACCGTCGAGGCGATCATCCGCGACGGCGACCGCGACCGCTGGTTCACCGCCGAGGAGGCCCGTGACTACGGCCTCATCGACGAGATCATCACGGCCGCGTCCGGCGTCCCGGGCGGTGGCGGCACCGGCGCCTGAGCCCGGCGGCCGCACCCAGACCTCCAGCCACACCAGTTCGCGGGGAGCCCGCGAAACTCCCCGCAGAACGCCGAAGGGACGAGAGAACCCACCATGAGCAACTTTTCCGCGAGCGGTCTCTACACCGGCCCGCAGCCGGACAACCGGTACGTCGTCCCGCGCTTCGTCGAGCGCACCTCGCAGGGCGTGCGCGAGTACGACCCGTACGCGAAGCTCTTCGAGGAGCGCGTGATCTTCCTCGGGGTGCAGATCGACGACGCCTCCGCCAACGACGTCATGGCGCAGCTGCTGTGCCTGGAGTCGATGGACCCGGACCGCGACATCTCGATCTACATCAACAGCCCCGGCGGCTCGTTCACCGCGCTGACGGCCATCTACGACACGATGCAGTTCGTGAAGCCCGACATCCAGACGGTCTGCATGGGCCAGGCGGCCTCCGCCGCCGCGATCCTGCTCGCCGCCGGCACCCCGGGCAAGCGGATGGCCCTGCCGAACGCGCGCGTCCTGATCCACCAGCCGTCCTCGCAGACCGGCCGGGAGCAGCTCTCCGACCTGGAGATCGCCGCCAAGGAGATCCTGCGGATGCGGGTGCAGCTGGAGGAGATGCTGGCGAAGCACTCCACCACGCCGATCGAGAAGGTCCGCGACGACATCGAGCGCGACAAGATCCTCACCGCTGAGGACGCCCTCGCGTACGGTCTCATCGACCAGATCGTCTCGACCCGCAAGAGCACGGCCGGGGCCGCTGCCTGACCGTCGCTGTGCCCTTGGCGCGGATCACGACCTTGTGAACCGCGCCAAGGGGGGCCCGAACAAGGGCCCCGGCAAGGTACCGTCGGATATGAGGCACCAGGAGTCGGCTGCACCAAGCCGCTCCCAGGCGAAGGGGAAGCACCTCGTGGCACGCATCGGTGATGGCGGCGACCTGCTCAAGTGCTCGTTCTGCGGAAAGAGCCAGAAGCAGGTGAAGAAGCTCATCGCAGGCCCGGGTGTGTACATCTGCGACGAGTGCATCGACCTCTGCAACGAGATCATCGAGGAGGAGCTGGCGGAGTCCTCCGAGGTGCGCTGGGAGGAACTGCCCAAGCCCCGCGAGATCTACGAGTTCCTCGAAGGCTATGTCGTCGGGCAGGAGCCCGCGAAGAAAGCTCTCTCCGTCGCGGTCTACAACCACTACAAGCGGGTGCAGGCGGGCGAGACCGGCGGCGCGCAGGGCCGCGACGACGCCATCGAGCTGGCGAAGTCGAACATCCTGCTGCTGGGCCCGACGGGCTCCGGCAAGACGCTGCTGGCGCAGACGCTGGCCCGCATGCTCAATGTGCCGTTCGCCATCGCCGACGCCACCGCCCTCACCGAGGCGGGCTATGTCGGCGAGGATGTCGAGAACATCCTGCTGAAGCTGATTCAGGCGGCCGACTATGACGTCAAGAAGGCCGAGACCGGGATCATCTACATCGACGAGATCGACAAGGTCGCCCGCAAGAGCGAGAATCCGTCGATCACCCGCGATGTCTCGGGCGAGGGTGTGCAGCAGGCGCTGCTGAAGATCCTGGAGGGCACCACGGCCTCCGTCCCGCCGCAGGGCGGCCGCAAACACCCCCACCAGGAGTTCATCCAGATCGACACGACGAACGTCCTGTTCATCGTGGGCGGCGCGTTCGCCGGTCTGGAGAAGATCATCGAGTCCCGGGCCGGGGCCAAGGGCATCGGCTTCGGCGCCACGATCCGCTCCAAGCGCGAGATCGAGGCCAGCGACCAGTTCCAGGAGGTCATGCCGGAGGACCTGGTGAAGTTCGGGATGATCCCCGAGTTCATCGGCCGGCTCCCCGTCATCACCTCCGTGCACAACCTGGACCGCGAGGCCCTGCTGAAGATCCTGGTCGAGCCGAGGAACGCACTGGTCAAGCAGTACCAGCGGCTGTTCGAACTCGACGGGGTCGAGCTGGACTTCGACCGCCCCGCCCTGGAGGCCATCGCCGACCAGGCGATCCTGCGCGGCACGGGCGCGCGCGGGCTGCGGGCCATCATGGAGGAAGTGCTCCAGTCCGTGATGTACGAGGTGCCGTCCCGCAAGGACGTGGCCCGGGTCGTCATCACGGCGGACGTCGTGCGCAACAACGTCAATCCGACGCTGGTGCCCCGGATCGTCAAGAACGACGGCCGGCACGAGAAGTCCGCCTGACCGCACGGCCGTACACGTAACTCCGATGTCCGACGTCCAGGGGGCGCCTCCCGCCGGGGAAGCGCCCCTTCACCGTGCACCGGGTCAGACCCTCGTCCGGCCCGTCGTGTGCAGCTTGGCGGCCAGCTCCGCCAGCCTGTCCTGGGTGAACGAGCCGTCGCCGCCGCCGAGCATCGAGGCCAGGTCGAGGCCGATCACGGCGGTCACGGTGCTGTAGTCGGCCCAGACACAGATCGGGACCTCCCACTCCTTGATGGTCCGGGTGTCGTCCTTCGGGACCATCTTGGCCTTCTGGCACTTCATCAGCGCGCCGTCCAGACCCGCCGGGGAGACCACCTGGGGCGAGCCGATCAGCTTCACCGACATCTCGTCCTGGTCCGTCGCGCCCTGCTCGGCGGCGTCGAAGTACTTCTGGATCGCCTGCTCCGGCTCGGAGACCTCGCCCCACACCCCGTTCACCATCAGCATGCGCTGCTTGAGCGGCTCGGTCTCGGAGCCCGCCCGGTACTCCGCCCGCACCTCGCGCGGGTTCTTGATGCCGACCTTCCCGGCCTCGTCCTTCTCCTTGCCGGACATCTCGCCGCCGTCGCGCAGCTCGCCCCGCTTGAACTCGTCGAGCGCCGCCGGCGGGGAGAGCTTGTACCCCTTGGTGGCGCCGGAGACCGCGCCGCTGTCGCCGTCGCCGCTGTCGCCCAGCAGCAGGAACGCGCCACCGGCGACCACGGCCAGCGCCACCACGGCGGCACCGATGATCAGGCCGGCCTTCTTCCCGCCCGTCCCGCTCTTCCCACCGGGCGGCGGGGGCGGGACCTGACCGGGATACGGGGTCTGCCCGTACGGCCCCGGCTGCTGCGGCGGGCCCCACGGGCCGGGCTGCTGCTGCGGGGGCTGCCCGTACGCTCCGGGTCCCGGCTGCGGCTGCTGGGCGTACGGATTGGGCTCGCCGCCCTGCTGCGGCGGCACCCCGGGAGGTGCCTGGCCGCCCGGGCCCGGCGGGGGCGCCTGCTGCGGATAGCCGTATCCGGGCGCCGGGTGCTGGGGGTAGCCGTAAGCGGGCTGCGGGGCCTGCTGCGGCTGCTCGTACGGCCCCTGCTGCGGCTGCTGTCCGTACGGCCCAGGCTGGCCGTGCTGTCCGTGCTGTCCGTGCTGTCCGTGCTGCCCCTGCTGGCTGGGCTGTCCGTAGGGACCCGGCTGGCCATAGGGGCCGGGCTGCCCGTACGGTCCCGGCTGCTGCGGCTGTCCGCCGCCGTACGGCCCCGGCTGCTCATGGCTCATTCTGGGTTCCCCTCCGGATGACTCGTGTCGTGCGCACATCCTCACCCAGCCGCGAGCCGCCGGAAGCGGCCGGGGTCACACCGTTACCGAACTTTCCCGTTTCAGTACGGCGCTGTGACACCGATAAACTGGGCCCGTGACCGAGAACACTCAGCAGCAGCCAGCCAGCACCCCCGAACTGCCGACCCAGTACGCGCCGGCCGAGGTAGAGGGGAAGCTGTACGAGCGCTGGGTAGAGCGGGGCTGGTTCACGGCGGACGCGAAGAGCGAGAAGCCGCCGTACACCATCGTCATTCCCCCGCCGAACGTCACCGGAGCGCTGCACCTGGGACACGCCTTCCAGGTCACCCTGATGGACGCGCTCACCCGGCGGAAGCGGATGCAGGGCTTCGAGACGCTCTGGCTCCCCGGTATGGACCACGCCGGCATCGCCACCCAGAACAAGGTCGAGCAGCAGCTCGCCGAGGAGGGCAAGTCCCGCCACGACCTGGGCCGTGCGGAGTTCACCGAGCGGGTGTGGCAGTGGAAGGACGAGTACGGCGGCCGGATCCTCGGCCAGCTCCGCCGGCTCGGCGCCGGCCTGGACTGGAGCCGTGAGCGCTTCACCATGGACGAGGGGCTGTCCCGCGCCGTCCAGACCATCTTCAAGAACCTCTACGACGACGGCCTGATCTACCGCGCCGAGCGCATCATCAACTGGTGCCCGCGCTGTCTCACCGCGATCTCCGACATCGAGGTCGAGTACCAGGACGACAACGGCGAGCTGGTCTCCATCCGGTACGGCGAGGGCGACGAGACCCTCGTCGTCGCGACCACCCGGGTCGAGACGATGCTCGGCGACACCGCCGTCGCCGTCCACCCCGACGACCCGCGCTACGCGCACCTCGTCGGCAAGCGGATCAAGCTGCCGCTGACCGACCGGACGATCCCCGTCGTCGCGGACACCCATGTCGACCCCGAGTTCGGCACCGGCGCGGTCAAGGTGACCCCCGCGCACGACCCGAACGACTTCGCCATCGGCCAGCGCCACGGCCTGGAGTCCCTCACGGTCATGGACGAGCGGGCGGTCATCACCGTCCCCGGCCCCTTCCAGGGCCTGGACCGCTTCGAGGCCCGTTCCGCGATCGTCCAGGCGCTGCGCGAGCAGGGCCGGATCGTCGCCGAGAAGCGCCCCTACGTCCACTCCGTCGGCCACTGCTCCCGCTGCCACACCACGATCGAGCCCCGGCTCTCGCTCCAGTGGTGGGTCAAGGTCGGCCCGCTGGCGCAGGCCGCCGGTGACGCGGTGCGCGACGGCAGGGTCGAGATCCACCCCGCCGACCTGTCGAAGCGCTACTTCGACTGGGTCGACAACATGCACGACTGGTGCATCTCGCGCCAGCTGTGGTGGGGCCACCGCATCCCCGTCTGGTACGGGCCGAACGGCGAGGTCGTCTGCGTCGGCCCCGACGAGCAGCCGCCCGCCGGCGAGGGCTGGACCCAGGACGAGGACGTCCTCGACACCTGGTTCTCCTCCGGCCTGTGGCCGTTCTCCACCCTCGGCTGGCCGGAGCGGACCCCGGACCTGGAGAAGTTCTACTCCACCGACGTCCTGGTCACCGGCCACGACATCATCTTCTTCTGGGTCGCCCGGATGATGATGTTCGGCCTCTACGCCATGGACGGCGAGCCGCCGTTCCGCACCGTCGCCCTCACCGGTCTCGTCCGCGACGAGAACGGCAAGAAGATGTCCAAGTCCAACCCGAACTCGGTGGACCCGCTGGACTGGATGGACGCGTACGGCTCCGACGCCGTCCGCTTCACCCTGGCGCGCGGCGCCAACCCCGGCGCGGACGTGCCGATCGGCGAGGACTGGGTGCAGGCGTCCCGCAACTTCGCCAACAAGATCTGGAACGCCACCCGGTTCGCCCTGATGAACGGCGCCACCGTGGAGGGCGGGCTGCCGGCCGCCGAGCGGATGTCGGCGGCGGACCGCTGGATCCTGTCCCGGCTGAACAAGACCGTGGCCGAGGTCGACGCCTTCTACGACGACTTCCAGTTCGCGAAGGCGTCCGACGCCCTCTACCACTTCGCCTGGGACGAGGTCTTTGACTGGTACGTCGAGCTGTCCAAGACGACGTACTTCGCCGGCGGCGAGCAGGCCAAGGTCTCCGCGCGCGTCCTCGGCGAGGTCCTGGACGTGACGCTGCGGCTGCTGCACCCGGTGGTCCCCTTCGTCACCGAGACCCTGTGGACCACCCTCACCGGCCGGGAGACCCTCGTCACCGCCGAGTGGCCCGCCGACAGCGGCTTCCGCGACGAGGCCGCCGAGCGCGAGATCGAGCTGGTCCAGCGGGTCGTCACCGAGGTCCGCCGCTTCCGCAGCGACCAGGGGCTCCAGCCGGGCCAGAAGGTCCCGGCCCGCCTCGGCCTCGACGGCACGGCGCTCGCCCCGCACGAGGGCGCCATCCGCCAGCTGCTGCGGCTCCAGCCGGAGGGCGAGGGCTTCAGCGCCACCGCCACCCTGCCGGTGGCCGGGGCGACGGTCGCGCTCGACCTCTCCGGCACCATCGATGTCGCCGCCGAGCGCAAGCGGCTCGCGAAGGACCTCGCGGCGGCCGAGAAGGAGCGCCAGCAGGCCACGGCCAAGCTGGGGAACGAGGCGTTCCTCGCCAAGGCGCCGGAGCCCGTCGTCGCCAAGATCCGCACCCGGCTCGCGCAGGCCGACGAGGAGATCGCCCGCATCACGACGCAGCTCTCCCGCCTGCCCGAGGCGTGACGGGCCGGTGAGTCCGACCGAAGGCCCCGGCGTCCGCGCCGGGGCCTTCGGTCCGTCCCGCCCCCCTGTCGGCCCCCCGGCAAGGGCCCTGGATGATGGGGGCATGCAGGTCACGACCGCGTCGTACGCGCGGCACCGCCTCATCGCGGTGAGCCGCAGATACGCGCAGCGATGGACCACGTCCCCGCGTGCGGTCGATGTGATCACCGCGCTCGGCTGCCTCGCCCTGATGGTGCTCGACGTCCCCGGCCTCGCCGACGGCGACAACCGCCTCACCGGTCTCACCGCCACCCTGGTCCTCGCCGCCGGGGCCGCCTCCCTGCTGGTGCGCCGCCGCGCCCCCTGGGTGCCCTACCTCGTCGGCCTGCTGCTGCTCGCCTGGCTCCATGAGCTGACCCTGGTCCAGTTCGCGCTGTACTCCCTGGGCCGGTTCCGGGGCCGCCGCGCCGGGGTGCTCTCCACCCTCGGCTATGTGGCCGTCGCGTTCACCCTCTTCAACCTGCCGGGCTGGCCCGAGCACCACGCCGAGTCGCTCGCCGACTTCCTCTCCCTCGTCGTTCCCATCGGCGTCCTGGCCTCCGGCGTCGGGGTTGCCGCCTACCGGCAGGACCTCGTCCGCGAACTGGAGGCCCGCCGCGCGGAGACCGCCGCGCTCCAGGCCGTCCGGGACGAGCGGATCTCGGTGGCGCGGGACGTGCACGACCTGGTGGGCCGGGAGCTGACGGTGCTCGCGGTCCGCGCCGAGGTGCTGTCCGTACGGGCCCGGGGCACCCCGCAGGAGAAGAACTTCGAGGAGCTGGCCGACACCGCCCGCCGGGCCCATCTGATGCTCAACGACACCATCGTGCACCGTGCCGACGAACGCACCGCGACCCCCGGCCTGGAGGGGCTGCCCGCGCTCGCCGAGGAGAGCGGGCGGATGGGCAGCCCGGTCACCCTGCGGGTCGCGGCGGACGCCACCCGGCTCTCCCCGCTCCGTCAGACCGCCGTCTACCGGGTCGTCCAGGAGTGCCTGACCAACGCCGCCAAGCACGCCCCCGGTGAGCCGGTGACCGTCAGCATCGGCCTGGAGGGCTCCCGGCTGCGGATCGTCGCCCGCAACGCGCTGCCCCGGTCGGCGCCGCCGACGGAGCCCGTCTCCAGCGGCACCGGGACCTTCTCCATGCGGGAGCGGGTCCGCTCGCTGGGCGGCACGCTCACCGCGCGCGCCGATTCGGGGGCGTACGAGGTGGTGGCCCTGCTGCCGGCCGGCTGGCTGCGCCCGGAACCCGGCCGCTGGTGGGAGGGGTGAGAGCGGGGGAGTATGCGTCGCCGCGCCCGGGCGGGTGAGCCCGGGGCGGCTGCCGAGGGCCTGGAGCCTAGACTGGTCCCGTGAGTGAGCATCCCGCGGAGCCCGACCCGTTCGATGAGATCGTCGAAGCGGAGACCGACCGAGACCCCGATCTGGCGGTGATCGAGGCCGGGAGCCGCACCCTGCGCGCCCGTACCGGTCCCCAGGCCGACGCGGTCCCCTCCCGCCCCGCCGACCCCGAGGTCGACAAGGCGCTGCGCGCGGTCGAGGCGGACCTCGCCTCCCGCTGGGGCGAGACCAAGCTGGACCCCTCGGTGGCCCGGATCGCGGCGCTGATGGACGTCCTGGGCGAGCCCCAGCACGCGTACCCGTCCATCCACATCACCGGCACCAACGGCAAGACGTCCACGGCCCGCATGATCGAGGCCCTGCTCTCCGCGTTCGAGCTGCGCACCGGCCGCTACACCTCCCCGCACGTGCAGTCGGTCACCGAGCGGATCAGCCTGGACGGCGCCCCGATCGACGCCGAGCGGTTCATCGCCACGTACGAGGACATCAAGCCGTACGTGGAGATGGTCGACGCCTCGCACGACTACCGGCTCTCGTTCTTCGAGGTCCTCACCGGCATGGCGTACGCGGCCTTCGCGGACGCGCCGGTCGATGTCGCCGTGGTCGAGGTCGGCATGGGCGGCACCTGGGACGCGACCAACGTCATCGACGGCTCGGTGGCGGTGGTCACCCCCATCGCCCTGGACCACACCGACCGGCTGGGCTCCACGCCTGCCGAGATCGCGGTGGAGAAGTCCGGGATCATCAAGCAGGACGCGACCGTGATCCTGGCGCAGCAGCCGGTGGACGCGGCGCAGGTGATGCTGAAGAAGGCGGTCGAGGTCGACGCCACCGTGGCCCGGGAGGGCATGGAGTTCGGCATCGTCTCGCGGGAGGTCGCCGTCGGCGGCCAGCTGCTGACCCTGCGCGGGCTCGGCGGCGAGTACGAGAACGTCTTCCTGCCGCTGTACGGGGCCCACCAGGCGCACAACGCGGTCGTGGCGCTCGCCGCGGTCGAGGCGTTCTTCGGCATCGGTTCCCAGCACGCCCGCACGCTGGACGTGGAGGTGGTCCGTTCGGCGTTCGCGGCGGTCTCGTCGCCGGGCCGGCTGGAGATCGTCCGCCGCAGTCCCACGGTGGTGCTGGACGCCGCCCACAACCCGGCGGGCGCGCGGGCCACCGCGGAGGCGGTCGCCGAGGCGTTCGGGTTCTCCCGGCTGATCGGGGTCGTCGGCGCGAGCGGCGACAAGGACGTCCGGGGGTTCCTGGAGGCCTTCGAGCCGATCTTCGCGGAGATCGTCGTCACGCAGAACTCCAGCCATCGCGCGCTGGACGTGGACGCGCTGGCCGCCGTCGCCGTCGAGGTCTTCGGCGACGAGCGGGTGGTGGTCGAGCCCCGGCTGGACGAGGCCCTGGAGGCGGCGATCACGCTGGCGGAGGAAGAGGCCGAGTTCGCGGGCGCCGGGGTGCTGGTGACCGGTTCGGTGATCACGGTCGGCGAGGCCCGGCTGCTGCTGGGGAAGGGCTGAGGAACAGCATGCGTACGCTCTGCGCGTCCACTTTGATCGGTGAGTTCTTCGTGATCGGCTTCGCCGGTCTGGTGGCGATGAAGGACCCGGACCTGACGATGGGCACGGTCTGGACGGTCTGCGGCATCGCGATGGTGATGTCGGTGCTGCTCTGCGGGATGATCGAGCGGCCCGGCGGGGTCCAGCTGGGCTGGGCGCTCCAGATCGGTCTGGTCCTCAGCGGCTTCGTGGTCCCGGTGATGTTCTTCCTGGGTGCCTGCTTCGCCGGTCTGTGGTGGGCCTCCGTCCACTACGGCGGCAAGATCGACGAGGCCAAGGCCCGCTGGGCGGAGCGGCAGGCGGAGCCGGACGGGGCCCGGGCCCAGGGCTGAACGGGGGACCTGTAGCCTCGGCTGCACCGCACCCGTAAGTCTGCAAGGAGCTGCCACATGACCCAGCGCACCCTCGTTCTGCTCAAGCCCGACGCCGTGCGGCGCGGGCTGATCGGCGAGATCATCGGCCGGATCGAGGCCAAGGCCGGCTGGACCATCGCCGCGCTGGAGCTGCGGACCCTGGATCTGGCGACCCTGGAGCAGCACTACGGCGAGCACCGGGGCAAGCCCTTCTACGAGCCGCTGATGGGCTTCATGTCGTCCGGTCCGGTGGTGGCGCTGGTGGTCGACGGCGAGCGGGTCATCGAGGGCGTACGGCAGCTGGCGGGTCCCACGGATCCGATCGCCGCGGCCCCCGGTTCCATCCGCGGTGACTTCGGCACCATTGTCCGGGAGAACCTGATCCACGCGTCGGACTCGGAGGAGTCCGCCATTCGGGAACTGAAGATTTTCTTTCCGGGACTCTCCTGACCTGGCATCAGCCAAACAGCGCTCTTGACCTGGGGCGACCGAAGGAATTCGGTCGCCCTTCGGCATATGCGAACGCAATGCGGGAACGGATCGGCACAACGCTTCGTCACCTATACAGAGGTGGACCACCGCGCCGCTCCCCCGGATGCGGCATTACGATGGAAGCCTCACGCCACACACCCACACCGCCCTCCTGAAAAGCCGTCAACGCTCGATTCGGGAAGGCCAGACGCATCCTCATGGGGACAACATGTCGTTCATCGGCCGTGATATGGCTGTCGACCTCGGGACCGCCAACACGCTGGTGTACGTCAGAGGTCGTGGCATCGTTCTCAACGAACCGTCCGTCGTCGCCATCAACACCAACACGGGCGGGATTCTCGCCGTGGGCGCCGAGGCGAAGAAGATGATCGGCCGGACCCCGGGCAACATCGTGGCCGTCCGGCCGCTGAAGGACGGCGTCATCGCCGACTTCGAGATCACCGAGCGGATGCTCCGCTACTTCATTCTCAAGATCCACAAGCGGCGTTATCTCGCCCGCCCCCGGGTCGTGGTCTGTGTGCCCTCGGGCATCACGGGAGTGGAGCGCCGCGCCGTCATCGAGGCGTCGACCCAGGCCGGCGCCCGCCAGGTGCACATCATCGAGGAGCCCATGGCGGCGGCGATCGGCTCCGGCCTCCCCGTCCACGAGGCCACCGGCAACATGGTGGTCGACATCGGCGGCGGCACCACCGAGGTCGCCGTCATCTCGCTCGGCGGAATCGTCACCGCGCAGTCCATCCGGGTGGCCGGCGACGAACTGGACAACGCCATCATCCAGCACATCAAGAAGGAGTACTCGCTGCTCCTCGGCGAGCGGACCGCCGAACAAATCAAGATCACCATCGGGTCCGCGTACGACCTCGACCAGGACGAGCACACCGAGATCCGCGGCCGGGACCTGGTCTCCGGCCTGCCCAAGACCGTGGTCATCTCGGCCGCGGAGGTCCGCAAGGCCATCGAGGAGCCGGTCAACTCGATCGTCGACGCGGTCAAGACCACCCTGGACAAGTGCCCGCCGGAGCTGTCCGGCGATGTGATGGACCGGGGCATCGTCCTCACCGGCGGCGGCGCGCTGCTGCGCGGTCTGGACGAGCGGCTGCGCCGGGAGACCGGGATGCCGATCCATATCGCGGAGGACCCGCTGGACTCCGTGGCCCTCGGCTCCGGCAAGTGCGTGGAGGAGTTCGAGGCGCTCCAGCAGGTGCTGGACGCCCAGCCGCGCCGGTAGCGGAGCCGGCGGCCGCGGCTGCCGTCGGGACAGGACGGGGGGCACGATCGTCCCCCTGGGGCCCTTCGGGTCCCGGGGGGAGCCCCTGTATGGGTGCCTGCCGGTCCGTACAGCTGATCGTTGATATACAGATCTCCATTCCGACCATTCCTACGAGGAAGGCACGGCCGCCGCACGTGAGGGACACACGAGAGAGCCGTCTGCTCCTGGTGCTGCTGATCGCCATCGCGTTCGCACTGATCACGGTGGACATCCGGGGTGGCGAGGACTCACCGCTCGACGGCGCCCGGCAGGCGGCCGCCACCGTCTTCGGGCCGGTGGAGAAGGGGGTCGCCACCGCCGTCGACCCGGTCGGCAACGCCATCGCGGCCGTCCGTGACTCCGGCGAGCGCCATGACCGGGTCACCGTCCTGGAGCGGGAGAACGCCGAACTCAGAGCGCGGCTCGGCAGCGACGACCGCAACCGCAGCCGCGCCCGCGAGCTGGACAGGATCCTCCGTACCGCCGGAGCCGGCCAGTACGGCATCAAGGGCGCCCAGGTCATCGCCATAGGAGCGGCCCAGGGCTTCTCCTGGACCGTCACCCTCGACATCGGCTCCCAGGACGGCGTCGAGCGCGACATGACCGTCCTCAACGGGGACGGCCTGGTCGGCCGGATCACCACCGTCGGCCCCCACACCTCGACCGTGCTGCTCGCCATCGACCCCGACTTCGCCGTCGGCACCCGGCTGGAGAAGAGCGACGAGCTGGGCTTCGCCAACGGGCAGGGCGCCCGCCCGCTCTCCGTCCAGCTCTTCAACGGCAAGCACAAGGTGAAGAAGGGCGACCGGCTGGTCACCTTCGGCTCCCACGGGAACAGGCCCTTCGTGCCGGGCGTCCCGATCGGCGAGGTCGTCCGCGTCGACCCCTCCGGCGGCGGCCTGACCCGCACCATCCATGTCGAGCCGTACGCGGGCTTCAGCAAGCTGGACATCGTCGGCGTGGTGGTGCAGGCGCCGCGTACCGACCCCCGGGACACCGTCCTGCCGCCGAAGCCGCGCAAGCCGCAGCCCGTGCCGACGGTCACCGTGACCGTCACTCCGGGCGCCACCCTCCAGGACGGTACGGAGGTCCAGGGCGGCACCGGCGCCGACGCGCGGGACGGCACCGGCACCGGCGTGGACGCGCAGGGCGGCCGGGACGCCCTCGACTCCCCGGCCCCGGGGCTCACCCCGGGCCCCGTTCGCTCCCCGGCCGCCGCCGCTTCCCCGGGCACCGGCACCGGCGGCGACGACGACCAGAAGAACCAGCGGCAGTAGGGGCTGATCCGTCATGCGTTTCAATCGGGTGCTTCTGACCACCACCCTCGTCGTGGTCGCCCTCGTCGTCCAGGTCTCCGTCCTCGCCCGGCTCCAGCTCCCGGGCGCCACGCCCGACCTGGTGCTCCTCACCGTGGTCGCGCTCGCCCTCGTCCACGGCCATGTCTCCGGCGCCCTGACCGGCTTCGGCGCGGGCCTCGTCGCCGACCTCGCGCCCCCCGCCGACCACGCCGTCGGCCGGTACGCGCTGGTCCTGTGCGTCATCGGCTATCTCGCCGGCCTCGCCCGCCCGGAGAACGGACGGATCAAGTCCGCCACCGTTCCCATGCTCGTGGTCGTCGGCGCCGCCATCGGCTCCACCCTGCTGTACGCGGGGGTCGGCAACCTCGTCGGCGACACCGCCGCCGGCGGCATCGCGGGGCTGCTCTTCACCGCCGCCGTCTACGACCTGCTGCTCGCGCCGTTCACCGTCCCGCTGATCATGGCGGTGGCCCGGCGTGCCGAGAACGACCCGCTCGCCGACGCGCAGAACGCCACCGGTGATGTCTCCTCGGGCTGGCTCGCCTCCGGCACCGGCCTGCGCATCGGCAGCCAGCGCGGGGGCCTGCGGATGAAGGCCGCCCGCAACCGGGTCGCCCGCGCCGGACGCCTGAGGGGGGCCAAGCGCCTGTGAGCAACATCCCGGAGACCGGCCGGACCCCCCGGGTCCAGATCCGGCTCGTCGTCATCCAGGTCCTCGTCTTCTCCCTCCTCCTCACCCTCGGCGGACGCCTCTGGTACCTCCAGATCCGCAACGGCGACGACTACGTCGACCAGGCCAAGAACAACGGCGTCCAGCGGGTTGTGCAGCCCGCCGTGCGCGGCTCCATCCTCGACGCGCGGGGCGTGGCCCTCGCCGACAACGAGACCCGGCTCGTCGTCTCCGCCTCCCGCACCGAGCTGATGCGGATGAAGGACGACGGCAAGGCGGTCCTGACCCGGCTCGCGGAGGTCCTCGGCCTGACGCCGAAGGAGGTCCAGGACAAGGTCCGGCTCTGCGACTCCAAGACCCCCAAGCCGTGCTGGAACGGTTCCCCGTACCAGCCGATCCCGGTCACCGACGACGCCACCACCCAGCAGGCCCTCCAGATCCGCGAGCGCGCCGAGGACTTCCCCGGCATCACCGCCGAACCCACCGCCGTACGCCGCTACAACGCCCCCGGCAAGGCGAGGACCGCGCAGGTCCTCGGCTATCTCTCGCCCGTCACCGACGAGGAGATCGAGAAGGCCAAGGAGTCCGACTCGCCCTTCCTCCGCTCCGACCAGGTCGGCCGCTCGGGCCTGGAGCGCACCTACGACAAGGCGCTGCGCGGCAAGGCCGGGGTGACCTCCTACGAGGTGGACAACCTCGGCCGCGTCATCGGCGAGGCCGCCCGGGACCGGGGCCGGCCCGGCGCCAACCTCGTCACCTCCATCGACGCCCGCGTCCAGGCCGTCGCCGAGTACGAGCTGAACGGCGCGATGAAGGCCGCCCGCAAGGAGCTGGACAAGAACAACACCGGGGTCAACTACAAGGCCGACGCCGGTGCCGTGGTCGTCATGGAGAACAACACCGGCCGGATCATCTCCATGGCCTCGCAGCCCACGTACGACCCCAACGCCTGGGTCGGCGGCATCTCCGGCAAGGACTACGAGCGGCTCACCGACAAGAAGTCGAACTACCCCCTCATCAACCGCGCCATCCAGGGCGGCGCGGCCCCCGGCTCGATCTTCAAGGTGGTCTCCTCGACCGCCGCCGTCAACGCGGGCTACCCCTTCGACGGCACCTACCCCTGCCCCTCCTCGCTCAGCTTCGGCGGCCGGGAGTTCAAGAACTTCGAATCCCGCGGGTACGGCTCGATCTCCCTCGGCCGCGCCCTCGAAGTCTCCTGCGACACCGTCTACTACGGCCTCGCCCACCGGGAGTGGATCAAGGACGGCGGCATCGAGCCGAAGAAGAAGCCCGGCGACTGGTTCTACCGGACCGCCCACCAGTTCGGCCTGGGCGCCCCCACCGGGATCGACCTGCCCAACGAGATCCCCGGCCGCGTCCCCGACCGCCAGTGGAAGCAGAGCTACTGGGAGCAGCTGAAGGACAGCTGGTGCCGCGAGGGCAAGAAGGGCGGCAGCTACGTCGAGCAGATCGCGTACGAGAACTGCCTCGAAGGCAACAAGATAAGAGCCGGTGACGCCGTCAACTACTCCATCGGGCAGGGCGACATCATCGTCACCCCGATCCAGATGGCCACCGTCTACGCCGCCATCGCCAACGGGGGCACCCTCTACAACCCCACCGTCGGCAAGGCCGTCATCAGCGCCGACGGCAAGAGCGTCGACGAGATCGAGCCCACCGCGCACGGCCGGCTGCCCATGGACAAGGACACGGCGAAGAAGATGAACAAGGCCCTCGCCGGGGTCGCCACCGTCGGCTCCGCCGCCTGGCGGTTCGGCGGCTGGCCGCACGACCGGATCCCGATGCACGCCAAGACCGGCACCGCCGAGGTCTACGGGAAGCAGACCACGTCGTGGTTCGCCTCGTACACCCGCGACTACACGATCGTCATGACCATCTCCCAGGGCGGCACCGGCTCGGGCGCCTCCGGACCGGCCGTCCGCAAGATCTACGAGGCGATGTACGGGCTGGACGAGAAGGGCAACCAGGACCTGCGGCAGGCGCTGCTGCCCCAGCCGCAGAAGGCGCTGCCGAAGATCGAGTCCGACGGGTCGATCGACGCCCCCGAGGTCCGGCCCTACCGCCCGCGCAAGCCCGTCGACCCGAACGCGCCGCAGCGGACGGGCGCCTCCCCGCCGCCGGCGACCTCGACACCCCCCGCCGGGCAGCGGCCCGGCACCGGCCGCGGGAACCAGCTGGCCGGACCGCCCCCGGCGGAGAGGGACTGACCCATGGCCACCACCAGCACCAGTGGCTTCTCCGTCTCCGGATACGGCCCCCCGCGCGGCGGACTGTGGTCCCGGCTCCGCTCCCGGGACTCCGTGGTCCGCCGGCTCGACTGGCCCCTGATGCTGAGCGCGCTCGCGCTCTCCGGCATCGGCGCCCTGCTCGTCTGGTCCGCCACCCGCGGCCGTACCGACCTGACCGGCGGCGACCCGTACAACTTCCTGCTGCGCCATCTGCTCAACACCGGCATCGGCGTGGCGCTCATGGTCGCGACCGTCTGGCTCGGCCACCGCACCCTGCGCGGCGCCGTCCCGGTGCTCTACGGCATCTCGGTCCTGCTGATCCTGCTGGTGCTCACCCCGATAGGGGCCACCATCAACGGCGCGCACGCCTGGATCGTGATCGGCGGCGGCTTCTCCATCCAGCCCTCCGAATTCGTCAAGATCACCATCATTCTGGGGATGGCGATGCTGCTGGCGGCCCGGGTCGACGCGGGCGATCTGGCCCACCCGGGCCACGGCACCGTCGCCAAGTCGCTCGGGCTCGCCGTGGTGCCGATGGTGATCGTCATGATGATGCCGGACCTCGGCTCGGTGATGGTCATGGTCGTCATCGTGCTCGGGGTGCTGATGGCCTCGGGAGCGCCCAACCGCTGGATCCTCGGGCTGATCGGCGGCGGGATCGTGGGCGCGGTCCTCGTCGCGGCGCTGGGGCTGCTGGACCAGTACCAGATCAACCGGTTCGCGGCCTTCGCCAATCCGGCGCTCGACCCGACCGGCGCCGGCTACAACACCAACCAGGCCCGGATCGCCATCGGCTCCGGCGGGCTGCTGGGCACCGGGCTCTTCAAGGGCTCCCAGACCACCGGGCAGTTCGTGCCCGAGCAGCAGACCGACTTCGTCTTCACGGTCGCGGGCGAGGAGCTGGGCTTCGTCGGCGGCGCGGCCATCCTGGTGCTGCTCGGGGTGGTCCTGTGGCGGGCCTGCCGGATCGCCCGGGAGACCACCGAGCTGTACGGGACGATCGTGGCCGCCGGGATCATCGCCTGGTTCGCCTTCCAGTCCTTCGAGAACATCGGGATGACGCTCGGCATCATGCCGGTGGCGGGGCTGCCGCTGCCCTTCGTCTCCTACGGGGGCTCGTCGATGTTCGCGGTCTGGGTGGCGATCGGGCTGCTCCAGTCGATCCGGGTGCAGCGGCCGATATCGGCATAGGGCCCTGCGTCCGGGTCAGGCCAGGCTGTTGGATCGGGCCGGGTTTCCGCGTCGGGCCGGGCCTTTGGATCGGGCCGGCGGGGACGCGGGCCCGGTACCGCAGTGATGCCCGGGGACAAGGACCGGTTTCCCGCCGCCCCGATCGGGACGGTGAGCGGGAGGCCACGGTTCGCTTCCCTGGGCATCCGTGCTGACCACGGCCGTCACGGAGCCCGCCGCCCGGGTCCGCGGAGATCCTTTCCGGCCAATCACCCCCGGTGATACAACTGTTCGGGTCCCCTGGTGCTCTTATCTCCCAAGGAGCGCACTGCGGGGGGACGCTCCCGACGTTCCGTCGACCGACCCCCGCTGAGCAGGGGGAAGCCAGCTTGTTCGCCAGAAACCGTCAGAACCTCGGCGCCGTGGCACTCACCTCGGCCGTCGCGGCCGCGGCGCTCGTCGCCGGACTGACCACCAGCACCTCCTTCGCCGACACCCCGGGGCCCGCCGCCACGACCGACGGCCTGCTCTCGGACGCCGGGACGAAGGCCAGGAGTGCCACCGGGCTCCGCTGGGTCACGCTGATCACGGGCGACCGCGTGGGGATCGACGCCCGCGGCAAGGCCGTCACGATCGACCGCGCCAAGGGCCGTGAGGGGATACCCGTACGCGCCGTCACCGAGAAGGGCCGCACCTTCGTCCTCCCGTACGACGCCGAGCAGCTCGTCGCCGAGGGCACGGTGGACCGCCGGCTCTTCGACGTCACCGGGCTGAGCACGGCGGAGAGCCGCCGCGCCTACCGCAAGGGCCTCAAGGTCATCGTCGCCTACGAGGGCGGCTCAGGACCGGCCGCCCGCAAGGGCGTCCGCGACGGCGACGTCGAGGTGTCGCGCACCCTGCCGTCCCTCAACGCCGACGCGGTGACCGTCTCCGAGCGCGGCGCGAGCGCGCTCTGGGACGCCCTCACCCGTACCACCGGCGCCCGGACCGCCGCCGTCGCCGGCGTCGGCCACATCTGGCTGGACGCGGTCCGCAGCGCGAACCTGGACAAGAGCGTCGCCCAGATCGGCGCCCCGAAGGTCTGGGAGTCCGGCTACGACGGCAAGGGCGTCACCATCGCCGTCCTGGACACCGGTGTCGACGCCACCCACGCGGATCTGAAGAACCAGGTGAGCGGGGCGAAGAACTTCACCCGGTCCCCCGACGCCAAGGACCGCTTCGGCCACGGCACCCACGTCGCCGCGATCGCCGCCGGCACCGGCGCCCGCTCGGGCGGCCTGTACAAGGGCGTCGCCCCCGGCGCCAAGGTGCTCAACGGCAAGGTCCTCGACGACAGCGGCTCCGGCATGGACTCCGGGATCATCGCCGGCATGGACTGGGCCGTCGCCCAGGGCGCCGACGTCATCAACATGAGCCTCGGCGGCTGGGACACCCCGGAGATCGACCCGCTGGAGGCCCACGTCAACAAGTTGTCCAAGGAGAAGGGCGTCCTCTTCGCCATCTCCGCCGGCAACGACGGCCCCCTGCCCGAGTCCATCGGCTCCCCCGGCAGCGCGGACGCCGCCCTCACCGTCGGCGCGGTGGACGACGCGGACCGGATCGCCGACTTCTCCAGCATCGGCCCGCGCAGCGGCGACGGCGGCATCAAGCCCGACGTCACCGCCCCCGGCGTGGACATCACCGCCGCCTCCGCCCCCGGCAGCGTCATCGCCAGGGCGGAGGGCGAGAAGCCCGCCGGGTATGTGACCATATCCGGCACCTCGATGGCCGCCCCGCACGCCGCCGGCGCCGCCGCCCTGCTCAAGCAGCGCCACCCCGGGTGGTCGGGACAGCAGCTCAAGGCCGCGCTCACCGCCTCCGCCAAGGACGGCGGGTTCACCGCCTTCCAGCAGGGCTCGGGCCGGATCGCCGTCGACAAGGCCGTCCAGCAGACCGTGGTCGCCGAGGAGAACACGGTCTCCTTCGGCCTCCAGCAGTGGCCGCACACCGACGACCGGCCCGTCACCAAGGAACTCACCTACCGCAACCTCGGCGACCAGCCCGTCACCCTGGACCTGACGGCCACGGCCGCCGACCCGCAGGGCCGCCCCGCCCCGGCCGGCTTCTTCACCCTCGGCGCCACCCAGGTCACCGTCCCCGCCGGGGGCACCGCCTCCGTCCCGCTGACGGCCGACACCCGGCTCGGCGGCACCAACGACGGCTCCTACACGGCCACCGTCGTCGCGGCCGGCGGCGGCCAGAGCGTCCGCAGCACCGCGTCCGTCAACCGCGAGATCGAGTCGTACGACCTGACCGTCAAGTACGTCGGCCGCGACGGCAAGCCGGGGAAGAACTTCTCCACCACCCTCTACCCGCTCACCGACGGCGCCCGGGACGCCGGCGCCCGGGGAACCGGAAGCAGCACCTTCCGCCTGCCCAAGGGCGACTACGTCCTGGAGGCACGGCACGTCGTCAACCCCCGGGACACCACCAAGGGCTTCGACCGGCTGGTCCAGCCCCGGCTGGCGCTGACGAAGAACACCACCGTCACCGTCGACGCCCGGACCACCAAGCCGGTGAAGGTCACCGTGCCGAACGCCAAGGCGAAGGCCACCGGGGCCGAGGCCGGATACATGGTCGAGACCGCCGACGGCGGGCTGGGGGTCGGCCACTTCCTCTCCTCGTTCACCAACTTCCGCACCGCGCAGATCGGCCCCAAGCAGCCCACCGGCGTCACGCTGGAGGAGACCTGGCTCTCCCACTGGACCGCCGACCGCGTGAACGAGTACGTCACCGCCGCCGGCGGCCCGGTCAAGCAGCTTTCCGCGGGCTACACCAAGGCGTTCAAGGCCGCCGACTTCGCCAAGGTGTCGGCGGGCGTGGGCGCCTCCGTCAAGGGCAAGCAGGGCGCCACCCTCGCGATGAGCAACCTCACCTGGAGCGGCATCCAGTCCGCGAAGCCGGCCGCGCTGCCCCTCACCCGGACGCTGCACCTCGCCTCGACGGACAAGGCCAACTCGTGGAGCGTCGGCGCCGCCCAGTTCGACAAGAAGGGTGACCCGGAGGCCGAGTACGGCACCCCCGACCGGAACTACCGCCCGGGGAAGACGTACCGCGAGACCTTCAACACCGCCGTCCACTCGCCCTTCATGGACGAGGACAGCGGCATCGTCCGCGAGGGCAACCAGATCTGGGCCCTGGTGCCGCTCTTCGCCGACGGCAGGGGCAACCTCGGCGGATCCGTCTACACCTCGGCGAAGACCACGCTCCACCAGGGCAAGACCAAGATCGGTGAGACCGACGACCCGCTGATCGGCATGGAGCCCTTCACCGTCGGCGCCGCCGACGCCGAGTACACCCTCGCCACCTCCGTGCGGCGCAGCGCCGCCGTGTCCACCGTCGCGACCCGCATCGACGGCTCCTGGACCTTCCGGTCCAAGAAGCCCGCGGTCGCCGACGACTTCACCCAGGTGCCGCTCTCCACCGTGCGCTTCGGCGCCCAGGTGGCGCTCGACAGCACCGCGCCCGCCGGGCGCACGGTGACCTTCCCGGTGACCGTCCAGGGCCCGGCGGCCGGCAAGGGGCTGAAGTCCCTCGCCGTCTCCGTCTCCTACGACGGCGGGAAGACCTGGAAGAAGGCGACCGTGACCAAGGGGAAGATCACGGTCAAGAACCCGGCGAAGGGCAAGGCGATCTCCCTGCGCGGCCAGGTCGCCGACAAGAAGGGCGGCAAGGCCACGGTGACCGTCCACAACGCCTACTTCGGCAAGTAGTCACCCACCGCGCCCGCGGCGCCCGCCGCGGCACCGGACCCCGCGTCCGGTGATCCGGAATCCGGGCCCCTCCGCCACCACGGCGGAGGGGCCCTCTCCGTTCGGTACGGAAGTACTCTGTCCGGTTTCGCGGCCTCCGCCGGGTGCGCTCCGCGCCGCACCCGGTGGCCTGTGCCGGCGCCCGGATCCGGCCCCGGACCTGCCACGGGACTGCCCTGAGCGCGCCGAGCGGACTAGATTCGGTGCATGGCGGACACGAAGCGCGAGATCGAGCGGAAATACGAAGCCACCCCCGACACCCGGCTGCCGGACCTGTCCCGGATCACCCCGGTCGCGGCCGTCACCGACCACGGCACGACCGAACTGGACGCCGTCTACTACGACACCCCGGACCTGCGGCTCGCCGCCGCCTCCCTCACCCTGCGGCGCAGAACCGGCGGCGACGACGCCGGCTGGCACCTCAAACTCCCCGTCGCCCCCGGCATCCGGGACGAGATCCGCGCCCCGCTCTCCGCCACGGTGCCCAGGGCCCTGGCCGCCCTCGCCCGTGCCCACACCCGGGGCGCCGCCCTGGTCCCCGTGGTCCGGCTCCGCTCCACCCGCCGGATCCACCTGCTCACCGACGCCGACGGGACACCGCTCGCCGAGCTGAGCCGCGACGCCGTCCACGCCGAACGGCTCCTCCTGCCCGACGACGGCACCACCGCCCCCACCGCCGCATGGGACGAGATCGAGGCCGAGCTGGCCGACGGCGCCGATCCCGCGCTGCTCGACCGGATCGACAAGAAGCTGCGGAAGGCCGGGCTGCGGGCCGGCGACTTCCCCTCGAAACTCGCCCGCGCCCTGGCCGCGACCGGGCTCGCCGTCCCCACCCCCGAGGAGCCGGCCCCGCCGGCCGACGCCGGCGGCCACATCCTCGCCTACCTGCGCGAGCAGCGGGACGCCCTGCTCGCCCACGACCCGGGCGTACGCCGTGACCTGCCCGACTCCGTCCACCAGATGCGGGTCGCCACCCGCCGGCTGCGCAGCGCGTTCCGCTCGTACCGCAGGATCCTGGACCGGGCCGTGACCGACCCCGTCGGCGAGGAGCTGAAGTGGCTCGCGGCCGAGCTGGGCGTCGCCCGCGACCAGGAGGTCCTGACCGCGCGGCTGCGCGGACGGATCGACGCGCTGCCCCGCGCCCTCGTCCTCGGCCCGGTCCGGGGCCGGCTGCGGATCTGGACCGGCTCCCGGGGCTCCGGCGCCCGGCGCAAGGCCCTCGTCACCCTCGACAGCCGCCGCTACCTCGCCCTCCTCGACACCCTCGACGCGCTCCTCGCCGACCCCCCGCTGCTGAGGGCGGCGGCCCGCCCCGCCGCCACCGAGTTCCCCAGGGCGATGCTGAAGGACCACGGCCGGCTCGCCGAGCGGGTCACGGCCGCTCTGGAACGGGACCCCGGCCCCGATCGCGATCTGCTGCTGCACGACGCCCGCAAGGCCGCCAAGCGGGCCCGGTACGCCGGGGAGGCCGCGACCCCGGCCCTCGGCGGCCCCGCGAAACGATTCGCCAAACGGATGAAGGCCGTCCAGACCGTCCTCGGCGACCACCAGGACAGCGTCGTCGCCCGCGACGCCCTGCGGACCATCGGCGTCCAGGCCCACCAGGCCGGGGAGTCCGCCTTCACCTGGGGACTCCTGTACGGCCAGGAACAGCGCTCGGCGGCCGACCGGGAGAGCGAACTGCCCGGCGTCTGGGAACAGGCCGGCACCGACGAGGTCAGGGCCCTCCTGACGGGCTGAACCGGGCCCCGGGACCGGCTCCGACCGGTGCGGGGGCGTCTCCCTGGCGGGTTACGCTAGAGAGTCGCCCCCCTGCCCGCCCACGAAAGTCCCGTGATGTCTGCCGCTGAGACTGCTGAGACTGCTGCCGATTCGGTCTTCCCCCAGCTGGAGGCGCTGCTCCCGCATGTGCAGAAGCCCATCCAGTACGTCGGTGGTGAGCTGAACTCCACCGTCAAGCCCTGGGCCGAGTGCGATGTCCGGTGGGCGCTGATGTACCCGGACGCCTACGAGGTCGGGCTGCCCAACCAGGGCGTCATGATCCTCTACGAGGTGCTGAACGAGCAGGAGGGCGTCCTCGCCGAGCGCACCTACAGCGTCTGGCCGGACCTCGAAGAGCTGATGCGCGAGCACCGGGTGCCGCAGTTCACCGTCGACTCCCACCGCCCCGTCGGCGCCTTCGACGTCTTCGGCCTCAGCTTCTCCACCGAGCTGGGCTACACCAACATGCTGACCGCGCTCGAACTGGCGGGCATCCCGCTCGAAGCCCGGGACCGCACGGTGGACCACCCGATCGTGCTCGCGGGCGGCCATGCCGCGTTCAACCCGGAGCCGATCGCCGACTTCATCGACTGCGCCGTCATCGGCGACGGCGAACAGGCCGTCCTCGACATCACGCGCATCGTCCGCGAATGGAAGGCCGAGGGCCGCCCCGGCGGCCGCGAGGAGGTCCTGCTGCGGCTCGCGAAGACCGGCGGCGTCTACGTCCCCGGCTTCTACGACGTGGAGTACCTCCCCGACGGCCGCATCGGCCGCGTCGTGCCCAACCGCTCCGGTGTCCCGTGGCGCGTGTCCAAGCACACCGTCATGGACCTGGACGAGTGGCCCTACCCCAAGCAGCCGCTGGTCCCGCTCGCGGAGACCGTCCATGAGCGGATGTCCGTCGAGATCTTCCGGGGCTGCACCCGCGGCTGCCGTTTCTGCCAGGCCGGCATGATCACGCGTCCCGTACGGGAGCGAAGCATCACCGGCATCGGCGAGATGGTCGACAAGGGACTCAAGGCCACCGGCTTCGAGGAGGTCGGACTGCTCTCGCTGTCCAGCGCCGACCACTCCGAGATCGGCGAGATCGCCAAGGGGCTCGCGGACCGGTACACCGAGGACAAGATCGGCCTGTCGCTCCCCTCCACCCGCGTGGACGCCTTCAACGTCGACCTCGCCAATGAGCTGACGCGCAACGGCCGCCGCTCCGGTCTCACGTTCGCCCCCGAGGGCGGCTCCGAGCGGATGCGCAAGGTCATCAACAAGATGGTGTCGGAGGAGGACCTGATCCGCACCGTCGCCACCGCCTACGGCAACGGCTGGCGGCAGGTGAAGCTGTACTTCATGTGCGGTCTGCCCACCGAGACCGATGACGACGTGCTCCAGATCGGCGACATGGCGGTCAACGTCATCGCCAAGGGCCGCGAGGTCTCCGGCTCCAACGACATCCGCTGCACGGTCTCCATCGGCGGCTTCGTCCCCAAGCCGCACACCCCCTTCCAGTGGGCCCCGCAGCTGAGCGCCGAGGACACCGACGCCCGGCTCACCAAGCTCCGCGACAAGATCCGCGGCGACAAGAAGTACGGCCGCTCCATCGGCTTCCGCTACCACGACGGCAAGCCGGGCATCGTCGAGGGCCTGCTCTCGCGCGGCGACCGCCGGGTCGGCGCCGTCATCCGCGCCGTCTACGAGGACGGCGGCCGCTTCGACGGCTGGCGCGAGCACTTCTCGTACGACCGCTGGATGGCCTGCGCGGAGAAGACGCTCCCCGAGTACGGGGTGGACGTCGACTGGTACACCACCCGGGAGCGCACCTACGAGGAGGTCCTGCCCTGGGACCACCTGGACTCCGGCCTGGACAAGGACTGGCTCTGGGAGGACTGGCAGGACGCGCTGGACGAGACCGAGGTCGAGGACTGCCGCTGGACGCCGTGCTTCGACTGCGGTGTCTGTCCTCAGCTCGGCCTGGACATCCAGATCGGGCCGACGGGCAAGAAGCTGCTGCCACTGAGCGTGGTCAACAAGTAGCCGACGGCGAAGAGGGCCCGGCGCGGGGGAGACCCGGCGCCGGGCCCTTCGTCATGCCCGGCGCCCGCGCGGGACGGCGGGGGCCGCGGGAGGGATGGTGCGCGGGATGCGGGGGGTACGCGGGGGAGGGGGCCGGTGGGCCGGGGAAGCGGTGGGGGGCGGTCCGGGGGAACCGATGGCGGCCGCTGCGCGTACTCTGGGTGGTACACAACGACTGTCCCCGGCGCGACGGCCGGGCCCGAGATCCCTCCCTAGCCAGGGGCGAGCCGGGCGGGCCCGCACGGGGCACCCGCATTCCGAGGGCGGCGCTCCCCGCGCCGTCCCGCACCGAGGAGAAGAACCACTGGGCAAGCGACAGCCCGAAGGCCCGCCGCCCGCACCCGCGGTGCAGCGCATTCGTCTGCGTTACACCAAGCGCGGCCGCCTCCGGTTCACCAGCCACCGTGACTTCCAGCGCGCCTTCGAGCGGGCGCTGAGGCGTGCCGAGGTGCCCATGGCGTACTCGGCGGGCTTCACCCCGCACCCGAAGGTGTCGTACGCCAATGCCGCACCCACCGGCACGGGCAGCGAGGCCGAGTATCTGGAGATCGCCCTGGTCGAGCGGCGGGACCCCGCCGTTCTGCGGGACCTGCTCAACGAGTCGCTGCCGTCCGGGCTCGATGTCACGGACGCCGTCGAGGCGCGGACCTCCGGTCTCGCCGACCGGCTCACCGCTTCCGAGTGGGAGCTGCGGCTCGACCGGGTGACGGAGGAGGAAGCGGGGAAGGCCGTCGCGGCGTTCCTCGCGGCCGAGACCGTCGAGGTCCAGCGCCGTACCAAGAACGGGATGCGGAGCTTCGACGCACGCGGTGCCGTGGTGGACCTCGAAGTGGTCCGTCCACAGCCTGATAGGCCGGTGGACGGCCCCTGTGCGATACTGCGCCTGGTTGTTCGGCACGTAACGCCTGCCGTGCGACCCGACGACGTCCTGTCCGGTCTCCGCGCTGTGGCCGACCTGGCGCCGCCGGTCCCCGCAGCGGTGACCAGGCTGGCGCAGGGGCTCTTCGACGAGGAGTCCGGCACGGTGACCGATCCGCTCGCGCTCGACCGCGAGGCGATTCCGGCCGCACTGCATACGGCCGCCGGTACCGCCTCCCCCTAGCCACGCCAGGGGGTCCCGGTGGGAGTGCGAATGTCCGGTCCCGCCGCGCTTACAGGCAGTCGTTGCCGCGCAGCCCTGGTACTCGGGAGCCACCTGGGTCGGGCCGCGCATGACCACAGGAGACTTTCGCCAGGCCGTACGCAGTTCGCGTACGGAACCGGCGAGCCAGACACAGCAGCTCCCGTGCGGCGCCCGCGCCCCGGGTGGCGTGCCGCGTGATGCGCGGCAGGCCGCCCGGACCGAGGCGCGGCGCCCGGGAGCGTGACGGGAGAACCGCCCGCATGCACGAGTCCAACGAACCTGGCACCGCCGGGGACGACAACAACATCACCGCCGACAGCTCGCCCAGCGACACGCTGCCGCCGCGCCGTCGACGCCGGGCCGCCTCACGCCCGGCGGGTCCGCCCGGCGGAGCCGCCGAGGTCGCTGAGGCCGCCGCGGTGGCCGAGCCGGCCGAGGCCGAGGAGGCTCCGGCGCCGCGTCCGCGTCGCCGTGCGACGCGGAAGGCGACGACGGCTCCGGCCGCCGCTGTCGAGGTCGTCGAGACCGCTGAGGCTCCCGCTGTGGAGGAGGCGCCCGCGCCGCGTGCCCGTCGTCGGGCGACGCGTGCCGCGACGGCTCCGGTCGCCGAGGTGCCCGCCGTCGAGCCGGCCGAGGTCGCCGAGGCCGAGGAGGCTCCGGCCCCCCGTACCCGCCGCCGTGCGACGCGGAAGGCGACGACGGCTCCGGCCGCCGCTGTCGAGGCCGCTGAGGTCGCCGAGGCGCCTGAGGCTCCTGTCGTGGAGGAGGCGCCCGCGCCGCGTGCCCGTCGCCGGGCGACGCGTGCCGCGACCGCTCCGGCCGCCGAGGCGCCCGCCACCGAGACCCCCGCCGCCGAGCCGGAGGCCGCGCCCGCCGCCGCCCCGGCCCGTACCCGCCGCCGGGCCACCCGCCCGGCCAGCACGCCGTCCGCCGAGGCCGCCGAGGCCGCTGAGGCTCCCGCCGTGGAGGAGGCGCCCGCGCCGCGTGCCCGTCGCCGGGCGACGCGTGCCGCGACCGCTCCGGCCGCCGAGGTGCCCGCCGCCGAGCCGGCCGAGGTCGCCGAGGTCGAGGAGGCCCCGGCCCCCCGTACCCGCCGCCGTGCGACCCGCGCCGTGAGCGCGCCCGCCGCCGAGCCCGTTGCCGCGCCCGCCGCCGAGCCCGTCGCGGTGCCGGAGCCGGTCGCGACCCCCGAGGCCGAGGCCGTGGAGGAGGCGTCCGCGCCCCGCAAGCGCCGTCGCGCCACGCGTGCCGCCAGCACCCCCGCAGCCGATGCTCCGGCCGCCGCCGTGGAGGCCGTCGAGGCACCCGAGCCGGCCGAGTCCGCCGCTGTGGAGGAGGCGTCCGCGCCGCGTGCCCGTCGCCGGGCCACGCGCGCCGCCGAGGCCCCCGCCGAGTCCGCTCCCCGGGGCCGCGGCCGGCGCCGGGTGGTCTCGCCCGAGTTCATCGCGACCGCCGAGGCCACGCCCGCCCGCCGGGCCGCGCGCCCCGCCGTCGCCGTCTTCCAGGCGCCGGTGTTCACCGAGCCGATGTTCCAGACCCCGGAGACGGCGGCCGCCGCTGCCGCCGCCGCGGCCCTCGAAGCCGAGGAGGAGCCGGAGCCGGAGGAGGAGCAGGCCCAGGAGCAGGAGCCCGTACGCGAGCCCGTCCAGGCCGCCGAACCCGCCGGGCGCCGTCGCCGCCGCCGCCGGGGCGAGCCCGCCGAGGCCCCCGCGCCCGTGGCGCAGGAGCCCGTACCCGCCGTCGAGGAGGCTCCCGAGCCCGCCGACGTGGACGCGGAGGCCGCCGCCGAGGAGCTGGACGAGCAGGACGAGCACGACGAGTACGGGGACCGCCCGTCCCGCCGTCGCCGCCGGGGCGGCCGTCGCCGTCGCCGGGGCGAGCCCGCCGAGGCCGCCGACGATGTCGAGGACACCGAAGCGGACGAGGCGGAGCAGGACGCCGCCGACGAGGCCGACGACGAGGCCGACGAGGCCGACGGCGCCGGGGCCGGCAGCTCCAGCAGCCGTCGCCGCCGTCGCCGCCGCCGTCGCAGCGGTGAGCCGCTGACCGACGAGGCCGCCGTCGCCGGCGACCCCGAGCGCACGGTCGTGAAGGTCCGCGAGCCGCGCCCCGCCCGCGGCCGTGGCGAGGAGTCCGAGGACGGTGTGCAGTCCATCAAGGGCTCCACCCGTCTGGAGGCGAAGAAGCAGCGCCGTCGCGAGGGCCGTGAGCAGGGCCGCCGCCGGGTGCCGATCATCACCGAGGCGGAGTTCCTGGCCCGCCGCGAGGCCGTCGAGCGCGTGATGGTCGTCCGCCAGAGCGGCGAGCGCACCCAGATCGGCGTCCTTGAGGACAACGTGCTGGTCGAGCACTACGTCAACAAGGAGCAGGCCACTTCCTACGTCGGCAACGTCTACCTGGGCAAGGTCCAGAACGTCCTGCCGTCCATGGAGGCCGCTTTTGTCGACATCGGCAAGGGCCGCAACGCCGTCCTCTACGCCGGCGAGGTCAACTTCGAGGCGCTGGGCATGGCCAACGGGCCGCGCCGCATCGAGGCCGCGCTCAAGTCCGGCCAGTCCGTCCTCGTCCAGGTCACCAAGGACCCGATCGGCCACAAGGGCGCCCGGCTGACCAGCCAGGTCTCCCTGCCCGGCCGCTATCTCGTCTATGTGCCCGAGGGCTCGATGACCGGGATCAGCCGCAAGCTGCCCGACACCGAGCGCGCCCGGCTGAAGACCATCCTCAAGAAGATCGTTCCCGAGGACGCCGGTGTCATCGTCCGGACCGCCGCCGAGGGCGCGAGCGAGGACGAGCTGCGCCGTGACGTCGAGCGGCTCCAGGCGCAGTGGGCCGACATCCAGAAGAAGGCGAAGAGCGGCAGCGCTCCGACCCTGCTCTACGGTGAGCCGGACATGACCGTCCGGGTCGTGCGCGACATCTTCAACGAGGACTTCTCCAAGGTCATCGTCAGCGGTGACGAGGCGTGGGACACGATCCACGGCTATGTCGCGCACGTCGCCCCGGACCTGGCCGACCGGCTCCAGCGGTGGACCAGCGAGGTGGACGTCTTCGCGACGTACCGCATCGACGAGCAGCTGATGAAGGCGCTGGACCGCAAGGTGTGGCTGCCCTCCGGCGGTTCGCTGGTCATCGACAAGACCGAGGCCATGATCGTGGTCGACGTCAACACCGGGAAGTTCACCGGCCAGGGCGGCAACCTGGAGGAGACCGTCACCAGGAACAACCTGGAGGCGGCCGAGGAGATCGTGCGCCAGCTGCGGCTGCGCGACCTCGGCGGGATCGTCGTCGTCGACTTCATCGACATGGTCCTGGAGTCCAACCGCGACCTGGTGATGCGGCGTCTGCTGGAGTGCCTGGGCCGGGACCGGACCAAGCACCAGGTCGCCGAGGTCACCTCGCTGGGCCTGGTCCAGATGACCCGCAAGCGGGTGGGCCAGGGGCTGCTGGAGTCCTTCTCCGAGACCTGTGTCCACTGCAACGGGCGCGGTGTGATCGTGCACATGGAGCAGCCGTCCGCCGGTGGCGGCG
Organism: Streptomyces yaizuensis; assembly: GCF_034961445.1. Lineage (NCBI taxonomy): Bacteria > Bacillati > Actinomycetota > Actinomycetes > Kitasatosporales > Streptomycetaceae > Streptomyces > Streptomyces yaizuensis. Next base: position 409,725 of record NZ_BSBI01000002.1, read on the forward strand.
GTGGCGGTGGCAAGCGCGCCCGCAAGCGCGGTCGCGGCGGTGCCGAGCAGACGCACGAGCACGACCACGACCACGGGCAGGACCACGGGCAGGAGACGGCCGTGGCGGAGACGGCGGCGGAGGTCGCGGCCGAGGTGGCCGAGCCCACCGCGCTGCCGGAGCCCGCGTTCGTCCCCGACGAGGAGCTGTACAGCAGCGCCGCCGAGGCGGAGGCGGCCGCGCTGCGCGGCCGTGGCCGCCGCCGGGCCACCCGCAGGGCGTCGGCTCCGGCCGGCACGCCCAGGGCGGCCGCCCCGGAGGTCGTGATCGAGGCCAAGGCCGCCGCCCCGGTGGCCGAGCCCGAGCCTGTCGCGGCGGAGCCGAAGGCGGCCGAGGCCCCCGAGCCCGTCGCGGAGGTGACGCCGGAGGCCGCGCCCCCGCGTCCCCGCCGCCGGGTGACCCGCAAGGTCAGCGCCCCGGCCGGGGCTCCGGCCGGCGCGGGCGAGGCCACGGTCGTCGTGGTCGCCGCCCCGGTGGCCGAGCCCGAGCCGGTGTCCGTGTCCCAGGCCGGTTCCAAGGCCGGTTCCGAGACCGGTTCCGAAACCGGTTCCGACTCCACGGCCGACGAGGCCACGGAGACGGCTCCGGCGAAGAAGACGGCCCGCAAGACGGCGAAGAAGGCCACGGCGAAGAAGGCCGCCACCAAGAAGACGGCGGCCAAGAAGACCGCCGCGAAGAAGACGACCGCCAAGAAGGCGACGGCGAAGACCACGGCGAAGAAGACCGCCGCGGCCGAGAAGCAGTCGCCCGCGTCGGTCACCGCGTCCACCGAGAGCTGACCTCCCGGCACGGCGTCCGCGTCCGCCCCTGTCCCGTTTCTCCGGGGCGGGGGCGGACCCGTTTCCGCGGTCGCCCGGCGGGGGCCGGCTCCGGAGCCGTCCCCGGAGCCCGCCGGCACGGGCCCGCCCATGGCCGTGTACGGGCGGCCGCAGCCCCGAGGCGGTGGAGGCGGTCCGCGTACGCCCCTGGGTGCGGCGCTTCGGAGGTGCGGGCCGGTCGTCCCGAGGGCTGCACTCCGGCGGCGCGGGCCCGGGTGCGTCCGGTGCCGGGCGTCGGCGCGGCCGCCGCGTCCCCGTGACACGGGCTGGGCAGACACTCCCCGGGCCAGGTGGTCGTGCCGCCGCCGCTGCCCCGGGCGGTCGTCTCTCGCGTACGCCCGTGGGCGCTGTGTCCCGGTCGGTGCGGGCTCGGCACGTTGTGCCGCCGGGGACCCGGGGGCGGTCCGGCCACCGCGTCCCCGTGGCCGTGGCGATGCGTACGCCTGGTGCGGCTGCCGGGGTGTTGCCTTCCGTGGACGGCCGTGGGCGTTGTGCTTCCGTGGCGCTCCCCGGGCCGGGGTAGCTGTTGCGCCGGTGCGGGTGCCCCGCGCGGTCGTCTTCCGCGTACGCCCGAGGGCGCCGTGGTCCCGGCCGTGCGGGCTGGGCGGCACACGAGCCCCGGGGGCGATACGGCTGCCGGCCGGGTGCACAGCCGGTCGTGCGTCGGTCGCCCTCTCCGCGCGGGGCGCGGGCCGGTCGTCCGCGCGGGAGTGGCCCGGCGTGCGGGGACGGGCATCACCGGTACGTGGTTCGCGGCATCGCGCGGCCGACAGCGTCCCCGCCCGGCCCCGGAGCCATCTCCGGCCCCGGTCCCGGCCCCCGTGCCCGTACCGCCGAACGGGCCGGGTGACCCCGCGTCGCGGGGTTGACGGAGGGTTTGTGTTGCGCCGATCGAAGGTGTCACCGGCAGGGTGAGACCCCCCGGCCGCGATCCTCCCGCACGATGGCCCTGCCGTGTCCAAGGAGGGCGTCCCATGGCGACCAGCAGTCGGCACCGGCGGCACCCGCACATCCCCGCCGCCCGCCCCGTCATCGACGAGGAGGAGATCGAGGCCGCCGTGCGGGTGCTGCGCAGCGGACAGGTCGTGCAGGGGCCCGAGGTCGCCGCCTTCGAGGAGGGGTTCTCCGCGCTGGTCGGCGGCCGGCACTGCGTCGCCGTCAACTCCGGGACCTCCGCGCTCCACCTGCTGCTGCTGGCGCTCGGCATCGGCCCCGGCGACGAGGTCGTCGTCCCCTCGTTCTCGTTCGCCGCGACCGCGAACGTGGTCCGGCTGGTCGGCGCCGACGTGGTCTTCGCCGACATCGACCCGCGCACGTACTGTCTCGACCCGGACGCCGTCGCCGCCGCCCTCACCCCGCGTACCGCCGCCGTCGTCCCGGTCCATCTCTACGGGCACCCGGCCGCGATGGACCGGATCATGCCCCTTGCCCGCCGCCACGGCCTCGCCGTCGTCGAGGACGCCTGCCAGGCGCACGCCGCCGCGCTGCACACGACCCCGGTGGGGGCGTTCGGCGACGGCGGCACCTTCAGCTTCTACCCGTCAAAGAACATGCACTGCCTCGAAGGCGGCATGGTCACTACGGGCGACGCCGCTCTCGCCCGTACCCTGCGGCTGCTGCGGAACCAGGGCATGGAGCAGCGGTACGCCAACGAGATCATCGGGGTGAACACCCGGCTCACCGACGTCGCCGCCGCCATCGGCCGGGTGCAGCTCGGCAAGCTCCCCGGCTGGACCGAGCGGCGGGCCGGTGCCGCCGCGTACCTCCGCGAGCACATCACCACGGACCGGGTGGTCCTGCCGTCGGCCGCCCCGGGCGCCCGGCACAGCTGGCACCAGTACACGATCCGGGTGCCCGCCGACCGGGTCCCCGGCGGCCGGGACGCGGCCGTCGCCCGACTCGCCGCCGCCGGGGTCGGCAGCGCCGTCCACTACCCGACCCCGATCCACCGGCTGAAGCCCTTCTGGGAGCCCGACCAGCGGGTCGGCCGCTCCTGGGACCTGCCCGCGACCGAACGCGCCGCCGCCGAGGTGCTCTCGCTGCCCGTGCACCCCTGCCTCACCCGGGAGGACCTGGCCCGGATCGCCGCCGCCGTCAACGACCTGGCCGAGGACCCGCGCGACGACGTGGACCCGCACGACCACGTGGACCCGCACGACCACGTGGACCCGCGCGACGACGTGGACCCGCACGACCACGTGGACCCGCGCGACGACGTGGAAGAGAGCACCGCCGGCGACGGTCCGGCGGCCCGGCCGTGACCGCGCACCCGCCCCCACTCCCGCTCCCGCCCTCGCCACCACCCCTCCGGGTCGGCCTCACCGGACTCGGCGCGATGGGCCGCCACCACGCCCGGGTCCTCGCCGCGCTCGACGGCGTCGAACTCGTCGGGGTGGTCGACCCGGTGGGCGACCGCGCCGGCTGCGTCCCGGGCGTCCCCGTGCTGCGCGATCTGCCCGCCCTGATCGCTCTGGGCCTCGACTACGCCGTCGTCGCCTGCCCCACCGCGCTCCATGTCGACGTGGGCCTGGAGCTGGCCGGGGCCGGGGTCTGCGCGCTGATCGAGAAGCCGGTCGCGGACACCGTCGAGGGCGCCCGCCGGCTCGCCGACGCCTTCGGCTCCCGTGGCCTGGTCGCCGGCGTGGGCCACATCGAACGGTGCAATCCGGCGCTGCGCTCCCTGCGCCACCGCCTGGAGCAGGGCGAACTCGGCGACGTCTACCAGGTCGTCACCCGCCGCCAGGGCCCCTTCCCGCACCGGATCGCCGACGTGGGCGTGGTCAAGGACCTCGCCACCCACGACATCGACCTCACCGGGTGGGTCACCGGCCAGTCGTACACCTCGATCTCCGCCCGTACGGTCTGCAAGTCGGGCCGTCCGCACGAGGACATGGTGGCGGCGGTCGGCCGGCTCACCGACGGGACGATGGTCAGCCACCTGGTGAACTGGCTGAGCCCGCTGAAGGAGCGGTTCATCTCGGTCACGGGGGAGAAGGGCTGCTTCACCGCCGACACCCTCACCGCCGACCTCACCTTCTACGCGAACGCGGCGCAGGCCACCGAGTGGGAGGCGCTGCGGGCGTTCCGGGGGGTGTCGGAGGGCGACATCATCCGGTACGCGATCCCCAAGCGGGAACCGCTCCAGGTGGAGCACGAGCTGTTCCGGGACGCGGTGCTCGGGCTCTCCGCCGACATCTGCACGCTGCGGCAGGGGCTGCGGACGGTCGAGGTGGCCGTCGCCGTGCTGGAGTCGGCCGCCGCCGGGACGACGGTGGACCTGGCCGAGCCGGTCGCGGTGCGGTAGACGGGACCGCGACCGTGACCGACCCCGACCTCGACCCCGACCTCGACCCCGTGCCCGACTCCGTGCCCGACCCCGACCCCGTGCCTGGTACGCGTACCCGTACCGGCGCCCCGGACGTCCCCGACGTCACCGTCGTCCTCGCCGTCTACAACACCATGCCCTATCTGACGGAGTGCCTGGAATCGGTCGTCGGCCAGACCATCGGCCGGGCATCGCTCCAGGTCGTCGCCGTGGACGACGGCTCCACCGACGGCGGCGCGGCCGAGCTGGATCGTTTCGCCGAGCGCTACCCGGACACCGTCACCGTCGTCCACCAGCCCAACTCCGGCGGGCCCGCCGCTCCCAGCAACCGGGGCCTCGCCCTCGCCACCGGCCGTTACGTCCACTTCGTCGGCGCCGACGACCGGCTCGGCCCCGAGGCCCTGGCCCGGCTGGTCGCCTTCGCCGACGAACACGGCTCCGACGTCGTCATCGGCAGGATGACCGGCGTCGGCGGCCGCTATGTCCACCAGGCCCTCTTCCGCCGCAGCGCCACCGACATCGGTTTCAGTGATTCCGCGCTGCCGTTCACCCTCTCCAACGCCAAGCTCTTCCGCCGGGAGCTGCTGGAACGGCACCGGCTGCGCTTCCCCGAGGACCTGCCCGTCGGCAGCGACCAGCCGTTCACCATCGCCGCCTGTGTGCATGCCCGCCGGATCTCCGTGCTCGCCGACTATCCGTACTACTACGCCGTCAAGCGCGGCGACAGCGGCAACATCACCTACACCGCCGGCGACCCGGAGAAGCTGCGCTGCACCGCGCGGATCATGCACGACGCCGCCGCGCTCATCGGCCCCGGACCCGACCGCGACAGCCTCTTCGCCCGCCACTTCGGCTGGGAGCTGGCCAAGCTCCTCCGGCACGGTTTCGCCGCGCTCGACCCCGCCGTCCGGGGGCTCCTCTGCGCCGGGATCGCCGCCCTCGCGGACGCGTACCTCACCGAACCGCTGCGCGACGCCCTCCCGGTGGCCCACCGCACCCGGATCGCCCTCGCCCAGCGCGGCGCCCTCGGCCTGCTGCTGCGGGCCATCGAGGACGAGGAGCGCCACGGGCCCGTCTTCGCCGTCGACGGCGACCGGGCGTTCCTGGACTGCCCCGGCTTCCGGGACCCCGCGTCGGGCCTGCCCGACCGGGTCTTCGAACTCCTCGGCGAGGTCCCCACCACCCGGCTCGCCGCCGGCACCCGGCTGCTCCACGTCGACTGGGACCAGGACGGCGACGATCTCGCCCTCGCCGTCGCCGTCCGGGTGCCCCTGACCGGCGACACCCGGGGCACCGTGGTCCGGCTGCTGCCCGGCGCCCTGCCGAGGAGCGCCGACGGGCCCGGCGGCCGGCGCCTGCCCGCCGGCGCCGTCGTGCGGCCCGCGCCCGGGGACGTCCGGTACGAGCCGGCCCCCGGCGGCCGGGGCACGGTCGTCCACGCCCGGATCCCCGTCGCCGCGCGGACCGCCTCCCTCGCCGTGCGGGTCCATCTCCGGCTCGCCGGGCGGGTGTACGAGATCCCGGTCCGGGTGCGCGGCACCCCGCTGCCGGTCGCCCGCCGCTGGCGGCTCACCGACTCCTACCGGGCGGCCGTCCGGATCAACGGCAAGGGGCGGCTGACCGTCGTCACCGGCCCGATGTTCCCGCCGCCGCGCCCGTCGCCGCTGGCCCGGGTACGGCGGCGGATCGCCCGCGCGCTCCCCTTCCGTAACCGTCCCCGTTCCCGTACCCGTATCCGCAACCGTCCCCGTCCCCGCACGCACTCGCACCCGAAGGGCTGACCGATGGACATCTGCGTGGTGGCGCTCGGCAAGATCGGTCTGCCGTTCGCCGTCCAGTGCGCCGTCAAGGGCCACCGCGTCACCGGCGCCGACACCGACGAGCGGGTCGTCGACCTGGTCAACGCGGGCACCGAACCCTTCCCCGGCGAAAGAGGACTGGATCGGCTCCTCAAGGACGCCGTCGGCTCCGGGCTGCTCACCGCCACCACCGACACCGCCGAGGCTGTCGCCGGCGCCGACGCCGTCGTGGTCGTCGTCCCCCTCGTCACCGACGCGGCCGGGGTGCCCGACTTCCGCGCCCTCGACTCCGCGACCCGGTCCGTGGGCCGGGGGCTGCGGCCCGGCACTCTCGTCTCGTACGAGACCACCCTCCCCGTCGGCACCACGCGTACCCGGATCGGGCCGCTGCTCCAGCAGGAGTCCGCACTCGTCCCCGGCACCGGCTTCTGGCTGGTCCACTCGCCCGAGCGGGTCCTCTCCGGGCAGGTCCTCGCCGATCTGCGCCGCTACCCCAAACTCGTCGGCGGCGTCTGCCCGGAGTCGGCCCGGCGCGGGGCCGACTTCTACGGACGGGTGCTGGACTTCGACCCCCGGCCCGAGCTGCCGCGCCCCAACGGGGTCTGGGACCTCGGCAGCGCCGAAGCCGCCGAGCTGGCCAAACTCGCCGAGACCAGCTATCGCGACGTCAACATCGCCCTCGCCAACCAGTTCGCCCGGTTCGCCGGCCGGCACGGCATCGACATCGAGCCGGTCATCGACGCCTGCAACTCCCAGCCGTACAGCCGCATCCACCGGCCCGGGATCGCCGTCGGCGGGCACTGCATCCCCGTCTACCCCCGGATGTACCTGTGGAACGACCCCGGCGCCACCGTGGTCCGCGCCGCGCGCGAAGCCAACGCCGCGATGCCCGCGTACGCCGTCGACCTGCTCGCCGACGCCTACGGGGAGCTGGCCGGGGCCCCGGTCCTGGTCCTGGGCGCCGCCTACCGGGGCGGGGTGAAGGAGACCGCGTTCTCCGGCGTCTTCCCCACCGTCGCCGCGCTCGCCGCGCGCGGCGCCGTCCCCTATGTCACCGACCCGCTGTACACGGACGGCGAACTCGCGGACCGGGGCCTGACCCCCCACCGGGGCGAAGCGGTCACCGCCGCCGTCCTCCACACCGACCACACCGAGTACCGGGCGCTGTCCGCCGCCGACCTGCCGGGCGTACGGGTCCTCGTCGACGGCCGCCGCACCACCGACCCCGGCCTGTGGCGGGGCGTCCGAAGGATCGTCATCGGCGGCTGAGCCCCGTCCGCCGGTACCGCCCCCGCCCCCGCCCACGCGCGACGGAAGGACGAGCATGACCTCCGCGAACCCCGCGAACCCCGCGAACCCCGCGACCTCCGCGACCTCCGCGAACCCTGCGACCTCAGCGAACCCCGCCCCCCGCCCCACCCTCGCCGTCGTCGTCGCCAACGGCATCACCGGGGACTCCCGCGTGCAGAAGACCGCACTCGCCGCCGCCCACGCCGGCTGGGACGTCACCCTCATCGGCCGGGCCGCCGGGAAGAAACCCGAACACTCCTGGCTCGGACCCGTCCGCGTCGTCCGCCTGCCCGTCGGCAACCGGATGGAACGCCTGGTCAACGCCCGCCGAAACCGGGGCGGCGCCCGCGCCCGCATCACCCAGTGGGGCATCCGCGACCGCACCGCCCTCGACCAGATCCGCGACGCCCACCGCGTCTGGGTCCGCGAGGCCACCACCCGCATCGGCCACCTCACCGGTTCCCCGCTCGCCCCGCCGCTGCGGATCTGGGTCCGCGCCCGGCGCGCCGCCCACCGGCTCCGGATCCGCGCCTACCGCTGGGAGCAGCGCCGCAAGACCGTCCGCGCCAGCGGCGACTGGCGCCGCGACCACCCCGCGCTCCTCGATCTCGACCTCGCGTTCGGCCCCTGGATCGAGGACCTGGCCCCCGACGTCGTCCACGCCAACGACATCACCACCCTGCACACCGCCGCCCGCTCCGCCGCCCGGCTGCGGGCCCGGGGCCACCGCTGCGCCTGGCTGTACGACGCCCACGAGTACGTCGCCGGGATCGCCTGGGCCAGGCCCGCGCTGCGCAGCGCGTTCACCGCCGTGGAACGCGAGTACATCCACCGCGCCGACGCCGTCGTGACCGTCTCCGCCGACCTGGCCCGGCTGCTCCGGCGCGACCACAGGCTGGGCGCCCTGCCCGCCGTCGTCCGCAACGCGCCCGTCCGGGCGGCCGTCGGACAGTGGGCCGGGCAGGCCTGCGTCCGTACGGCCTGCGGCCTCGGCCCCGGTGTCCCGCTGCTCGTGTACGCGGGCTGGATCGCCCCGGACCGGGGGCTCGGCACCGCCGTCGACGCCCTGCCGGAGCTGCCGGACCACCATCTGGCGCTGGTCGCGGGACGGCCCGGGGCCGCGCTCACCGCGCTCTGCCGGCAGGCCGAACGGCTCGGGGTGCGCCACCGCCTCCATGTCCTGCCCTATGTCCCCCCGCACCAGGTCGCCGACTATCTCTCCGGCGCCGATCTCGGTCTCATCCCCTTCCACCGGCTGCCCAACACGGAGAACTCGCTGCCCACCAAGGCGGGCGAGTATCTGCACGCCGGACTGCCGATCGTCACCAGCGACATCCGGGCCACCCGCGACTTCGTCCTCGAACACGGCGTCGGCGAGGTCTTCACCGCCGAGGACCCCGCCTCCTTCGCGGCCGCCGTCCGCCGGGCCGGGGCCGGCCGGGACGCCCTGCGGGCGCACATCACCGACGACCTCCTCACCGAACTGTCCTGGGAACACGAGGCCGACACCCTGCTCGGGCTGTACACCGCCATCTCCGGGCGGGTCCCCGCCGCCCCGCCGGCCGACCCCCGCTGGGACGTGGGGGAGCTGACGGCCGCGACCCCGCACCCCCGGCGGCCGGGAGCCGGGGGCGCGGTCCCGGCCGCCGGGACCGCGCCCGGCACCACCACCCCGCCCGAGCACCCCGAACGCGACTGGCGCCCCCTCGGCCCCACCCGCATCCGCCTCGGCCTCGCCCCCGCCAACTACGCCGGCCAGCTCGCCGCCTTCGCCACCGCCGTCACCCACCACCGCGCCGACGTCTCCGCCGAGGTCGTCAAGCACCGCACCGCGCCCGCGAAACACGACTACCCCGCCGACGTCTACGTGGACGGCGCGGCCCTCAGGAACCTCGACGTCCAGCTCGAACTCGTCCAGCGGACCGTACGCCGCTACACCCACCTCCTCGCCGACGCCTTCCGGCCCGTCTTCGGCCCCCTCAACGGCGTCAGCGTCGAAGGCGACCTCGCCGCCCTCGCCCACGCCGGGATCAGGGTGGCGCTCCTCGCCCACGGCAGCGAGGTCCGCGACCCGGCCCGGCACCGGGCCCGCGTCCCCCACTCCCTCTTCCGGGACGCCCCCGACGGCTACGAGAAGTCCCTGACCACCCAGTCCGTACGCAACCGCCGGATCGCCGCCGAGGCCGGTCTGCCGGTCTTCGTCACCACCCCCGACCTGCTGCTGGACCTCCCGACGGCCCGCTGGGCGCCGCTGGTCGTGGACATGGCGGCCTGGGCGTCGGACCGGCCCGTCATGGCACGCGCCCGGCCGCTCGTCCTGCACGCCCCGTCCGCGCGCTGGGCCAAGGGCACCGACCGGGTGCTGCCCCTCCTCGAAGACCTCCACGACCGCCGGATCATCGACTTCCGGCTGCTGGAAGGAGTGCCCAGGGCCGCCGTCGCCGGCCTGGTGAAGGAGGCGGACCTGGTGATCGACCAGTTCGGGACCGGTACATACGGCACTTTCGCCTGCGAGGGCATGGCGGCGGGCCGGCCCGTGATCGCGCACGTGGACGAGGCGTCCGTCGCCGCCTGCGGTATCCGGCCACCGATCGTCGACGCCACCCCCACCACACTGGGCGCCGTACTGGAACGCCTCCTGGACGACCGCGACCAGGCCGCCCGCATCGGCGCCGAGTGCGCCGCCTTCGCCCGTACCCACCACGACGGGACCGCGACCGTTGCCGCACTCGCCGCCTTCCTGGCGTCCTAGCTGGCCAGAGCCGGTACGGCGGCCTCCAGCAGCCGCACCACCCGGTGCGCAGCCCGGCCGTCGCCGTACGGGGCCGGGCGCGGACCCGGGGGCGCCGGCCTGGCCGCCAGCCGGCCCCAGCGCTCCACCGGGATCCCGTGCGGATCGGGGACCAGCAGATTCCAGCCACCCTCCAGCGTCTCCACCCACTCCGTCTCCGGACGGATCGTCGTGCACACCCGCCCCAGCAGGAACGCCTCCTTCTGGAGCCCGCCCGAGTCGGTCACCACCCCCGCCGACGCCAGGACCGCGCCGACGAGATCCGCGTACGGCAGCGGCGCGCCCACCCGGACCGAGCCGCGCGCCAGGTCGATCCCGTACTCCCCGGCGCGCGCCGTCAGCCGGGGATGGGCCGGCAGCGCCACTGGCAGCGGCAGCGCGGCCAGCGCCCCGATCAGCGCGTCGAGCCGGGCCGGGTCGTCGGTGTTGTCCGGGCGGTGCAGCGTGGCCAGCAGGAACGGCCCCTCGGGCGGCACCCCGGCGGGCAGCGCGGGCGGCGGGTGCTCCCCGGCGAGCACCGCGTCCCGGATCCGCAGACAGATGTCCGCCATCACATCCCCCGCCAGGCGGGTGCGCGCGCCCAGCCCCTCGGCCGCGAGCAGTCGCACCGCCTCCCGGGTGGGGGCCAGCAGCAGATCGGCGCAGTGGTCGGTGAGCACCCGGTTGTGCTCCTCCGGCATCCGCCGGTTGAAGGAGCGCAGCCCCGCCTCCAGATGGGCGACGGGCAGCCGCAGCTTCACCGCCGCCAGCGCGCCCGCGAGGGTGGAGTTGGTGTCCCCGTAGACGAGCACCCAGTCGGGCCGCTGCTCCGCGAGTACGGGGTCCAGCGCGGCGAGCGCGGCGCCCGTCTGTGCTCCGTGGCTGCCGGAGCCGATCCCGAGATGGACGTCCGGGGCGGGGATGGCCAGACCGGAGAAGAAGACGTCGGAGAGGGCCGCGTCGTAGTGCTGCCCGGTGTGGACGATCACATGCCGGTGGCCGGTGTCCGCGAAGGCCGCCGCGACCGGGGCCAGCTTGACCAGCTGCGGGCGGGCACCGACGACGCTCAGGACCTTCATCCGGCTCTCCCCGCCGAGTCGGGGCGCAGCCGCTCGGGGCTCCGCCGGGGGACCACCTGTGAATCCACGCGTGGCGAATCTATCCGAAAACGGGTCGGAAAGGGACGATGGGCCTCCGGCCGGCGACGGCAGGCACCGCGAACAACAGGCACCGCGAACAACAGGCATCGCGAACGGAAGCAGCGGAACAACGGAAGCAGCGGGAACGACGACCACGGCAGCGCAGCGCGAGCGGCAGGAGGCGCACGGATGAAGCCCGGGACACCAACGACCGACCCGACCGCCCCACCCGCCCCACCGGAGACCGGCGGCCCACCGGCCCGCCCCACGCGCGGACGGGTGGTGATGCTCGTCGACAACGGCGTCAAGGCCGACTCCCGCGTCCAGAAGGCCGCCCGCTCCGCCGCCCGCGCCGGCTGGGACGTCATCCTCTTCGGCGTGTCACCGACCACCCGCATCCAGACCTTCCGGCTCGGCGGCGCCCAGGTCCGCCTCGTCCCCAAACCCGCCCACCTGGAGCCCCGCCGCCACGAGCTGCGCCATCCGATGCTGCGCCGCCCCCTCGCGTACCGCTCCCAGCAGCTCGCCCGCTACCGGGTGCAGTCCGTGAAGGCCTGGCGCTCCGACCTGGCCTTCCGCCGGGCCGCCGCGCGGGCCGCCCGCGCCGGGCACCCCGGCGGGGCCGCCGGCGGCTCCGCGCTGCGGCTGCTGCTGCCCCGGCTGCTCGCCCGCGCGCTGAACTCCTGGGTCCGGCTGCGCGCCCGGGAGACCGCGAAGCTCCAGAAGGTACGGGGGCCGCTCACCGCCCCCGTCGACCGCGCCACCACCGCCCTGTGGTCCCTGCTGCTCGGCAAGCGCGCCTGGCGTCGGCTCATGCCCAACCTCTGGGACTACGAACTGGCCTTCGCCGCCCACATCGACGCCTTCGAACCCGACCTGATCCACGCCCACGACTTCCGGATGCTGGGCGTCGGGGCGCGCGCGGCGGTCCGGGGCCGGGCCCGGGGCCGCACGGTCCGGCTGGTCTGGGACGCGCACGAGTTCGTCCCCGGGCTGCCCCCGGTGCACGGCCGCTGGCTCCCCGGCCACATCGCCTGGGAACGGGAGCACGCGGGCTTCGCCGACGCGGTCGTCACCGTGTCCCCGCCGCTCGCCCACCGGCTCCAGCGCGGGCACCGGCTGCCCGAGCCGCCCGCCGTCGTCCTCAACGCCCCCGTCATGGCACCCGCCGCCGACGAGATCGCGGACGCGCCGCCCCTGCCGGACCTGCGCGCACTGTGCGGGATTGGCAAGGACACCCCGCTGCTGGTGTACGCGGGCGGGATCAGCGCCGTACGCGGGGTCGACACCGTGATCGACGCCCTGCCCGCGCTGCCGGGCGTCCATCTCGCGCTGGTCTCCGTCACCCCCCGGAAGATGAAGGCCGTGAACGGCACCCGCAAGGCCGCCGTCGCCGCCGGGGTCGCCGACCGGGTGCACCTCCTGCCCTACGTACCGCACTGGCAGGTCCCCGCGTTCCTCGCCACGGCGGACGCGGCGGTCAGCCCGCTGCGCCACCTCGCCAACCACGAGCTGGCGCTGAGCAACAAGTTCTTCGAGTACTCGCAGGCCGGGCTGCCGCTGCTGGTGAGCGACATCCGCACGATGGCCGAGACGGTGCGGGAGACCGGCCAGGGCGAGATCTTCCGGGCGGGGGACCCGGAGGACTTCGTCCGGGCGGCGAAGGAGGTACTGGCCGACCCCGGGCGGTACCGGAAGGCGTACGGGCGGCCGGGGCTGCTCGACGGCTGGACCTGGGAGGCACAGGCCGAGGTGCTGGACGCGCTCTACACCCGGCTGCTCCCGGACCGCCCGCCGCCCGGGTGAGACACCCCGTCCCTTTCAGTCAGTCCGCTTCTTCCAGTCCGTCGCCCGCCGCCCGGTAGCGCGCGCCCGTCTCCGGGCACCGCCACACCCCCGGTTCGTCCGGCCGGGCCACCAGCCGGGCGCCCGCCCGGCCGACCCAGCCGATGCGGCGGGCGGGCACCCCCGCGACCAGCGCGAAGTCGGGCACGTCCCGGGTGACCACCGCCCCCGCCGCCACCATCGCCCAGCGGCCGATCCGCAGCGGCGCCACACAGACCGCGCGCGCCCCCACGGAGGCGCCCTGCGAGATCCGTACGCCCACCGGCTCCCAGTCGCCGGCGCCCTTGCGCCGCCCGGAGGGGTCCACCGCGCGCGGGCGGCGGTCGTTGGTCAGCACGGCGGCGGGGCCGACGAAGACCCCGTCCCCCAGCTCGGCGGGCTCGTACACGAGGGCGTGGTTCTGCACCTTGCAGTTGTCGCCCAGCCGTACGCCCGCCCCGACATAGGCGCCCCGGCCGATCACGCAGCCGCCGCCGAGCCGGGCCCCCTCCCTGATCTGCGCCAGCTCCCAGACGGTGCTGCCGGGGCCGATCTCGGCGGTCGGGTCCACCTGCGCGGTGGCCCGTACGCTGTAATCCACCGGGTGCTCCACCGGGGCCGCCTCCCGTCACCGCTTCTGCCGTGCGGTCGTGGCGACCGTACGGAACGACAGGTCACCGCTCCGTGACGCCGTGCCGCGAGCATAGGCCCGGTTTGACCCTCCGGAGAGCCCCCCGTACCCTGGACCCTCGGTGTGTCTCCCTGCACACCCTCCCCTGAGCACCCTCCTCCCGCCGGGCTCCGCCGGGCCGGGAGAGGCCGTTCGTCCTTCCGGATCGTCGCGGGCCCCGGCCCGTGCGGACGGCTGGCATCAGGGGCCCGTTCCGAGCGAAAGAGAGTTCCGCGTGTACGCCATCGTGCGCAGCGGTGGTCGCCAGCACAAGGTTGCTGTCGGCGACATCGTCGAGGTTGACAAGATTTCCACCGCCAAGGTCGGCGACACGGTAGAGCTCTCTACCCTGCTCCTGGTCGACGGCGACGCCGTGACCAGCGACCCGTGGGTGCTGGCCGGAATCAAGGTCACGGCCGAGGTCGTGGACCACCACAAGGGCGCGAAGATCGACATCCTGCGCTACAAGAACAAGACCGGCTACCGCCGCCGCCAGGGTCACCGCCAGCAGTACACGGCGATCAAGGTCACCGGCATCCCCACCGCCGCGAAGTAAGGGACTGAGGAGACATGGCACACAAGAAGGGCGCATCGTCCACCCGGAACGGTCGCGATTCCAATGCTCAGCGGCTCGGCGTGAAGCGCTTCGGCGGTCAGGTCGTCAACGCCGGTGAGATCCTGGTCCGCCAGCGCGGCACCCACTTCCACCCGGGCACGGGCGTCGGCCGCGGCGGCGACGACACCCTGTTCGCGCTGAACGCCGGTGCGGTCGAGTTCGGCCGTCACCGTGGCCGCAAGGTCGTGAACATCGTTCCGGTCGCCGAGTAGTCACGTCGTTCCCGCGCCGCCCCCGGGTGGCGCTCGGACCTCGTACCTCGGTCACCGTCGAGCGTGATCCACGCGGGCGGTTTCCACACCGGAGGACGAGATCACGGCGGAGCGGTTCCCCTTGAGGGAATTTTCCGGCGTGTCCCGTTGGTTTCTGCGGAGGCGGACCACACTTCCCCCAGGGGTTTTCCCCGGGGAAGCGGGTCCGCCTTCGCTGTGTTAGAGCTAGAGCGTTTCACCAGTTTTCCCCAGCACTGGAGGCACCCCATGACCACCTTCGTGGACCGCGTCGAACTGCATGTCGCCGCGGGTAACGGAGGTCACGGCTGTGCCTCCGTCCACCGGGAGAAGTTCAAGCCGCTCGGCGGCCCCGACGGCGGCAACGGCGGCCGCGGCGGCGATGTGATCCTCGTCGTCGACCAGTCGGTGACCACCCTTCTCGACTACCACCACAGCCCCCACCGCAAGGCCACCAACGGCCAGCCCGGCGAGGGCGGCAACCGCTCCGGCAAGGACGGCCAGGACCTGGTCCTGCCGGTGCCGGACGGGACCGTCGTCCTCGACAGGCACGGTGAGGTCCTCGCCGACCTCGTCGGCCACGGCACCACCTTCGTCGCGGGCCAGGGCGGCCGGGGCGGCCTCGGCAACGCGGCCCTGTCCTCCGCCCGCCGCAAGGCGCCCGGTTTCGCGCTGCTCGGCGTGCCCGGCGAGGCCCGGGACGTGGTCCTGGAGCTGAAGACCGTCGCGGACGTGGCCCTCGTCGGCTACCCCAGCGCCGGCAAGTCGTCCCTGATCTCCGTGCTCAGCGCGGCCAAGCCGAAGATCGCCGACTACCCCTTCACCACCCTGGTGCCCAACCTCGGTGTCGTGACGGCCGGCTCCACCGTCTACACCATGGCCGACGTCCCCGGTCTGATCCCCGGCGCCAGCCAGGGCAAGGGCCTCGGCCTGGAGTTCCTGCGCCATGTCGAGCGCTGCTCGGTGCTGGTGCACGTACTGGACACGGCGACGCTGGAGTCCGAGCGCGACCCGCTCTCCGACCTCGACGCGATCGAGGCCGAGCTGAAGCAGTACGGCGGCCTGGAGGACCGGCCCCGGATCGTCGTCCTCAACAAGGTCGACATCCCCGACGGCCAGGACCTCGCCGAGCTGATCCGCCCCGACCTCCAGGCGCGCGGCTACCGGATCTTCGAGGTGTCGGCCGTGGCCCGTACCGGTCTGAAGGAGCTGTCCTTCGCGCTGGCCGGGATCGTCGCCGAGGCCCGTGCGGCCAAGCCGGTCCAGGAGGCCACCCGGATCGTCATCCGGCCCAAGGCCGTGGACGACGCCGGCTTCACCGTCCGGCAGGAGGCCGACGGCCTCTTCCGCGTCCGCGGCGAGAAGCCGGAGCGCTGGGTGCGCCAGACCGACTTCAACAACGACGAGGCCGTGGGCTATCTCGCCGACCGCCTCAACCGCCTCGGTGTCGAGGACCAGCTGATGAAGGCGGGCGCCCGCGCGGGCGACGGCGTCGCCATCGGCCCCGAGGACAACGCCGTGGTCTTCGACTGGGAGCCGTCCATGAACGCCGGCGCCGAGATGCTCGGCCGCCGGGGCGAGGACCACCGGATGGAAGCCCCCAGGCCCGCGGCCCAGCGCCGCCGGGACCGCGACGCGGAACGCGACGACGCCCAGCAGGCGTACGACGAGTTCGATCCCTTCAAGTGACCGACCGCATCGGCGCGGGGGCCGCCTCACCGGAGGCGTACACCCCGCGCCGATGCGTTTTTCGTCTCACCTTTCCAGTCGCATTTCCGTACAACCCCAAGCCCCCGTCACCCGTCGTATCTCACGGGACACGCAGGACAGGTCCCGGCAGACGAGCGGAGCATCGGTGAAGATTTCCTTTCTCATCCATACGATCCACGGGATCGGCGGCACGATCCGCACCACGCTGAATCTGGCGGAGGAGCTGGTCGACCGGCATGAGATCGAGATCGTGTCCATCTTCCGGCACCGGTTCGACACCGCCTTCGACATAGACCCGCGCATCACGCTGGTGGACCTCTTCAACAACAACCGGAAGTCCCCGGGGTGCGAGCTGGAGGACCCGCGCCACAAGGAACCCGCCGAGGCATTCCCCCGGAACGAGGCGCGGTACAAGGAGTACAGCAGGCTCATCGACGAGCGGGTGCGCGACCACTACGCCGACTCCGACGCGGACGTGGTCATCGGCACCCGCCCCGGCCTGGTCGCGTACGTGGCGCAGTTCGCCCCCGGCGGCGCGGTGGTCATCGGTCAGGAACACATGACCCACAACCACCACAAGAAGGCGCTGCGCGAGGAGATGCGGCCGTTCCTCGCCGATCTCGACGCCTTTGTGACGGTCTCCGAGGGCGACGCCGAGGTCTGGCGCCGGAATGTGTCGCTGCCGGACACCCGGATCCTGTCCATCCCCAACAGCGTCCCCCAGCCGGCCGTCGCCCCCGCCGATCTCGACGGCAATCTGGTGGTCGCCGCCGGACGGCTCTCCCGGGAAAAGCAGTACGAGATCCTGATCAAGGCATTCGCCAAAGTCGTCGCCAAGCATCCCGACTGGCACTTGCGCATTTGCGGCTGGGGCGGCGAAAAGGACAATCTCCGCCGGCACATCCTCAAATACAAACTGGCCAACAACGTCCAGCTGATGGGGCCGAGATCGCCCATCGACCCCGAGTGGGTCAAGGGCTCGATCGCGGTGTCCACCTCCCGTCACGAGTCCTTCGGAATGACCCTGGTGGAGGCCATGCGCAACGGCCTGCCTGTCGTCAGCACCGACTGCGACTACGGCCCGCGCGAGATCATCACCGCCGGCGAGGACGGGCTCGTCGTCCCCGTCGGCAAGGCCGACGCCGTCGCCCGCGCCCTCCTCACCCTCATCGAGGACGAGCAGCTGCGCCGGAGCATGGGCAAGGCGGCCATCGAGAACTCCCGCCGCTTCGACCCCGCCGCGATCGCCGACCGCTATCTCGACCTCTTCGCCGAACTCGGCGTCGAGGCCCCCGTCCGGCCCGCCCCGCGCACGGAGAGCGCCCCCGCCCCGGCCGCCGGCGGTGCCGCGGGCGAGTTCGCGCCGGTCGCCGACTGCGTCGCCGAGGCCGACGGCTCCCTGACCGTGTCGCTGCTCGACGCCGAGGCCATGTTCCTCGCCTACCCCGGACTGCGGCTGATCTGCTCCCGTACCCGCGCCGACGGCACCGCCGACGAACGCGTCTACCCCTTCACCCGGGCCGGCACCGCCGTCATCCCCGCCGGGGACGAGTTCGCCGAGGGCCGCTGGACCTGCCACGCCGAGCACCCCGCCGGCTCGCTGCGCGCCCCGCTGGGCTGCCGCTCCGTCGACCAGCGCGGCTCCCTGCGGGTCCAGGACCGTATGACCCTCGGGACCGGGGTGCGCCATCTGGTGCCCTACCGGCAGACGCCCCACCACCGGCTGGAGCTGCGCTCCTGGGTACGGCAGGTGCATGTCGAGGCCGGCCGGATCCGCCGGTCCGGGCCGAACATGATCCTCGAAGGCCGGGTCGTCGGCCCCGTGGACCCGGCCGGCGAGCCCGCCCTGATCATGCGCCGCCGGGGCGACGCCGCCGACGAGGTCGTCCTGCCCGGCACCCGCGAGGGCACCCGCGGCTTCCAGGTCGTCGTCCCCGGCGACACCCTGGCCCGCCGCCAGCTCACCGAGAAGGACCTGTGGGACATCTGGCTCCGCTTCACCCCCGGCCACGAGCCGGTACGGGTGGGCAGACTCCTTGACGACGTGGTCCAGAAGGGTGATGTCTTCGTCTACCCCGACGCCCTCACCCACAAGCCCCGGCCGATGCTGCTGGCCCGCCGCGCCCTGCGCCGGATCCAGCGCCGTGAGCAGCGACTCGTGAAGATCTCGCTGATCTATGGAGGAGGGAACGAGCTGCTGGTGCGGGTGACCGACCGCTGAGACGGACCCGGGGGCGGCCGGCGGCGCCCCGCCCCCGGGCACCGGGACCACCCAAACCCGGCCAGAATGTGGTTTCCGTCACGCATGCGGCCCGTACCGTCGGAGTCAACCTCCCAGCTCCCACCGTGAACAGCCGGTGGCGGGCGGGGGCGGGGCGGTCCCTGTCCACCTTGCGAGACGGTCACACAGAGTGCGACCATCGCACGGTCTCACTCGTCTGAAGGTAGGTCGTTCTGTGTCTGTGCACGAAGCCAAGCCCCGTACCACGGCTGTCGTCCTGGCCGGGGGTACCGGTCAGCGAGTGGGTCTCTCGATCCCGAAGCAGCTGCTGAAGATCGCCGGCAAGGCCGTCATCGAGCACACGCTGAGCATCTTCCAGCAGACCGACGCCATCGACGATGTGATCGTGCTGATGGCGCCCGGCTATGTGCCCGACGTGGAGAAGATCGTCGCCAAGGCCGGTCTGACCAAGGTCGTCAAGGTCATCGAGGGCGGCAGCACCCGCAACGAGACCACCGAGCGCGCCATCGCCGCCCTCGGCGAGGGCCTGGCCGAGGGCGAGGACCGCAATGTCCTCTTCCACGACGCCGTCCGCCCGCTGCTGTCACAGCGCGTGATCGAGGACTGTGTCGACGCCCTCGGCCGCTACCAGGCCGTCGACGTCGCCATCCCGTCCGCGGACACGATCATCGTCACCCGCACCCACGGCGAGGACGGCGAGTTCATCACCGACGTCCCCGACCGCTCCCGGCTGCGCCGCGGCCAGACCCCGCAGGCGTTCAAGCTCTCCACCATCCGCCGGGCGTACGAGGTCGCCGCGGGCGACCCGAACTTCCAGGCCACCGACGACTGCTCGGTCGTCCTCAAGTACCTGCCGGACGTCCCGATCCACGTCGTCGCCGGCGACGAGTACAACATGAAGGTGACCCAGCCGGTCGACGTCTTCATCGCGGACAAGCTCTTCCAGCTGGCGTCCACCGCCGCCCCCGCCCAGGCCGACGAGGCCGCCTACCGCGAGCTGCTCCAGGGCCGCACCCTCGTCGTCTTCGGCGGCTCCTACGGGATCGGCGCCGACATCGCCGCCCTCGCCGAGCAGTACGGCGCCAAGGTCTACGCGCTGGGCCGCTCCACCACCGGCACCCACGTCGAGAACCCGGAGCACGTGGACGACGCCCTCTCCAAGGCGTATTCCGAGACCGGCCGGATCGACTACGTCATCAACACGGCGGGCGTGCTCCGCATCGGCAAGCTGGCCGAGACGGACAACAACACCATCCAGGAAGCGCTGAACGTCAACTACCTGGCGCCCGTCCACATCGCCCGCGCCTCCTACAAGTACCTGGCGGAGACCAAGGGGCAGCTGCTGCTCTACACGTCCTCCAGCTACACGCGCGGCCGCGCCGAGTACAGCCTCTACTCCTCCACCAAGGCCGCCATGGTCAATCTGACCCAGGCGCTGTCGGACGAGTGGGCCGGCGACGGTATCCGGGTGAACTGCGTCAACCCCGAGCGGACGGCCACGCCGATGCGGACCAAGGCCTTCGGCGCCGAGCCGGCGGGCACCCTGCTCTCCTCGGAGGCCGTGGCCCGCACCTCGCTGGACGTCCTCCTCTCCGAGCTGACCGGACATGTGATCGACGTACGCCAGCAGGACCCGACCCGGGGCGCCAGCGAGGCGTCCGGCTTTGAGCAGGCACTCGCCGCCGTCCTGGCGCGTGGCGAAGATATGCAATAATTCGCTGTTAAAGCGATGAATGCTGTCACAGCAGTTTTCGGGCCTTCGCGAATGCCCCGACGAACACCTTTACCGGGGCAGTCGGGGGACGCGGGGGCCCGGTTGTGTGCTGTGCGACGGTCCTGACTCCACCTTCGGGTCGTGAAGTCCCGGATTCGCAATTCTCGCAAAAGGACCACATCGGCACCCTTTGGAGCAGGTTCTTCGTGATTTCCACAGCCATTCGACTGGCGCGCGTCGGCAGCCTGTCCGAGCTGACCGCCGCGGCTCTCATCGGACTCGGTTATCCCTGCGTCATGATCGCCGCGCTGCTGCCGAACGTCTGGCTGTTCGCGGCATTCGCGACCGTCACCTACGCGGCCGACTGGTATCTGCACCGCAAGGGCAGCTATCTGATCAACCGGCTCGCCAAGGTCCGGGTCGGCCTCACCATCCGCTTCCTGCTCCGCCAGGTGCTGCTGGTCCTGCTGCTGGCGCGCGAGGGCCTCGCCGAGAGCCCCCTCTTCTACACCGCCGTCGCCGGCTTCCTCGTCTTCTACGCCCTCCAGGCCCCGCACGGCGCGCTCACCACGCTGATCCGGCTCCGCCGCGCGATGCCCGTGGTCACCCGGAACGTCGACCTCCAGCTGGACATCCCGGACGCCGCCCCGCTGTTCCTGCGCCGCCGGGCCGCCGAGAAGATGCTCCACCTGGACATCCCCGCCATGCTCGGCGTGCTCCTCGCCGCCGCGCTGGGCGAGAACGTCCTCGGGTACGCGGGTATCGGCCTGAGCGTCGCCTTCGGCCTGCTCTACATCGCCGCCCTCGCCCCCTATCTGCGCCGCGGCAAGCGGGTGCCCGCCGCCCCCGTCGTCCTCGAAGCGGTCAGCGAGTGGCTGCGCCAGTACCAGCCCACCGTCGTGCTCTACTTCTCCGGCTCCAGCGAATCCGCCTACCAGGGCAACATGTGGCTGGAGACCATGGAGAACATCGAGGGCCGCCCGCTGATCATCATGCGCGAGCGCGGCCTGGTCGGAAAGCTCCACCCGACCACCGTCCCGGTGATCTGCGTCCCCGGCGCCACCCACCTGATGAACATGGACCTCTCCAGCGTCCGTGTCGCCCTCTACCCGGCCAACGTCGGCAAGAACATCCACCTGCTGCGCGTCCCGACCATCCAGCACGTCTTCATCGGCCACGGCGACAGCGACAAGCTCGCCAGCGTCAACCCGTACAGCAAGGTGTACGACGAGGTCTGGACCGCCGGGCGGGCCGGGCGCGACCGCTACGCGCTGGCCGACGTCGGTGTCCGCGACGACGACATCGTCGAGGTCGGACGGCCCCAGCTGGCGCCGATCAAGCCCTGGACCGGCACCCCGAAGAATCCGATCCCGACCGTCCTGTACGCCCCCACCTGGGAGGGCTGGGACACCAACCCGGGCAACACCTCGATACTGCTCGCCGGCGAGAACATCGTGCGCAGGCTCCTGGCCGCCGAGAACCCGGTCCGGGTCATCTTCAAGCCGCACCCGTTCACCGGCATCCGCGACAAGCAGGCCAAGATCGTCTCCGCGACCATCACCACGATGATCCGCGAGGCCAACGCCGCCCGCGCCGCCGACCCGAGCTGGGCCGCCCAGGCCGTCGCCGCCAAGCAGGACCAGGAGACGGCCAGGGCCGCGATGGTCCGGATCGAGGCCGAGCTGGCCGAGCTGGCGATCACCGGCAAGTCCGGGCGCGACGGCGCCGAGCTGTCCCGCGACTCCCTCGCCGACCCTCAGCGCCTGGCCCGGATCAAGGACCTGCGCGCCGAGTGGAACGAGGCGTACTGGGGCTCCGCCGGCTGGTGGGAGCACCTGGTCGTGACGGGCCCCGAGCCCAAGATCTACGACTGCTTCAACGAGTCCGACGCCATGGTCTCCGACATCTCCAGCGTCGTGTCCGACTTCATGGCCAGCGGCAAGCCGTACGCGCTCACCGACTCCGCCGAGCTGGGCGCCGAGGAGTTCCAGCGGCAGAACACCGCCGCCCGCGCCGCCGTGATCCTCACCAACAGCGCGGCCGAGCTGGACGAGCTGCTCGCGGCCGTCGCCTCCCCGGAGCGCGACACCCTCGCACAGGACCGGCAGGAGCTGAAGGAGTACCTCCTCGGCCCCGACAACCCGCCGTCCATGGACCGCTTCAACGACGCCGTCCGCGCGCTCGCGGCGGAGTCCGAGTCCCGCAACCTCGGTGTCGAGGAGCGGCTCAACGAGCAGGCGCAGGCGCAGGCGGAGCCCGGCATCGGCTCCTCGTCCCTCGGCTCCGGGGTGCCGGCGGACGCGGGCGCGGGCGCCGGCGACGCGCAGGCGCCGCTGTCCCGCTGACGTGTGCGCCGGGGGCCCGTACGGAACACTCCGTACGGGCCCCCGGCTGTTTGACGGCCCCCGGTTACGGCCCCGGCCGTTTCGGTTCCGGTGTCCGGCCGGGTCTTCGGGTGCCCGGGGGCGCCGGGGGGCGTGGGACGGGGCGCGTACGGGGGAGTGCCCGGGTCGCTGTCCAGCCGCTGAAATGCCCCGGCGGCCCGGTGCCCGACTGGCATAGATTCCTCCTGTGACAGAGGCAAGACAGCAGGTGAACCAGGCCCGCAGAATCGTCGTCAAGGTCGGCTCGTCCTCCCTGACCACGGCGTCCGGCGGGCTCGACGCCGACCGCGTGGACGCCCTCGTGGACGTGCTGGCGACCGTACGCAGCGGCGGCGAGAAGGAGATCGTGCTGGTCTCCTCCGGCGCCATCGCGGCGGGGCTCGCGCCACTCGGCCTCGCCCGCCGCCCCAAGGACCTCGCCCGCCAGCAGGCCGCCGCCAGCGTCGGCCAGGGACTCCTGGTCGCCCGCTACACGGCCTCCTTCGCCCGGTACGGCGTACGCGTCGGACAGGTCCTGCTCACCAGCGACGACACCAGCCGCCGCGCCCACTACCGCAACGCGTACCGCACCCTGGACCAGCTGCTCGCCATGGGTGCCGTGCCGGTCGTCAACGAGAACGACACCGTCGCCACCGACGAGATCCGCTTCGGCGACAACGACCGGCTCGCCGCCCTCGTCGCCCATCTCGTCCGGGCGGATCTGCTGGTGCTGCTCTCCGACATCGACGGCCTGTACGACGGGGACCCGGCGCGGCCCGGCAGCTCCAGGATCGAGCAGGTGCGCGGGCCGGCCGACATCGCCCATGTCGAGATCGGCAGCGCGGGCCGGGCGGGCGTGGGCACCGGCGGCATGGTCACCAAGGTGGAGGCCGCCCGGATCGCGGCCGCCGCCGGCGTCCCCGTCGTCCTCACCTCCGCCGTCCACGCGGCCGACGCCCTCGCGGGCCGGCCCACCGGCACCTTCTTCCACCGCACCGGGCGGCGCTCGGCCGACCGGCTGCTGTGGCTGGCGCACGCGTCCACCCCGCAGGGCGCGCTGATCCTGGACGACGGGGCCGTCGACGCCGTCGTCCACCGCCGGATGTCGCTGCTGCCCGCCGGGATCGCCGCCGTCGAGGGCGAGTTCAGCGCCGGGGACCCGGTGGAGCTGCGCGACGGCGCGGGCGCCGCCGTCGCCCGTGGCCTGGTCAACTTCGACGCCAGGGAGATGCCCCGGCTCCTCGGCCGCTCCACCCGCGACCTCGCCCAGGAACTCGGCCCCGAGTACGAGCGGGAAGTCGTACACAGGGACGATCTGGTCGTCCTCCACCCCTGAAACGGCTGAAAGTCCCGCCAACCAACAGGGACCTTTACCAAAAGCACCCCATGTTCGGTCCGGGGCTGGTCAACTTTGTTGCGGGGGGAAGACGGGGTACAGCACGACCGACCATGCAAACAGGAGGCCGCCGGTGAGACGAGCGCGCCCAGGGGACGTGCCCCGAGGGAACGGGGTCGTCCCGCACATCCGCAGGACAGCGGGGGAGACCACCCGCAGGGCGGCGGGGGAGACCTTCAGGACAGCGGGCGAGACGGCCCGCAGAACGGCGGGCGAAGCGGTCCGCAGGGCAGCCGGCGAGGAGCGGGCACTGACGGCCGTCGACGCCGGCGCCGACTTCGACGGGGACCCGGCCGAGCCCAGGGGCCCGGCGGTCCCGGGGCCGGTCGGCCTCGGCACGTCCGGGCTGCGCGGAACGGGATTCCGCACGGCCGGACAGGGGACGGGCCGGGGCGGCACGGCGGACGGACCGCGCGCCGCGCCCCGCCCGGATACCGGCCCCCGGGACGTCACCGATGTCACCGAGGCCATCGGCGACAACCGGACACCGTCGAAGCTGTGGCACATCACCCTCAGCGTCTCCGGCGCCGAGGCTCCGCTGACGGAGGTCCGGCGCGGTCTCGAACAGCTCGCGCACGATCATCCCTTTCTGCTGACCAGCCGCTACGCCAACGATCACGCCGAGATCCGCTACTGGGAGGAGGCACAGGACCTGCACGACGCGGCCGCCGTCGCCCTGCGGCTGTGGGGCGAGCACCGCTCGACCGCCAAACTGCCGCCGTGGAAGATCGTGGGCCTGGAGGTCATCGACCGGCAGACCTACCACCAGCGGATCGCGGAGGGCTACGGCCCACCACCGGCGACCCCGGTGGGCGTCCACCCCTTCTGAACCCTCCACCCGGCACCCTCCACCCTCCACCCGGCCCCGTCCACCGGACGGGGCCGGGGAGCGTGTACCGGCCGTGGGGCCGCTCCTCCGGTCGGGAGAGGCCCGGGCCTCTGCTCCCTCCGCGCGGTCTGAGTACGGGGTTCCGTGCCACGGGACAGGGGGTGCGGGCGGGGGCCGGTCCCGGGCCCTTGGACAGAGGGCCGGAGAACGCCACCCACGGCTCCCACGGGCCTGGTGGATCCCGGGGATCGTGCGGGTCCCGTGAGTCCTGAGTCCTGTGGGGCCGGAGGGTTTCCGTGCCACC
The DNA here is from genome assembly GCF_034961445.1 of Streptomyces yaizuensis. Lineage (NCBI taxonomy): Bacteria > Bacillati > Actinomycetota > Actinomycetes > Kitasatosporales > Streptomycetaceae > Streptomyces > Streptomyces yaizuensis. The sequence continues at coordinate 434,803 of NZ_BSBI01000002.1, forward strand.
TCGGCTCGGAGGGAACCGTCCACCGGTCACCGTCCACCGGCGGGCATCCACGCGGGCTGCGAGGAAGCCTCACCCGGGCTCCGCGCGGACTCCGCCGGGCGAGCCCGGCGTCGGGGCGCACGAACCCCCGGCCGGGCCCGGCGGAACGGGTCCGGGCGGGCGGTCCACAGGCCGGCCGGGCCCGCCGTCTCGCACTGCGGGACGGCAGGCGAACGGCGCAGGACGGCCCCGCCCGGCGCACTACCCTGCGGGGTATGACCACGAGCACGCCTCCCTCGCCGCACGACACCACCTCCCCGGTCGTCCGGGCCGCCCAGCGGGCCCGCACCGCCGCCGCCGACATCGCGCCACTGCCGCGCTCGGCGAAGGACGCGGCGCTGCTGGCCATCGCGGACGCTCTGGAGGCCCGCACGGCCGAGGTCGTCGCCGCCAACGCCGAGGACACCGCCCGCGCCCGGGAGGCCGGGACCAGCGAGTCGATCATCGACCGGCTCACGCTCACCCCCGAGCGGGTCCGCGCCATCGCCGCCGACGTCCGCGATGTGGCCGCCCTCCCCGACCCGGTGGGCGAGGTCGTCCGGGGCTCCACCCTCCCCAACGGCATCGACCTGCGGCAGATCCGCGTCCCCCTCGGCGTGGTCGGCATCATCTACGAGGCCCGCCCCAACGTCACCGTCGACGCCGCCGCCCTCTGCCTCAAGTCCGGCAACGCCGTCCTGCTGCGCGGCTCGTCCTCCGCGTACTCCTCGAACACCGCCCTGGTGGCCGTCCTGCGGGACGCCGTCGCCGGTGCCGGGCTGCCCGCCGACGCGATCCAGCTGGTGCCCGGCGAGTCCCGCGACTCCGTGCAGGAGCTGATGCGCGCCCGCGGCCTCGTCGACGTCCTGATCCCGCGCGGCGGCGCCGGACTGATCCGTACCGTGGTCGAACAGTCCACCGTCCCCGTCATCGAGACCGGCACCGGCAACTGCCACGTCTACGTGGACGCCGTCGCCGACCTGGACATGGCCGTCGACATCCTGGTCAACTCCAAGGCCCAGCGCCCCAGCGTCTGCAACGCCGCCGAGACCCTCCTCGTCCACCGGGACATCGCGGACGCCTTCCTGCCCCGGGCCCTCGACGCCCTGGCCGACGCCGGGGTCACCGTCCACGCCGACGAGCGGGTCCGCGAGCGTGCCGAAGGGACCCGGGCCACCGTCGTGGCGGCCGTCCCCGAGGACTGGGAGACGGAGTACCTCTCCTACGACATCGCCGCCGCCGTCGTCGACTCGCTCGACGACGCCGTCGCCCACATCCGGCGCTGGTCCTCGGGTCACACCGAGGCCATCGTCACCACCTCCCAGGCCGCCGCCCGCCGCTTCACCCAACTGGTGGACTCCACGACGGTCGCCGTGAACGCCTCCACCCGCTTCACCGACGGCGGCCAGTTCGGCTTCGGCGCCGAGATCGGCATCTCCACCCAGAAGCTGCACGCCCGGGGGCCGATGGGGCTCCCGGAACTGACGTCGACGAAGTACATCGTCACCGGGGACGGCCACACCCGCTGACCTCCTCCCGCGGGGAGACTTCCCCCTCGCACTGCCCAAACCCCCCGGCCGGGTCTACTCTGAATCCGTGCCGGACGACGTGGGGGGCAGGCCGTTCCCGGACGGCTGGGAGCCCGACGACGACCGCGGAGGCGCGGACGAGGACTTCGCCCCCGTGGTGTTCGACGAGGACTTCGTACGGGCCGCCGAGGTCCACGAGCCGACGGCGGTGGAGCGCCTGCTCGCCGCCGCCCAGGCCCGCGCCGAGGCGGAGGCGGCCCGCGCCGCCGGAGCCGTCCCCGGCGCCCACGACGACGATCCGGGAGGCGGCCGCGGCCGCCTCCGCGACGGCGACCACGGCGACGCCGACGACCTGTGGGACCTGGACCCGTACGGCCCCGACGGCGGAGCCCTGCGCCCCTACCGGGGCAGCGCCCGCTGGCACCGTCCCGTCGCCTGGGTGCTGGCCCTGGTGATGGGCATCGGGATGGTCGCCCTCGCCTTCACCGCCGTCTACCGGGGAGCCTCCGGCGGCCGTCAGGAACCGGCGCCGTCCCCGGCGACGACCGGCGTCGACACCACCGCGCCCCCCGGCACCGCGGCCGGCCTCCCGGTCACCCCATCGGCCGAGCCCGCCCGCTCCGCTCCCCGGATCCCCGCGGACCCGAGCGCCCCCTGATCACCACCCGACCGCCCCCTTCTTGCCTCCCGCGCCCTGAGCCACCACGTTTACCGGAGCCTCCTGGGACCAACCCTCAAGGTATGGCTGGTCGCAGAGACCCACCCGAGGGGACACCCGACGGTCTCCCCGACGGCGGTGAGGACGAGTACCGGTCCGTCGTCTTCGACGAATCGTTTGTACGGGCGGCACGACTCCAGGAGTACTCCGCCCTGGAACGGCTGGACGGACACACCCGCGCCGTCCGCAGCCTCCCCTCTCGCACCCCCCGGTCCGGCTCCCTGCCGACCGTGTTCATCATCGGCATGCTCTCCCTGCTGATCGCCCTGGTCTTCGGAACCGCCATCTACCTCGGTGTCCGCCCGTCCTTCCAGGCCAAGCAGGCCACGCGGCCCGCCCCGCTGCGTATCACCGTGATCCCCCTCGCTCCCCAGGGACCCGTCCCCGGGGGTGCTCCCGCCGACCTCTTCGCCCGCAGCCCCGCCGCGCACTTCCGCACCGGCGCAGCCGGCATCGTCCTGCCCGGTGTCCGGCGCACCGAACACTTCTCCACCGATCAGGTGGTCGCCGCCCTCACCACCGTCAAGGACTATCTGGTGGAGTCCTCGCTCAACCCCGAGGTGCTCACCGGCTCCGCCGTCCGGCCCGTGCGACTGCTCCTCGACCCCGACCAGCACCAGCAGTTCGACCGGAGCATGGCCACCCCGGCACCCGACGGCCGCCACGCGGCCACCGGCTGGCTCGTCCGCTACGACCCCGCCCGGGTCGCCCTGGCCGACCCCGCCGTACGGGTACGCGGCACCCTCACCGTCACCGAAGCGGCCTCCGGCACCCTGGAGATCACCTCCGACCACACCTTCGTCTACGCCCTCCGCCCCGCCACCGGCCGCCCCGGCGGTACCAGCCGGGACGACGACAGCGACCAGGAGGACGCCCACAGGCGGGACGACCCCGCCGCACCGGCCGCCGGAACCGGCCCGTACACCTCCGCCTTCGGCGCGACGGGCACGCCCCGCAGGACCACCGGGCCGCTCGGAGCCCCTGCCGACGCCTCGCTCTTCACGGTCCGGCGCGAACTGCACTTCCGCTTCGACCGGGAGGACCTGGACCGCCACCGGGCGGAACTGGTCGCCGGCCGGGTCCAGGCCGGGCCGCACAGCTGCGCCACGGACGCCTCCGGCGCGCTGCGCCCCCTGCTGGCCGGCCAGCAGGCCACCACGGGCCTCCCGGCCGCCACCGACCCCTACGCCCCGGACGGCCATCCCGCGGCGCTCTGCGGCTCCCTGGACCCCGCGGCCCAGCCGACCCCCCAGGACCCCGGCCCCGCCCACTCCTGACCACAGCCCTGACCACGGCCGGCCCTGACCACGGCCGGCCCTGGCTCCGGCCCCGACCTCGGCACCGGGCCTCCGCAGGGCCGCCCGGTCCGCCGGTGCCTGCTGTCCTAGCTCTCGCCCCCGCCCTTGCCCTCACCGTCCTTCGAGCCGTCCCTGGGCGCGTCCTTCGCTCCGCCGCCGGCGCCCGTGAACTTGTCGCGCAGCCGCCCGCCCAGGTCGCCCGCGCCGCCGGCTATGTCACCGACCAGCTTCATCAGCGGATCCTTGCTGGTGCGCACGGTGTCCTTGTAGTGCGCCGCGGACTCCCGGATGGAGTCGGTGACCGAGGTGTCCCCGTCCTCCGAGCGCCGGGGGTAGTGGCCGTCCATGATCCGCTGGTAGTCGCGGCTCTCCGCCCACTTCTTCAGCTCCGCCGCCCGGACCGTGGTGAACGGGTGCGAGCGCGGCAGCACATTGAGGATCTTCAGCACGGAGTCCCGCAGGTCGCCGCCCTTCTCGTACTCCTCGGCCTGCCGCAGGAACGCGTCGATGTTCATCTCGTGGAGGTGGTTGCCGCCGGCTATCTTCATCAGCCCGCGCATCGACGCCTGGAGATCCTGGCCCACCAGCAGGCCCGCCCGGTCCGCGGACAGCTCCGACTTGCGGAACCACTCCCGCAGCGCGGTGACGATCGCCATGATCGCCACATTGCCCAGCGGGATCCAGGCCACCTTGAGCGCCAGATTGGTCAGGAACAGCAGGATCGTGCGGTAGACGGAGTGACCCGACAGCGCGTGGCCCACCTCGTGGCCCACGACCGCCCGCATCTCCTCCTCGTCCAGCAACTCCACCAGACCGGTCGTCACCACGATGATCGGCTCGTCCAGGCCGATGCACATGGCGTTGGGACGCGGATCCTGCGTGACGTACATCGCCGGGACCTTCTCCAGGTCCAGGATGGAGCAGGCGTCCCTCAGCATCGAGTTGAGGTGGGCGAACTGCTCATCGCCCACCCGGACCGAGTCCGAGAGGAAGAGAAGCCGCAGGCTGCGCTCGGGCAACAGCCCGCTCAGCGCCTTGAAGACCGTGTCGAACCCGGTGAGCTTGCGGAGCGCGACCAGCGCGGAGCGGTCCGCGGGGTGTTCGTACGCCCGCGAGGAGATGCCCGGGAAGCGCTTGCGCTGCCGGCTCGGCACATTCGTGTGGCTGCTTTCGGACATTCGTGCCCCCTGTGCACCCGTTGGTGCGTCGTGCGTGTGCTGTCTCGGCCGTACGGTGCCCTGTGCTCCGTACGCATGGATGTGGCGTGTCCACCATCCGCCGCCCGCCCGTGCGCCCCCGCCCGCGCCCGCCTGCTCGCGTACGCGGGTGGGGCGGACATGACGGACCGGTGGTGCCGGTGTGTGCGATCGATCCGTGCTCGCCCCCCTGACAGATCTCAGCGTAGGTGGTGGACTCCACGGGTGCCGGAGCCTGTGGATAACTCCGGAAGGACGGCTCTCCACGGCCCCGCCCGCCCGCGCGGCGACGCCGGAACGACGCCCCGACCCCCACAACGCCTGAGTCGGCGTGAGCGTGCCCGAGGGTCCCGCATACGATGTGGGCGAAGTCTCCCCGCTTTGTTTCCCCGATTGGATAAGGGCCCGCCGAAGATGAGCCTCAACAGCACCTCCGTCAATCTGGTCACTCTCGCCGAGGGCGACAAGGCGCTCAACCACCCCAGCCTGGACCCCCTGCTCGTCGGTGGCGGTGCGCTGCTCGCGCTGCTCCTGCTGCTGTGGATCACGGTGAGCTTCAACCGCGACCGCTGAGCGGACGGCCGGGACGGACCGCGCGACCGTGCCAGTAGGCTCTGCACGCATGGGAGAGCAGGAAGTGCCGAAGGGGCCCGGTTCCGGCCGTCGGCGACTCGGAGTGATGGGCGGGACCTTCGACCCGATCCACCATGGACATCTGGTGGCCGCCAGTGAGGTGGCCGCCCTCTTCCACCTGGACGAGGTGATGTTCGTCCCGACCGGGCAGCCGTGGCAGAAGACCCACAAGGCCGTGTCCCCCGCCGAGGACCGCTATCTGATGACGGTCATCGCCACGGCGTCCAACCCGCAGTTCTCGGTCAGCCGCATCGACGTCGACCGCCCGGGCCCGACGTACACGATCGACACGCTGCGGGACCTGCGCGCCCTCAACCAGGACGCGGACCTGTTCTTCATCACCGGGGCGGACGCCCTCTCGCAGATCCTCGGCTGGCGCGACGCGACGGAACTGTTCTCGCTGGCCCACTTCATCGGGGTGACCCGGCCCGGTCACGACCTCACCGACGACGGACTGCCCGAGGGCAAGGTCTCCCTGGTGGAGGTCCCCGCGCTGGCGATCTCGTCCACCGACTGCCGCTCGCGGGTAGCCAAGGGCGACCCCGTCTGGTATCTCGTGCCCGACGGTGTGGTGCGCTACATCGACAAGCGCCAGTTGTACCGCGGCGAGTGAGCCGCGGAGAGGGGCACCGGTGAACGACCAGCAGAATCCGTACGATCCGTACTACCCGCAGCCGCGGCTCCTCGGCTACGACGCGTACGGACAGCCGGTCTACGAGCAGCCCCCGCAGTACGACCCGTACGCCGGGCAGTCCCACCTCGGCGACCCGCCTCAGCTGTACCAGGGGCAGTCCCCGCAGCAACAGCCGTACGTGCCCCAGCAGTACGAAGGTCAGCGGTACCAGGGAGAACAGCAGTACCCCGGGCCGTACCAGGACCAGGGGCCCGCCGGGTACGACGGCGGGGGCCACGACCCCTACGCGCCGTCCGCGCCGCAGGCCGCGCCCTACGATCCGTATGCCGGGCAGCCCCGGGAGGCGGGCGGGGGAGACGCCCACGGCGCCGGCACCGTGCCCGCCCCCGCCGACACCTCCCAGTCGTGGCAGGTGCCGCAGCAGCCCACCCCTGACCGGCCGGCACCGGAACGGCCCGAGACGGACCGTGAGTACCGCACCGAGCAGTTCTCCTTCATCGAGGAGCCGGACGACGCGTCCGAGGACGTCATCGACTGGCTGAAGTTCACCGAGAGCCGTTCCGAGCGGCGCGAGGAGGCCCGCCGCCGGGGCCGCAACCGCGTCATCGCCCTCGTCGTCGTCCTCGTCGTCCTGCTCGCGGGCGGCGCCGGCTACCTCTGGTTCACCGACGGACTGCCCGGCGGCTCCTCCGGGGAGAAGGGCGGTACGGCGTCCGGCGGACCGCAGAAGCGCGACGTGATCGTGGTGCATCTGCACAACACCAAGAAGAAGGGCACCTCGACGGCGCTCCTCGTGGACAACTCCACCACCCGTCAGGGCACCACCGTGCTGCTGCCCAACTCCCTCGCCGTCGCCCACGACGACGGCACCGGCACCACCCTCGGCAAGTCCGTGGACGAGGACGGATCCGAAGGGACCCGGGAGGCCGTCGGCGCCCTCCTCGGCGCGCGGATCACCGGCACCTGGCGGCTCGACACCCCCTTCCTGGAGAACCTGGTCGAACTGGTCGGATCCGTCGACGTGACCACCGACGCCGCCGTCCCCGCGCCCAAGGGCGGCGACCCGCTCGTCAAGAAGGGCGAGAACCAGACACTCAACGGCCGGGCCGCCGTCGCCTACGCCACCCACCGCGGCCCCGGCGAGACCGAGGCCGCACAGCTCCAGCGCTTCGGCCAGGTCATGCGGGCGGTGCTGCGGAAACTGCCGAGCGACGCGCGATCGGCCACCGTCACCGTCGAGACCCTGGGACAGATCCTCGACCCCTCGCTCACCGAGAGTGCCCTCGGGGCGTCGCTCGCCACGCTCTCCGAGTACGCCAAGGGCGGCGACTACCGCACCGAACTGCTCCCCGTGCGGGAGGACGGCACCCTCAGCGAGCAGGCGGCCGACGACGTCGTCAAGAACATCCTCGGCGGCTCCGTCACCACCAGTGACAAGGGTGACGCCGTCCGGGTGGCCATCCGCAACGCCACCGGCCGGGCATCGGTCTCGGAGAACGCACGGGTTCTGCTGGTCAACGGCGGATACGCGGTCGTCGACAGCGGCAGGGCCGACCCCGCCACCACCTCCTCCGTCACCTACGGTGACGAGGCCCGGAAGGCGGAGGCCGAGGAGGTCGCCAAGACCCTGGGCCTGCCCGGGACCGCCGTGAAGAAGGCCGCCCCCGCGCCCAACGCCGAGATCGGCGTGGTGCTGGGCCAGGACTTCCCGACCGGCTGACCCCGGACAATCGGCGGGAGGCCGACCCGTACACCCCGCTGACCAGCAGAGACAGCCAGTGGATCAGCGGGGGAGCGCGCCGGGGCACGGAACGGCGGAGAGGGCTGTCGGTGGCACGTGAGACCCTGGTGGAGACATCGGACCGCCGACGAAAGCCTGCTTGTGACCGCTACGGACCGCTCCATCGAGCTCGTCAACGCCGCCGCCCAGGCGGCCGCCGACCGACTCGCGCACGACATCATCGCGTACGACGTCAGCGACGTGCTGTCGATCACCGACGCCTTCCTGCTCGCCTCCGCGCCCAACGACCGCCAGGTCAAGTCCATCGTCGACGAGATCGAAGAGCGGCTCAGCAAGGAACTCGGCGCCAAGCCGGTCCGCCGGGAGGGCGACCGCGACGCCCGCTGGATCCTCCTCGACTACGTCGACATCGTGATCCACGTCCAGCACAGCGAGGAGCGCGTCTTCTACGCCCTGGAGCGGCTCTGGAAGGACTGCCCCGAGCTGCCGCTGCCCGAGGACGCGCAGAAGACCCGGGGCAAGGCGAAGGAGCACGCCGAACTGACCGGCAACACCCCGGACGGTGAGTTGAGCTGAACGAGGACGCGTACAAGCGCACCGGCCGCCGCATCGTCCTGTGGCGGCACGGGCAGACCGCCTGGAACCTGGAGCGCCGCTTCCAGGGCACCACGGACATCCCGCTGACCGAGACGGGCATCGCCCAGGCCCGGCGGGCGGCGCGGCTGCTGGCGTTCCTGAAGCCGGACGCGATCGTCGCCTCCGACCTCAAGCGCGCCGCCGCCACGGCCACCGAGCTGGCCGAGCTGACCGGTCTCCCCGTCACCCATGACGAGGGGCTGCGCGAGTCCTGGGCCGGTGTCTGGCAGGGGCTGACCCACCAGGAGATCATCGAGCGGTACAACGAGCAGTACACGGCCTGGAAGCGCGGCGAGCCCGTGCGCCGGGGCGGCGGTGAGCTGGAGGCCGAGGTCGCGGACCGGGCCGCGCCCGTGGTGCTGCGCCACGCCGAGCGGCTGCCGGAGAACGGCACGCTGGTGGTGGTCAGCCACGGCGGCACCATCCGGACCACCATCGGACGGCTGCTCGGCCTGGAGTCCCAGCACTGGGAGAGCCTGGGCGGGCTCTCGAACTGCTGCTGGTCGGTGCTGGGGGAGGGCGCGCGCGGCTGGCGGCTCCTGGAGCACAACGCGGGCACCCTGCCCGAGCCGGTCCTCGGCGACGACGACTGACCCGTCCGGGTGGCCGGGGCCGTACCGGGGTGCTCCCCGGGCCGCTGCCCCGGCCCCCGACGGCCCGGCCGGGGCCCCGCGGCCCCGGATTTCACTTTCCGGCAGGTCGCAGGCTAAAGTTCTTCTTGTTCGCAGCGCGGAGCGCGAAGAACACAAGGGGCTATAGCTCAGTTGGTAGAGCGCTTGCATGGCATGCAAGAGGTCAGGAGTTCAATTCTCCTTAGCTCCACAGAACACATCACCCGGATCCCGTCCTCGAAAGAGGGCGGGGTTTCGTGTTTAAAGGGTCGATCTCGTGTCAATGCCGCTGACCCGGAGCGTCTGCCGTGGCAGAATCGGACGGCCGGACCGGACCGCCGGCCAGAACGGGAGGAGGGCGCGATGACAGTCCTCCTGAGCTGCCCGTCCTGCGGCTCGGTGCATGTCGCCCAGGTCCTCGGCGACAATGGCGGGGTTTCTTACGTGTGCACGTCCTGCGGTCACAGCTGGAGCTGAGTGATGGGGGCACACAGGCGTAAGTGCGACTGGTGCGGCAGCGGTACGCCCATCGTCCGTGACATGGATCCGATCAACCCCGAGTACCAGTACTGGTGCGAGGAGTGCGCGCGGGCGCTGATCATAAAAGGCGACCCGATCGAGACGTACCGGGAGCTGGAGGGTGAGCCGATCTACGGCCGCCTCCTGGACGAGCACTGCACCCTCAAACGCTTCTACTCCTTCGCCACCGCCTGAGCCGGCGGGTCCGGCGCCCAGGGCGACGGTGGGCGGGTCCCGGGCTGGGCCACCGACCCCTCGGCCCCCCTCGCAGATGGCTGCATTCCGGACATCTCGCGGGTGTGGGGCAGGCCCTCAGGAGTGGCTCCACCGCAGGTCCGGAAACGGATTTGGTGAAGCACGGGGGGCAGGGTTAATGTTGTCCACGTCGCCGCAACGGAGAGAACAGCCGGGGCGGAGGACATCTCGCAAGGGGCTATAGCTCAGTTGGTAGAGCGCTTGCATGGCATGCAAGAGGTCAGGAGTTCAATTCTCCTTAGCTCCACAGGAAGAAGGCGGCGGTTCACCCGATCAGGTGAACCGCCGCCTTCGTCTGTCCGGGAGGCAGACGGGCCGGTAGACGGCTGGCGGGCGTGGGCCGTCCTGCCGGGCCGTCAGCCCCGCCCGCTGCCCAGCGCCCGGCGGCTGAAGACCGGCAGCTCGGCCCGGCGCGGCCGGGGGACGCCGTCCTGCGCCCCCGCTGTCCGCTCGATCCGCATCGCCAGCGCGGGACACCTCCGTACCGCCCGCTGCGCCTTGCCCTGTAAATGGGTCGGCACCACCGCGTCGGCCACCGAGGGAAAGCCGTCGGGGTTGATCCGGATCAGCTCCGGGACGACGTCCGCGCAGAGCCCGTGGCCCTGGCAGAGCGTCCAGTCGATGAGGATCTTCTCCCCGCTCGGGATCGACTCCTGTGCCTCCTGGTAGCCGGGCAGCGGCAACGGCAGCACCCCGGTCGTCTCCCGTCCGCAGCTCCCGTGCAGCACATGGGCGGCCAGGTCGTCCGTGAACGCGGAGAGGGTGGACGCGAAGAAGCGCGCCGAACCGTCGGGGTGCTTGCAGGCGCCCCTGCCCCGTACGGCGCGGGTGACCTCGCGCAGGGCCTCCAGCGCCGCCGGGCCGCCGCCGTTGATCACATCGGCCAGGCCGCCCGCCGCGGCCGGCAGGCCCAGGCGGCACGGCCCGCACTGCCCGGCGGTCTCCGCCGCGAGCCAGTCGGCCACCCGCAGCGCCTCGCCCAGGGGACAGGTCTCCGGTCCGATCGGCAGGATCGCGCCCGCGCCGAGCGCGCCACCGACGGCGGCCAGCGACTCGCGGGAAACCATCGAATCGTGGGCACCGGACGCGTCGATCCAGTTGCCGTGGTAGCCGCCGGTGAGCACGCCCTGGGGTACCGGCGGGGCGCCGGCGAGTTCGAGGACGTACCGCAGCGGGACCCCGGTCGGAACCTCCAGCACCATCGGACGGGCCACCGCGCCGGAGAGCGTCAGAAGGACGGTGCCCGGCTCGGCGGCCGTCCCGGTGTTGCGGTAGCGGCGCGGCCCGATCCGGGCGGCAACGGCCAGCTGCGCAAACGTTTCCGCATTGGAGAGGAGTGTCGGTGCTCCGCCCACGCCCGACTCCGCCGCCCGCTCCCTGCGGCCCGGTGGCAGCGCCGGACCGCCGTTGATCGCGCGGATCACCGACGACGCCTCGCCGGAGACCATCCGTTCGGGGGTGCGGACCACCCGGGCGCGCAGCGGCTGCCCGCGGCGGTCGGACAGGCCTCGCTCGGCGAGCGCCGCCCGTATCGAGATCTCGGTGGAGTTCCGGGTCACCGCGATCACCAGGGTGCGCGCGCCGAGGGCCTCCGCCGCGAGCAGCGCGCCGTCCAGGATCAGCTGCGGTGCCCGGTTGAGCAGCACGGTGTCCTTGCGGCAGGCGGGTTCCCCCTCGCTGCCGTTGACCACGACGACGGGCCGCACCCCGCGCCGGACGGCGGCCTTGGCCACGGCGCGCAGCTTCTGCCCGAAGGGGAATCCGGCTCCGCCCCGGCCGCGCAGGGATATCTCCTCGGCGATGGCGGCGAGCCGTTCGCCGGTGCAGGGGGCGAGCGGCCCGTGGACCTTGAGGTGCATCGCGAGGTCGAGCCGTTCGACCAGGTCGAACCCCTGGGTGAGCTGGGGGAGGCCGACGACGCGGACCTCGGGGACGTCGGGGAGGGGGAGGTTCACTGTCGTTCTCCTGCGGTCGTGTCCCAGGGCTCTTGGGCCGGGGGCGGGAAGAGCGGCCCGGGAGCCGTCCGGTCGCCAAAGGGGACGGGGCCGTCCGTGGTGGCGGACGGTGCCCGGTACGGGGGCTGTGGCGACGGCGCCGGCCGCACCTGCGTGCCGGGGACGGTTTGCCGCTCGGCAGCTGCTTCCCGGTCCGCCCTCCGCTCCGTCGTTTCCCGGTCCGTCCTCCGCCGTACGGCCGGAATGTCCCCGGCCACCGGAATGCGTTCGGTCGGCGCCTCACCCGGCGGAACGGCCGGCGACGGCGCACCGGCGCGGGATACCGCCCGGTATGCCGCCCACATGCCTGTCCCCCCGGGCGCGGACGACCGGCCCGCCGTGGCGTGCGACGGTGGCGGAGCCTCGTAGAGCCGGGGTGCCGGTGCGGAGAGCCGGGGCTGCTCCCGCGCTGTCTCCAGTGGGGCGGAAGGAGGCGGTCCGGCGCCTGGCCGGGGCCACGGGGGAGCGCCACCGAGCCGGTCGATCCACAGCGGGTCCGCAGACCGTGACGGATCCGCCAGAGTGGCCGGATCCGTCGCACCGCCCGCCCGCGCCGACTCCGCCGCGCCGGGCAGCAGGGAGACCACCGAGTCGCGGACGGCGGCGTTCCCGGTCCGTAATCCGCCACCCTGTCCGAAGGCTGCGGTGACGCGGTCCGCGATGCGCCTCCGTACCGGCCGGGGCAGCAGCCGCAGCGACAGGGCGGCGGACACCCCCAGCAGCGCCAGGCAGTACAGCGTGACCACCCAGGTGTCCGCCGGGCGCCCCGCGAACAGGCCGTGCATCAGCGCGAAGCACCACGCCGGGTACGCGAGCATGTGCAGCGCCCGCCAGCGCCCGGCGGCCCTGCTGTGGCCCGCCAGAGCACTGCGCAGCGCGCCCGTGGCCCCCGCCACGACCATGAGGAGCCCGGCCAGCGACCCGAAGCCGATCAGCCCGGCGGTGCCGGTGGTCCCGAGGCCGAACGGAATCAGCGCCCCGACCGCGCCGACGTGCCCCAGGGAGACCTTCACGGTCGCGTGGAGCAGCAGAAGGCCCAGGGCGGCCGTCGCCGTGACCCGGTGGACCGCCTGTGCGAGCAGCCGCTGCCGTGGGCTGAGCAGCAGCCGGTCACCGGCGACGAGCCCCCAGGCGACGGACGCCGTCAGCGAGACCAGGGAGAGGACCCCGGTGGTGAAGTCGAGCGCGGCGCGGAGGCCGTCGCCGCCGCCCACGGCGACCAGCGGGGCGATCACGCAGCCCGCCACGGTGAGGCCGCCCTGCACGGGGCGGCTCAGTCCGCCGGCGGGCGCGGCGGGTGTCCGGCTCTTTCGGTGGGGGTTCATCGGCGACTCCGAGGGTGCGGGAAATGCGGTCCCGGTCGACGCATGCTAGGTCCGCGCATACCGACCGGTACGGCGTTTGCGTCTTTAGGTCGCGGGAGCGCGGTAAAGCGCCGTACGGGATGCCCCGGATGCAGGCGATATGCGGGGCGTGCGGGGGGAGTTGGTGGCGTACGACACAGGGGTGGGCTTCTGCTCCGCTGTCCTCGGCCGGGGTGTGCGGGGGTGTGCGGGGGTGTGCCGGGGGCGGTGCGGCGTGCGCGGGGGGTGCGTGGCGGAAGCCCCGGGTCCGTTCCGGGTGTCCGCCGACAGCGCCGAAGGGCCCGACCGGCCGTCCGCAGCCGCCGCCGGCGGGCGGTTTTCGTGCGCCCCGGTGCAGCGCCGCCCGCAGGCCGGTCCCGCGCGGCGGAAAGTCGCCCTGCGGTACCCTGACGCCATGCGTGCCGTACGCCTTCTGCTTAGCGAGCCGCGCTGATCAGTCCCGGCGGATGAAAGGTCCGGCCGGAATCAGCGCGGCGTCCCCTCCTGTGTGAGGGGTCCTTTTGTTTGTGGGCCATGCCGCTGACCGCTGGCAGAGACGATCGATGGAGCCTTAAGGATCATGAGCGAGACGAATTCCGCTGCTTCCGCTGCCGAGGTGGCCGCGCCCCACCGCTACACGGCCGCGCTGGCCGCCGAGATCGAGGCACGCTGGCAGGACTTCTGGGACGCCGACGGCACCTACGAGGCGCCGAACCCGAGCGGCGATCTCGCCGGGGACCCGGCCGTGGTCGCCCGCCCCAAGAAGTTCATCATGGACATGTTCCCGTATCCCTCGGGCGCCGGCCTGCACGTCGGCCACCCCCTGGGCTACATCGCCACCGACGTCTACGCCCGTCACCAGCGCATGACCGGCCACAACGTGCTGCACACGCTGGGCTTTGACGCCTTCGGCCTGCCCGCCGAGCAGCACGCCGTCGCCACCGGAGTGCACCCCCGGGTGTCCACCGAGGACGCCATGGCGAACATGAAGCGCCAGCTCCGCCGTCTGGGCCTGGGCCACGACCAGCGCCGCTCGATCGCCACGATCGACCCCGCGTACTACAAGTGGACCCAGTGGATCTTCCTCCAGATCTTCAACTCCTGGTACGACGACACGGCGGGCCGGGCGCGGCCGGTCACGGAGCTGGTGGCGCAGTTCGAGAGCGGTGAACGGGCCGTTCCGGGCGTCGGCGGACGTGCGTGGAGCGAGCTGGACGCGGCCGAGCGCGCCGAGGTGCTGGGCGGCTACCGCCTGGCGTACGCGTCGGACGCGCCCGTCAACTGGTGCCCCGGCCTGGGCACGGTGCTCGCCAACGAGGAGGTCACCGCCGACGGCCGCTCCGAGCGCGGCAACTTCCCGGTCTTCAAGGCCAAACTGCGCCAGTGGAACATGCGGATCACCGCCTACGCCGACCGGCTGCTGGCCGACCTGGACGCCCTGGACTGGCCCGAGGCCATCAAGCTCCAGCAGCGCAACTGGATCGGCCGCTCCGAGGGCGCGCGCGTCGACTTCACCGTCGACGGCCGCGAGGACGCCCGGATCACGGTCTTCACCACCCGCCCCGACACCCTGTTCGGCGCGACGTACATGGTCCTGGCGCCCGAGCACGGCCTGATCGACTCGATTCTGCCCGCCGAGTGGCCCCAGGGCGTGCGCGAGGCGTGGACCGGCGGTGCCGCGACCCCGGCCGAGGCGGTCGCCGCGTACCGCAAGCAGGCCCAGACCAAGAGCGACGTCGAGCGTCAGACCGAGCACAAGAACAAGACGGGCGTCTTCACCGGCGCGTACGCCGTCAACCCGGTCACGGGCACCCGGATCCCCGTCTTCGTCGCCGACTACGTCCTGATGGGCTACGGCACCGGCGCGATCATGGCCGTACCCGGCCAGGACGAGCGCGACTGGGAGTTCGCCGAGGCGTTCGAGCTGCCGATCATCCGCACCGTCCAGCCGCCGGCGGGCTGGGAGGGCGAGGCCTTCACCGGCCAGGGCCCCGCCATCAACTCCGCCAACGACGAGATCTCCCTGGACGGCCTGGCCGTCACCGAGGCCAAGTCCCGGATCATCGAGTGGCTGACCGCGCGCGGCATCGGCGAGGGCACGATCAACTACCGCCTGCGCGACTGGCTGTTCAGCCGGCAGCGGTACTGGGGCGAGCCGTTCCCGATCGTCTACGACGAGGACGGCGTCGCACACGCCCTGCCGGAGTCGATGCTGCCGCTGGAGCTGCCGGAGGTCGACGACTACTCCCCGCGCACCTTCGACCCGGACGACGCGGACAGCCGCCCCGAGACCCCGCTCTCCCGCAACGACGAGTGGGTCCACGTCACCCTCGACCTGGGCGACGGCCCCCGCGCGTACCGCCGCGAGACCAACACCATGCCCAACTGGGCCGGATCCTGCTGGTACGAGCTGCGCTACCTGGACCCGCACAACAGCGAGCAGCTGGTCGACCCGGGCGTCGAGCAGTACTGGATGGGCCCCCGCGAGGGCATGCCGCACGGCGGTGTCGACCTGTACGTGGGCGGCGCCGAGCACGCCGTACTGCACCTGCTGTACGCCCGTTTCTGGTCCAAGGTGCTCTTCGACCTCGGGCACATCTCCTCCCCGGAGCCGTTCCACAAGCTCTTCAACCAGGGCATGATCCAGGCGTACGTCTACCGGGACGAGCGCGGCTTCCCGGTGCCCGCCACCGAGGTGGAGGAGCGCGAGGACGGCACGTTCGTGTACGCGGGCGAGCCGGTCAAGCGCGAGCTGGGCAAGATGGGCAAGTCCCTGAAGAACGCCGTCACCCCGGACGAGATCGCCGCCGAGTACGGTGCGGACACGCTGCGCCTGTACGAGATGGCGATGGGCCCCCTGGACGTCTCCCGGCCGTGGGACACGCGCGCCGTCGTCGGCCAGTACCGGCTGCTCCAGCGCCTGTGGCGGAACATTGTCGACGAGTCGACCGGTGAGGTCACCGTCGTTGACGGCGAGCCCGACGAGGCCACGCTGCGCGCCCTGCACAAGGCGATCGACGGCGTCGGCACGGATCTGGCGGCGCTGCGCTTCAACACGGCGATCGCCAAGATCACCGAGCTGAACAACCACCTGACCAAGGCGGGCGGGCCGCTGGCCCGGAGCGTGGCCGAGGCGCTAGTGCTGCTGATCGCCCCGCTGGCCCCGCACGTCGCCGAGGAGCTGTGGCGCCGGCTGGGCCGCACGGGCTCCGTGGTGCACCAGGACTTCCCGGTCGCCGACCCGGCGTATGTCGTGGACGAGTCCGTCACCTGCGTGGTGCAGGTCAAGGGCAAGATCAAGGCACGCCTTGAGGTCGCTCCGTCGATCTCGGAGAAGGAGCTGGAGGAGCTGGCGCTGGCCGATCCGGGGGTCGTCGCGGCCTTGGGCGGAGCGGGCATCCGCAAGGTGATCGTGCGCGCGCCGAAGCTGGTCAACATCGTTCCGGCATAGCGGTTTCACGCCACTGCGCCGCCCGCGCTGTCGGGCGGCGCAGTGGCGGTCCGTCCGGCACGGTGACGGGTGCTTCGGGGGTTCTCCGGAGGCCGCCATCCGGTGCGCCGACGGGCACCCGGAGCGCCCTCAGGGTCTCCCCTACGGGCAGGTTGGGGGTTCCGATGGAACCCTCGGCCTGCCTGCTCCGTTTACCGTGGAGGGAAACGCACTGTCGGTGAACTCCGTCCGGCCAGTGCAGCCGACGCCGAAGGGGCGCCAATGGAAGCCGTGATCTCGATACTGGCGCTGCTGTTCATCGCCATGGTCGTGCTGGGTGTGTACGCGACGTCCAAGGCGGTCAAGGCGGCCAAGCGGGGTGTGGAGCGCACCGTCACGCAGGCGCGGCGCACCGTCGAGGACACCACGCTGCGGGCCAAGAGCTATGGGCAGGGCGGCGCGGCGGCCGAGCTGGCCCAGCTGCGGCTGAAGCTGCGGACCTCGATGCGGGCCACGCAGGACGCGCTCCAGGCGGGCGCCGAGCAGGACGCCTCGCTCTCCGAGTCCCTCGTGCTCTTCGAGCGGTTGAGCGCGCACGGACACGAGCTGGACGACGAGCTGAAGCGTCTGGAGCGGGAGCCCGACCGGGCCTCCGTCTCCTCCCGGCTGCCCGTGCTGCGGGAGCGCATCGAGCGGATCACGCACTCGGCGGAGTCCCTGCGCTGGGCGGCGCGGGACCGGGCCCGCCGGTTCGCCGACGACGAGCTGGACCTGCTCAGCGAGCAGATCGACATGGAGGCGGGCGCGCTGCGGCACTGGGCGGACCCGGAGAGCGACCCGGACCTGGTGGGGGGCGCCCCGGCCGAGGCCGCGCGCCCCGGGCAGGAGCGGACCGCCGATCCGGCGGCCGGCGGCGCGGACCGGGAGACTCCCGCGCCGGGCGGGGCGGAGACCCCGGCCATCACCGCACGGGATCCGCAGCAGCGGATGAAGTACTCCTGGGAGAAGAAGACCACCCGCCCGGAGACCACGAACTGACCGGAGAGCACGAACCGGACGGACTGACCGGCCTGTGGGGGCCGGGTCAGCCGTGTACGGGCGGGTCGTGGGCGGACCGGTGGCATGGCGGCCGCCCGGGGGAGCGGGGCGCGGCACGGTGACGGACATCGTCGGTGGGCCGCAGGGGCAGGGATCGGGACGGGGAGCGGACTGCCGCCCGGAGCCCGGGACCGGTAACCTCCCGCTCATGTCCCGCCATGTCGCGATCGTCACCGATTCCACGGCCTATCTGCCGCAACCGGCGATGGACCGCCACGGCATCGAGGCGGTGCCCCTGACCGTCGTCCTCGGTGACGAGGCACTGGAGGACGGTACGGAGGTGTCGGCCCGCTCGCTGGCGCAGGCGCTCCAGCGGCGGCGGCCGGTGACGACCTCCCGGCCGAGCCCCGAGACCTTCGCCGCTGTGTACCGGGCGCGCGCCGAGGAGGGAGCCACCGGGATCGTCTCGCTGCATCTGTCGGCGGAGATCTCCGGCACCTACGACGCCGCCGTGCTGGCCGCCAAGGACGCCCCCGTTCCGGTGCGCGTCGTCGACACCGGGATGGTCGCGATGGCCCTCGGCTTCTGTGCCCTGGCGGCGGCCGAGACCGTCGAATCCGGCGGGAGCCTGGACGAGGCGGTCGCGGCCGCCGAGAAGCGCGCCGCCAACACCTCCGCCTACTTCTATGTGGACACCCTGGAGCATCTGCGGCGCGGTGGCCGGATCGGGGCCGCGCGGGCGCTGCTCGGATCGGCGCTCGCCGTCAAGCCGCTGCTGCAACTGGACAACGGCCGGATCGAATTGCTGGAGAAGGTCCGTACCGCTTCCAAGGCGATCGCCCGGCTGGAGGAAATCGCCGTCGAACGGGCCGGCACGAGCGCGGTGGACATTGCCGTGCACCATCTCGCAGCGGCCGAACGGGCGGAGGCCCTGGCCGAGCGGTTGCGCGAGCGGGTTCCCGGCCTGGTCGACCTGCATGTCAGCGAAGTGGGCGCGGTGATCGGGGCGCACACGGGGCCCGGGCTCCTCGGGGCCGTGATCTCGCCGCGCTGACCGGGAGGCCCTGCTCTTCCCCCGGGCCGCGTCGGCCCGGGCTGGGGAGCCGGGCCGCTCGGGGCGCCACCGGGTGCAATCCGGGGAGGAACGCGGTGCCGGGGCGCACGGCCCGGCCCGGCGGGAGTCCGAGGTCGTGCCACGGGCCGGAACGCGCCGGAACGGGCTGTGGGAACTCCTCGCGCCGACACGGTTTTCACCCGCACGAGTGACCGGGTTATCCACAACGGGGCAGTTGTCCACGGAAATCAGCTCGGCTCAGCGGGTTCGGGTGGATGTGCCTACCGTCCTGTCCATGGCTCTTCGATCACGTTCCGCGACCAGCGGGCCGGGCCGTGCCCCGGCCTCCGACAGCCGCGTCCGCACCCGGTACGGGGCGGGCACGGGACCCGGCAGGGTCCGCTTACCGGCCCGGCCGTCGCCGCGCGTACGCGGGAGACACCGGCCGGTCGCTCCGGCCGCCAGGACGGTCCGATATCCCGCCGGCCACCCCGCCGGCGCGGCACCACGGCAATCCGCCGATCACGCCGTGCGACACGCGGCGGCCGTCTCCCGGGACAGGGAGGGGAGCCCGGCACTCCACCCGGGCATGCCCCCGGGCGCGGATCCGGGACCGCCTCCGCAGGAGGGCGCCGGGCGCCGATGGGTCTCCCTCGGGGAGCGGGCGGCCTTGTGGGTGCGCATCCGCTGCGGGCTCGCGCCCAGGACGCTCGCCGCCCTGGCCGTCGTCCTGGCGGTCGCCGTGGCCCTCGCCGCCCACCACTTCCTGGCCGGCCGGCCCGAGGCGGTGCGCGCCCCGGAGACCGTGCGCCACGACCCGGCGGGCCCCGGGCCCCGGCCGGTGCCACCCCCGGCAGGGAAGGCCGGGGGCCGGGTCGTCATCGACATCAGCGGCAAGGTGCGAAAGCCGGGGGTGCGGCGGCTGCCCACGGGCTCCCGGGTCGCCGACGCCCTGGCCGCAGCCGGGGGCGCGGTCCGGGGCGCCGATCTGACCGGCCTCAACCGGGCCCGGGTCCTGACCGACGGCGAGCACATCGTGGTGGGTGTCAGCGCGCCCCCGCAGCCGCCCGGCGGTGCGCCGGCCGGGGTGCAGGGCGAGATCCGGCCGCCGGGACAGCTGAGCCTCAGCACGGCCACGGCGGACCAGCTCGACGCCCTGCCCGGGGTCGGCCCGGTCCTCGCGCGGCACATCATCGACCACCGCACCCGGCTCGGCGGATTCCGCTCCGTCGACCAGCTCCGCGATGTGCGGGGGATCGGCGACCGCCGGTTCGCGGACCTCCGGCAGCTGGTCCGTCCATGACGGCGGCACACCCCGGCGTGCGCCCGGAGAAGCCGCACGGCTCCTCCGCGCACTCTCCGGAGCCGGTGGATCCCCACGAGGAAGGCCCACCCGATCTGCGGCTGGTGCCCCCGGCCCTGGCCGCGTGGCTCGCATCCGCCCTCGCCGTGACCGCCCCGGGCCAGTGGACGACAGGCGCCGCCGCGCTCTGCGCCGCCCTGGCGCTCCTCCTTCTCCTGGCCGCCCCGGCGGCGAGGGTGGTACGCCACCGCCGGGCGCCGTGCGAGGTGGTGACACTTCGTCACCAGGGGTCGGCGCGCGAGCCCGACGGCGTGCCGGCCGCCACCGGGGTACGGGGGAGTGCCCGAAGGTCTCCACCGGGGGCCACCAGGCCGGGCGGGCCCGAAGGGGCCGGTCGGTACCCCGAGTCGCGAGGGCCGGCCGGGCGCGACCGCCCGGATGAGCGGAGAGGGGCGGGAGGACGGGTCCGGTCCGATGGGTCCGGTGAGATCGACAGGAACCACGGGAACCACGGGAACCACGGGAATCATGAGACGGCCGAACCGGATGGGCGGGAGGAGTCCGGCAGGCCGGGAGGGGCGAGCGAGCCCGACGGGCGGCCGCACCTGTGCGGCGGGGCGGACAGGGTAGCTGCGCCCGGTGTGCTCGATGAGGCTGATGGACCCCATGGGCTGGGCGGCGCGGACAGGCGGATCGGTCTCGACGGACAGGACCGACGGAGCGGACGGAGCGGATGGAACGGGTGGAACGCGCGGGACCGGTCAGGTGCAGCGGATGGTTCGGCGAGGCAGAAAGGGCCGTGGGCGCCGAGGGCGCCGCAGGCATCGCAGCCGCGGGCATCGAAGCCGCAGGGGCGGAGGACACCCGGCGGACGGGAAGGGGGCCGGGCTGATGGGCCGGCCGGGGAGGACCGGACCGGTGGGCCGGAAAGGGCGGAGCAGGCCGACAGGCCGGAAGGGACGGACCGGGCCGGCGGCCGGGGAGAGGGGCGACGGGAGGGATCGCGGACACGGGCTGTGGGACGGGCGGGCCCCGGCCAGACCGTGGCGCTCGCGGCCGTGCTGCTCTGCGCCGCTGCCGGAGCCGTCACCGGCGGCCTGTACGGAGACGACCTGCGCCGGGGGCCGGTGCCCCCGCTCGCCGAGCGGTACGCACACGCCACCCTGGAACTGACGATCACCTCCGATGTCCGGCTCACCACCCCGGGGATGACCGGGGACCGGTCGGCCCCGGGCATCCTCCTCTTCGACGCCGAGGCGACGCGGGTCGCGACGGCGGACGGCACGGCCACCCGGATCCGGACCCCGATACGGGTCGTGGTCCGGCCGGAGACACCCCGGACCTCGCCGGAGCGGTGGCAGCGGCTGCTGCCCTCGACCCGGCTCCGGCTGACGGGCCGGCTCGCCCCGCCCGCGCACGGCGGCGACCGGTACGCCGCCGAGCTGAGGGTGCGGGACGGCGCCCCCGAGATCACCGGGCTGCCGACCACCGTGCAGCGCGCCGCGGGAAAGCTGCGCGCGGGCCTGCGCGACGCGTCGGAAGGACTCGCACCGGACGCCCGCGCACTGCTCCCCGGGCTGGTCGTCGGCGACACCTCCCGGATCACCCCGGAGCTGCGGGAAGCCTTCCAGGCCACGGACCTCACCCATGTGCTCGCCGTCTCCGGGAGCAACCTCTCGATCGTGCTGATCCTGCTGATCGGGCCACCGGGCCGAGCAGGGCGGGCGGAGCGGGGCGGCCTCGCACCCCGGCTGGGCATCAGCCTGCGGGGCACCGCCCTCCTCGGCGGTGCCCTGACCCTGGCCTTCGTGATCGTGTGCAGGCCCGAGCCCAGCGTGCTGAGGGCGGCGGCCTGCGGCGCGATCACCCTCCTCGCCATCGGCACCGGACGGCGCAGATCGCTGCTGCCCGCGCTGGCCGCCGCCGTCCTGCTGCTGGTCCTCTTCCAGCCCGGCCTCTCCCGGAGCCCCGGCTTCCTGCTCTCCGTGCTGGCCACCGGTGCGCTGCTCACCGTCGCTCCCGGCTGGAGCGCCGCCATGCGGCGCCGGGGTGTGCCCCCGAGGCTCGCCGAGGTCCTGGCGGCCGCCGGGGCCGCGCAGCTGGTGTGCGCGCCCGTCGTCGCGGTCCTCGTGGGCCGGGTCAGCCTGGTGGCGGTCCCGTGCAATCTGATCGCCGAGCTGGCGATCGCCCCCGCGACCGTCCTCGGCTTCGCCGCGCTCGCCGCCGCCCCGGTGGCGATGCCCTTGGCGGAGCTGCTGGCCTGGGCGGCGGGGTGGCCCGCCGGCTGGGTCGCCGCGGTGGCCCGTTCCGGGGCCTCCTTGCCCGGCGCCCAGCTCGACTGGCCCGACGGCGGGTCCGGCGGGCTGCTCCTCGCCGCCGTGTCCGTGCCGCTGCTCCTCGCGTTGCGGGTGCTGGTCCGCCACCCCTGGACGGCGGCGGGCTGCGCGCTGCTGCTCCTGCTCGTCGTGGTCCGCCCGGCCCCGCTGACCCGGGTCGTCACCGGCTGGCCGCCGCCCGGCTGGGCGTTCGCCATGTGCGACGTCGGGCAGGGGGACGCCGCCGTGCTGGCAGCCGGGGACGGCACGGGCAGGGCCGTCGTGGTGGACGCCGGGCCCGACCCGGAGCCCGTGGACCGCTGTCTGCGGGAGCTGGGGGTCACCCGCATCCCGCTGGTCGTCCTGACCCATTTCCACGCGGACCACATCCGGGGCCTGCCCGGGGTGCTCCGGGGCCGGCAGGTGGGCGCCGTGCAGACGACGACGCTGGACGAGCCGCCCGAGCAGAGTGCGTTCGTCCGCAGAACGGTCGCGCGGGCGGGAGTGCCCCTGGTCCGGGCCGTGCCGGGCGAGCGCCGCAGGCTGGGGCGGCTCGACTGGCGGATCCTCTGGCCCGCCGCGCGGCCCGCCGCACCGCCCGGGGGACCGGCCGGAGGTCCGGCAGCCGGCCCGGCTCCCGGTGAGGTTCCCGCCCCGGTGGGCGGATACGGCGGGGAGCCGCCGGTCGAGCCCAACGACGCCAGCGTGACCCTGCTCGTACGCGTCGGCGGCGGCCCCACCCTGCTGCTGCCGGGAGATCTCGAACCACCCGCACAGCGCGGGCTGCTGCTGGCCCACCCGGCACTGCCCCGGGTGGATGTGCTGAAGGTCGCCCACCACGGCTCAGCGCATCAGCATCCCGGGCTGCCGCAGGCCGTGCGCCCCCGGATGGCCCTGATCTCCTCCGGCCGGGACAACCTCTACGGGCACCCCGCCCCGGCGACCGAGGCGGCGCTGAGGGCCGGGGGAGCGCTGGTGCTCCGCACGGACCGGCACGGGCCGATCGCGGTCACCGGGACGGGCCCGGGGCTGCGGGCGCATGTCCGCCGGGGCGACCCGCGCGCGGACCGGAGCCGTCGGAACGCCGACGGCGACCCGGCCGCCCGGAGCGCCCACAGCTCACACAATGACCGGAGCGCACGGAGCGACCGGACCTCCGCCTCCCCGGGGACAGGCGGAGGCGGGCCACCGTCAGACGAGCCAGGCCCCGGCACGCATCAGCTGCCGCGTCCCCAGCTCGTTCTCCTCCCGCCACGCCTTCATGGAGTCGGGGGTGAGCCGGATGAACACCCAGGGCGGGGTGGTACGCGGGTCCCAGCCGTCCATCTTCGCGACGAAGGCCTCGCCGGCCTCCCGGTCCAGGGCGGCGCTCTCCACCACCTCCGCCGTGCCCTCGATCAGCACCACGTCCCGGGTCTGCCCCAGCGAGACCACCATGGGCCCGGACGGGGCCACGTTGCGCGCGGTCGGGTTCGTCCGGCGGGTGGACATCAGCAGGGCGCCCCCGTGCCACAGGAACGACAGCGGCACCATGGTCGGCGCACCGGTGGAGGAGGCGGTCGCCACCCAGAGGTCCACATCGCCGTCGAGCCGGGCCAGGACGTCCCGCTTGCGCTGCTCCGGTGTCCGGGACGGCGCGGGGTTCGGATTCGGGTCACTCATGATCGCCACGGTAGGTGGTGGACGCCCGCGGCCGCACCCGTTCCGGGAGACAGGGCCCGCGGCCCGATCCGGGGGAGAGGGGCACCGGCGGCCGGACCGAGGGGGCTACGGCGTCTCCAGCCAGCCGTCGAACTCGGCCGCGAAGCCGTCGAGCGCGGCGGGGTCCAGACGCTCCGCCGGGTCCTCCACGACGACCAGCCACTGGGCGTCCTCGGCATCGTCCTCGCCCGCCAGCGCGTCCCGGAGGAGCTGGGGCTCGTCGGTGACCCCGAAGCGGTCCGCCAGCTCCCGCGCCACGTCCTCGGCGGCGTCGCGGTCGGGCAGTACCAGTACATGACGTCCTTCACTCATCCGCTCATTCTCCGGCACGGACGGGAGTGTCCGTGGCCCGTGGGATGCTGGACGCGATGGCCACCAGGAAGAATTCGACCGACGATCCGCTCGCCCCCGTCACCCTCGCCGTGGGCCAGGAGGATCTGCTTCTCGACCGCGCGGTCCGGCAGGTGGTGGCGGCCGCGCGGGCCGCCGACCCCGACACGGACATCCGCGACCTCACCGCCGACCAGTTGCAGCCCGGCACCCTCGCGGAGCTGACGAGCCCCTCGCTCTTCGCGGAGCGCAAGGTCGTCATCGTGCGGAACGCGCAGGATCTGTCCGCCGACACGATCAAGGACGTCAAGGGGTATCTCACGGCACCGGCCGAGGAGATCACGCTCGTCTTCGTCCACCCCGGCGGGGCGAAGGGCAAGGGGCTGCTGGACGCCGCGCGCAAGGCGGGGGCCCGGGAGGTCGCCTGTCCCAAGACGACGAAGCCGGCGGAGCGGCTGACCTTCGTCCGGTCCGAGTTCCGGGCGCTGAGCCGGTCCGCGACGCCCGAGGCCTGCCAGGCGCTCGTGGACTCGATCGGCAGCGATCTGCGGGAGCTGGCGAGCGCGGTCTCGCAGCTGACGGCCGACGTCGAGGGCACGATCGACGAGGCCGTCGTGGGGCGCTACTACACGGGCCGCGCCGAGGCGTCCAGCTTCACCGTCGCCGACCGGGCGGTGGAGGGCCGGGCCGCCGAGGCACTGGAGGCGCTGCGATGGTCGCTGTCCACGGGGGTCGCCCCCGTGCTGATCACCAGCGCGCTGGCGCAGGCGGTGCGGGCGATCGGCAAGCTCTCCTCCGCGCGGGGCGGCCGTCCGGCCGATCTGGCGCGTGAGCTGGGGATGCCCCCCTGGAAGATCGACCGGGTGCGGCAGCAGATGCGGGGCTGGACCCCGGACGGGGTCGCGGTCGCGCTGCGGGCGGTCGCCGAGGCCGACGCGGGTGTGAAGGGGAGAGGGGACGATCCGGAGTACACGCTGGAGAAGGCCGTCGTCACCATCGCCCGCGCGGCCCGTTCCCGCCGCTGAGCCGTCCGGGACGGTTCCGGCCGGGCCGGGTGGCCCTGACCCGAGCCGGGTGCTCCTGACCAGGGTCGGGTGGCCCTGACCTGGGTCGTACGGCCTGCGCCCCCTGCGGTGCAGCCCGTGGCCGACGCGGGATGCTCCGCTCCGGGGCCGGGTCCCTGCCGGTGCCGAGCCGGAGCGGTCCGTACCGGCCGGTTCCTGGGTTTCCGGGCAGTCCGCCCTGCCCGGCTCCTGCCCGGCGGCGGCCGGAGGCTCGGGCCGGGCCGTTCCCGGTCTGCGTCTGCCCGGGTCCGGGCCCTTCCGCAGCCGTTGCACGGCCGGTGCGGCCGTCTTCGTGTCCGGCGGCGGGGGCAGGTCGGATCCGGGCAGGTCGGGCCGGGTCCGGTTCGGTGTGTTCGGCCCCGGGCCCCGGGAGTCGTCGTGCGCCGCCCTTGAGCCGTTCGGGGCGGGCCGGGGCCGCCGGGCGCGGTCTCCGTCTCCGTCTCCGGCGGGCAGGGATCCGGTCCGGTCGGGCCCGGTCGGGTGCGTCCGGAAGCGGAGTGCCCCGCCGCAGCCCCGGGCGTCGCCGCCCGTGTCCGTCCGGACATACCGAAGGCCCCGGTCGCCGCTTCCCGCTCGCCCTGGGGAAGGGCGGACGGGGAACGGGGCCGGGGCCTCGGAGAGGTACCGCTGGGTGGGCTCGCACCCGCGTGGCGAACGCAGGTCCAAGTGCGAGTCCGGTCATGCCGGACGGGGAGCGGATGAGAGAGGGCCCGCTCGGATCCGTACGGCGATCAAGTGGCCCGGCGGGCCGGTCCTCGCGGACCGTCGCCGGATTCCGGGGTCACCCCCGGAGCCACCGCGGAAGTGCTCAGCCCTGCAGGGTGGCGACCTTGGAGGCCAGCGCCGACTTCTTGTTGGCGGCGGCGTTCTTGTGGATGACACCCTTCGAGACGGCCTTGTCGAGCTTGCGGGTGGCCTCGCGAGTGGCCGCGGTGGCCTTCTCGACGTCACCGGCTGCGACGGCCTCACGGGCCTTGCGGATCGCGGTCTTGAGCGACGACTTGACGGCCTTGTTGCGCAGGCGCGCCTTCTCGTTCGTCTTGTTCCGCTTGATCTGGGACTTGATGTTCGCCACGAAAGAGCCTTTTCAGCTTCGAATGATCTCTGAGGTATGTCCCGTGCACCTGGCAGGTACCACGACACGAGACACAGCTGTCTACGCTACCAGCAGCTCTCCCGACGGCCCAAACCGGTCGCAGTCCCGCGCCCGTGGGACGATGGAGGCTACGTATCGATCCGCCATCGCCCGAGACGAGACGCCCCGCGTCTCAAGAATCAGGACCCTGCGTGCCCGCGACTCCTCTCAACGTGCCCGAGCCGAGCCGTACCGACCCGGCTCTGATCCGCAATTTCTGCATCATCGCGCACATCGACCACGGCAAGTCGACGCTTGCCGACCGGATGCTCCAGCTGACCGGTGTGGTCGAGCAGCGGCAGATGCGCGCGCAGTACCTCGACCGGATGGACATCGAGCGCGAGCGTGGCATCACGATCAAGTCTCAGGCCGTCCGGCTGCCCTGGGCCCCCACCGAGGGGGAAGGCCAGGGCCGGACCCACATCCTGAACATGATCGACACCCCTGGGCACGTGGACTTCACCTATGAGGTCTCCCGTTCCCTGGCCGCCTGCGAGGGCACGGTCCTGCTGGTGGACGCGGCCCAGGGCATCGAGGCCCAGACCCTCGCCAACCTCTACCTGGCGATGGAGAACGACCTCACCATCGTCCCGGTGCTCAACAAGATCGACCTTCCGGCCGCCCAGCCGGAGAAGTTCGCCGAGGAGCTGGCGAACCTGGTCGGCTGCGAGCCCGAGGACGTGCTGCGGGTCTCCGCCAAGACCGGCCTCGGCGTCGAGGCGCTGCTCGACCGGGTGGTCCGCGAGGTGCCCGCGCCCGTCGGCGTCGCCGACGCGCCCGCCCGCGCCATGATCTTCGACTCGGTCTACGACTCCTACCGGGGCGTCGTGACCTATGTCCGGGTCGTCGACGGCACCCTCGGCAAGCGCGAGCGGATCCGGATGATGTCCACCGGCGCCACGCACGAGCTGCTGGAGATCGGCACCAACTCGCCCGAGATGCTGGCGGCCGACGGGCTGGGCGTGGGCGAGGTCGGCTATCTGATCACCGGTGTGAAGGACGTCCGCCAGTCCAAGGTCGGCGACACCATCACCCAGCAGAGCAAGGGCGCCACCGAGGCGCTGGGCGGCTACAAGGACCCGAAGCCGATGGTGTTCTCGGGCCTGTACCCGCTGGACGGCTCGGACTACCCCGAGCTGCGGGAGGCCCTGGACAAGCTCCAGCTCAACGACGCCGCGCTGGTGTACGAGCCGGAGACCTCGGCCGCGCTCGGCTTCGGTTTCCGCGTCGGCTTCCTCGGCCTGCTCCACCTGGACGTGGTCCGGGAGCGGCTGGAGCGCGAGTTCGGTCTCGACCTGATCGCCACCGCCCCCAACGTGGTCTACCGCGTGATCATGGAGGACGGCACCGAGCACACGGTGACCAACCCGAGCGAGTTCCCCGAGGGGAAGATCGCGGAGGTGTACGAGCCGGTGGTCCGCGCGACCGTCCTGGCGCCCAGCGAGTTCATCGGCTCGATCATGGAGCTGTGCCAGAGCCGCCGGGGCACCATGCTCGGCATGGACTACCTCTCCGAGGACCGGGTCGAGATCCGCTACACCCTGCCCCTCGCGGAGATCGTCTTCGACTTCTTCGACCAGCTGAAGTCGAAGACCCGCGGTTACGCGTCCCTCGACTACGAGCCCACCGGCGAGCAGGCGTCCAGCCTGGTCAAGGTGGACATCCTGCTCCACGGCGACAAGGTCGACGCCTTCTCCGCGATCACGCACAAGGACGCCGCGTACGCCTACGGTGTCCGGCTCGTCGCCAAGCTGCGGGAACTCATCCCCCGGCAGGCGTTCGAGGTGCCGATCCAGGCCGCCATCGGCTCCCGGGTGATCGCCCGCGAGACCATCCGCGCCATCCGCAAGGACGTCCTCGCCAAGTGCTACGGCGGTGACATCTCCCGTAAGCGGAAGCTGCTGGAGAAGCAGAAGGAAGGCAAGAAGCGGATGAAGATGGTCGGCAGCGTCGAGGTGCCGCAGGAGGCGTTCATCGCGGTGCTCTCCAGCGACGAGGACGGCAAGAGCAAGAAGTAACGAGAAGTGACGAGAAGTAATAAGTAGTAACAAGTAGTAAGTCGGGTACGAGGGAGCGGCGCCGGGAAGGCGCCGCTCCGCCGGGTGTCGGCGCCCGGCTCCCGGCGGGAAGCCGTCCCCCGTTTCCGAAGCGGGGGTCCACAGACCCTTACGCACCGGGACAGGGCCCTCTACCCTGATCACGGCTCGATGGTTACTCGCCAGTTTTAAACCGCCAGTCGTGCAGTGCTGCCGCAGGCCCGGAGGATGTCGTGACCGACACACAGACCCTGATCGAGAACCGCCCGCCCTCCGTGGCGGCCCTCTTCACCGAGCGCGTGTCGGCCACCCCGGACGCCGAGGCGTTCCGCTATCCGGTGCCGTCCGCCTCCGGCCAGGGTCCGGACGAGTGGAAGTCACTGAGCTGGGGCGGGACCGCGGAGCGGGTCTACGCCATCGCCGCCGGTCTGATCGGCCTCGGGATCGGCCCCGAGGACCGGGTCGCGCTCCTGGCCGCCACCCGCGTCGAGTGGATCCTCAGCGATCTCGGGGTGATGTGCGCGGGCGGTGCCACCACCACCATCTACCCCTCGACCAATGCCGAGGAGTCCGCGTTCATCCTCTCCGACTCGGCCAGCAAGGTGCTGATCGCGGAGGACGCGGTGCAGCTCGCGAAGGCGCGGGAGCACCGCACCGAGCTGCCCGAGCTGCAACACGTCGTCGTCATCGACGCCACGGGTGTCGAGCCCGCCGAGGGCGACCCCGAGGGCTGGGTGCTCACCCTGGCCGAGCTGGAGAAGCGCGGCGCCGCGCACCTGGAGACCCGCCCGGCTGCCGTCAAGGAGCGGATCGGGGCGATCACCGCCGACCAGCTGGCGACCCTGATCTACACCTCGGGCACCACCGGCCGCCCCAAGGGCGTACGGCTGCCCCACGACAACTGGTCTTACATGGCCAAGGCGATCGCCCAGACCGGGCTGGTCGGCAAGGACGACGTGCAGTACCTGTGGCTGCCGCTCGCCCACGTCTTCGGCAAGGTGCTGACGTCCGGGCAGATCGAGGTCGGCCATGTGACCGCCGTCGACGGCCGCATCGACAAGATCATCGAGAATCTGCCGGTCGTCCAGCCCACCTACATGGCCGCCGTGCCCCGGATCTTCGAGAAGGTCTACAACGGGGTGGCCGCCAAGGCGCGGGCCGGCGGCGGCGCCAAGTACAAGATCTTCCGCTGGGCGGCCGGGGTGGCGCGCGAGTACGCCAAGGTCAGCCAGGACAACTTCCGCCGTACGGGCAGCCGCACCGTGCCGTTCCGGCTGGGCGCCCAGCACAAGATCGCCGACGCGCTCGTCTACTCCAAGCTGCGGGAGGCGTTCGGCGGCCGGCTGCGGGCGGCCGTCTCCGGTTCCGCCGCCCTCTCGCCCGAGATCGGCTACTTCTTCTCCGGCGCGGGGATCCACATCCTGGAGGGGTACGGGCTGACCGAGTCGAGCGCCGCGTCCTTCGTCA
This sequence comes from Streptomyces yaizuensis, assembly GCF_034961445.1. Taxonomy (NCBI): domain Bacteria; kingdom Bacillati; phylum Actinomycetota; class Actinomycetes; order Kitasatosporales; family Streptomycetaceae; genus Streptomyces; species Streptomyces yaizuensis. The sequence goes on from NZ_BSBI01000002.1 coordinate 464,801, forward strand.
ACCCGGGCGAGGCGTACCGCACCGGCACGGTCGGCAAGCCCCTCCCCGGCACGGAGGTGCGGATCGCCGACGACGGCGAGGTCCTGCTCCGCGGCCCCGGGATCATGCAGGGGTACCACGGACAGCCCGAGAAGACCGCCGAGGTGCTGGAGGAGGACGGCTGGCTGCACACGGGGGACATCGGCGAACTCTCCCCCGACGGCTATCTGCGGATCACCGACCGCAAGAAGGACCTGATCAAGACCTCGGGCGGCAAGTACATCGCCCCCACGGAGGTCGAGATCCAGTTCAAGGCGGCCTGCCCCTTCGCCTCGAACATCGTCGTCATCGGCGCGGACCGCAACTTCTGCACGGCGCTGATCGCGCTGGACGGGCCCACCCTGCTCGGCTGGGCCGAGGAGCAGGGCATGGGCGGCAAGCCGTACGCGGAGGTGGTGGCCGCCCCCGCCACCCGTGAGCTGATCCAGGGCTATGTGGACCGGGTCAACGGCGGGCTCCAGCGCTGGCAGACGATCAAGAAGTTCCGGCTGCTCCCCCGCGATCTGGACGTGGAGCACGGCGATCTCACCCCGAGCCTCAAGCTGAAGCGGCCGGCGGTGGAGCGGCAGTTCCGGCACCTCATCGACGAGATGTACGAGGGCACGCGCGAGGCGTGAGTGCCCGGGGCGGCCGGGGCGCCGGGACATACCTGTAACGGTTACCGGTACGTCCCGGTGGCAGGGCCCGGCCCGGCGGGTACGGCAGCGGCGGGGCCGCACGGCTCCGCCGCGTACCGCTCCGGCCCCGTCACAGGCCGGTGCCCCGCCACCGTACGTCCGCGCCCGTGACCCCGCGCGCCGGCCCCGGGCCGGACCCGCGCCGGAGCCGTGCACGGCGGGCGGCCGAGGACACCGCGCCGGTGACGGACAATGGAGGACATGCCTTCCGTACTGCCCGACGGCGAGCCCGTGCCCGCGGACGGGTCGCTCCCGGCCTCCGCGCTCGACGGAGCCGGCGACCGGCCCCTCGCCTTCTATCTGCATGTGCCGTACTGCGCGACCCGCTGCGGCTACTGCGACTTCAACACCTACACCGCCAGTGAGCTGCGCGGTTCCGGCGGTGTCCTCGCCTCGCGGGACAACTACGCGGCCACCCTCGCCGACGAGGTCCGCCTCGCCCGCCGGGTCCTCGGCGACGACCCCCGCCCGGTGCGCACCCTCTTCGTCGGCGGCGGCACGCCCACCCTGCTGCCCGCACGCGACCTGGTGGCGATGATCACGGCGGTACGGGAGGAGTTCGGCTTCGCCGACGGCGCCGAGATCACCACCGAGGCCAACCCGGAGTCCGTCGACCCCGAGTACCTGGCCGAGCTGCGGGCCGGCGGCTTCAACCGGATCTCCTTCGGCATGCAGAGCGCCCGGCAGCACGTCCTGAAGGTGCTCGACCGCACCCACACCCTCGGCCGCCCCGAAGCCTGTGTGGCCGAGGCGCGCGCGGCGGGCTTCGACCACGTCAACCTGGACCTGATCTACGGCACCCCGGGCGAGAGCGACGACGACTGGCGCGCCTCCCTGGCCGCCGCCGTCGGCGCGGGCCCGGACCACGTCTCCGCGTACGCCCTGATCGTCGAGGAGGGCACCCAGCTCGCCCGCCGCATCCGCCGCGGCGAGGTCCCGATGACCGACGACGACGTGCACGCCGACCGCTATCTGATCGCCGAGTCCGTCCTCACGGAGGCCGGCTACTCCTGGTACGAGGTCTCCAACTGGGCCACGTCCGAGGCGGGCCGCTGCCTCCACAACGAGCTGTACTGGCGGGGCGCCGACTGGTGGGGCGCGGGCCCCGGGGCCCACAGCCACGTCGGCGGGGTGCGCTGGTGGAACGTGAAGCACCCGGGCGCGTACGCCGCCGCGCTCGCCGAGGGCCGCTCCCCGGGCGCCGGCCGGGAACTGCTCTCCCACGACGACCGCCGGGTGGAGCGGATCCTGCTGGAGCTGCGGCTCCTGGACGGCGTCCCGCTGTCGCTGCTGCGCACCGCGGGGCTCACGGCCGCGCGCCGGGCGCTGGACGACGGCCTGCTGGACGAGGCGGCGTACGGGAAGGGGCGCGCGGCGCTGACCCTGCGGGGCCGGCTGCTCGCGGACGCGGTGGTACGCGACCTCGTCGACTAGCCGGCGAGGGCCTGTCCGACGGGAACACCCGGCCGGGGGCGCTCAGCCGCCCTCGGCCGGCCCCGGCGCGGTCACGAAGTCGATCAGCTCCTCGACCCGTCCCAGCAGCTCCGGCTCCAGATCCCGGTACGAGCCCACCCGGGACAGGATGTGCCGCCAGGCCTCGCCCGTCCGCTCCGGCCAGCCCAGCGCCCGGCACACGCCCGTCTTCCAGTCCTCGCCGCGCGGCACCCGGGGCCAGGCCGCGATCCCCAGCGACGACGGCTTCACCGCCTCCCAGACGTCGATGTACGGATGTCCCACCACGAGCACGTCCGCGCCCGTCACCGCCGCCGCGATCCGGGACTCCTTCGACCCCGGCACCAGATGGTCGACCAGCACCCCGAGCCGCGCGTCGGGGCCGGGGCCGAACTCCGCGACCACCGCCGGCAGGTCGTCGATCCCCGCCAGGTACTCCACCACCACGCCCTCGATCCGCAGATCGTCGCCCCAGACCCGCTCCACCAGCTCGGCGTCGTGGCGGCCCTCCACGTAGATCCGGCCCGCCCGCGCGACCCGGGCGCGCGCGCCGGGGAGCGCGACCGAGCCGGACGCGGTGCGCGCCGGTGCGGCGGGCGCCCGCCCCGGGCGGACGAGGGTCACCATCCGCCCCTCCAGCAGGAAACCGCGCGGGGCCAGCGGGAAGACCCGCTGCCGGCCGAAGCGGTCCTCCAGGGTCACGGTCCCCGCCTCGCAGCGGATCACCGCACCGCAGTACCCCGTGGACACCTCCTCGACCACCAGATCGGGTTCGGCGGCCACCTCCGGTACCGGGGCGGGCTTCTTCTTCCACGGGGGCGTCAGATCGGGGCTGTAGCTGCGCATCCGGCCGACGCTACCTGAATTGATCGCAGTGCATCGGGTCTCAGCTCGGTGGTGAAGCGATTCCGAGAAGTGTCTTGACTCGCAGGTCGGAGCAGACGATTTCGCTGCCCGGTGTACTGGATGGACGATGGACGACGGAGCCCCACCGGCCGGTCCGGCGAAGTATGAACCGGTCGATTTTCGCGGTCCTCTCGGACGGTACGAAGATCGACAGCCCGCGCTTCCTCTGAGAACCAAGCGGTTGCCGTGGAGGATCTGGCGGTCAAGGGGCTCGCCCGCACGCGCCTGGCCAAGTCCGTCCACGACGCGGGATGGTCCGCGTTCGTGACGATGCTGGAGTACAAGGCGGCCCGGTACGGGCGCACCTTCATCCGTATCGGCCGGTTCGAGCCGACCTCGCAGGTCTGCTCGCAGTGCGGCGTCAAGGACGGCCCCAAACCCCTCCACATCCGTGTGTGGACATGCGGGGCGTGCGGGGCCGTCCTCGACCGGGACATCAACGCGGCGGTCAACGTCGCCAGGGCCGCCGGACTGGCGGTGCCGGCCTGCGGAGCGCGGGTAGGACCGGGACTCGTCCCGGCACCGCGCGGTGAAACAGGAACCCACCGAGATGGTCACCCGACCGTGGCAGGAATCCCCACCCTTTAGGGAGGGGAGCGGAAGTCACGACACCGGGAACCGCTCCGCCAGCGTGTCGCGCTGGGCGCGGACGAAGGCCGCGTCCACGACCGCGCCGTGCCCCGGCACGTACACCGCGTCCTCGCCGCCCAGCGCCAGCAGCCGGTCGAGGGCCGCGGGCCAGCGCACACCGATGGCGTCCGGACCGGCCTGCGGCTCGCCCGACTCCTCGACCAGGTCCCCGCAGAAGACGACCTCGGGTTCGCCGGGCACCAGGACGGCGAGGTCGTGGCCGGTGTGCCCGGGGCCCACGTTCGCCAGGAGCACCCGCCGTCCGCCGCCCAGGTCCAGCATCCGTTCCCCGGTCACCAGATGGTCCGGGGTCACCAGGACGGCGGCGGAGCGGGCCGCCTCCTCCTCGGGGACCCCGAACCGCACCGCGTCCGCCCGGAGCACGTCCCGCTCCCGCAGCAGCAGCGCATCGAGGCCCACCGCGCCGAAGACCTCCGCGCCCGGGAACGCGGCCGTCCCCAGCACATGGTCGAAATGGGGGTGGCTGAGTGCGATATGCGTCACGCGCCGCCCCCCGAGCAGCGCCTCCACCTGCACCCGCAGCTCGGTGCCCTCCGTCAGGGTGGAACCCGTGTCGCAGAGCAGAACCCCCTCCGCGCCGACGATCAATCCACAGGTCGCGTCCCAGCCGGGCAGCCGCCGCCGGCCCACCCCCTCGGCCAGCCGCTCCCAGCCGAGGTCTTCCCAACTCACGTTCATACCGCGACGCTACTGGCAACGACCAGCGCAGGCGCGCGGTAGCGTGGTCGGTCGCCCTTGCTAGGGGCGTACCCCACGGCCGTACACTGGCACGGGGAAACTGGCACTCGCCACCGTTGAGTGCCAAGCAGTGTCAGGCAGTGACCGCGGAACGACCGAGGAACACCACTGGAGGTGCGCGCGATGCTCAGTGAACGCAGGCTCGAAGTGTTGCGTGCCATCGTCCAGGACTACGTGGGCACGGAGGAGCCGGTCGGCTCCAAGGCGCTCACCGAGCGGCACAAGCTCGGGGTCTCCCCGGCGACCGTCCGCAACGACATGGCGGTGCTGGAGGAGGAGGGCTTCATCGCCCAGCCGCACACCAGCGCCGGGCGGATCCCCACCGACAAGGGCTACCGGCTCTTCGTGGACCGGCTGGCCGGGGTGAAGCCGCTGTCGGCGGCCGAGCGCCGCGCGATCCAGAACTTCCTGGACGGCGCGGTCGACCTCGACGACGTCGTCGGCCGTACGGTGCGGCTGCTGGCGCAGCTCACCCGTCAGGTCGCGGTCGTGCAGTACCCCTCGCTCAGCCGTTCCACCGTCCGCCATGTCGAACTGCTCTCGCTCGCGCCCGCGCGGCTGATGCTCGTGCTGATCACGGACACCGGCCGGGTCGAGCAGCGCATGATCGACTGCCCGGCGCCGTTCGGGGAGAATCCGCTCGCGGATCTGCGGGCCCGGCTGAACAGCCGGGTCGTGGGCCGTCGCTTCGCGGACGTGCCCCAGCTGGTGCAGGACCTGGCGGAGTCCTTCGACCTGGAGGACCGCCCGGCGGTCGCGGTCGTGCTCTCCACCCTCCTGGAGACGCTGGTGGAGGAGACGGAGGAGCGGCTGATGATCGGTGGTACGGCCAACCTCACCCGTTTCGGTCATGACTTCCCGCTCACGATCCGGCCCGTCCTGGAGGCACTGGAGGAGCATGTGGTGCTCCTCAAGCTGCTCGGCGAGGCCAAGGAGTCGGGCGGTATGGGCATGACCGTCCGCATTGGTCATGAGAACGCCCATGAAGGGCTCAACGCAACCTCCGTGGTCTCGGTCGGCTACGGTTCGGGCGACGAGGCAGTCGCCAAACTCGGCGTGGTCGGACCGACCCGCATGGACTACCCCGGAACGATGGGAGCGGTACGCGCAGTGGCACGTTACGTCGGACAGATCCTGGCGGAGTCGTAAGTGGCCACGGACTACTACGCCGTACTCGGCGTACGCCGCGACGCGTCCCAGGACGAGATCAAGAAGGCATTCCGGCGGCTCGCGCGTGAGCTGCACCCGGATGTGAACCCCGATCCGAAGACCCAGGAGCGGTTCAAGGAGATCAACGCCGCTTACGAGGTGCTGTCGGACCCGCAGAAGAAGCAGGTCTACGACCTCGGCGGCGACCCGCTCTCCCAGTCGGGCGGCGCGGGAGCCGGCGGCTTCGGCGCGGGCGGCTTCGGGAACTTCTCGGACATCATGGACGCGTTCTTCGGAACGGCCTCCCAGCGCGGGCCGCGTTCGCGCACCCGCCGGGGCCAGGACGCCATGATCCGCCTGGAGATCGAGCTGAGCGAGGCCGCCTTCGGCACGACCAAGGACATCCAGGTCGACACGGCCGTCGTCTGCACCACCTGCTCCGGTGAGGGCGCCGCGCCCGGGACCTCCGCGCAGACGTGTGACATGTGCCGTGGTCGCGGTGAGGTCTCCCAGGTCACGCGGTCCTTCCTGGGCCAGGTCATGACCTCGCGGCCGTGTCCGCAGTGCCAGGGCTTCGGCACCGTCGTGCCGACCCCCTGCCCGGAGTGCGCGGGCGACGGCCGGGTCCGCTCCCGCCGTACGCTCACGGTGAAGATCCCGGCCGGTGTCGACAACGGCACCCGCATCCAGCTCGCGGGCGAGGGCGAGGTCGGCCCCGGCGGCGGCCCCGCCGGCGACCTCTATGTCGAGATCCACGAGCTGCCCCACCCGGTCTTCCAGCGGCGCGGCGACGATCTGCACTGCACGGTGACCATCCCGATGACCGCGGGCGCCCTCGGCACGAAGGTGCCGCTGGAGACCCTGGACGGCATGGAGGAGGTCGACATCCGGCCCGGTACCCAGTCCGGCCAGTCGATCCCGCTGCACGGCCGGGGCGTGACCCATCTGCGCGGCGGCGGCCGGGGCGATCTGATCGTCCATGTCGAGGTGATGACCCCGAGCAAGCTGGACGCCGAGCAGGAGCGGCTGCTGCGGGAGCTGGCGAAGCTGCGCGGCGAGGAGCGGCCCACGGGTCAGTTCCAGCCGGGTCAGCAGGGCCTCTTCTCCCGGCTGAAGGACGCGTTCAACGGCCGCTGAGCGGCGCTGACCCCCGGGCGGGGCGGGTGCGCCCGCCCCGCCCGGGGGAGATCCGCCCGGCGGGGGGCGTGCGGCGACCCCCGGCAGGGGGCATGGGACGATGCAGGCATGTCCTCCGTACTGACCGATCTCTGCCGATACCCCGTCGTGCAGGCCCCCATGGCCGGCGGAGCCTCCTGCCCCCAGCTGGCGGCCGCCGTGTCCGAGGCGGGCGGGCTGGGTTTCCTCGCCGCCGGGTACAAGACCGCGGACGGGATGTACCAGGAGATCAAGCAGATCCGGGCGGTGACCTCCCGTCCCTTCGGGGTCAATCTGTTCATGCCGCAGCCGGCGACCTCCGACCCCAGCGCCGTCGAGGTGTACGGCCAGCAGCTGGCCGGCGAGTCGTCCTGGTACGGGACCCCGCTGGGCGACCCCGACTCCGGCGGCGACGACGGGTACGAGGCCAAGCTGGCCATACTGCGCGACGATCCGGTGCCGGTGGTCTCCTTCACCTTCGGCTGCCCCCCGGCACAGGTCCTGGAGTCCTTCGCCCGCGCGGGCACGCTCACGGTCGTCACCGTCACCACCCCCGACGAGGCGCTGGCCGCCGAGCGGGCCGGCGCGGATGCCCTGTGCGTCCAGGGCGTGGAGGCCGGCGGCCACCAGGGCACCCACCGGGACGACCCGGCGGCCGACGGTGCCGGCATCGGGCTGCTCACCCTGATCGCGCTGATCCGGGACACGGTCCGGCTGCCGGTGATCGCCACCGGCGGGCTGATGCGCGGGGACCAGATCGCCGCCGTGCTCGCCGCCGGGGCGAGCGCCGCGCAGCTCGGGACCGCGTTCCTGGTCTGTCCCGAGTCGGGCGCCCACACCCTGCACAAGCGGGCGATGACCGATCCGCTGTTCGCCAGGACGGAGCTGACCCGGGCGTTCTCGGGGCGGCCCGCGCGCGGTCTGGTCAACCGGTTCATGCGCGAGCACGGCCCGTACGCCCCCGCCGCGTATCCGCAGGTGCACCATCTGACCAGCGGACTGCGGAAGGCCGCCGCCAAGGTGGGCGACGCGCAGGGCATGTCCCTGTGGGCCGGGCAGGGCCACCGGATGGCGCGTGCGCTGCCCGCCGGGGAGCTGGTGGCGGTGCTCGCCGCCGAGATCGACGCCGCGCGGGCCGGGATCGACGCCGCGCGGGCCGGGGGCGCGCCGGACGGGCCCGCCGGTCCGCCGGCCCTCCCCGGCCAGGAGTCCGGAGCCCCGTACTCCGAGGACGCCGCCGGAGCCCGGTACTCCGAGGACGCCGCCGCCCCCGGGACCCTCGCCGAACGCACCTCTGGAGACCCCGCGTGACCGCCCCCGTCTTCCTCGTCACCCCGGCGGCCCTCGACGGCGCCGCCCCCGGCACCACCCTCACCCTCGACGGCACCGAGGGACGGCACGCCGTCTCCGTACGCCGTCTCCAGCCCGGCGAGGAGATCGTCCTGACGGACGGTCTGGGGCGGGGCGCGGCCGGCACCGTCCTGCGCACCGAGGGCAAGGACACCCTCGTGGTCGACGTACGCGAACGGCCCGACGAGCCCGAACCCCGGCCCCGGATCACCGTCGTCCAGGCGCTCCCCAAGGGCGACCGGGGCGAACTCGCCGTCGAGACCATGACGGAGACCGGCGTCGACGCGATCGTGCCCTGGTCCGCCGCCCGCTGCATCACCCGCTGGAAGGGTGAACGGGGCGTCAAGTCCCTGGCCAAATGGCAGGCCACGGCCCGGGAGGCGGGCAAGCAGTCCCGCCGGCTGCGCTTCCCGGAGGTGGCGGGCGCCGCGACCACCCAGCAGGTCGCCGCGCTGCTCGCCGCCGCCGACTTCGCCGCCGTCCTGCACGAGGAGGGCGCGGAGCCGCTGGCCACCGCGGACCTTCCGGCGGAGGGCTCGATCGTGCTGGTGGTGGGGCCCGAGGGAGGCGTGTCGCCGGAGGAGCTGGAGGCGTTCGCGGCGGCCGGTGCCCGGCCCTACCGGCTGGGGAGCACGGTGCTGCGGACGTCGACGGCGGGTACGGCGGCGGTGGCGCTGCTGCTGGGCCGTACCGGCCGCTGGTCCTGACCGGGAAGTACCGCGGGGCCCTGGGGCGGGTCGCCCGTTCGGGCGATGTGTGGCCGCAACCGCTCTTCCACCGACGGGCGTTGTGATGCCACCCTGCCGTGCATGAACGGCATGACCCCCAGAGGCAGCGGCAGCATTTCCGGACGGCCGATTTTCCGCGGGATCGGCGGGATCGGCGGGCCCGGCAGGTTCCGCGGGCCCGCCGCGCTCGCCGTCGTGGCGGTGGTCGCGGCCGGGCTCACCGCCTGTGAGCCCGCCGGTGACGGACGACTCCGCTCCGGTTCCGTCGCGCACACCACCGACCGCATGACCACCCGGACCTTCGAACGGCTCGGCGTCCCCGTCAAGTGGTTCACCTGCACCGCGCGGGTGGCCGGCGAGGGGGCCGCGCCGTCCCCGGCGTCCCGGGCACCCCGGCCCTCGCACGCCACCGTCGACTGCGAGGGCGAGACCGACGCCGGCAAGCGGATCACCCTCACCGGGCGGGTGACGGAGGAGCGTTCCGGCCTGTGCGTACGGGGCGACCTGACCGCCCGGATCGGCGCCCGGACCGCGTTCGACGCCTCCTACCTCGGCGACTGCGACGGCCGGCGGACGGACCCGCCCGGCTCCGCACCGACCCGTCCCGCCACCGGGCCCACGGCCAGGCCCACGGTCGGATGGACCGCCGGGGTGGTGCGCAGGCCCCCGCGCACCACCCCGTACACCCCCCACACCCCGCGCACCACCCCGTACAAGACCCGCGAACGGCCCCGGCCCACCGTCACGGTCACCGTGACCGCGACCGTGCCGCCCGCCCCACGGGGCTGACCACCGGCCCGCTCCCGCGGGTCCCGCCGCCGGGGCGCGCGGAAGCGGAAGCGGCGCCCGCGCCCTGCCGCACCCCCGTCCACCGCAGGGGTCCGATCACGTAAAACCCCTGACCGGACCCCTCCGGCCTGCCTAGGGTGACCATGTGACGCACCCTGCCTACCTTCGGTATCCGCATATTCATGGTGAGTTGATCGCCTTCACCGCTGAGGACGACGTCTGGGTCGCACCGCTCGACGGCGGCCGCGCGTGGCGTGTCAGCGCCGACGACGTCCCGGTCGACCACCCCCGTTTCTCCCCCGACGGCACCCGGCTCGCCTGGGCCTCCCGCCGCGACGGAGCGCCCGAGATCCACACCGGGCCCGTCGACGGCGGCCCCACCACCCGCCTCACCCACTGGGGCAGCAGCCGCACCTCCGTCCGGGGCTGGACCCCCGGCGGCGAGATCCTGGCGATCTCCAACCACGGACGCCACACCCTGCGCCACACCTTCGCGCGCGCCGTGCCGCTCGACGGCGGCCCCGCCTCCGTCCTCCCGTACGGCATCGTCGGCGACGCCGCCCACGGCGGGACCGGTGTCCTGCTGCTCTCCGGCACGATGGGCCGCGAGGCAGCCGCCTGGAAGCGCTACCGGGGCGGCACCGCGGGCAAGCTGTGGATCGACGCGGACGGCAGCGGCGAGTTCACCCGCGTCCACCAGGACCTCGACGGGAACATGGAGTACCCGCTCTGGGTCGGCGACCGGATCGCCTTCCTCTCCGACCACGAGGGCGTCGGCGCCGTCTACTCCTCCCTCCCCGACGGCTCGGGGCTGCGCCGCCACACCCCCCTCGACGGCTTCTACGCCCGCCACGCCGCCACCGACGGCACCCGCGTCGTCTACGCGTCGGCCGGCGCGCTGTGGCTCCTCGACGACCTCGGCGAGGGCACCGAACCCCGCCCGCTGGAGGTCCGCCCCTGCGGCCAGCGCACCGACCTCCAGCCCCGGATCATCCACGCCGCCCACCACCTCGGCTCCGCCGCCCCCGACCACACCGGCCGGGGCAGCGCCGTCGTCGTCCGGGGCGGACTGCACTGGGTCACCCACCGCGAGGGCCCCGCGCGGGCGCTCGCCGCCGACCCCGGGGTACGGGCCCGGCTGCCCCGCACCTTCCGCGTCGACGGCGAGGAACACGTCGTCTGGGTCACCGACGCCGAGGGCGAGGACGCCCTGGAGTTCGCGCCCGCCACCGGCACCCCCGCCGGCGCCACGCCCCGCCGCCTCGGCACCGGGCAGCTGGGCCGGGTGCTGGGGCTCGCCGTCGCCCCCGACGGCAGCCGCGCCGCCGTCGCCTCCCACGACGGCCGCGTCCTGATCGTGGAGCGGGAGAGCGGCGAGGTCCGCGAGGTGGACCGGGGCGAGGACGGCGAGGCCACCGGGCTGGCCTTCTCGCCCGACTCCGCCTGGCTGGCCTGGTCGCACGCGGGCCTGCCGCCGCTGCGCCAGCTGAAACTGGCCAACATCGCCGATCTCGCCGTCGCCGAGGCGACACCGCTGCGGTTCCGCGACTACGCGCCCGCGTTCACCCTCGACGGCAAGCACCTGGCGTTCCTCTCCGAGCGCTCCTTCGACCCGGTCTACGACACCCACGTCTTCGACCTCGCCTTCGTCGGCGGCTGCCGGCCGCACCTGATCACCCTCGCGGCGACGACACCGTCCCCGTTCGGGCCGCAGCGGCACGGCCGCCCCTACGAGGCGGACAAGGACCCGGCGGTCGGCGACGGACCGTCCGGCAGCGACGGCGGCGGCAGCGGCGGCGACGGCGGGCCCCCCGTGACCCGTATCGACTTCGACGGCCTCGCCGACCGGATAGTGCCGTTCCCGGTGGAGGCCGCCAGCTACTCCACCCTGCGCGCGGCCAAGGACGGCGTGCTGTGGCTGCGCCACCCCGTCCAGGGCGTCCTCGGCTCGACCAAGGCCACCCCGGAGGCCCCCGGCCCCCGGACCACCCTGGAGCGGTACGACCTCGCCCAGCGGCAGGACGAGGAACTGGCGTCCGACGTCACCGGCTACGCGGTCAGCGGCGACGGCAAGCGCGTGCTGCTGCGTACCGACAACGGTCTGCGGGTCGTCCCCAGCGACCGGCGCGCGGCCCGCGAGGAGGACGGCGACAGCCATATCGCCGTGGACCTCTCCCGGGTGCGGCAGCCGCTGGACCCGGGGGCCGAGTGGCGCCAGATGTACGACGAGGCCGGCCGGCTGATGCGGGACAACTTCTGGCGGGCGGACCTCGGCGGCGTCGACTGGGACGGGGTCCTCGACCGCTACCGGCCGCTGCTGTCCCGGGTCGCCACCCACGACGACCTCGTGGACCTCCTGTGGGAGGTGCAGGGCGAACTCGGCACCTCGCACGCGTACGTCACCCCCCGCGGCTGGTACGGCACCCGCGCCACCCGGCAGGGCCTGCTCGGCGCCGACATCTCCCGGGCCGGCGACGGCACCTGGCGGATCGACCGGGTGCTGCCGTCCGAGACCTCCGACCCCGCCGCGCACTCGCCGCTGGCCGCGCCCGGGGTCGCCGTGCGCGCGGGCGACGCGATCCTCGCCGTGGACGGCCGCCCGGTCGACACGGTCGCCGGGCCCGGCCCGCTGCTCATGGGCGCGGCGGGCAAGCCAGTGGAGCTGACCGTGGCCCCGGCGGGCGGCGGCGAGCCCCGGTACGCGGTGGTGGTGCCCCTCGCGGACGAGGAGCCGCTGCGCTACCACGCGTGGGTGGCCGACCGGCGGGCCCATGTCCGCGAGCGCTCCGGTGGCCGGCTCGGCTATCTCCACGTCCCCGACATGCAGGGCGCCGGCTGGGCGCAGATCCACCGCGATCTGCGGTGCGAGGTCGTGCGCGAGGGCCTGATCGTGGACGTCCGGGAGAACCGGGGCGGCCACACCTCCCAGCTGGTGATCGAGAAGCTGACCCGCCGGATCGTGGGCTGGGACCAGCCGCGCGGGATGCGCCCGTACAGCTATCCGCAGGACGCGCCGCGCGGGCCGGTGGTGGCCGTGGCGAACGAGTTCTCCGGCTCCGACGGGGACATCGTCAACGCGGCGGTCAAGGCGCTGGGCATCGGCCCGGTCGTCGGGACCCGGACCTGGGGCGGCGTCGTCGGCATCGACAACCGCTACTCGCTCGTCGACGGCACGCTGGTGACCCAGCCGAAGTACGCGTTCTGGCTGGAGGGGTACGGCTGGGGCGTGGAGAACCACGGCGTCGAGCCCGACGTCGAGGTGGTCGCGACCCCCATGGACCAGGCGGCCGGACGCGACCCGCAGCTCGACCGCGCCATCGACCTGGCCCTCGAAGCCCTGACCACGACCCCGGCGAAGACCCCGCCGGCCCTGCCCTGACCGTGATGGCCGGGCGGGGGCCCATCCTCGCCCGGCGCGGTCACGAACCGAGCCTCAAAAACCAGCCGATAGCATGGCGGGAATATTCGGACGATCTGTACGAGGACTGTAGGAGGAGCCCCGGTATGGCGGGAGAACCCCAGACGGACTGCCTGTTCTGCAAAATCGTCGCCGGCGATGTGCCGGCCACCGTGGTGCGGGAGACCGACACGGTGGTCGCCTTCCGTGACATCAATCCGCAGGCGCCGTCGCATGTGCTGGTGATCCCGAAGGCCCACTACCGGGACGCCGCCGCGCTCGCCGCCGCGGAGCCCGCGCTCGCCGGTGAGCTGCTGCGGCAGGCCGGTGAGGTCGCCGCGCAGGAGGAGACGGTCGAGCCGGGGTACCGGATCGTGTTCAACACGGGCACCGGCGCCGGGCAGACCGTCTTCCACGCGCATGCCCACGTGCTGGGCGGCCGGGGCCTCGCCTGGCCTCCGGGATAGTCGGGTCCGGCCTTGTCCGTACGCGAACTCGTCGTCCTCGGCACCGCCAGCCAGGTTCCCACGCGGCACCGCAACCACAACGGCTATCTGCTGCGCTGGGACGGCGAGGGCCTGCTCTTCGACCCCGGCGAGGGTACCCAGCGGCAGATGCTGCGCGCCGGGGTCGCCGCCCACGACCTGAACCGGATCTGCGTCACCCACTTCCACGGTGACCACTCCCTCGGGCTCGCCGGGGTGCTCCAGCGCGTCAATCTGGACCGGGTGCCGCACCCGGTCACCGCGCACTATCCGGCCAGTGGGCAGCGTTTCTTCGACCGGCTGCGGTACGCCACCGCCTACCGCGAGACGGTCGGCGTCACCGAGGCGCCCGTCGCCGCCGACGGGGTCCTCGCGAAGACCTCCTCGTACACCCTCGAAGCCCGCAGGCTCTCGCACCCCGTCGAGGCGTTCGGCTACCGCGTCAGCGAGAGCGACGGCCGGCGGATGCTGCCCGAGCGGCTCGCCGCCCACGGCATCACCGGCCCCGACGTCGGACGGCTCCAGCGCGCGGGCGAGCTGAGGGGCGTCACCCTGGACGAGGTGAGCGAGTTCCGGCGGGGGCAGCGGTTCGCGTTCGTCATGGACACCCGGCTCTGCGACGGCGTCCACGCCCTCGCCGAGGGCTGCGACCTGCTCGTCATCGAGTCGACCTTCCTCGACGAGGACGAGCATCTGGCCACCGAGCACGGGCATCTGACCGCCGGGCAGGCGGCCCGGGTCGCGCGGGACGCGGGCGTCCGGCATCTCGTGCTCACCCACTTCTCGCAGCGGTACGGCGACCCGGGGGAGTTCGAGCGCCAGGCCCGCGCCACCGGGTTCGACGGCGAGCTGACCGTCGCCGCCGATCTGCTGCGGGTCCCCCTCCCGCCGCGTCACCACCCCTGACCCGTTTTCGTACCCCTGGCCCACCCGTACACCTCTTCTGAACGAGACCGGACCCGTGCCCCTTCCCAAAGCCGAACTCCACGTCCACATCGAAGGCACCCTGGAGCCCGAGCTGGCCTTCGCGCTCGCCCGGCGCAACGGCGTCGAGCTGCCCTTCGCGGACACCGAGGAGCTGCGCCGCGCCTACGACTTCGAGGATCTCCAGTCCTTCCTCGACCTCTACTACGCGCTGATGGCGGTGTTGCGCACCGAGGACGACTTCGCCGAGCTGACCGACGCCTATCTCGCCCGTGCCGCCGCCCAGGGCGTCCGCCACGCCGAGATCTTCTTCGATCCGCAGGCGCACACCGTCCGGGGCGTCCCCATCGCCACCGTGATCGAGGGCCTGGCCCGCGCGCTGGACGACAGCGAGCGCCGCCACGGCGTCTCCACCCGTCTGATCATGTGCTTCCTGCGGGACCAGTCGGCGGCGTTCGCGCTGGAGACCCTTCAGGCGGCCCGGCCCCATCTGCACCGGATCACCGGTATCGGCCTGGACTCCGCCGAGGTCGGCCATCCGCCGGCGAAGTTCCGCGAGGTGTACGAGGCGGCCGGCGCGCTCGGTCTGCGGAAGGTCGCCCACGCGGGCGAGGAGGGCCCGGCCTCGTACATCACCGAGGCGCTGGACGTCCTCGGCGTCGAGCGCGTCGACCACGGGCTGCGCTGCCTGGAGGACACGGACCTGGTGGAGCGGCTGGTACGGGAGCGGATCCCGCTGACGCTGTGCCCGCTGTCCAATGTCCGGCTGCGGGCCGTGGACGTCCTGGAGGACCATCCGCTGCCCCGGATGATGGACGCGGGTCTGCTCTGCACCGTCAACTCCGACGACCCGGCCTACTTCGGCGGGTACGTGGGCGACACCTTCCACGCGGTGCGCGAGGCCCTGGGGCTGGACGAGGAGCGGCTGCGGGAGCTGGCGCGGAACTCGTTCACCGCCTCCTTCCTGGAGGACGACGAGGAGCGGCGGGCCCGGCTGATCGCCGAGGTCGACGCGTACGACTTCGCGACGGAACTCCAGGAGTAGACGGAACTCCAGGAGTAGCGGAGGTCCGCAGGGGCCAGCGGGGGCATTGACCGGTCCCCGCCGGCTTCCTAGGCTCGATTCCCGCTCGTGCACGCCGTTCACATCCGTAGACCGGCAGGGAGTCGTGGCATGCCCCAGGACCCGACGATCGACACTGTGCGCCTCACGCCCGTACTGATCGCGGACCCCCCGCTCCTCAACACCCAGGGCGTCCACCAGCCGTACACGCCACGGCTGATCGTGGAGGTGGTCACCGAGGACGGCGTGTCCGGCGTCGGCGAGACCTACGGGGACGCCCGCTACCTCGGCGCCGCCGCGTCGCTCGCCGCCGCGCTCCCGGGCCGGCGGGTCACCGATCTGAACGGGCTGCACCGCCTCGCCGCCCTGCTCCCCCTCGCGGAGCCGAACGGTCCGGACGACCACCCCGGTACTCCGAAGGGCCCCGCTGCCGGGCCGGCCGTGTCGCCCGCCGCCGGGCCCGCCGTGTCGCCCGCCGCCGGGCTGCGCGGGGCGAGCACCCCCGGCAAGCTCCGCCGTTCGGTCGTCTCCGCCTTCGAGGTCGCCCTGCTCGACGCCCTCGGCCGGACCACCGGCCTCCCCGTGCACGCCCTGCTCGGCGGCAAGGTCCGCGACACCGTCGAGTACAGCGGCTATCTCTTCTACCGCTGGGCCGCCCACCCCGGCGGCAGCGGCGAGCCCGACGACTGGGGCGCGGCCCTCGACCCGGCCGGGATCGTCGCCCAGGCCCGCCGCCTCGCCGACCGGTACGGCTTCGCCTCCTTCAAGCTCAAGGGCGGGGTCCTCCCGCCGGACGAGGAGATCGCCGCCGTCCGGGCGCTGGCGGACGCCTTCCCCGGCGCCCCGCTGCGGCTCGACCCCAACGGGGCCTGGTCGGTCGCGACCTCGCTGCGCGTCGTCCGCGAACTCGCCGATGTGCTGGAGTACCTGGAGGACCCCGCCGCCACCGTGGGGGAGATGGCCGAGGTCGCCGCCGGCACCCCGCTGCCGCTCGCGACGAACATGTGCGTCACGGCCTTCGAGGAGATACCCGAGGCGTTCGCCCGGGGCGCCGTGCGGGTCGTGCTCTGCGACCACCACTACTGGGGCGGGCTGCGGGCCACCGGCGAACTGGCCGCGATCTGCCGCACCTACGGCGTCGCGCTCTCCATGCACTCCAACACCCACCTCGGGATCAGCCTGGCCGCGATGACGCACGCGGCGGCCGTGCTCCCCGGGCTCCAGCACGCCTGCGACACCCACTACCCCTGGCAGACGGAGGACGTGCTGACCGAGCGTCCGGTCTTCCGCGACGGCCGGCTCGCGGTGGGCGACCGGCCCGGACTCGGCGTGGAACTCGACCGGGGCCGGCTCGCCGCCCTGCACCGGCGCTGGCTCGACGACGACGGGCGCCACCGCGACCGCGACGACGTCGCCGCGATGCGCGTCCACGACCCGGACTGGGTCACTCCGGCGGTGCCCCGCTGGTAGCGCCGCGGGGGCCCGGACCGTGCGGACCACGGGGGACCGCCCGGACCGCGTGGACGGCGGCGGACCGCCCCGACTGCGTGGACCTCGTGAAGCCCCCCGGCAAGTACATCCGTCCCACCCCCGGCCTTTGGCACACTGGCCTTGATCCACGATCCACCGGGGCACATTCACGGCCGGCCCCGGCGGACCGGCGCCCGCACCGGGCAGCGGGGAGCGGGCACCGGCGACAGGCACAGCGACAGACAGCGCATGCGCAGGAGCGGCGGCACAGTGAGCACTCGGCACGGCACCCCCCACGGCACATCGGCGACCGGCGCCCGGCCCCCGTGCCTGGACCCGCTCGCGCGGCTGCGCGCCCCCGGGGACCCCGACCGGGACGTCTATCTCACCGGCACCGTCTTCCTGGACATCATCCTCACCGGGCTCGACTCCGCCCCCGTGCGCGGCACCGAGTCCTGGGCCCGCGGCATGGGGTCCAGCCCCGGCGGCGTCGCCAACATGGCCACCGCCCTCGCCCGCCTCGGCCTGCGCACCTCGCTCGCCGCCGCCTTCGGCGACGACCACTACGGCGACTACTGCTGGGACGCCCTGGAACAGGGCGAGGGCATCGACCTGTCGCTGTCACGCACGGTCCCCGGCTGGCACTCGCCCGTCACGGTCTCCATGGCGTACGAGGGCGAGCGCACCATGGTCTCCCACGGCCACGAGGCCCCGCAGCCGGAGCCCGCCCCCGCCTGCCCGCCGCCCGCGCGGGCCGCCGTCGCCTCGCTCACCCCCGGCCGCCGCGACGAGTGGATCGGACAGGCCGCCGCCGAGGGCACCCGCGTCTTCGCCGACGTGGGCTGGGACGAGACCGGCCGCTGGGATCCGGCCGACCTCGCCGACCTGGAGCACTGCGAGGCGTTCCTGCCCAACGCGGACGAGGCGATGCGCTACACCCGCACCGAATGCCCGAAGGCCGCCGCCCGCGCGCTCGCCGACCGGGTGCCCGTCGCCGTCGTCACCCTCGGCCCCGAGGGCGCGTACGCCGTCGACGGGGCGACCGGCGAGTGCGCGCGGGTCCCGGCGATCGCGGTGGAGGCCCTGGACCCCACCGGCGCGGGGGACGTCTTCGTCGCCGGCTTCGTCACCGGGACCCTCGCCGGCTGGCCGCTCGCCGACCGGCTCGCGTTCGCCGGGCTGACCGCCGCGCTCTCCGTGCAGGAGTTCGGCGGCTCTCTCTCCGCCCCGGGCTGGCTGGAGATCGCGGCCTGGTGGCAGCAGGTCCAGGGGCTCACCGGGCAGGCCCCGGCGGCGCTGCGGCGGTACGCCTTCCTGGACGGGCTGCTGCCCGCCCCCGCCCGGCCCTGGCCGCTGCGCCGGGCCGTCCCGACGATCGGCTTCCGCGCCCCCGCCTGAGCTTCCGGACGGGGCCCGGGTCCGCGGAAGGCCCGCCCGTAAAAAGCCCTCGGCCCTTGTCACCGCGGCGTCGTACGCTTGGTATCCAGAGGTTGTCGAGCGGCGAGAACCCTGCAACGGGAGGTATGCGCAGGCCAGACGGCCGGCCCATGACTCAGACACCCACAGCCCAGAACAGGTCCGAGCGCTCCGCCCACGCGGGGGGACAGACCGTGCCGGGTCAGTCGCGAGCCGAGTTCACCGTTCCCGCCAAGCACCCCATGGTGACGGTCCTCGGTTCCGGCGACTCCCTGCTCCGTGTGATCGAGACGGCCTTCCCGGCGGCCGACATCCATGTCCGGGGCAATGTGATCAGCGCCGTCGGCGACGAGACGGAAGTCCGTCTCGTCCAGCGGCTGTTCGACGAGATGATGCTGGTGCTCCGCACCGGGCAGCCGATGACGGAGGACGCGGTGGAACGCTCGATCGCCATGCTCCGGGCGAGCGACAACGGCAGCGGGGACGGCCCGGAGACCCCCGCCGAGGTGCTGACGCAGAACATCCTGTCCAGCCGGGGCCGCACCATCCGCCCCAAGACGCTCAACCAGAAGCGGTACGTCGACGCGATCGACAAGCACACGATCGTCTTCGGCATCGGCCCCGCCGGCACCGGCAAGACCTATCTCGCCATGGCGAAGGCGGTCCAGGCCCTCCAGTCCAAGCAGGTCAACCGGATCATCCTGACCCGGCCGGCCGTCGAGGCGGGGGAGCGGCTCGGCTTCCTCCCCGGCACCCTCTACGAGAAGATCGACCCGTATCTGCGCCCGCTCTACGACGCGCTGCACGACATGCTCGACCCCGACTCGATCCCCCGGCTGATGGCCGCGGGCACCATCGAGGTCGCGCCCCTGGCGTACATGCGCGGCCGGACGCTCAACGACGCCTTCATCATTCTGGACGAGGCCCAGAACACCAGCGCCGAACAGATGAAGATGTTCCTGACCCGGCTCGGCTTCGACTCGAAGATCGTCGTCACCGGCGATGTCACCCAGGTCGACCTGCCGACCGGGACGAAGAGCGGTCTGCGCCAGGTCCAGGAGATCCTGGACGGCGTCGACGATGTCCATTTCTCCCGGTTGACGTCCCAGGATGTCGTCCGGCACAAGCTCGTCGGCCGTATTGTCGACGCGTACGAGAAGTACGACGTGCGCGACGGCGGCCACCACGGCGGCGGCCGGGGCGGCGGACAGGACGCCGCCCGCCATGGGCGCGGTGGCAGCGGCAAGTAAACGGAAGCAGCGGTACAGCACACCATGTCGATCGACGTCAACAACGAGTCCGGCACCCAGGTCGACGAGCGGGCGATCCTCGACATCGCCCGCTACGCCCTCGCCCGGATGCGCATCCACCCGCTCTCCGAACTGTCGGTGATCGTCGTGGACGCCGAGGCCATGGAGCAGCTCCACATCCAGTGGATGGACCTCCCCGGCCCCACCGACGTGATGTCCTTCCCGATGGACGAGCTGCGGCCGCCCGCCAAGGACGACGAGGAGCCGCCGCAGGGCCTCCTGGGCGACATCGTGCTCTGCCCCGAGGTCGCGACCCGGCAGGGCCAGGAGGCACCCACCGGGCACTCCATGGACGAGGAGCTCCAGCTGCTCACCGTCCACGGAGTGCTCCACCTGCTGGGGTACGACCACGAGGAGCCCGACGAGAAGGCCGAGATGTTCTCCCTCCAGGCCGCGATCGTCGACGGCTGGCGTGCCGAGCAGGGGCTGACCGGTCCCTCCCCGGCCCCGACCGTCTCATGAGCGTCCCCCTCGTCCTGGGCGCGGTCGCGCTGGTCGTCGTCGCCTGGCTGGCGGCGTGCGCCGAGGCGGGCATCGCCCGGGTCTCCAGCTTCCGCGCCGCCGAGGCCGTGCGCTCCGGCCGGCGCGGGGCGGCCCGCCTGGCCCAGGTCGCCGCGGACCCCACCCGCTATCTCAATGTCGCCCTGCTGGTCCGGGTGGCCTGCGAGATGGCGGCCGGGGTGCTCGTCACCTACGCCTGCCTGCAGGAGTTCCCCGAGACCTGGGAGGCGCTGCTCGTCGCCATCGCCGTGATGGTCCTGGTCTCCTATGTCGCCGTCGGGGTCTCCCCGCGCACCATCGGCCGCCAGCACCCGCTGAACACGGCCACGGCCGCCGCGTACGTCCTGCTCCCGCTGGCGCGGATCATGGGCCCCATCCCGCAGCTGCTGATCCTCATCGGCAACGCGCTCACCCCCGGCAAGGGCTTCCGCAAGGGCCCCTTCGCCAGCGAGGCCGAGCTGCGGGCCCTGGTCGACCTCGCCGAACAGGAGTCCCTGATCGAGGACGACGAGCGCCGCATGGTGCACTCCGTCTTCGAACTCGGCGACACCCTGGTCCGCGAGGTGATGGTCCCGCGCACCGATCTGATCTGCATCGAGCGGTACAAGACCGTCCGCCAGGCGCTCACCCTGGCGCTGCGCTCCGGCTTCTCCCGCATCCCCGTCACCGGGGAGAACGAGGACGACATCGTCGGCATCGTCTACCTCAAGGACCTCGTCCGCAAGACGCACATCAACCGTGACGCCGAGGCCGATCTCGTCTCCACGGCGATGCGGCCCGCCGTCTTCGTCCCCGACACCAAGAACGCCGGGGACCTGCTGCGCGAGATGCAGCAGAAGCGCAACCACGTCGCCGTCGTCATCGACGAGTACGGCGGCACGGCCGGGATCGTCACCATCGAGGACATCCTGGAGGAGATCGTCGGCGAGATCACCGACGAGTACGACCGCGAACTGCCGCCCGTCGAGGACCTGGGCGAGGGCCGGCACCGCGTCACCGCCCGTCTCGACATCGGCGACCTCGGTGAGCTGTACGGGGTGGACGAGCTGGACGACGAGGACGTCGAGACCGTCGGCGGCCTCCTCGCGAAGTCGCTCGGCCGGGTGCCGATCGCGGGCGCCAGCGCCGTCGTGGAACTGCCCGACGGCCGGACGCTGCGGCTCACGGCGGAATCCCCGGCGGGCCGCCGGAACAGGATCGTCACCGTCCTGGTCGAGCCCGCCGGCGGCCCCGGATCACCCCGGGGGGAGCGCGCGGCATGAGAGCGGACCGGCTGCGGGCCTTCTGCCTGGAGTTCAACGACGCGGTCGAGGACTTCCCCTTCGGCCCGGGGGTCTCGGTCTTCAAGGTCGCGGGGAAGATGTTCGCGCTCTCCTCGCTGGACGCGACGCCCCTGACGGTGAACCTGAAGTGCGAGCCGGAGAACGCGCTCCGGCTGCGCGCCGCGTACCCGGCGATCGTCCCCGGCTGGCACATGAACAAGCGCCACTGGAACACGGTGACGGTCGGTGAACTGCCCGACCGGATGGTCAGGGAGCTGATCGAGGACTCCTACGACCTGGTGGTGGCGGGCCTGCCCCGGGCCCTGCGGCTCCGTCTCGGTTAGCGTCCGGCGGTTTCCCCCCAAACAGTTATTCTCGGACAGTTCGGCGGGGAGGGGGGAAGCTCCCCAGCACCACGTCTCCACGGGAGTGTCACCATGCGTCACCGAATGCGCCGAGGCGCCGGCCTCGTACTCGCCCTCTCCGCGCTGGTCCTCACCGCCGCCTGCGGCTCCGGCGACGAGAAGAAGACCGGCACCGACAGCACCGCGCAGGGCGAGAAGGGCGGCATCCGCACCGAGGGGATGCCCGCCGTGCTGCTGGCCGTCGAGGATCTGCCCCCGGGGTACAAGCCCGGTCAGCCGGGGCCGACCGGTGGCGCGACCACCAAGGCGGCGAAGCCCGAGTGCCAGCCGATCGCCGCCTTCCTGGACGAGCGGATCGCGGGTGCCACCCTGGGCGGGTCGGTCGACTTCGAGGGGCCGGGCGGCAGTACCCAGCTCTCCCAGCAGATGTTCACCCTCCCGGGCACCGGGTCCGCCGATCTCGTCCGTGACATCGGTGCCGCCGTCGGTCAGTGCGCCCGCTTCGACGCGACCGTCGGCGGCGAGACGATGACGATAGGCGTGCAGCCGATCGACGGCCCGAAGGTGGGGGAGGAGTCGCGGACGCTCAATCTGACCACCGAGATCAAGCAGCTCCAGATGACGTTCGACATCCAGGTGCTGGTGGCCAGTGAGGGCGTCGGGCTGACCCGGCTCACGCATGTGCCCGGGAAGCCCGCCGACCGGAAGAACTTCGCCGACCTGGCGCGGCGCGCGGGCGACAAGTTCGTCCGGGGCATGCGGGGCTGACCCCCGCCGGACACCACGGGAGCGGACCCCACCGGGCCGCCCCCGGCGGGCCGTCCGGCCGTTCGAACTATGCTCGGGCCATGACGCAGAGCACCGACACCGGAGAGCCCGGCCCCGAGGACCGCAAGATCATCACGCTGGCGCGCAGCGCGCGGGCCCGCAACGGAGTGCCCGAGGGCGCGGCGGTACGGGACGAGACCGGCCGGACCTATGTCGCGGGCACGGTCGCGCTGCCCTCGCTGGAGCTGAGCGCGCTGCGGACCGCGGTCGCCATGGCCGTCGCCAGCGGGGCCACGTCCCTGGAGGCCGCCGCCGTGGTCTCCGAGTCGGACGCGGTGCCGGAGGCCGACCGCGCCGCTGTCGCCGATCTGGGCGGCTCCGGTACGCCGGTGCACCTGGCCGGCCCCGACGGCGCGCTGCGGGCCACCCTGCCCGCCTGACCCCGTTCCCGTACCGAACCGGGCTCCCCGCCCGCCGGGGGGCCCGGGACCGGCCGTAGGAATCAGCCGGGGGAATCGGCCGCAGGAATCGGCCGTAAGAATCAAGCGGCCTTGTCTTGCAATCGCCGCCCGGGTGCGCATCAATGAACAGCAGTTCAACCGACGGACCGTCAGCCCCACCGGACGGACCGGCCGGGACCCGAGCCGCACCCCCGTCCCCGACCGGCCGCCTGCCCCATCCGTACGGCGTGCGCACCCCGCCCGCGGAATCCATCGACGGTCCCCGACGCACCTGAGCCGTGGTCCGCCCCGTCCCCCTGCCCGCCTGCTCCGGCAAGGGTCCCGGCGGCGGTCCGTCGTGCCCGCCACCATCCCTGACCGGGAGAGGGGAACCCCCATGCGAGGCAGCACACCATTCATCGGCACGGCCCTGGCGGCGGGAGCGCTCGCCGTCGGCGCCCTCGTCTTCGCCCCCGCCGCCGCGGCCGTCACCCCCGGCACGGCGCAGGCGGGTTACGACTGCGGCACCTGGGGCGCCGGTACGGCCACCCTCGCCGCCACCCAGAGCGGCACCTCGGCCACGATCACGCTCACCTCCGCGGTGACGACGCCCGTCGCCGTCGGCAGGGACACCATCAACGCGACGCTCACCTTCGCCAGGGCGGGCGGCGGCACGGTGAAGTTCACCGGGAAGCGGAACCCGGCGCTGCCCGCCGGCGGCGCGGTGAAGATCGGTCCGCTGGCCGGGACCGTGGCCCCCGGCATGAGCCTGAACTCGTACTTCGCGGGTCCCGCGCTCACGATGAACATCTTCGGGTTCCCGGTGAGTTGCGACGCCGTGACCTCGCAGACCCCCGGCCCCTTCGTCTTCAGCTGATCCGCCGGGCCGGTGCCGCTCCCCCCGGCGGCACCGGCCCGTCCACCCCGCGCGGCCAAGCGATATGACGATGTGTCAGCAAGGGTCTGCGGCGCCATTGACTTCTCATCGCCCCCACCCGTCAATGGCCCCCTGCACACCTTGGAAGGGGGCATCCCATGGCCTTGCCCGCCCGACCGCCCACCGCCGCCGGCGCAGCAGGCCCGGCCCGGTGGCGCTGGACCGCCGCCCTCGGCGCGCTCGCGCTCGTCGCCACCGCGGCGGCCCTCACCGCACCCGCCACCGCGCTGACCGCCGCACCCGTACCGGTGAACTTCGCGACCCGCTGCGTACCGCCGCCGGTGGCCGGGCTGCCGCCCATCAACGGCACCACCACCGCCGAGATCTCCGTCGACAACGCCACCCCGAAGGTCGGCGACACGGTCACCGTCACCTACAAGGTCACCAAGCCCGCGGCCAGCAACCCGGTGGACCTCGCGCTGCCCGCCGACATCATGACCCCCTCGGGGAAGGCGGTCCTCGGCGGCGCCCAGAGCGGCCGGATCACCGTCACCGGGCCGAAGAAGAACCCGCCCGTCCCCGGCAAGGGCGCCTTCCCGCCGTTCTCGATGACCGGCACCTTCAAGGTCACCGCCGCCGGCGAGATCACGCTCTCCCCGGGCGACTACACCATCCACACCAGCTACATCATGGAACTGGACACGCCCTGCGCGGTGAGCGGCCCGCCCGCGCCCGTCTCCCTCACCATCACCGCGAGCGGCGGCCCCGTCGCCAACGAGCGCGCGCTCTCGCTGGGCTCGGCCACCGGCGAACCGGGGGCCCGTGTCACCGTCACCGGCACCCGGTTCACCCCGCTCACCGAGGTCACCGTCGCCGGGCGGGCCGGGGCGGCGCAGACCGCCGACCGGATGACCCTCACCACCGACACCGACGGCGGCTTCACCGCCCGTCTCAAGGTCAACGACAGGGCGACCACCGGGATCGTCGCGTACGAGGGCGCCTCCTGGTCCGAGAGCCGGGGCGCGGGCCCGGCCGCGTACACCGTCGAGGACGACACCCCGCTGCCGAAGAACACCCAGAAGATCAACGCGCTCGTCGCCAACGGCACCCTGTCCATGTCCCAGGACGGCGACACCGTCCAGCTGTCCACGGTCGACTTCGGCAGCGGCGGGGACGCGGAGGGCGCCCTGCGGACGGTCACCGTCCGGGACTTCCGGGGCGGCCCGGCGGGCTGGTCCCTCACCGGCCGGGTCAGCGACTTCGCCGGACCCGGCGGCACCGCCATCGACGCCGAACGGCTCCACTGGGCCCCCGCCTGCACCGCCAGCCCCGGCAGCCCCAGCGACTGCGTGGCCGGATCCGAAGGGCCCGTCGGCAGCTCCGGCGCCACCCTGGCCTCGGCCCCCGACGCCGCCCTCACCGGTGGCGAGTTCACCGTGGACGCGGGGCTCTCGCTGAAGGTCCCGGCCTTCGCCGCCCCCGGCGCCTACTCCGGGGTGCTCACCCTGACCCTCACCTGACCACCGCCGCACGGCGGGCCGCCCGGGCGCGCACCCGGCCGGCCCGCCCCGACCGAGGGACCCCACGGCACCATGCCCCGACCGCACCCCCGCCGCGCCGCCCCCGCCGCCGTCACCGCGCTGCTCACCACCTTCGCCGCCCTCGTGCCCCTCACCGCCCCGGCGCCCGCCGCCCACGCCGCCGACAACGGCCACTGGTCGGTCTTCCCCGCCTCCTCCCGGCTCGGCAGCCGCCCGTACTTCCATCTCGCCGCCGACCCCGGCCGACGGCTCCGCGACAAGGTCACCATCACCAACAGGACCTCCGCGCCGCTCACCCTGAGGCTGTACGCCGCCGACGCCCACAACACGGTCCGTGACGGCGGCTTCGCCGTGCGCTCCCCCGAGGAGCGCCAGCGCGGTGTCGGCGCCTGGGCCAGGCCGGACCGTACGCGGGTGACCGTGCCCGCACGCGGCTCGGTCACCGTCGCGTACACCGTCACCGTCCCCGACACCGCGCCGCCGGGCGACCACCCCGGGGCCCTCGTCGCCCTCGACGAGCGGGTCGCGCGCCCCGGGGCCGCCGTCGGCATGGGGGTGCGCCAGGCCGTCGGCGCCCGGCTCTATCTGCGCGTGAACGGCCCGGCCGTGCCCGCGCTCACCGTCGAGGACGTGACCGTCGACCAGGACCGGCCCCTCCTGCCGGGCACGGGCACCAGCCGCGCGACCGTCTCGTACACCCTCCACAACCGGGGCAACGTCACCCTCAGCCCCCGGGTCCGGCTCCGGGCCACCGGGCTCTTCGGCCGGGAGCTGCTGGAGCGGCCGGGGCGGGTCCCGTCCGAGCTGCTGCCCCGCCAGCGCATCCGGCTCACCGAGCGCTGGGACGGCCCGCCCGCCCTGGACCGCGGGAAGGTACGGATCACGGCGACCGCGCACGGCACCCGGGACGCGGCCGGCGCCTCCTTCCTCGCCGTGCCCCGGCTCGCGGCCGGACTCCTGGCGGCGGCCCTGGCCCTGGCGCTCCTGTGGTGGCGCACCCGCCGCGCCCGGCGGACGCGGGAGGCGTCCGGGCCGGCTGCGGCACCCGTCTGAGCTGCCGCTTGTCCGGCGATCATGGCGCGTGGGGCCCTCGCGGGCAGCGAGCCCCCCGGCATCAGGGAGAATGGGCGGCATGAGCGTTCGCACCCAGTCCTCCGAGCCCGTCCCCCACCGGTCGGGCTTCGCCTGCTTCGTAGGCCGCCCCAACGCGGGCAAGTCCACCCTGACGAACGCTCTGGTCGGCCAGAAGGTGGCGATCACCTCCAACCGGCCCCAGACCACCCGGCACACCGTGCGCGGCATCGTGCACCGCCCCGACGCGCAGCTGATCCTGGTCGACACCCCCGGCCTGCACAAGCCGCGCACCCTCCTGGGCGAGCGGCTCAACGACGTGGTCCGCACCACCTGGGCCGAGGTCGACGTCATCGGCTTCTGTCTGCCCGCCGACCAGAAGCTGGGCCCCGGCGACCGCTTCATCGCCAAGGAGCTGGCGGGGATCAAGAAGAGCCCCAAGGTCGCGATCGTCACCAAGACCGACCTGGTCGACTCCAAGACCCTCGCCGAGCAGCTGATCGCCGTCGACCGCCTCGCCCAGGAGCTGGGCTTCGAATGGGCCGAGATCATCCCGGTCTCGGTGGTCGGCGACCAGCAGGTGCAGCTCGTCGCGGATCTGCTGATCCCGCTGCTGCCCGAGGGCCCGCCGCTCTACCCCGAGGGCGACCTCACCGACGAGCCCGAGCAGGTCATGGTGGCCGAGCTGATCCGGGAGGCCGCGCTGGAGGGCGTCCGGGACGAGCTGCCGCACTCCATCGCCGTCGTGGTCGAGGAGATGCTGCCGCGCGAGGACCGCCCGGCGGACAAGCCGCTGCTGGACATCCACGCCTACGTCTACATCGAGCGGCCCAGCCAGAAGGGGATCGTCATCGGCCCCAAGGGCAAGCGGCTCAAGGAGGTCGGAGTGAAGTCCCGGCAGCAGATCGAGGCGCTGCTCGGTACGCCGGTCTTCCTCGACCTGCATGTGAAGGTCGCCAAGGACTGGCAGCGCGACCCGAAGCAGCTGCGCCGCCTCGGCTTCTGAGTCCTGTGCGCCGAAGGGGTCAGGCCCCGGTGCGCAGCACGCGGGAGATCAGTTCGCGCTGGTCGTCGCTGATGTCCGGTTCGGCGCAGTACACGGTGCGGCCGTCCACGGTGATCTCGTAGCCGAAGCCGTCGGGGACCCCCCGGGGCGGGACGGCCCCGGCGCCGGTCACGACCCGCCCGGCCAGCTCCCGCCAGCCGGCCGGATCGGCCGTGTCGGGCAGGTCGTCGGTGTCGATCCCGGCGTGCCGCTCGATCCCGGCGAAGCCGCCGGTCCGGGTCACCTCGATACGCATGGCTGGGGGTCTCGCTCCCACTCGTTGTCCTGTGCGTCCGGCCGCCCGGTCCGCCGGGCCGGCCGGGACCGCCCGTGCGGACGGGCCCGGCGCGGTCGGTACCCGCCGGGGTCAGCCGGTCGGCACCTTCACCGTCTGCCACGCCTTCTGGACGGCCTGGAGCTCCTCGCCGTCACCGTAGCGCTCCCGGGCCGCCTTCAGGGTCAGCTGCGCGAACTCCCCGAAGTCGGCGTAGTCGGGCAGTTCGCCGCCGGTCAGCGTGTCGAACCAGATCTGCCCGGCCCGCTCCCACGACTTGCCGCCGAGTTCGGTGGCGGCCAGGTAGAAGGCGTGGTTGGGGATGCCGGAGTTGATGTGCACCCCGCCGTTGTCCCGGCCGGTACGGACGTACTTGTCCATCGTGGCGGGCTGCGGGTCCTTGCCCAGGATCTCGTCGTCGTACGCGGTGCCGGGCGCCTTGAGGCTGCGCAGCGCGACCCCGTTGACGCGCGGCCCCAGGATCTCGGCGCCGAGCAGCCAGTCGGCCTGGTCGGCACTCTGGCCGAGGACGTACTGCTTGACCAGCGACCCGATCACGTCCGACACGGACTCGTTGAGCGCGCCCGGCTGCCCGTAGTAGGTGAGGTTGGCGGTGTACTGGGTCAGGCCGTGGGCCAGCTCGTGGGCGATGACGTCGACGGAGTTGGAGAAGTCGACGAAGACCTCCCCGTCCCCGTCGCCGAAGACCATCTGCTGACCGTTCCAGAAGGCGTTGGAGTAGTTCCTGCCGTAGTGGACGCTGGCGACCAGGGGCAGCCCCTCGCCGTCCAGGGAGCTGCGGCCGTAGCTCGCGAGCAGCAGCTCGAAGGTGGCGCCGAGGCCGGAGTAGACGCGGTTGACGGTGGCGTCCCGGCCGGGGTCCTCGCCTTCGCCGCGGACCTTGACCCCCGGCAGCGCGGTGGTGCTGTGGCAGTCGTGGATCGACCGGGTCGGGTGGTCGGTGGGGCCGCTGCCCTTGATGACGGAGACCTCGTCCGGGACGCCGAGGGCGATGTTCAGCTGCCGGCGCGTGCGCTGCTTGGCGTCCGTCTCCAGGGTGTGGCGGGCGACGGGTGCGAGATCGGGGTCCCCGGAGGTCGCGACCTTGTCGAGGACGTGGGGCGGGATGATCGTGCAGAACGTGGGGTGGAAGTTCGCCATTCCCGCAATGTGGCACTGCGTGATGGCATTGTCGCGAGAAGTCACGCTGATTACCGATATGGAGTGAGTCGGGTGTTCCGGCTTGACGCGCCGGGGTGACGGCCTCGACGCGCCGGGGGGACGGCGGGGGCGCCGGCCGGAGGGGCGGCGAAACGGTAGTGACGGAGAGGTCGGTGGGGCTGGTGGGGGCCGGGTGACGGGAGGAGTCCGATGCGCGGGGCGGCCCGGCGCGTCCGCCGCGTAACCATGACGCGTCCCGCATAGTGAAATGCCGGGCGCGTACCCCGGGAACCTCGGTTAGGCTTCGGCCCATCATGTACTTCGGGCTGCTTCTTCTTAGCCGCCGCGGCGAGGGCCTGTAGTCGTAGGCCGACCCCCTCCCCGCGGGTTCTGGTGCTGCTCGACTCCGTCGGCCTCGACCCATCGCCCCCGCCGCCCCGTGTGGCGCCGCCGGGGGCGTGGCAGTCGCCAGATCACCGCCGGAACCCGAGGAGCCCCCCGTCCATGACTGATTCCGTTGCGCCCGCCAAGCCCGCCAAGCCCGCCGAGGCCAGTGAGGCCGTCGTGACCGCCGATGCCGAGTACCGCGTCGGCCGCGCCACCCCCGTCACCAACGCGACCCACACCCAGCGCCCGTCCGGGATGCCGATCCGCAAGTACCGCCCCTTCGAGGCCGTCGACATCCCCGACCGCACCTGGCCCGGCCGGCGGATCACCCAGGCGCCCCGCTGGCTCTCGACCGATCTGCGCGACGGCAACCAGGCGCTGATCGACCCGATGTCCCCGGCCCGCAAGCGCGAGATGTTCGAGCTGCTGGT
Source organism: Streptomyces yaizuensis (assembly GCF_034961445.1). Classification (NCBI taxonomy): domain Bacteria; kingdom Bacillati; phylum Actinomycetota; class Actinomycetes; order Kitasatosporales; family Streptomycetaceae; genus Streptomyces; species Streptomyces yaizuensis. The sequence continues at coordinate 494,623 of NZ_BSBI01000002.1, forward strand.
CCGCATGGGCTACAAGGAGATCGAGGTCGGCTTCCCCTCCTCCGGCGAGACCGACTTCGCGTTCGTCCGCTCCATCATCGAGGAGGGGCTGATCCCCGAGGACGTGACCATCTCCGTCCTCACCCAGGCCCGCGAGGAGCTGATCGAGCGCACGGTCGAGTCGCTGCGCGGCGCCCACCGGGCCACGGTCCACCTGTACAACGCCACCGCCCCCACCTTCCGCCGGGTCGTCTTCCGCGGCTCGAAGGAGCAGGTCAAGCAGATCGCGGTGGACGGCACCCGGCTGGTGATGGAGTACGCGGAGAAGCTGCTGGGCCCCGAGACCGTCTTCGGCTACCAGTACAGCCCGGAGATCTTCACCGACACCGAGCTGGACTTCGCGCTGGAGGTCTGCGAGGGCGTCATGGACGTCTGGCAGCCGGAGGCCGGCCGCGAGATCATCCTGAATCTGCCCGCGACGGTCGAGCGCTCCACGCCGTCCACGCACGCGGACCGCTTCGAGTGGATGTCGCGGAACCTGTCCCGCCGGGAGTTCGTCTGCCTCTCCGTGCATCCGCACAACGACCGGGGCACGGCGGTGGCGGCGGCCGAGCTGGCCGTCATGGCCGGCGCGGACCGGATCGAGGGCTGCCTCTTCGGCCAGGGCGAGCGCACCGGCAATGTCGACCTGGTGACCCTCGGCATGAACCTGTTCTCGCAGGGCGTCGACCCCCAGATCGACTTCTCCCAGATCGACGAGATCCGCCGGACCAGCGAGTACTGCAACCAGATGGAGGTCCACCCGCGCCACCCCTACGCGGGCGACCTGGTCTACACCGCCTTCTCCGGCTCCCACCAGGACGCCATCAAGAAGGGCTTCGAGGCCCTGGAGGCGGACGCGGCCGCCGCCGGCACCACGGTGGACGACATCGAGTGGAACGTTCCGTATCTGCCGATCGACCCGAAGGACGTGGGCCGCTCCTACGAGGCGGTCATCCGGGTCAACTCCCAGTCCGGCAAGGGCGGTATCGCCTACGTCCTGAAGAACGACCACAAGCTGGATCTGCCGCGCCGGATGCAGATCGAGTTCTCCCGGATCATCCAGGCCAAGACGGACACCGAGGGCGGCGAGGTCACCCCGGCGGCCATCTGGGCCGTCTTCCAGGACGAGTACCTGCCCAACCCGGAGAACCCGTGGGGCCGGATCCAGCTGCGCTCCGGGCAGTCGACCGCCGATACCGACGGGGTCGACACGCTGACCGTCGACGCCGTCATCGACGGAACCGACACCGTACTGACCGGTACGGGCAATGGTCCGATCTCCGCCTTCTTCGACGCGCTGAACGCCGTCGGGATGGATGTACGGCTGCTGGACTACACCGAGCACACCATGAGCGAGGGGGCCTCCGCGCAGGCCGCGTCGTACATCGAGTGCGCGATCGACGGCAAGGTCCTGTGGGGCATCGGCATCGACGCCAACACCACCAGGGCCTCGCTCAAGGCGGTCGTCTCGGCCGTCAACCGCGCGGCCCGCTGACCCGGGCGCGCACCGCGCCACCACCGCCCCCGGCGGCCCGTCCCCTGCGGACGGCCCCGGGGGCGCTCCGTTTCCCGGGGCTTTTCGGCCGTTTCGGGGCACACCCGCCGGCGGCTTGGCCAGGGGGAGTAATCGGCCATGTGCGGGCGTCGGGCCGCCGTGGTGCTGACGGCACGTGGGGCATGTGGCTAACATCACGTCAACGCGGGGTTGGTTGCTGGAGCGTCACGGAGGTCACGGTGCACGCAGACCGGGGTATGTTTGGCCGAAAGCTGATGGTCTGCGGCATTCATACGTCATGGAACACAGTGGGGGACGGCGAGTTCTTCTGTCCCGATTGCGGCGGCGACCGCAACTACCGCCGTCGCACCGGGCGTCGCCGATTCACCCTGCTCGGGGTGCCGCTGCTGCCCCGGGGGGCCACGGGCCCCGTGGTCGAGTGCGCCGCCTGCCAGGGGCACTTCGGCACGGACGCGCTGGACCACCCCACGACGGCCCGCTTCTCCGCGATGCTCCGCGACGCCGTGCACACCGTCGCCCTCGCCGTCCTCGCCTCCGGCGGCACCTCCTCCCGCCCGGTCCGGGAGACGGCGGTCGCCACGGTCCGCGCCGCCGGACTCCACGACTGCACCGAGGACCAGCTCACCGGGTTGATCGAGGCCCTGGCCGCGGACACCGGCCGCTTCGTCACCGACGTCGGCCCCTACGGCGCGGCGCTCGCGATCGAACTGCACGAGGCCCTGGAACCGCTCGCGCCGCACCTGGCCCCGGCGGGCCGGGAATCGATCCTGCTCCAGGGCGCCCGGATCGCCCTCGCGGACGGCCCCTACAGCCCGCCCGAGCGCGAGGTGCTGGCCACCGTGGGCGCCGCGCTCCAGCTGCACCCGGACGACACCGACCGGCTGCTGTCGACCGCCCGCACCCTTTCCCCCTGACCCGGGGGAGGCGGGCCGCTGTCCGGCCCGCCTCCTGGATCACCGCACGGCCGGGAGAGGCGTCAGCGCGGCGGGAGCATCCGCTGCACCCGCTCCTCGCGGCTGTCGTTCGTGTCCAGCCGGACATCGAAGCGGGCCAGCGGCTTCGCCTTCGACGGGTCCTCGCGCACGGCGCTCGGGGCGACCCCGGCCCACCGCTGGATCCGGGCGGTCGCCAGCGCCCGCTGCTTCTCGGGCAGACCCGCGATGTCCGCCATGTGCGACGCCTTCGGCACGGTCAGCACGAGGCTGTCGCGCGAGCCCGCGCCGAGGCGGAAGGGCTCGGCGGCCCACGGGTCCCACTCGCCGTTGACGAAGAGCATCCGGTCCGCGTTGTGCCGCACCCAGCGGTCGATGTCCGCCATCGCCCGGGGCTTGAACGCCATCGGGATGCTCGGGTCGACATAGTCGCGCGGACCCGTCTCCGGGTACTTCAGCAGCCCCTTGAGGTGCTTCGGCGTCTTCACGGACGGCGAGCCCAGCTCGGTGCCGGCCTGGTAGTAGTACGGCTGGAAATCGGCCAGGCTGGCGTCGCCGCCGCCGTAGAAGCCGCCCAGCTCGTTGAGGGCCGTGAACAGCTCCGCGTCGCTGAGCTTCTTCGCGTCGGCGGGCACGGCCGCACAGCCGGCGTCACCCGCGTACTGCCAGAAGCCCCAGGACAGACCGGCGACGGCGCTCTCGTACGCCTGCTCGACCCCACCGAGCCGCTCGAAGGTGATGCCGTCCCGCGCGGCCTGCTGCGCCAGCTTCTCCACCAGCGGCGTGCGCCGGATCAGCCCCTCGCGCTCCAGACCCTGGAGCCTGGTGCGGCACTCCGTGGTCCCGACGGTCCGGAAGAAGCGGTCGTAGGCCGAGTCCTCCTTGTTGTTCACATCGTTGGGCGCGACGTACGCGACGACACCGTCCATGTCGTTCGGGTGGAAGCGCTCGTAGTACGTGGCCGTCATGCCGCCCTTGGAGGCGCCCGTGGAGAGCCACTTCTTCGCGTAGATCTTCTTCAGCGCGGTGAACAGCCGGTGCTGGTCGGCGGCGGCCTGCCGGATGTTCAGCTTCGACCAGTCCGGCGACGCCGGGGACGAGGGGGCGAAGAAACGATGCTCCAGGGAGATCTCGTTGCCGTCGATCAGCCGGGCCGGCTCGGAGCGCTCCGGGTTCGGCCACAGGTAGTAGCCCGAGGTGTGGAAGACGGTCGGGCGGCTGACGTCCTTGTGCAGCAGCGAGAACCGCTGCTGGAAGGTGCCCTTCCGGGGGTTCGTGTGGTCGACCGGCTGGGCGTAGCTCAGCGTGAAGAAGCGGTGCTGACCGACCTGCTCCTCGCTGATGAACGTCATCCCGGGTATCGCGAGCAGCCGCGACTTGATGTCCGCCGTCGCCCCCGCCGAGCCCTTCCGCGGGGTGTCGGCCTCGACCGCCGTGGCGCCGCCGACCGTGACCGTGCCCATGACCAGAGCCAGTCCCACGGCCCCTACGAGCGTTCTGCGCATGTATGTCCTCCCCTGGATCTTCACCGCGTACGCCCGTACGGACTCTGCCGCCGCCAGTGGGGTTGCCCCCGATGTATGTGACATGTACGACTCATCGAACCCCTGGACAGGAGGGCGTGTTCACCCCCCGCCGTCCGCCGCTGGAACCGGAGTCCGGTACGAGGGGGAGCCCCGGGCCGTACCCGCCGATCGGGCCGGACCCGTACGGACCGGGGCGGCCCGGATCCCGGCGGCGGCCGGCAGGGCCCGCGACCGGGCCGTCGGGTGCGGGGCGGGGGCACGGGTGCGGGAGAATGGGCCCATGAGCCTGTTCCGTGATGACGGCGTCGTCCTGCGCACCCAGAAGCTGGGCGAGGCCGACCGCATCATCACGCTGCTCACCCGCGGCCACGGCCGGGTCCGGGCCGTCGCCCGCGGGGTGCGCCGCACCAAGTCCCGATTCGGGGCCCGGCTGGAGCCGTTCTCCCATGTCGACGTGCAGTTCTTCGCCCGGGGCAGCGAGCTGATCGGCCGCGGGCTGCCGCTGTGCACCCAGAGCGAGACGATCGCGCCCTACGGGGGCGGCATCGTCACCGACTACGCCCGCTACACGGCGGGCACCGTCATGCTGGAGACCGCCGAGCGCTTCACCGACCACGAGGGCGAGCCCGCCGTACAGCAGTACCTGCTCCTCGTCGGCGGGCTGCGGGCGCTCTCCCAGGGGGAGCACCCGCCCCACCTCATCCTGGACGCGTTCCTCCTGCGCTCCCTCGCCGTGAACGGCTACGCGCCCAGCTTTGACGACTGCGCCAAGTGCGGTCTGACGGGGCCCAACCGCTTCTTCTCGGTCGCCGCCGGGGGAGTCATATGCGGGGACTGCCGCGTCCCCGGTAGCGTCGTACCCTCAGCCGAGGCCGTCGCACTGCTCAGTGCGCTGCTGACCGGGGACTGGCCTGCGGCGAAGGCGTGCGAGGCGCGTCATGTCAGAGAGGGCAGCGGGCTGGTGTCCGCGTATCTGCACTGGCACCTGGAGCGCGGTCTGCGATCGCTCCGGTACGTCGAGAAGTAAAGAATTCAGCTAGGAGATGTGAGCCGCATGGCACGACGCGGAATGCTCGGCCGGTCCCGCCGCGAGTACCGGACCCCGGACCCGCATCCCTCCGGCGAGCAGCCGCCGAAGATCCCCGGCGAACTCGTCCCGAACCATGTCGCCTGTGTGATGGACGGCAACGGCCGCTGGGCCAAGGAGCGCGGACTGCCCCGCACCGAGGGTCACAAGATCGGCGAGGGCGTCGTGCTCGACGTGCTCAAGGGCTGCCTGGAGATGGGTGTCAACAACCTGTCCCTCTACGCCTTCTCCACCGAGAACTGGAAGCGCTCGCCCGACGAGGTCCGGTTCCTGATGAACTTCAACCGCGATGTCATCCGCCGCCGCCGGGACGAGATGAACGAGATGGGCATCCGGATCCGCTGGGTCGGCCGGATGCCGAAGCTGTGGAAGTCGGTCGTCCAGGAACTCCAGGTCGCCCAGGAGATGACCAAGGGCAACGACGCCATGACGCTGTACTTCTGCGTCAACTACGGCGGCCGCGCCGAGATCGCCGACGCCGCCCAGCGGATCGCCCAGGAGGTCGCGGCCGGCCGGCTCGACCCGGCGAAGGTCAACGAGCGGACGTTCCAGAAGTACCTGTACTACCCGGACATGCCGGATGTGGACCTCTTCCTGCGCCCCAGCGGCGAGCAGCGCACGTCCAACTATCTGATCTGGCAGAGCAGCTACGCCGAGATGGTCTTCCAGGACGTGCTCTGGCCCGACTTCGACCGCCGTGACCTGTGGCGGGCCTGCCTGGAGTACGCCAAGCGGGACCGGCGCTTCGGCGGGGCCATCCCCAACCAGGTCGAGCAGTAGCACCTGCCGGGGACGGTGACCCGCGGGGGTCACCGTCCGGTCGGGCCGTCCGGTCGGGCCGTCCGGTCGGGCCGTCCGGTCGGGCCGTCCGGTCGGGCGATCGGGCGGATCGGGCCGGCCCGGTCAGCCGGCCGGTCGCGTCGGGCCCGTCAGCACTTCGCGGCGCACTCCGCGCACGTACCGAAGATCTCCACGGTGTGGGCGACGTTCACGAAGCCGTGGGCCGCCGCGACCGTCTCCGCCCACTGCTCCACGGCCGGGCCCTCGACCTCGACGGCCTTGCCGCAGATCCGGCAGACCAGATGGTGGTGGTGGTCGTCGGTGGAGCAGCGGCGGTAGACCGACTCCCCGTCGTTGGTCCGCAGCACGTCGACCTCGCCGGCCTCCGCCAGCGACTGGAGCGTGCGGTAGACCGTGGTCAGCCCCACCGAGGCGCCCTGGTGCTTCAGCATGTCGTGCAGCTCCTGTGCGCTGCGGAACTCGTCCACCTCGTCGAGCGCGGCCGCCACCGCGGCACGCTGCCGGGTCGACCGGCCCCGCACAGGGACGGTGTTCTCTCCGCTGGGCGCCGACGCCACAGGTGCCTCCTCGCTTAGCCCCCCACCGAACCTTCTCGGGGCCAATTCTGCCAGGCCGGCCCGTCAGACCCGTACGTCGTCCGCCGACCCGCGCGCGCCCGGCACCGCGGCCGCGCACTCGCCCGGCCGGACCTCCGTGCCCCCGGGGGCCTCGGCCCGCCGGGCCCGGTACCGGGCGAGCGGCCCGGCCACCACCGCCAGCAGGACGAAGATCCCGATGGCGAGCAGCACGATCGTCGCGCCCGGGGGGACGTCCTGGTAGTACGAGGTGCCGGTGCCCGCGAGGGCCACCGTGATCCCGATCCCCACGGCCAGCGCGAAGGTCACCCGGAAGGAGCGGGAGATCTGCTGGGCCGCCGCCACCGGGACCACCATCAGGGCGCTGACCAGCAGCAGCCCCACCACCCGCATGGCGACCGAGACGGTGACCGCGGCGGTCACGGCGATCAGCAGATTGAGCGCCCGCACCGGCAGACCGGTGACCCGGGCGAACTCCTCGTCCTGGCTGACGGCGAAGAGCTGCTTGCGCAGCCCCACCGTGACCAGCAGGACGAAGCCCGCGAGCAGGGTGATCGCCAGCAGGTCCGAATCGGAGACGGTGGAGAGCGAGCCGAAGAGGAAGGAGCCGAGATCGCCGGTGGAGCCGGTGTCGGAGACGTTCACGAGCAGCACACCGCCCGCCATGCCGCCGTAGAAGAGCATCGCCAGCGCGAGATCGCCGCGGGTGCGCCCGTACGTCCTGATCAGCTCCATGGTCACCGCGCCCGCGACGGAGACGAGCGTCGCCATCCAGATGGGGTTGGTGGAGAGCAGGAAGCCGAGACCGACGCCGGTCATGGCGACATGGCCGATGCCGTCGCCCAGCAGGGCCTGGCGGCGCTGCACCAGATAGATGCCGATGGCGGGCGCGGTGACGCCGACGAGCAGCGCGGCGAGCAGGGCCCGCTGCATGAAGGCCGTTTCGAGAATGTCCATGTCGTCAGTCCGTCAGTCCGTCGGTCGGTCCGGGGGGCGAAGGGGGAGCCGGTCGTCAGGTGAGCAGTCCGGTACGGAGCGGCTCGCCCGTGGCGTGGGGGTGCACGTGGTCGTGGCCGGGCAGCGCGTGCTGGCCCACGGCCTCGGGCGGCGGCCCGTCGTGGACGACGCAGCCGTCGCGGAGCACCACGGCCCGGTCGATCAGCGGCTCCACGGCGCCCAGCTCGTGCAGGACGAGCAGGACCGTCGTCCCGGCCGCCACCTGCTCCCGCAGGGTCTCGGCCAGGACCTCCTGGCTGGCCAGGTCGACGCCGGCCATCGGCTCGTCCATGATCAGCAGCTCGGGTTCGGCGGCGAGCGCGCGGGCGATCAGCACCCGCTGGTGCTGGCCGCCGGAGAGGGCGTCGACGGGGTCCCCGGCCCGGTCGGCGAGGCCCACCAGGTCGATCGCCCGGTCCACGGCGGCCCGGTCGGCCCGCGAGAACAGGCCGAAGCGGGCGCGCGAGAGCCGGCCCGAGGAGACGACCTCCCGGATGGTCGCGGGCACCCCGCTCGCGGCGGTGGTCCGCTGGGGCACGTACCCGACCCGGTGCCACTGGCGGAAGCGGCGCAGCGGCGTACCGAAGAGGGAGACCTCACCGCCGGTGAGGGGCACCTGTCCGATCACGGAGCGTACGGCGGTCGACTTGCCGGAGCCGTTGGCGCCGAGCAGGGCCACGACCTCGCCGGAGGTGATGGTCAGATCGATCCCGCGGAGGACCGGGCGGGAGCCGAGGGAGGCCCGCGCCCCCCGGAGGGATATGACGGGCTGCTCCATGGTCCGGTCGCTCACGGTGGTCTCCGGTCGCCGCTGGGTGGTCGTCGTGGTCACTTCGCCCCCAGCGCCTTCTGGAGCGCGGCCAGGTTGGCGCGCATCACTTCGAGGTAGTCCGAGCCGGGGGACTTGTCCGTGATCCCTTCGAGGGGGTCGAGGACGGCGGTCCGCAGCCCGGCGTCGGAGGCCACCGTCTTCGCCGTCCGGTCGCTGGCCAGGGTCTCGAAGAAGACGGTGGTGACCTTGTCCTCCTCGGCGATGGTCTGGAGCTGCTTGATCCGGGCGGGGCTGGGCTCGGCGTCGGGGCTGAGGCCGGAGATGCCCTCCTGGATCAGGCCGTAGCGCCCGGCGAGGTGGCCGAAGGCGGCGTGGGTGGTGATGAAGGTCCTGGTGCCGGTGGAGCTGAGGCCCTCGCGGAAGTCGGTGTCGAGCCGGGCCAGCTCACCGGCGAGGGTGGCCGCGTTGCGGCGGAAGTCGTCCGCGTTGGCGGGGTCGGCCTCGGCGAGGGCTTCGCCGACGCCCCGGGCCATGTCCGCGTACTTCGCCGGGTCGAGCCAGAGGTGGGGGTCGCCGCCGCCGCTGCCGTGGTCGTGGCCGTCGTGACTGTCGTGGCTGTCCTGGCCCTCCTGGCGGTCCTCGGCGGCGGGGGTCTTCTCGGCGGCGGGGCTCTTCTCGACCGCAGGGCTCTTCTCGGTCGCGGGGGTCTCCTCGTGGCCGTCGTGGCTCCCGTGGCCGTCGCCGTGGTCCTCGTGGCCGTCGCCGTGATCACCGTGGTCCCCGTGGTCGCTGTGGTCGGCACGGTGGTCGTCCTGGCCGCTCGCACCACCCTGGGCAGGCTTGGCGGGCTTGGCGGGACTGATGGGCTTGGCAGGACTGATGGGCCTGGCGGTTCCGGCAGGGGTCGGACCCGGGCCCGGTTCCGCCCTCGTCAGCGTCGCCGCGTCCGTCGTGTGCTCCACGCCCGACTGCTCGATGGCCTTGTCCACGGTGGGCTGGATGCCCTTGAGATAGAGGATGTAGCCCGATTCGCCCAGCTCGGCGGTCTGCCGCGGCTTGAGCTCAAGATCGTGCGGCTCGACACCCGGCTTGGTCAGGGTGGAGACCGTCACATGATCGCCGCCGACCCGCTCGGCGAGGAAGGTCATCGGATAGAACGACGCCGTCACCTTGAGCTTCCCGCCCTCCCGGCCGTCGCCGCCGTCCGTGAGCGAGCAGGCGGAGACCGCCGCCAGACCGAGGGCGAGCGCCCCGGCGGTGACGGTGGTGCGTATGTGACGTCGTACGTTCATGACAGTCATTTTCAACAAAAGTGGAAACGATTGTCAACAAGCTGGCTGTCAAGCCCCCGGGCGGGTGCCGTGGGCCCTCCCCGGCCCTCCTCACCCCCCTCTCCCGCACCAGCAGGGCAAACGCCGTCCTTTGCCCGGGCAATCGATTTGGTCCGAGGGGTACGCGCGCCGGTAACCTGAATCAATCGCCGTTCGCCGTCGTCAATGAAGAGAGCACCGTGGCCGCCGACAAGATCGAGACCATCGTCAGCCTCAGCAAGCGCCGTGGCTTCGTCTACCCGTGCAGTGAGATCTACGGCGGTCAGCGTGCCGCCTGGGACTACGGGCCGCTGGGCGTCGAGCTGAAGGAGAACCTCAAGCGCCAGTGGTGGCGCTACATGGTCACCTCCCGCGAGGACGTCGTCGGACTCGACTCGTCGGTCATCCTGGCCAGCGAGGTCTGGGAGGCGTCCGGCCATGTCGCCACCTTCACCGACCCGCTCACCGAGTGCACCTCCTGCCACAAGCGCTACCGCGCCGACCACCTGATCGAGGCGTACGAGGAGAAGCACAACGGCCGCGCCCCCGAGAACGGCCTCGCCGACCTGAACTGCCCCAACTGCGGCAACAAGGGCACCTTCACCGACCCGAAGCAGTTCTCCGGCCTGCTCTCCACCCACCTCGGCCCGACCGCCGACTCCGGCTCGATCGCGTACCTGCGGCCCGAGACCGCGCAGGGCATCTTCACCAACTTCAGCCAGGTGCAGAACACTTCGCGCAAGAAGCCCCCGTTCGGCATCGCCCAGATGGGCAAGTCGTTCCGTAACGAGATCACGCCCGGCAACTTCATCTTCCGGACCCGCGAGTTCGAGCAGATGGAGATGGAGTTCTTCGTCAAGCCGGGCGAGGACGAGCACTGGCAGCAGTACTGGATGGACCAGCGGTGGAACTGGTACACCGGCCTTGGCATGCGCGAAGAGAACATGCGCTGGTACGAGCACCCCAAGGAGAAGCTGTCCCACTACTCGAAGCGGACCGCCGACATCGAGTACCGCTTCCAGTTCGGCGGCAACGAGTGGGGCGAGCTGGAGGGTGTCGCCAACCGCACCGACTACGACCTCGGCGCGCACTCCAAGGCGTCCGGCCACGACCTGTCGTACTTCGACCAGGAGGCCGGTGAGCGCTGGACGCCGTACGTCATCGAGCCCGCCGCCGGTGTCGGCCGCGCGATGCTGGCGTTCCTCCTCGACGCCTACAACGAGGACGAGGCCCCGAACGCCAAGGGCGTCATGGAGAAGCGCACCGTGATGCGCCTCGACCCGCGCCTCGCGCCGGTCAAGGTCGCGGTGCTGCCGCTCTCCCGCAACCCGCAGCTCTCGCCGAAGGCCAAGGGGCTGGCGGCCGACCTGCGCCAGCACTGGAACATCGAGTTCGACGACGCCGGCGCCATCGGCCGCCGCTACCGCCGCCAGGACGAGATCGGCACGCCGTTCTGTGTCACGGTCGACTTCGACACCCTCGACGACAACGCCGTGACCGTGCGCGAGCGCGACACCATGAAGCAGGAGCGCGTCTCCCTGGACCAGATCCAGTCCTACCTGGGCGCGCGGCTGCTGGGCTGCTAGCCCTCTCCGTACGACCACCTCGTAGAGCGCGACCGGGAGGCCGGCCGGGCACATCGCCCGGCCGGCCTCCCGGCGTTCTCGGTGCACCCGCCGCGAAAATCGTGTGCGGTCCTGGGCCCGGCCGCGTACCGTCTCCGGCATGTACGCGTTCTTCCAGTTCTACGAGTGAGAGAGCGGCGGCCCCCCGGCCGCCCTCGTCCGACGAACCCCCAGTCACTTCTCACCACGATGGGAGAGCCCCGTGGCCAAGAGCCGTAACAACCTGCTCGGCGTCGGAGGGCAGCGCAAGAAGCTGTCCCGAGGCGATCAGCAGGGTCATGGACCCGCCGGTCAGGCCGACCGCAAGAGCGCGGCCGAGCAGAAGGCGGAGCTGCTGCGCCGGATGCGCGAGCGGGCGGAGCAGAAGCCCGACACCGCCCCGGGCGGCGCCGAAGCGAAGTGACAGCGGGCCCCCGGACCGGGAATCGGTCCGGGGGCCCCTTCACCGGAATTCTCCCAGGAGGCCCCTTCCTTTAGGGCGGGGAGGAATGGGTCCTTGGCGCGGAGGCGCGAAGCGCCGGAGTTCTCTTCGTATCTGCTCTGACCCGCACTCTCTTCCGTTGTCAGTGGCGGCTGTTAGGTTGCGGATTATGACGACGGCAGCGGTATCCGGAAGTGTGGCCGGGCGTGCCCGGTACACGTTCCGGCTGCGCGTGTCGTCGACCGCGCTTGCCCGGCTCGAAGCCGAGTGGGCGCGGTGTCGTTGGGTGTGGAACGAGTGCGTGTCGATGTCTCGCAAGGTCCACCTGGCGAACAAGGCCACCACGGAGAATTCCACGTGTGGGCCGGCGCAGCTGGACAGGTTGTTGACGGAGGCCCGCGGGGCGATGGCCTGGCTGCGGACGGGCAGTTCGGTTCCGCAGCAGCAGATCATCCGGGACTTCGCGAGGTCGAGGGCGAAGGCGCTGAAGGACATCCAGGCAAAGGTGCCGATGCGGCAGCGCGCCGGGATGCCCCGCATCAAGACGAAGCGCAAGGCGCCGCCCACGCTGAACTACACGCAGCGCGGGTTCCGGCTGAAGGACGGCCGGCTGCGCCTGGCCGGTGGGATCGTCTTGACGGTGGTGTGGTCGCGGGAGCTGCCCGGGCCGCCGTCGTCGGTGCGGGTGTACCGGGACAGTCTCGGACACTGGTACTGCTCGTTCGTCGTCCCCACGGTGACCGAGGCCCTGCCGGAGACCGGTTCGGTGATCGGTATCGACTGGGGCGTGAAGGAGACCGCGACCACCACCAGCGACACCCACGACCTCTCCCACGCCGCGCACGGGAAGACGGCCGCCGTGAAGCTGGCGCACTACCAGCGGCAGATGGCCCGCCGCCGGACCCCGAAGAACCGGCCCGACACCAAGGGATACAAGAAGGCCCGCCGGGCGGCGGCGAAGATGCACAAAAAGATCACCCGGCAGCGGACCGACACCGGCCGCAAGTGGGCCAAGGCCGTCGTCCGCGACTTCGATCACCTCGCCGTGGAGGACTTCCGTCCCCGCTTCCTGGCGAAATCCACGATGGCCCGCAAGGCCGCCGACGCCGCGATCGGCGCCACCAAGACCGCCCTGGTCGAGATGGCCCGCAAACACGGGCGCACCGTGCACCTGGTCAACCCCGCGCACACCACCATGGACTGCGCGCACTGCGGAGCGAGAGCCAAGCACCGCCTTCCCCTCTCCGAGAGAACGTACACGTGCACCGCGTGCGGAACCGTGTCCCCCAGGGACAAGAACTCCGCCCGCGTGATGCTCGTCCGGGCTGGTCTCAACCCGGCTAGTGCCGATCTTGTAAGCGCTGCTCCCTGCTAAGGGTCAGCCGAAGTGAGCTAGGAATCCCCGTCCTTGAGGGCGGGGAGGATGTCAATTCACAACTGCGTACGGTCGCGCTCGGCCGTGCGGGGCCGCGTGGCGGGGTCAGGGGGCCGGGGTCAGCGGGGGAGCCGGGCCGCCGCCGGGATCATGTCGCCCGAGGCGGCGATGCCCACCGTCCACAGACTCCGGCTGCCGGGCACCGCCGTGACCGACCGGACCACCACACCGGGGTCGGCGGCCCTCTCCCAGCGCCGGTCACCGCCGTCCCAGCGCAGCAGCAACGAGGCCGTTCCCTTGCCGCCGGCCGCCCACAGCGTGCCGTCCGAGGTCCGTGTCACCGACCGCAGCCGCCCGTCGGCGGCCTTCGGGGCGGTGGGCTCGGTCCACTTCCTGCCGTCCCACCGGGCGGTGTACGGACGCTCCGACCCGCCTCCCGCACCGGCCGTCACCGCGCCGCCGACCGCCCAGACCTCCCCGGGCCGGACCGCCGTGACCGCGCCGAACCAGCGGTGCTCCGCCGCGGCCGCCGGGAGGGGGACCCGGCGCCAGCTCTCACCGTTCCAGTGCAGCGCCAGCGCCGACTGCCTGCCGCCGCCGGGGGCGTATGCGGCACCCACGGCCCAGATGTCGTCCGCCGCCACGACCGTCACCGCCGACAGCTCGCCCCGGCCGACGTCCGGCAGGGGCTGGCGCTGCCAGGCGGTGCCGTCCCAGCGCTGGATGGCGGGTACGCCGTTCTTGACGGCGCCCGCCGCCGCGCGGCCGGCCACCCAGACCGAGCCGTCGGGGGAGAGCGCCAGCGCGTCCGGGACCACCCGGCCGGCCGGGTCGGCCGCCAGGGGGCGGCTGGTCCACGCGGTGCCGTCCCAGTGCGCGGTGTCGGTACCGGCCGCCCAGATGTCGTCGGCGGCGCGTACCGCCAGGGTCTGCGGCCAGCTGCCCGCGGGCAGTTTCGACTCCTCCTGCCACGAGCTGCCGTTCCAGCGCAGGGCCAGCGGCTCCCCGCCCGAGTCGCCGACCAGCCGGTAGCCGACCGCCCAGACATTGCGGCCGTCCAGCCCGGCCACGGCGGTCAGATCGCCCTTGGCCACGGGGACCGCCGTCGACCGCCAGGGCCCCTTGAGGGGCAGCGGGGCGGCGGCCACCTGGGTGCGGGCCGGGTCCCGCTCCGGGCCGCCGACGGCGACCACCCCGCCGACGGCTATCGCCGCCGAGGTCAGGACGGCGGTGACCAGCACCGGCCGGTGCGGCGTGTGGCCGGCACGGATCCGCTGCCACGCCGTGCGCGCGGTGCGCGCCGTGGGTGTCCTTCTCGTCTTCACGATCACGGTTTCGTTCTCCTCTGCCGGGCCGGCTACGGGGCCGTGGTCTTGACGACGAAGTCGAAGGCGCCGTTGTACGAGCCTTCCGTGGTGCGGGTGAGCGCGATGGTGCAGGCGCGGTTGATGAGCCCGTCGCTCGCGTTCAGGCGGGCGAAGTCCCTCCCGTACGCCCGGGTGTCGTCCGGGAAGTAGAGCTGGGTGATCAGCACCGGGCCGCCGGGGGTCTGCACCTGGGTGTGGATGTGCGGGGCGCGGGTGCCCCAGCGGCCGGTGTAGTCGCGGGGGACGATCGTGCGCAGCCGGAAGGCGCCGCGGCCGTTGGTGTACTGGTGGCCCCGGAGCGAGAAGCCGATGGTGTCGTAGTCGCCGTTCTGGTCGCACTGCCAGAACTCGATCAGGGTGCCGGGCAGCGGGCGGCAGGTGGTGTCGTAGACCGTGCCGGTCAGCTCCAGTCCGACGCCCGTGACCCCGGGGGTCACCAGGTCGGTCCGTTCCGGGGACTCGGGCTTGAAGAGCGGCCCCTCCATCGCGGCGGGCGTCTCGTGGCCGTCGCAGGCGGGGGTGAGGGCGATGGGGCGGCCGGCCAGCCGGGCCGACTCCACGGCGGTCATCGGCACCGCCGAGGCCGGCGCGGTGAGGGCGGCGGACGCCCCGGCCGTGCCGAGGGCGGCGGCGGTCACCGTGAACGAGCCGGTTCGGAGGAAGGATCTGCGGGAGCCGGGCCGCCGGGGAACGGCGGCTCCCTGAGGGCTCTCGGGGTGGTCGTCGCGCATGCGGGGTCTCCTCGTTCGTCGAGGGGCGGTGGAGGGGGAACACCTGCATGGATCCGGTGGTCCGGCGGGATGCCGGCGGATCCGGACAGGTACACCCCGGACCGGGACGCACGGCCCGGGGCGCCCTGCACCGTCAGCATGGCTTCCGGGGTGCGACAGCGGATCGATCAGATGACCGGTCGGGTACGGGGTGACGCGAGCGCGTGACGAAACCGGGGGCCCGGACGGGCTCCCGGAGGCGCCCCGGACGGGCGAGGACCCCCGGAGCGGGGCGGGGGCCGCCGCGCGCCGGGGGTCCGGTGTGCGTGTGGTTCGTCGTTACGGGCCTACGGGCCTACGGGCCTACGGGCCTACGGGCCCACGGGCTTACGGGCGTTACGGATCTACCGGGCTTACCGGGCTCACCGGGTCTCAGGGCCTGAGGCCGCCGTCGATCCGGACCCAGGGGGTCCAGCTGCCGCCCGGGGACGACTGGGCGCGGTGGTAGATCTGCCCGCCCCGGTTCACGCCGAACAGCTCGACGCGGCCGTCCGCGTTGGTCTCCGACGCGACCTGCGTCAGCGCGCCGTCGAGCTGCTGCCAGCCGGCCGGCGGGCCGCCCCGCCACTGCTGCCAGTTGGCGTAGATCGCGTCGCTGGCGTTGCTGCCGAAGAATTCCAGTCGGCCGTCCGCATTGCGCGCCGCGGCGATCGAGTTCAGGGAACCGGGGATCTGGTCCCAGCCACCCCAGTCGCCGCCTGGCCAGATCTGATAGCGGTGCCAGATCTGGCCCGCGCTGTTCACGCCGTACAGCTGGATCCGGCCGTCGGCGTTGGTCTCGGCCGCGACCTGCGTCAGCCCGCCGTCGAGCCGGAGCCAGTCGCTCCAGCCGCCGCCCGCCGAGGTCTGCCAGCGGGTCCAGACGTCCCCGGCGCTGTTCGCGCCGAAGATCTGGAGCCGGCCGTCCGCGTTGCGGGCCGCCGCGATCGAGGTGAGCGCGCCGGGGATCTGCTGCCAGCCCGACCAGGCGCCGCCCGGCGACGTCTGCCAGCGGTGCCAGATCTGGCCCGCGCCGTTCACACCGAACAGTTCGATCCGGCCGTCGGCGTTGGTCTCCGCCGCGACGGCGCGCAGGGCCCCGTCGAACAGGGTCCAGCCGGAGAGCGGGCCGCCCGGGGAGGTCTGCGCGCGGGTCCAGACCTGGTCGGCGCTGTTGGTGCCGAAGATCTGGAGCCGGCCGTCGGCGTTGCGGGCGACCGCGATGGAGGAGCCCCACAGCGGCACGGCACGGGTGTCGGCGCCCGCGGCGGTCCGCGGTGCGGGGCCGGGCGGCGCGGGGGCCGCCGTGGCCGTACCCGCGAGACCCGGTGTGACGACGAGGACGGCGGTGGCGGCGGCGAGCGCGACGAGCCTGCCCGCCCTGCGGGGCCCGCCGGTGGGGGCCGGCCCGCCGAACAGCCGGGCGATGCGCCGGGCGAGGCGACCGGTGATCCGACGGCTGGTGTTGCCGCTGGTGTTACGGCTGGTCCTGTGGTCTGTCCTGCGGTCGGTCCTGCGGTGTGGAGGACGCAATACGGCTGCCCTGCTTTCCGGTTCGGGAACGGAACCCACGGACCCGGGCGCGCGGAGGCGCCCCGGGTGCTGCTGCACGCGCTGAGCCGATGAAGAGAGCTGATGAACGAGCCGGTGCGGGCCGTCCCGAAAGCTGCGATCCCCCTCGGGAGCTGGGGCCCCCTCGGGCAGCCCCCCGACTGCCGCTAAGCAGCGTGGCGGGGCGGCCCCGGCTTGTCGAGTTCCGATCCGGTCAGAAGACGGCCGGCGGCGCGGTGCGACCCCGGGTGACCCAGAGGGCGATCCGGGTACGGGACCGGATGCCGAGCTTGTCGCGGATGTGGTTGAGATGGGTGGCCACGGTGCTCGGGGAGATGCCGAGCCGTCCGGCGATCTCCCGGTTGGTCAGACCCTCGGCGATCAGCAGCGCGACGGCGTTCTCCCGGCCGGTCAGCCGCTGTCCGGAGGCATCGCCCGCGGTGCCTGTGGAGTCGCTGGGTTCCGCCGGGCCGGGGTCCTCGCCCAGCGCGTACGTGCGGAGCTGGGGCCAGCGCAGCCGGCGGCCGCCCGCGCGGGCCCGCTCCCGGGCCGCCGGGAGCAGCGTCGCCTCCGCCCGCGCGGCCGTCGTCCCGACCAGCAGCCGCCAGGCGTCCTCCGACTCGGTGTCCAGCCGGTCACGGGCGGCCGACGCGGCCGAGAACAGCCGTAACGACCGCTGTGTCGCGCCCTGTCGCGCCGCCACCACCGCCAGGCCCTCCAGCGGGTAGAGCGAGTGCCGGCTCAGTTCGGGCACCCGCCGCAGCGACTGTGCGAACAGGTCCCGGGCCCCCGCCGGATCGCCCAGTTCCAGCCGGATCGCACCGGCGGTGTGCAGCGCCGCCGACGCCTTGCACGGGAGGGGCTGTTCGAGCAGTACCGGCAGACACCGGACCATCAGGGCGTCGGCCTCGGCGAAGGCGCCCGTGTGCAGCAGGGCCCAGGCGAGATGGTGCCGGCACCAGGCCTCGTCGGCGGGGCGGTCGAGCGTGGCGACGACGTCCAGGCACGCGGCGAAGTCCGTGACCGCGTCGGTGAAGGCACCCCCGCAGACCCGGGCGGCGGCCCGCGCGTCCAGCGCGTTGGTGAGCAGCGCCGGATCACCGTCCGCGCGGGCCACGGCCACCGCCCGCCCGGCGGCGCGGAGCGCGGCCCCGGCGTCCCGCTGCTGGCAGGCGAGCCGGGCGGCGAGGGCCAGCGCCTCACCCTCGTACGGCGAGCCGGGCGACAGCAGCCCCGAGCCCGTCAGCAGGGCGCGCGCGGCGGTCGGCTGCTCCTGCTGGAAGTGGATCCGGGCGAGTTCGAGCGCGAGCCGGGGGTGGGGGGTGCCGTCGTGGGCGGTGGTGTACGCGACGGCGGCGGCGAGGTTCTCCCGCTCCCGGGTCGCGGGCCCGGGGGAGTGGTCGGGGAAGACCTGCGCCGCGCCGGAGCCGACCAGTCCGGTCAGCCGGTCGACCGCCCGGAGCCAGGTGGCACGGGACTCCCCGGCGGCGGTGAGCCGGGCGAGCCCGTACGCGCGGATCGTGCTCAGCTGCCTGAACCGGGCGGGTCCCGCGGCACCGCCCTCCCCGGCCACCCTGACCACCAGCGACTTCGCCTCCAGCGCGCACAGGGTCCGCAGCACGTCCGCCCGGCCCTCCTCCGGGCGGCCGGTGTCCTCGGAGGGCGGCAGCGGCGGGTGCACGGCAGCGGCGGCGTCCGCGTCGAAGCCGCCCGCCAGGACGGAGAGCCGGCGGAACAGCTCCTGTTCCCGCCGGTCGAGCAGCCGGTGGCTCCAGTCGATCGCTGCGGACAGCTCGCGGTGGCGGCCGGGGCCGGAGCGGCTGCCGTCGGAGAGCAGGGCCAGCGAGTCGTCGAGCCCGGTCAGGATCTCGTGCGGCGGCAGGACACCGGCGCGGCGGGCGGCCAGTTCGATGGCGAGCGGCAGGCCGTCGAGCCGACGGCAGATCTCGGCGACGGTGCCGGCGTCGGTGTGATCGGTGTTGCCGGTGTTGTCGTTGTCGTTGTCGTACGGGCCGGGGGCGCGCTCGGCCGCGCGCTCTCTGAAGAGGCGTACGGCGTCGGCGTCCAGCCCGGGCCCCGCGGGCTCCAGGGCCAGCTCGCCCAGCCGGAACACCACCTCGCCCGGCACCCGCAGCACCTCCCGGCTGGTGGCCAGAACGCGCAGCCGGGGACAGCGTCCCAGGAGCAGTGCCACGAGCCGGGCGCAGGCCTCGGCCAGGTGTTCGCAGTTGTCGAGGACGAGCAGGACCCGGTGTTCGCCGATGGCGTGGGCGAGGGCGTCGGCGCAACTGCGCCCGCCGCGTTCGCCCACCCCGAGGGAGGCGGCGATGGCCCGGGGGAGTTCGTCGGCGGAGGCGACGGAGTCCAGCTCGGCGAGCCGGGTGTGCCCCCGGCAGGAGGCGGCGAACTCCAGCGCGAGCCGGGTCTTGCCGATGCCGCCGGGGCCGGTGAGCGTGAGCAGCCGGGCGGTCCGTACGAGGGTCCGCAGCCGGGCGAGTTCGCGGCGGCGGCCGACGAACGAGTCCAGGGGGCGGGGCGGTGCGAAGCCGGGCAGCGGGCGGACGGGGTGGGTGGCGGGGGTCCGGGCGGGGGGTTCCGCGGCGTACCGGGAACGGGCCGGATCCCCGCCGTGCGGGGCGCGGGCGGGTCTGGTGTCGGCGGGCCCCCGGGACCCGCCGCTCTCGCCGGAACGCTCGACTCCGGGACGGCCGCGGCGCGCTGGTTCCGCCGTGGGGTCCGGTAAGGACTCCGCCGCGGGATCGGGCGTGGTGACGGCGGCCCGGCGGCGGAAGGCCCGCTGACGACAGACACCCGAGCAGTACAGGGCCGGCCGGCCGCCCCGGTCGCCCCGCCCCGGCAGCCCGTTCCCGCACATCTCGCACCTTCGGTCGACCCTCATCCCACGCATCCTCGCGGAGCGGACCGGAGAGGACCAGCACGGCGCCGCGGCTGTTGGCCGTCCGACGCTCCGTCCGTGCCTCGTGCCGGGGCCGTGCCGGTCCCGTAACACCCCTCCGCCATCCCTTGCCGGTGCCGCGGGACCGGGCGTCCCATGGCCTGGGACCCCGCGCTGTCAGTGGCCGGCGTTAGCGTGGGGGCATACGACGAGGGGATCAACTGATCATGAATCGCAAGGCTGTTCGCGTCCTGTCCGTGTCCGTCGCGGTGGCGGCGGCTCTCACCTCCGTGGCCGCGTGCGGCGGCTCCGACGGTGACGCGGAGGGCAAGAAGGGCGGGGAGGGCACGGTGCTGAAGCTGGACCCGATCGCCGCCCTCCGCGAGGTGCAGGCGAAGACGGGCGAGGCCCGGTCCGCCAGGATCGAGGGCAGCACCGAGATGGGCGATCTGATGTCGCTGGAGCAGACCGGCGTCCTCGGCTGGAGCGACGGTCTGACCGGCTCGATGGAGATCACCTACACCGGTGGTTCGATGGCCCGGTCCATGCAGGCGTCCGGCGTGAGCGGCCCGATGCAGGCGCGGTACTTCAAGGACGGCTACGCGGTGAACATGGGGGAGGCGGCCGCCCGCCGGCTCGCCGGCAAGAGCTGGATCAGCTACTCGTACGACGACCTGGCGAAGCTGGCGGGCCCGGCCGGCAGCGTGCTGAAGGACCAGCTCCAGAACAGCACCCCGCAGCAGGCGGTCAAGGCGCTGCTCGCCTCGGGAGATGTGCGGAAGGTCGGCCAGGAGAAGATACGCGGCGTCCAGGCCACGCACTACTCGGGCACGGTGGACGTGGCCGAGCTGTCCGCGGCCAACAGCAAGCTGGACGCGGCCCAGCTGGAGGCGTTCAGGAAGCAGCTCGACGCCGCCGGGATCACCGCCCAGCAGGTCGACGTCTGGATCGACAAGGACAGCCTTCCGGTGAAGAAGGTGGAGAGCGGCGAGATGAAGAACGGCCGCTTCGACAGCACGGTCTACTACAGCGACTACGGGGCGAAGGTCTCGGCGGAGCGGCCGCCGGCGTCACAGACGGTGGACTTCCGGGAGCTGGCGGGCCGCGCCGGCTCCTGACCGCGCCGGATGCGACGGATGCTATCGGCGCAAGGAGGGCGGCGGGGACGGCACGGGCGTCCCTGTGCCGTCCCGGTCCCGGTCCCGGACTCTCGGATCCTGAACTCGCCATACTGCTGCACCCGGTGCGTCCACGGGCCGCCCGCCCGGCCCTGGGTACGGTGGTGGGCGCGGCCGGTCGGGTCCACGGCCGGCAGGTCGATCCGGTCGCCGGGTCAGGGGCCCTGGGTCCGCGCGCGTTCCGGGGTGCCGTGCTGCTCGGGCGGGTCGAGGCGGTCGGCGCAGCGCTGGGCCGTGCTCAGGCCCCAGCGGCCGGTGGTCGCGATGCCCACCAGCAGGATCACCAGACCGGCGCCCGCGATGATCCACCATGCCTCGCGGCTGGCGTCCACGAAGGCCGCCGCGTAGCCGGGGCCGTGCGCGCCGATGGTGACGCCCGCCGCGAGGACCGTGCCGATCACGGCGACGCCCAGGGTCTGGCCGATCTGGCGGCTGGTGGAGGCGACGGCCGCCGCCACTCCGGCCTGGGCGCGGGGCATGCCGGAGACCGCCGTATTGGTGATCGGGGTGTTCACCAGGCCGAAGCCGATCCCGAAGAGCACATAGCCGAGGAAGAGCAGTGGATCGGAGGTCTCCGCCTCGAACGCGGCGAAGAGCACCCCGCACGCGCCCATCGTCACCCCGGCGATCACCAGGGGCAGCCGGGGCCCCCGACTGCCCACCAGCCGGCCCGAGAGCGGTGAGCAGACCAGGGTGAGGCCGGCCATGGGGAGCATGTAGAGCCCGGCGTGCAGGGCCGAGTAGCCCCGGACGTCCTGGAGGTAGAGGGTGTTGAGGAAGAGGAACCCGGCCAGTGACGCGAAGGCGCAGATCGCGGTGATGGTGGCGCCGCTGAACGGAGCGCTGCGGAAGAAGCGCAGGTCGATCAGGGGCTCGCGGCGCCGGGGCTCGTACAGGAGCACCCCCGCCAGGGCCAGCGCCGCGACGACGGCGAAGACCGGGTCCGTCTCGATGATCGCGTAGGTGAGGGAGCCCAGCAGGACGATGATCAGCAGCTGTCCCACGGGGTCCGCGCGCCGGGGCCTGGGGGCGCGGGACTCGGGCACGTACCGCAGGGTCAGCAGCAGCGCCGCGATGCCCACCGGCAGATTGACCCAGAAGATGGAGCGCCAGCCGACGGTGTCCACGAGGAGACCGCCGACCAGCGGTCCCGCGGCCATGGAGATGCCCACGACACCGCCCCAGACGCCGATGGCGCGGGCGCGCTCGGCCGGGTCCGTGAAGGTGTTGGTGATGATCGACATGGCGACGGGGTTGAGCATCGAGCCGCCCACCGCCTGGATCATGCGGAAGACGACCAGGGACTCCAGGGTGGGGGCGAGGGAGCAGAGCAGCGAGCCGAGGGTGAAGAGGACGAGACCGGCGGTGAAGACCTTGCGGCGGCCGATCCGGTCGGCGGTCGACCCGGCGAGCATCAGCAGCGAGGCGAGGACCAGGGTGTAGGCGTCGATCGTCCACTGGAGGCCGGAGACCGAGGCGCCCAGCTCCCTGCCGATCGAGGGGAGCGCCACATTGAGGATGGTGTTGTCGAGGCTGACGATCAGCAGGCTCATGCAGCAGATCGCCAGGACCAGCAGCCTCCGTCGCGGAGTCAGCTCCTGCATGTCATGGATAGTACGGCTAACTAATCAACCGTGCGCCGTGGTGATGCGCCATACGGGACAATGGACGGATGACCACGCTCGCCCCCGTCCCGCCGCCCGTCCCGCAGGCCGGTGCGCCGACCGCTCCGCAGCAGGCCGACCCGGCCGCCGGGGCGGCCGCTCCGGCGCTGGCCATCGGGCCGCACGTCGTCCAGCCCCCGGTGGTGCTCGCGCCCATGGCCGGGATCACCAACGCGCCCTTCAGGACCCTGTGCCGGGAGTTCGCGGAGGGCGTCCGGGGCTTCGGCGACCGTGCGGACCGTGCGGACCGGGCCCCGGCGACTTCGACGGACGCGGTGGGCGCGGCGGGGACGTTCAGCAAGGGCCTGTTCGTCAGCGAGATGATCACCACGCGCGCCCTGGTCGAGCGCAACGAGAAGACCATGCAGCTGATCCACTTCGACGCGGGCGAGACGCCCCGGTCGATCCAGCTGTACGGGGTCGACCCGGTCACCGTCGGCAAGGCGGTCCGGATGATCGTGGACGAGGGCCTGGCCGACCACATCGATCTGAACTTCGGCTGCCCGGTCCCCAAGGTCACCCGCAAGGGCGGCGGCTCCGCCCTGCCCTACAAGCGGCCGCTGCTGCGGGCGATCCTCCACGAGGCCGTCTCCAACGCCGGCGCGCTGCCGGTCACGATGAAGATGCGCAAGGGCATCGACGACGACCACCTCACCTATCTCGACGCGGGCCGGATCGCCGTGGACGAGGGCGTCACCGCGATCGCCCTGCACGGGCGCACCGCGGCCCAGCACTACGGCGGCACGGCGGACTGGGAGGCGATCGCCCGGCTGAAGGAGCACGTCCCCGAGATCCCCGTCCTGGGCAACGGCGACATCTGGTCCGCCGGGGACGCCCTGCGGATGATGCGCGAGACGGGCTGCGACGGCGTGGTCGTCGGGCGCGGCTGCCTGGGGCGGCCCTGGCTGTTCAGCGATCTGGTGGCGGCTTTCGAGGGCGGGGGTGAGGGCGAGGGAGAAGGCGGCGGCGCGGCGGCCGCCCCGGGCCTCGCGGAGGTCGCCGCCGTGATGCGGCGCCACGCGGAGCTGCTGGGGGAGTGGATCGGCGACGAGACGCGCGGAGTGATCGACTTCCGTAAGCACGTGGCCTGGTATCTGAAGGGCTTCTCGGTCGGCTCCGAGATGCGCAAGCGGCTGGCGATCACCTCGTCCCTCGCCGAGCTGGACGAGCAGCTGGCCCTGCTCGATCTGGACCAGCCCTGGCCGCTGGGGGCGGACGGCCCGCGCGGCCGGACCTCCGGCAACAACCGGGTGGTCCTGCCGGACGGCTGGCTGAAGGACCCCTACGACTGCTCGGCCGTCAGCGCCGACGCGGAGCTGGACACCTCGGGCGGCTGAGGTACGGCCGGAGCCGGTCCCCGCGGTCTCCGGCAGGCGTGATTCTCGCCACCCTTGATAGGGGTGCCGCTCAGATGAGCGATTCTTTGGCGACTGCATCTTTCGGAAGAGTGGCACTGGGTGCCACTCTTCTTGGCTTCACCCCTCCGCCCAACCGGCACTCTGTGTCAGCTCTACGCGGGCGGTGGGTCGCCTTCCGTATGGATGCCTTCAAGGCTTGAAGACAGGCCCCCGGCCTTCTTGATCCGAGGGTGACTTTCGATCCCCTGGCGGACGAGTGGTTACGGCCGTATGACGACCAAGTGGACGTACCAAGGCGCCTTCGATCTGGGTATGTTCCTCGCCGTCAGGGCAGCCACCGAGCCTCGAAAGGTCGAGAGCCGTGTCGGAAAGCACAGAACACTCGGGTCAGAAGTTCGTTTATGACTTCACCGAAGGCAACCGGGACCTGAAGGACCTGCTCGGCGGCAAGGGCGCCAACCTCGCCGAGATGACCAACCTCCGGCTGCCCGTACCGCCGGGCTTCACCATCACCACGGAGGCGTGCAGGGTCTATCTCGACAGCGGCTCCGAGCCCCCCGCCCTCCGCGACGAGGTGAGTGCGCACCTCGACGCCCTGGAGCGGCACATGGGCAAGAAGCTGGGCCAGGCGGACGACCCCCTCCTCGTCTCCGTCCGCTCCGGCGCCAAGTTCTCCATGCCCGGCATGATGGACACCGTCCTCAACATCGGCCTCTCCGACGCCTCGGTCGCCGGCCTCGCCCAGCAGGCGGGCGACGAGCGCTTCGCCTGGGACTCGTACCGCCGGCTCGTCCAGATGTTCGGCAAGACCGTCCTCGGCGTCGACGGCGAACTCTTTGAAGAGGCCCTGGACGAGGCGAAGGCCGCCAAGGGCGTCACCGACGACACCGATCTGGACGCCGGTGATCTGCGCGCGCTGGTCAAGGCGTTCAAGGGGATCGTCACGGAGCGGACCGGCCGGGAGTTCCCGCAGGACCCCCGCGAGCAGATGGACCTCGCGGTCCGTGCCGTCTTCGACTCCTGGAACGGCGACCGCGCCCGGCTCTACCGCCGCCAGGAACGCATCCCGGGCGACCTCGGCACCGCCGTCAACATCTGCTCCATGGTCTTCGGCAACCTCGGCCCCGACTCCGGCACCGGCGTCGCCTTCACCCGCGACCCGGCCAGCGGCCAGCAGGGCGTCTACGGCGACTACCTCCAGAACGCGCAGGGCGAGGACGTCGTCGCGGGCATCCGCAACACCGTCCCCCTCGCCGATCTGGAGACCATCGACAAGGCGTCCTACGACCGCCTGATGGAGATCATGGAGACGCTGGAGAACCACTACAAGGACCTCTGCGACATCGAGTTCACCATCGAGCGCGGCCGGCTGTGGATGCTCCAGACCCGGGTCGGCAAGCGGACCGCGGGCGCGGCCTTCCGCATCGCCACCCAACTCGTCGACCAGGGCCTGATCGACGAGGCCGAGGCGCTGAAGCGGGTCAACGGCGCCCAGCTCGCGCAGCTGATGTTCCCCCGCTTCGACGAGAACGCGACCGTCGAACTCCTGGGCCGGGGCATCGCCGCGTCCCCGGGCGCGGCCGTCGGCAAGGCCGTCTTCGACTCGTACACCGCCGTCAAGTGGTCCCGCTCCGGTGAGCGGGTGATCCTGATCCGCCGCGAGACCAACCCCGACGACCTGGACGGGATGATCGCCGCCGAGGGCATCCTCACCTCGCGCGGCGGCAAGACCTCGCACGCCGCCGTCGTCGCCCGGGGCATGGGCAAGACCTGTGTCTGCGGCGCGGAGGACCTGGACGTCGACACCAAGCGGCGCCGGATGACCGTGGGCGGCACGGTCGTGGAGGAGGGCGACGTCGTCTCCGTCGACGGTTCCACCGGCAAGGTCTACCTCGGTGAGGTGCCCGTCGTCCCGTCCCCGGTGGTCGAGTACTTCGAGGGCCGGATGCACGCCGGCGCCGACGACGCCGACGAACTCGTCGTCGCCGTCCACCGGATGATGGCGTACGCGGACCGGGTGCGCCGGCTGCGGGTGCGGGCCAACGCCGACAACGCCGAGGACGCCCTGCGCGCCCGGCGCTTCGGGGCCCAGGGCATCGGCCTGTGCCGCACCGAGCACATGTTCCTCGGCGAGCGCCGCGAGATGGTGGAGCGGCTGATCCTCGCGGACACCGACGAGGAGCGCACCACGGCCCTGGAGCAGCTGCTCCCGCTCCAGCGGCAGGACTTCGTGGAGCTGTTCGAGGCGATGGACGGCCTGCCGGTGACGGTGCGGCTGCTCGACCCGCCGCTGCACGAGTTCCTGCCGGACATCACCGAACTGTCGGTACGGGTGGCCCTGGCCGAGGCCCGCGAGGACCACAACGAGAACGATCTGCGGCTGCTCCAGGCGGTGCACCGGCTGCACGAGCAGAACCCGATGCTGGGGCTGCGCGGGGTACGGCTGGGACTGGTCATCCCCGGGCTCTTCACCATGCAGGTGCGGGCCATCGCCGAGGCGGCGGCCGCCCGGAAGAACGCCAAGGGCGACCCCCGCGCCGAGATCATGATCCCGCTGGTGGGCACCGTCCAGGAGCTGGAGATCGTCCGGGACGAGGCCGAGCAGGTCATGGCGGAGGTGGCGGCCGCCACCGGGGTGGCGCTGCGGCTGGCCCTGGGCACGATGATCGAGCTGCCGCGCGCCGCGCTGACGGCGGGGCAGATCGCGGAGGCCGCCGAGTTCTTCAGCTTCGGCACCAACGACCTCACCCAGACGGTGTGGGGCTTCTCCCGGGACGACGTCGAGGCCAGCTTCTTCACCGCGTACCTGGAGAAGGGGATCTTCGGGGTCTCGCCGTTCGAGACGATCGACCGGGACGGGGTGGGGGCGCTGGTGCGCAGCGCGGCGGCGGCCGGGCGGGCCACCCGGCCCGATCTCAAGCTGGGCGTGTGCGGGGAGCACGGCGGGGACCCGGAGTCGGTCCACTTCTTCCACGGGGTGGGCCTGGACTACGTCTCCTGCTCACCGTTCCGGATCCCGGTGGCACGGCTGGAGGCGGGCCGGGCGGCGGTGCTCTCCCGGCACGGGGCCGACTCCGGGCGCTGAGACGGAGACCGCCCGCCGGGGGTCCATCGTGGTCGCCGCCGTGGTCGCCGCCGGGGGTCGCCGACGGGTCCGACGGGGTCCGACGGTGTCCGACGGGGTCTGCCGGTGCGGGCCCCGGGGCCGGTGGTTCCCCGGGACGTACGGGACGGGCGGGACGCACAGAACACACGGGGGAATTGAGGTTCCCCGGGGCACTTCCTGTAAAGGGTCTGTCGATTTATCGGCTTCCCCGGATGTGGTGCCGTTGTCGTCCCGTTGTGTTGTCGTCCCGATGTCGGGAAGTCGTCCGGGCGATGTGATACCGAACACATCCCGGGCCCGGCGCGGATCATGAGTAACCCAATTCCCGCCGCCGGACGGTGGGAAAACAGGGCGGTGCGCGGCCGCGGATCCCCATCCACGGCCGCGCTCCATTACCCCAGCCGGACAGGGAGCCGCACCCTCTGTCACCCGCCGCCGGATGTGCGAAGCCCCCCACGGTCTTCGTGCATCCATCGGAGACAGAAGGAACCTGCCCGACGCCGTACAGCCTTTCGGTTCGCACCCGACCCGGGCGAGACATTTCAACTCTGGCTGAAACCCCGTGGTAACCGGCTGTGATGGCGTGCATACTCAGTGATCGGGGGCAATTGCGGGTGCAACAGTGGGGGTTCGGTGCTTCGTATCCATTTCACCGGCGACGACCTTGCCCAGGTGCGAATGGCCGTCAAGCCTGACGCGTTGTGGGAAACGATTCTCAGTTTTCATCGATTGAGAGAGCGGCGGCGCGCTCAGATGTTCGGCGAATGGCGATCGGAAGCGCGGTCACGGTTGAATGGTGAAACAAGCCTGCTGTCCGCTCTGGTCCCGCCCCGGGGCTATTTCCCGGACTTTCTCACTCCGCCCGACTGCGGGGGCGGTCTCGACGCCGGACTGGAGGCGATCCGCGCCACCGCGCCGGAGCGGCTGCATGGTGAACTGACCCTGGTTTCGGCCGGCCGGGGGCCGCAGGAGAAGTCCCCCGAGCGCTCCGGCGACCGGGGCGCGGAGCGGGCCGCCGAGCGCGCCGGCCGCCTCGCCGGGCTCGGCGAGGGCCGCCCGGGCGCGCTGAACCGGCTGATCTCCGTCCTGCGCGGCTACCACCGCGCGGCCATCGAGCCGTACTGGGGCCACATCCGGGCCCGGGTGGAGGCCGACCGCGCCATCCGGGGCCGGGCGCTCCTCGACGGCGGCGCCGCCGAACTGCTGGCCACCCTCCCGCCGGTGCTCCGCTGGCGCGCCCCCGTCCTGGAGGCCGACTACCCCGTCGACCGCGAACTCCACCTGGACGGCCGGGGGCTGCTGCTCCAGCCCTCGCTCTTCTGCCGGGGCACCCCGGTCGTCTACCGGGACGCCACCCTGCCGCCGGTCCTGGTCTACCCGGTCGCCCACACCCCGGACCCGGCCTTCGGCGACTGCGCGGGCGCCCTCGGGCCCTCGCTGGGACGGCTCGTGGGCCACACCCGCTCCGCCGTCCTCCAGGCCATCCGCTACGGCTGCACCACCAGCGAACTCGCCCGCAGGGCCGGGGTCTCCCTCGCCTCGGCCAGCCAGCACGCGGCCGTGCTCCGGGACGCCGGCCTGGTGCTGACGCTGCGCCACGGCAACTCGGTCCTGCACACCCTGACCCCGCTGGGCGCCGCCCTGCTGCGGGGCGGCGCACCGGCGGAGGCGGCAGGCTGACCGGCCCGACCGGTCAGCCGCGCGCGGACGGACTCAGTGCCGGAAGGGGCCCGTCACCTCGTAGGTGATCCCGCCCGACGACGAACCGCTCGTCCCGCGCTGGCTGGAGAAGTAGAGCCGGGACCCGTCCGGGGAGAAGGCCGGTCCGGTGATCTCCGACGACGACTGGCCCTGGAGCCGCAGGAAGGGCGCCACCTCGCCCTCCGGGGTGATCACACAGATGTCCATGGAGCCGCCGTCCTCCGCGACGAACAGATCACCCGACGCGCTCCCCGTCACGTTGTCGACCCCGGTCAGCGGCGCGCCGGAGTCGATCAGGGAGTCGTCGTAGGCGAGTTCGTAGGTGCTCGGACCCAGATTCAGCCGCCACACCCGGTTGTCACCCTTGGTCGTGAACCACACCGTGTCGTCGGCGTAGTGGCAGCCCTCGCCGCCGCTGAACCGCTTCGCGCCCGCGACCTGGGAGCGGGTCGCCGTCGGCGAGCCGTCCGGGTCCGGTACGTCCGCCCAGGCGAAGGAGCCCGAGGTGCCGCTGCCCGCCGTCAGGACCTGGAGCCGCCCGGCGGAGAGGTCCCCCCACGTGGTCGGCAGGAAGCGGTACAGGCAGCCGTTGGACTCGTCCTCCGTCAGATAGACCGCCTGCCGCACCGGGTCGGCGGCCGCCGCCTCGTGCTTGAAGCGGCCCAGGGCGTCCCGCCGTACGGCCGCCCTGATCCCGTACGGGTCCGTCTCGTACACGTACCCCCGGCCGACCTCCTCGCAGGAGAGCCAGGTGTGCCAGGGCGTCGCGCCGCCCGCGCAGTTCTGCCGGGTCCCCGACAGGATCCGGTAGGCGCCCGTGACCGTGCCCGAGGAGTCGAAACGGACGGCTCCGGCGCCGCCCGACGGGTCGATCTCCGAGTTGGAGACGTAGATCCAGCCGCCGCCGTCGGGGAAGCACGCCCCGCCGTCCGGCGCGTGGTGCCAGGTGTACGAGGAGTTCGGGACCCGCTGTCCGGAGCGGGCGACCACCCGGCCGGTGAAGCCGCGCGGCAGCGAGAGACCGTCCGCGTCGGCCGGGCCGAGCGCGCCGTAGGGGCCGGGGCCCGGCCGGGCGGGTCCGGCGTGGGCCGCGCCGCGCCAGAGGGAGCCGCCGAACGCGGCGGCCGACGCGCCGATGACGGCCGTACGGAGAAGTCCGCGCCGGCCGGGGCCGGGGCGCTGAAGGGGATCCATGCGTCGCTCCAGGGGAACTGGTGACCGCTCGCGCCGCCGGGCGGCGGCACGAGGTCGCGCGACGAGGGAACCTAGAACCGGAAGCTTGACGGAGCGTCAACAACGGGTGACGTCCGCCGGTCGGTCCCGGGGAGGTTCCGGGGTGCCCCAGGCCGGTGCGGGGCCGTCGGATCAGCTCCGGGGCGGCCGGGGGATCGACGCGCCCCCAGTATCGGCCCCGGACCGGCCCGGAGTGGAACCGGAACTTCCGGAACCGGCCCCCGGACGGCCGGTGTCACCCGCCCGGGCCCCGGACGCCCCCGGCCGGCCGGCGCCGCCTTCGAACGCCCCCGCACCCGGCCCCCGCCGGAGCTGCGGCCCCCGCCCGGACTGTGCCTCCGGCGCCCGCCGGGAATGCGCCTGCGGCCCCAGCCGGAACCGCAGCCGGCAGATCGCCGCCTGCGTGTCCCGGCGCACCGCGTGCGCCAGCACCGCCCCCCGCTGGTTCTGGAGCAGCCGCTGCCACAGCCGGTCCGGCTCCACCTCCGGGATCAGCACCGTCACCCGGGTGTTGGGGTGGTACCGGTAGATCCGGCGGACGTACTCCGACACCGGCCGCCCTATCGTCCGGTGCTCCGAACTCAGCTCCACCCCCGGACTCCACCGCTCCCAGTCCCGGCGCAGCTCCCGCGACGCCTCCTGGTCCTCCGGGTCCTGCCGGTGGGTGACGGTCACCGCCCGCACCTCGTCCCCCATCGACACGGCGGCGTTCAGCGCCTCGCTCGTCAGCCGCGACAGATGCGACACGGGCACGATGACCAGGGAGCGCTCCCGGTGCGGCGCCTCCGGCAGCCGGCCCAGGGCGATCCGCTCGTCGATGTGCCCGTACGCCCGGTGCACCCGCTCGAAGAGCACCACCAGCGCGGGCAGCGCCAGCACGATCAGCCACGCCCCCTCCGTGAACTTGGTCGCGGTCACCACGATCGTGCTCACCCCCGTCAGCAGCGCGCCGAAACCGCTCAGGAACGCCCGCGTCCGCCACCCGGGCGACCGCCGGGACCGCCAGTGGACCACCATGCCCGCCTGGCAGATGGTGAAGCCGACGAACACGCCGATCGCGAAGAGCGGCACCAGCGTGTTGGTGTCGCCCCCGGAGAACAGCAGCAGCAGCGTCGCGACCCCGGCCAGCGCCAGCACCCCGTGCCGGTGCACCTCGCGGTCCGCCTTCAGCCGGAAGACGTGCGGCAGGAAGTTGTCCCGGGCCAGCAGGGACATCAGCACCGGCAGCCCGCCGAAGGACGTGTTCGCGGCGAGCGCCAGCAGCACGACCGTGGCGAACTGGACCACGTAGAAACCCCAGCCGTGCCCCAGCGACGCGTCCGCCAGCTGCGCGAGGACCGTGACCCCCTCCACCGGCTGGATCCTGAAGCGCGCGATCAGGATCGACAGACCGATCAGCATCACCCCGAGCAGCGCCCCGAGCGCGACCTCCGTCCGCTGCGCCCGCCGCGCGGCCGGGGCCTTGAACGACGGTACGGCGTTGGCGACCGCCTCCACCCCGGTCAGCGCCGAACAGCCGGACGCGAACGCCTTGATCAGCAGCAGCGCCCCGACCGTGGTGGCGTTCTCCGCGAGCACCGGGGCATGGCCCGCCGCCGTCTCGGTGGACACCGGCCCGTCCCGGAAGAGCCCCACGGCGATCAGGGTCAGGATCGACCCCACGAAGACCGCCGTGGGCACGATGAACGCCCGCGCCGAGTCGACGATCCCGCGCAGGTTCACCACCGTCACCAGCGCCAGCACCCCCAGGCACAGCCAGAGCCGGTCCGGGTAGAGGGAGGGGAAGGCGGAGGTGAGCGCGGCCACGCCCGCCGTCACCGACACGGCCACATTGAGGACGTAGTCCAGGACCAGGGACGCGGCGGCGGTCAGCCCGGCCCGCCGCCCCAGATGGGCGCGCGCGACCGCGTACGCCCCGCCGCCGTCCGGGAAGGCGGCGATGACCTGCCGGTACGAGGCCACCAGCACGGCCAGCAGGACCGCGATGGCGAGCGTGACCGGCAGGGTGTAGCCGAGGCCGACCCCGCCCGCCGTGGCGAGGACGAGAACGATGGCCTCGGGGCCGTACGCCACGGACGCCATCGCGTCGAGGGAGAGCGCGGCGAGACCCTGGAGCGAGGTGAGCCGGTGCCGCTCGCCCGGACGGACCGGGGAAGCCGGGTCTGACGGCACCGGGGCCACCGGGTGACCGGAGGGGCCGGAAGGAAGAGAGCGAAGGGTCATCGTGCGCGTGGCCTCCGGTGGTGAAACCCCCGGGAACGCGGCACGGCGCTCCCGGGGCGGGCAGCCCCAGCGTGCGGGCGCGCCTCCCGGTCGGCGGGCTCTCTTGTCGGGTCCCTTGCACCCAGGGGGCCCGTCTTCACACGACGTTGACGCGGGGTGGAGAAATCCCGTCAGTAACCGCCGGTGTCGCGGACAGCGCGGGGGCCGGGGGCCTACCGTTCCCGCCTATGGAGAGCGAGAGAAGAGACAGCGGCGGCGAGCGGGGACACGGGCGGGACGGGTCGGGGCACGGGCCCGGACACCCGCCGGCGGGCGGCGGCGGGCCGGTGCTCGCCGAGGACCGGCGCTGGGTCCACGACCTGTGGGCCGCCGCGTTCTGCGCACTGAACCTCTTCGTCCTCCTCCATGTCGTCGACCTCTGCGCGGGCGATCTCGGAGCGGCGCGCTCCGCGCTGTGGACCGCGCTCGCGCTGCTCCTGTTCGTGGTCCTCTTCCCGCCCCGGGTGACGGCCGGCCGGCACTGGCTCTCGGTCCGGGGGCTGCTGCGCGAACACCGCGTCAGCACCGACCAGCTCACCCAGGTGGCCCGCCGCGACGGGGTCGCCCAGCGGATCGTGCTCCGGGACGCGCGGGGCGGACGGGTCGAGGTGGACCCGGCCACCCTCACCGGCAATCCGCTGCTCTGGCACGAACTCGACCTCGGGGCCCGCAGGGCGCGCGAGAACGGACTGCTCACCACCGGGTCGGCGGTGCTCCAGCGGCTCGCGGACCGGATCGCCCGGATGGAATCGGACACCGCCCGCGCGCTGTTCGAGGCGTCGGACCTGCGCTGAGCGGGGGCCCGGTCCGGTGGTTCCGTACCTGGCTAGGAGGCCCGTACGACGGCGTACGCGCGGGAACGGCCGGACGGTACGCGCGAGAACCGGCCAGGTACCAGGGGCCCGCCCGGCGTGGTCCCGCGGCCGCCCCCGGAAGCCGCCGGTAGGGTGTCCGCCCGCGCCCCTGGGCCGCCCGGGAAGGGGGTACGCCCCGCCGTGGCGGGCCGGGCCCGGAGCGTCCTTCGGTCCCTCCGGAAGGTCCCCCATGTCCCTCCCGCCCCGCCGTGCCGTCGTCACGGCCCTCCGCGCCGCCGGCTGTGTCTTCGCCGAGGAGGAGGCCCAACTGCTGCTCGCGGCGGCCGGCCCCGCCGCACCCGCCCACCTCGCCGCGCTCCTCCACCGGCGGATCTCCGGCGAGCCGCTGGAACACGTCCTCGGCTGGGCCGAGTTCCGGGGCGTGCGGTACGCGGTCGACCGGGGCGTCTTCGTCCCCCGCCGCCGTACCGCCTTCCTGGTGGAGCGCGCCGCGGCCCTCGCGCCCCCGGCCGGCCCGGCCGCCCCGGTCGTGGTCGACCTCTGCTGCGGTACGGGAGCACTGGGCGCGGCGCTCACGGCGGAGCTGGGCGGCGCCGAACTCCACTGCGTGGACATCGACCCGGCGGCCGTCGGCTGCGCCCGCCGCAATGTGCGGCCGGTCGGCGGGACGGCCCACGAGGGCGATCTGTACGGTCCGCTGCCGGCGCGGCTGCGCGGCCGGGTCCAGCTGCTCCTGGCCAATGTGCCCTATGTGCCCACCGGCGAGATCGCGCTGCTGCCCGCCGAGGCCCGGCTGCACGAGGCCCGTATCGCGCTCGACGGCGGCCCGGACGGCTTCGACGTCCTGCGGCGGGTGGCGGCCGGCGCGGGGGAGTGGCTGCGGCCCGGCGGCTCCCTGCTCTTCGAGACGAGCGAACGGCAGTCGGCGGGGGCGGTACGGATCACGGAGCGGGCCGGCCTGCTGCCCGGGGTCGCCCGGTCGGGGGAGCTGCACGCGACGGTGGTGACCGGGACCCGGCGGGTGTGACCGGAACCCGGCGGGTGTGACCCGGCGCTGTGATCCGGCGGCTGTGATCCGTACCCCCTTGGAGATCGTTGGACGGCCCGACCTCTTGATCCTTAGGGTCACCAGGTGCCCGACATATCGCTGACCACACTGTTTCTGCTCGCCGTCGCCGCCGCGGCGGCCGGCTGGATCGACGCCGTGGTGGGCGGCGGAGGACTGCTGTTCCTGCCCGCGCTGCTCCTCGGACTGCCCCAGGCCCCGGCCGCCCAGGTGCTCGGCACCAACAAGGCGGTGGCCATCGTCGGGACGACGGGGGCGGCCGTCACCTATCTGCGCGCGACCCCGGTCCCGGTGCGCACGGCCGTCCGGATCGGGCTGGCGGCGCTCGCCGGATCCATGGCCGGCGCCTTCTTCGCGGCCGGGATCAGCAGCGCGGTGCTCCGGCCCGTGATCATGGTGGTACTGCTCGCCGTGGCCGCGTTCGTGCTGCTGCGCCCCCGGTTCGGCACGGTCCCCGAGGAGCGGCGGCGGGAGGTGACCCGGGCCCGGACGGTCGCCGCGATCGTCCTGGTCGGCGGCGGTATCGGCTTCTACGACGGGCTGTTCGGGCCGGGCACCGGCACCTTCCTGGTGCTGGCGCTGACCGCCGTGCTCCAGCTGGACCTGGTGACGGCCTCGGCCACCGCGAAGATCGTCAACGTCTGCACCAACGCCGGGGCGCTGGCGATGTTCGCCTGGCAGGGGGCGGTGCTGTGGCAGCTCGCCCTGGTGCTGGCGGTCTTCAACCTGCTGGGCGCGATGGCCGGCGCGCGGATGGCGCTGCGGAAGGGGACCGGTTTCGTGCGGGGGGTGCTGCTCACGGTGGTGCTCGCGCTGGTGGCCAAGCTCGCCTTCGACCAGTGGATGGCCTGACCCGCCCTCGTACCGGCGGCGCCGAAGTGAAGTCACTGAAAGGCCAGGACGGCGACACCTCTTGGCACGGGCCGTGCCCATCTGCTACCGGCGGGACCCGATGAGGTGCGCGTAGGCGACCACGTTGCCCCGGTAGCCGGTCTTCCGGCTGAAGCCGCCGCCGCAGGTGATGAGGCGCAGCTCGGCGCGGCCCCGGGAGCCGTACACGCGGGCGTCGGGGAAGTCGTCCGCCGGATGGACCTCGACGGCGTCCACGGCGAACACGGCGGTGGTGCCGTCCGCGCGGGAGACCTCGATCCGGTTCCCCTTGCGCAGCACGCCGAGGCCGTGGAAGACGGCGGGTCCGCGGGCGTTGTCGACATGACCGGCGACGACGGCGGTGCCCAGGGCGCCGGGGGCCGCGCCGCCCCGGTACCAGCCGGCCAGGTCGCGCCGGTCGGCGGGCGGCACCTCCAGAGCGCCGTCCCGGTCCAGGCCGAGGCCCATGAGCGGGGTGTCGACGTCGATGTACGGGATGCGCAGCCGGTGCGGCGGGGAGGCGGGAAGCGGGTCCGCGCTGACGCCGCTCCAGGCGTGCGGGCCCGAGGCGAGGGCCTGGGCGGCGGACGGGGCCGGCGGGGTGTGGTCCCGCGAGCCGTCCCGTACCAGCCAGAGGCCGGTGCAGACGGCGACGGCGACGCACCAGGCGGTCACCTTGTCGCTCATCGCCTCTCGCTCCTCGGTCGGCTGCCGGTCGTGGGCGGTACCGCGTTCTCCGTACGGTGGGCCCTCGCGCGGAGGTCCCCCGTTCCCCGGCGGTCTGGATCCCGCGGGGAACGGGGGACGGGCGGGCACGGAGGCGCGGCCCTGGGGCCGCGTCCGTCAGCCGCTCTGCGGGCCGCTCGCCCGGCGCCGCAGCAGCAGGGTCCCGCCGGCGGCGGCAGCGGCCAGAACGGCCACCCCCGCCGCGACCTGACCGGTGTCGGGGCCGACACTGCCCCCGACGCCGGTCCGTACATGGCCGCTGGGCTGCTGGTAGTGCTGCTGCCCCTGGCCCTGGCTCTCGCCCTGGCCCTCACGCCCCGAGCCCTCGCCCTCGCCCTCGCTGTGACGGGTGCCCGAGTCGGTCTCGTTCTTGTTGCTGTACGGGTCCGGGACATCCCTGAACTGTCCCGGCGCCACGGCCGTATGCGCCCCCGGGGCTGCCTGTGCTCCGGGGGCACCGAGTCCTATGGCGGCGACCGCCAATACGGCCGAGGACAGTAGGCGGACGGTGGTGCGCATGTGCATCCCTCCGGAGACACGGTGGTGGTCACGACTCCTCAGAGGTAAGGCGCACCGCACCACCCACGCCTGCTGATGCCCCATCAGTTTTCGCCCCCTTGATCGGCGTGTCGCGCTGGACGCTTGCTGTCGTCGCAGGTCAGACCGGGTGACGGGGAATCAGGCGCGGTCCGCCCCGATCGGGTGACCCGATCCGCCGATCAGCGCCGACGCCCGGGCCCCCAGCCGGCCCGGCCGGTGAGGGTTGACCTCCACCATGGTTGAGGTAGGAGCCTCGTGGACATGGACCTCCATGCGCGGGAGAACCCGCAGCCGAAGACCCCCGCCTCCCCCCTCGGGCTCGTGGTGATCATCGCCAGCAACCGCGAGGGGAGACTCGCCCCCGTCATCGCGGACTGGTTCCTCGAACACGCCCGTGCCCACGGCGGCTACGACGTGGACGTGGTCGACCTGGCCCACGCCGACCTCCCCGTCGCCCTCAGCAACGACCCGGGACCGGCCGGCACCGAGGCACTGGAACGGGTCACGCCCCGGCTCGCCGCGGCCGACGCCTTCGTCGTGGTGACCCCCGAGTACAACCACTCCTTCCCCGCCGGCCTCAAGAACCTCATCGACTGGCACTTCACCGAGTGGCGGGCCAAGCCCGTCGCCTTTGTGGCGTACGGCGGGATGTCCAGCGGACTGCGGGCCGTCGAACAGCTGCGGCAGGTCTTCGCCGAAATGCACGCGGTGACCATCCGGGACACCGTCGCCTTCCACAACGTCCACACCCGGTTCGACGAGGAGGGGCGGCCCAGGGACCCGGCCGGGTCCGACACCGCGGCGAAGGCCATGCTCGACCAGCTGGCCTGGTGGGGGGAGACCCTGCGGGAGGCCAAGGCGGTCCGCCCGTACGACGGGTGAGACGGCGGGCCAGGGAAGGCGCGGGCCAGGGACGGCGGCGGCCCGGCAAGGCGCGGGTCCGGCAAGGCGCGGGTCCGGGAAGGCGGCGGTGCGCGCGCCGGCCGTCGCCCCGTACCGTGGCCCTGCCCACCGACCACCCAGACGGAGGAACCGACGTGGCCCCCAGCCCCGAACCGGCCGCACACCCCGACCACAGCACCGGCACCACGGCCGCGCTGACCGTCCTGACCACCACCGACAGCCCCGAGGGCGCCCAGGAACTGGCCCGGGCCGCGGTGGCGGCACGACTGGCCGCCTGCGCCCAGATCAGCGCCCCCGTCACCTCCGTCTACCGCTGGCGCGGCGAGATCCGGACCGACGAGGAATGGCAGATCCTCTTCAAGACCACCCACGAGCGCTACCCGGAACTGGAATCCCTGCTGCTCGCCGAGCACCCCTACGCCACCCCCGAGATCATCGCCACCGACGTGGTCCGCGGCAGCGCCGCCTACCTGGACTGGATCGTCGCCGAGACCCGCGAGACCCGCGAGACCCCCGGCGACCAGGAGCCCGACACCCCATGAACAACCCCGCCGAGCTGCCCTTCTTCGTCTACGGCACCCTCCGCCCCGGCGAGATCAACCACACCCGCCGACTGCGCGGCCGCACCGCCGCCGAGGAACCCGCGCACTGGGCGCACGCGCTGCTGTACGAAGGACCCGGCTACCCCTACGCCGTGGAAGGCACCCCGGACGAGCCCGGCCCGGGCGTCACCGGCGCGCTGATCACCGCCGCCCCCGGGAACTACCGCGCCCTCCTCGCCGACCTCGACGAGCTGGAGGAGTACACCGCCCCCGGCCACCCGGGCAACCTCTACGAACGGGTCCCCCGCGAGATCACCCGCGCCGACGGGACCCCGGTCCGCGCCTGGGTGTACCTCACCCCGCCCGGCCCCGCCGCCGCGCTCCGCCGCGAGGGCATACCGATACCCGGCGGCGACTGGTGCGCCCACCCGGTCGCCTGACCCTCCCCGGACTCAGGCCCGGCGACCCAGCAGCGCCAGCAGCCGGGCCTGGTGACTGTCCCCGCTCGGCGGCTCCACCGGCGGGGCGAACAGCCCGGTCCCCGACAGCCCCGCCGCATACGGAGTGACCTCCTCCAGCGCGAACGCGACCAGCGCGTCCGGCAGCCGCTCCTGCGCGCCGATCGCCCGCGACAGATCCCACGCGTGCACCACCGCGTCCATCGTCATCTGCGCGCAGTAGGCCACGGCCGGGGTCTGCCCGTACGACAGCCACACCGTCCGCTCCAGCGCACCCGGCGCCGCGAACGCCTTCCGCGCGGCACGGGCGGCGGCGTCCCACACGGTCCGGGGCCGCGAGCCGAGGACATCGCCGTCATAGGCGTCACCGACCTCCGCGACGGTGGAGCCCTCCGTCACCAGATCCGGCACCCACAGCTGCTCGGCCGTGAGGTGATTGACGAGATCGCGCACCGACCACTCCGTGCAGGGCGTGGGCTCGTCCCACTGATCGGCCCGTACGGCGTGCACGCGCTCGCCGAAGAGAGCGAGGGCCTCGGTGTGGCGGGCGAGCAGGTCGTTGTTTCCCATCCCTCCACTCTGTCCCGTAGCGGTGCCGTGTGCACGATGACGGCCTTGCGCAGTCCGCCGGCGTGGGTACGTGTGCGGGGCGCTCGCCCTCCCCCGCCTGGGGTTCCGGTGGCGCGCCCGTGTCGGTACGGGGTCCCGTACGTGGACGGGTCCGGCCTTGCGCAGTCCGCCGGCGTGGGTACGTGTGCGGGGCGCTCGCCCTCCCCCGCCCGGGGTCCCGGTGGCCCGCCCGTGTCGGTACGGGGTCCCGCACCCTTCTTTTCCCCCGGCTCGGGGTACCGGTCGCCTTGGCTGGCTTCGTGGGTGGGGGGTGCAGGGTCGCCCCCGCAGGGGATCGGCGGTAAGTCCTGCTTGCGCTGACGGTAGGCCTTCGGTCCGCCGACCCCGAGGAGGTGAGCCCGGAGGCCACCACCAACCCGCACCACACGGTGCGCCGGGACCACCCGAACAAATCCAGCCTGGCGGGGGGTGGGGGGGGGGGGGCGGGGGGGGGGGCCCCCCCACGACGACCCGAGCAAATCCAGCCGGTCCGGCGATTGAGGACGGACCAGCACCCTGCCCCGCCGCACAGGCGAAACTGCGGCCTCTCGTCGGGGACCAGTCCCCGAACCCCTGCGCCTCAATCGCCGGCGGGGCTGATTTTTGCCGGGTGATCGTCGGCGCGGCTGGATTTTGTGCGGGCTCATCGCGGGCCAGGCTGTTTTTTCTGGTTGCCGCAGGGGCGGACAGGCCCCCGGGCACACGGTGTGTGCGGGCCACTGTTGAGGGCCAGCCCCCGAGCCCCCGCGCCTCAATCTCCCCCAGACTCCGTCCGGGGGGACCCCCAAGAGGCTGGTTTTTGCTCGGGTCGACGGCGAGGCGGGATTTGTGCGGGTCGACGGCGAGGCGGGTTGTGTGCGGGTCAACGTTGACGGGGCGGGTTTGTGCGGCCTGTCCCGGGCCCGGGTAGTGGTGCGGGTTGGCGGGGGCCTCCGGGCTCACCTCCTCGGGGTCGGCGAGCCCACTCACCAGGTCCGGTGCGGGTCGGCCTCCGCCGATCCCCTGCGGGGGCGACCCTGCACCCCCGCCCACGGACCACGCGAAGGTGGCCGGTACCCCCGCCGGGGGGAAGAAGGGTGCGGGACCCCGTACCGACGCGGGCCGGGCGGCCCGGGCCCCGGACGAGCGCACCGCACACGTACCGACGCGGGTCGGACAGCGCGGGCCCCAGGACGAGCACACCCCACTCGCATCGACGCGGGCCCCGCAGCGCGAGGCCGGTATCGCGGGTCGTAGGGCGCGGGCCCTACCGCAGGCGCGCGCCGTCGGGGGACAGGGCCTCCGATACGCCGCGCTCGCGTTCGCCGAGGTAGCGCGGATCCGGCCGCACCACCGCGTCCAGCACCGCCTTCCCCGCCGCCCCCAGCTCCCGCACCCCGCCGTAGACCCAGGTCGAGTCGAACGGCTCGTCGACCCCGACCCCGTACGCCTCGATCCCCGCGGACCGGCAGAGCGCGATCGCCCGCCGGATATGGAACCCCTGGCTCACCAGGACCGCCCGGTCCACGCCGAAGATCTTCTTGGCCCGGACGCAGGAGTCCCAGCTGTCGAAGCCCGCGTAGTCGCTGACGATCCGCCGGTCGGGCACCCCCCGCTCGGTGAGGTAGGCCCGCATGGCGTCCGGTTCGTCGTACTCCTCGCGGCTGTTGTCCCCGGTCACCAGGATGGCCCGGACCTTGCCCCGCCGGAACAGGTCCACGGCGGTGTCGAGCCGGTGTGCCAGATAGGGCGTGGGTCTGCCGTCCCACAGTCCCGCGCCGAAGACCAGGGCGATGTCCTGCGCGGGCACCTCGGCCGCCGTGTGGACGTGCCGGTCGGCGACCCGGTGGGTCCAGGTCGCGGGGAGCAGGGCCAGGACACAGACGAACATGACCCCCCGTACCAGCCACCGCCGCCCGCGCGGGGTGCGCGGCAGCCGGGGCCGGGGGAAGGGGCGGCGGGCCGAAGCGGGAGGTTTCATACCTGGTCAGACGCACGGTGGCGGGGTTTTGGTTCGCCGGGGGCGGCCCATCGCACCCGTCGGCCGGTTACGGTCGGAGCATGTCAGGCACCACCGGTACCACCCAGGACC
The DNA here is from genome assembly GCF_034961445.1 of Streptomyces yaizuensis. Classification (NCBI taxonomy): domain Bacteria; kingdom Bacillati; phylum Actinomycetota; class Actinomycetes; order Kitasatosporales; family Streptomycetaceae; genus Streptomyces; species Streptomyces yaizuensis. Next base: position 535,245 of record NZ_BSBI01000002.1, read on the forward strand.
CCTCCCGCCCCGGCGGAAACACCGGCGACCCGCACGACCCGTACGACTCGCACGCCACCGACCGCTGGGCCCCCGAGCCCGACAAACGCCCCGGCCGCACCGCGTTCCAGCGGGACCGCGCCCGGGTGCTGCACTCGTCGGCGCTGCGCCGCCTCGCGGGGAAGACGCAGGTCGTGACCCCCGGCACCCGCCACCCCGCGTGGGATGCCAGCCCGCGCACCCGGCTCACCCACTCCCTGGAGTGCGCCCAGGTGGGCCGGGAGCTGGGCGCGGCCCTCGGCTGCGACCCCGATCTGGTCGAGGCCGCGTGTCTCTCCCACGACATGGGCCATCCGCCCTTCGGCCACAACGGTGAGACGGTCCTCGACGAGGTGGCGCGGGACATCGGGGGCTTCGAGGGCAACGCGCAGTCGCTGCGGCTGCTCACCCGGATCGAGCCCAAGAGCTTTCTGACCACCCCCGAGGGCGACACCGTCAGCGTCGGACTCAATCTCACGCGTGCCGCGCTGGACGCGGCCACCAAATACCCGTGGCCGCGCGGCGGCAATCCCGCCGACGGCGTCGCCGGACCGGCCAAATTCGGGGTGTACGAGGACGACCTGCCGGTGTTCGCCTGGGTCCGCGAGGGCGCCCCGGCCCACCGCACCTGTTTCGAGGCGCAGGTCATGGACTGGTCCGACGACGTCGCCTACTCGGTCCACGACCTGGAGGACGCGCTGCACGCGGGGCACGTCGATCCCCGGCTGCTGCTCGCGGAGCCCGAGCGCGCCGCGATCGCCCAGGTGGCGATCGGCCGCTACGTCCCCGCCGGCACCGACCCGCAGGAGCTGTCCGAGGCCCTGGACCGGCTGCTCGCCCAGGAGTGGTGGCCGCACCACTACGACGGCTCCGCGCTGGCGCAGGCCCGGCTGAAGGACGCCACCAGCCAGCTCATCGGACGGTTCTGTCTCGCCGCCGAGCACGCCACCCGGCAGGCGTACGGGACGGGGCGGCTCACCCGGTACGCGGCCGAGCTGGTCGTCCCCCGCGCCGCCCGGCACGAGTGCGCGGTCCTCAAGGCGGTCGCCGACCTGTATGTGATGCGCCGCGCCGACCAGGAGGCCCTGCGTGCCGATCAGCGGGTGATCCTCACCGAGCTGGCGGACGCGCTGGCCGCCCGTGCCCCGCACGGCCTCGAACCCCAGTTCCGCGCCCTGTTCACGGCCGCGGGCGACGACCGCGCGCGCGGCCGGGTGATCGTGGATCAGCTGGCCGCGCTCACCGACGCCTCGGCCCGTACCCTGCACGCCCAGCTCACGGCCCGGCGCTGAGGGGCGCGCGCACCCCGGCGCGGGGGCGCCCGTGAGACACGCCGGACGACTCCCTCTTCCGCCATCCCCCCGGGTGCGGGACGCTCGCTGGGAGGCCGATCAGCACAGCAGTCACAACGAGGAGGCATCAAGTGGTCGACGGACACCGGACCTTCGTCATCGTGGGCGGGGGTCTCGCCGGGGCCAAGGCCGCCGAGACCCTCCGCGCCGAGGGGTTCACCGGGCGGGTGATCCTCATCGGTGACGAACGCGACCATCCGTACGAGCGACCGCCCCTGTCCAAGGGCTATCTCCTCGGTAAGGAGGAACGGGACAACGCGCTGGTCCACGAGCCCGGCTGGTACGCCCAGGCCGATGTGGAGCTGCATCTCGGCCAGGCCGCCGTGGCCGTCGACCGCGCGGAGAAGACGGTCCGCCTCGGCGACGGCACCGTCCTCCACTACGACAAGCTGCTGCTGGCCACCGGCGCCGAGCCGCGCCGGCTCGACATCCCCGGCACCGGCCTGGCCGGGGTCCACCATCTGCGCCGCTTCCCGCACGCCGAACGCCTCCGCCAGGTGCTGCGCACCCTCGGCCGGGACAACGGCCATCTGGTGATCGCGGGCGCCGGGTGGATCGGTCTGGAGGTCGCGGCGGCCGCCCGGACCTACGGCGCGGAGGTGACGGTCGTCGAGCCGGAGTCCACCCCGCTGCACCAGGTCATCGGCCCCGAGCTGGGCCAGCTCTTCACCGATCTGCACGCGGAGCACGGCGTCCGCTTCCACTTCGGCGCCCGGCTCACCGAGATCACCGGGCAGGACGGCATGGTGCTGGGCGTGCGGACCGACGACGGCGAGGAGCACCCCGCCCACGATGTCCTGGCCGCGATCGGGGCCGCCCCGCGCACCTCCCTCGCCGAGGCCGCCGGGCTGGCCGTCGTGGACCGCGCCGACGGCGGCGGCATCGTCGTGGACGCCTCGCTGCGCACCTCGGACCCCGACATCTACGCGGCGGGCGACGTGGCCGCCGCCGAGCATCCGCTGCTGGGCGCCCGGCTGCGGGTCGAGCACTGGGCGAACGCCCTCAACGGCGGACCGGCCGCCGCGCGGGCCATGCTCGGCCGGGAGGTGTCGTACGACCGGGTGCCCTACTTCTTCTCCGACCAGTACGACGTGGGCCTGGAGTACTCGGGCTTCGCCCCGGCCGGCTCCTACGACCAGGTGGTGGTGCGCGGGGACACGGGGAAGCGGGAGTTCATCGCGTTCTGGCTGCGGGAGGGCCGGGTGCTGGCCGGGATGAATGTGAATGTGTGGGACGTCACCGCGCCGATCCAGGAGCTGATCCGTTCGCACGCCGAGGTCGACGCGGGGGCGCTGGCGGACACCTCCACGCCCCTGACCTCCCTTGTCCCGCCGGCCGGGGCGGGTCCCGAGGGCGGCTGACCCCGTCCGGGGCCGCCGGCGGACGGGTGCCGCCGGCGGCCGGGCCGGGGATGTCGGCGGGCCACCGTAGAATTCACGCGTGGCAGGCAGGATCAACGATGACGACATCAAGGCGGTCCGGGACGCGGTCCCGATCGACGCCGTCGTGTCCGAGTATCTCCAGCTGCGCAATGCCGGAGGCGGCAATCTGAAGGGGCTGTGCCCCTTCCACGACGAGAAGTCGCCCTCCTTCCAGGTCAGTCCGGGCAAGGGGCTCTTCCACTGCTTCGGGTGCCAGGAGGGCGGCGACACGATCGCCTTCGTGATGAAGATCGACCACCTGACCTTCTCGGAGGCGGTCGAGCGGCTGGCGGCCGGCGCCGGCATCACCCTGCGGTACGAGGAGGGCGGGTACAACCCCAGCCATCAGCGGGGCGAGCGGATCCGCCTGGTCGAGGCCCACAAGGCCGCCGCCCAGTACTACGTCGAGCAGCTGGAGAGCGCCCCCGACGCCCAGACCGCCCGCGCCTTCCTCGCGGACCGTGGCTTCGACCAGGGGGCCGCCCAGCACTTCGGCGTCGGCTACAGCCCCCAGGGCTGGGACCACCTCACCCGCCATCTGCGCGGCAAGGGCTTCAGCGACAAGGAGCTGGTCCTCTCCGGCCTCTCCCAGGAGGGCCGCCGGGGCCCCATCGACCGCTTCCGGGGCCGGCTGATGTGGCCGATCCGCGACATCTCCGGCGATGTCGTCGGCTTCGGCGCCCGCAAGCTCCACGACAGCGACAACGGCCCCAAGTACCTCAACACCCCCGAGACCGGCATCTACAAGAAGTCCCAGGTGCTCTACGGGATCGACCTCGCGAAGAAGGAGATCGCCCGGACCAGCCGGGCCGTCGTGGTCGAGGGATACACGGATGTGATGGCCTGCCATCTGGCCGGCGTCACCACCGCCATCGCCACCTGCGGCACGGCCTTCGGCGGCGACCACATCAAGATCCTCCGCCGGCTCCTCATGGACCACGCCACCGCCGAGGTGATCTTCACCTTCGACGGTGACGCCGCCGGGCAGAAGGCCGCGCTGCGGGCCTTCGAGGACGACCAGAAGTTCGCGGCCGAGACCTCGATCGCGATCACCCCCGGCGGGATGGACCCGTGCGACCTGCGGATCTCCGAGGGCGACGACGCGGTGCGGGAGCTGGTCACCAGCCGGACGCCGCTCTTCGAGTTCGCCATCCGCCAGCTGGTCAAGCGGCACAATCTGGAGACCCCCGCCGGGCGGGCCGCCGCGCTGGACGAGGCGGCCCCCATCGTCGCCGCGATCAAGAACGTGGCGATCCAGCACGAGTCGGCCGTCCAACTCGCCGGGATGGTCGGCATCCTCGACACCCAGTTCGTCGTCAAGCGGGTCGCCCAGCTCGCCCGCTGGGCGAGGGACCGGGGCGGCCGGGGCCCCGCGCCCACCGGCCGGCAGCAGCGGCAGCAGAGCGACGGCGGGGCCGCCGCCCCCCGGACCGCCGCCCCGGGAGGGCCCGCGCTCCATCTGCGCAGCCCCGTCCACCGCACCGAGCGCGAGCTGCTGAAGCTGGCCCTCCAGCGCCCCGAGCTGGTCTCCCCGGCCTTCGACGCCTACGGGATGGACGAGTTCACCGCCCCGCCCTACGCCGCCGTCCGGCAGATCGTCGCCGACGCGGGCGGCGCCGAGCAGGGCATGACCGACGCCCCCGGCTATCTGGCCCGGGTGCGGGACGCCGCGCCCAACGACACCCTCCGGGCGCTCGTCACCGAGCTGGCCGTCGAGGCGATCCACTGCCGGACCGTGGACGAGGTCTACGCGGGGACGCAGCTCGTCCAGGTCCGGCTGCGGGCCGTCGACCGCCGGGTGGCGGAGGTCCAGGGCACCCTGGCCCGCCTCGGCGCGAGCGCCGACCCCGAGCGGCTCTCCGCCGTACAGAACGAGCTGTGGGTGCTCCAGCAGTACGCCCAGTCCCTCCGCACCCACGGCGCCGCCGCCCTCTGACGGCCGCCGCCCCGGCCGACGACCGGCGGCCGTCGCGCCCGTTCACCTCCCCTCCACCCGGAATCGGCCGGTCGGTAACCGGCCGGTCACAGCCAGGACTCAAAAAGTCACCGCACGCCCCTCGTGGCGGCTGTGTGTCGTACCCCACACTGGGAACGGTGCCTGAGCCTCGGAGCGCGGCCGGTCCACCCCTGGTGGGCCTCGCACCCCCGTGGATCCGTCTCATCCTGTACGGGACGGGCGGCCCGGCCGCTCCGTCCCGCTGCCGCACGCCCCCGACCCGGCAGCGATTCACCCTGGAGGTCGCCCCCGTGCAGACCCGGACCCCGACCGAGACCCTGGCGGAACGTTCGGCCCGGCCGGAGCCGCTCGCGGCCGTCCCGGCGCAGAGCCTGCCGCCGCAGCACCCCGACGCATGGCCCGGGGCCGCCCCCGAGGGCGAGGGGAGCACCCGGCGGCGGCCGTCCCGTGCCACCCGGACCGAGACCGGCGGCCCCTCCTCCGACCTCTTCCGGCAGTATCTGCGGGAGATCGGCAGGATTCCCCTCCTCACCGCCGCCGAAGAGGTCGACCTCGCCCGCCGGGTCGAGGCCGGGCTCTTCGCCGAGGAGAAGCTGGGCACCACCCCCGACCTCAACAGCTCCCGCCTCGCCGTCGACCTCGACCGGCTCGTCGTCATGGGCCGCATGGCCAAGCGCCGGCTGATCGAAGCCAATCTGCGGCTCGTGGTCTCCGTCGCCAAACGCTATGTCGGGCGCGGGCTGACCATGCTGGACCTCGTCCAGGAGGGCAATCTCGGACTGATCCGCGCGGTCGAGAAGTTCGACTACACCCGCGGCTACAAGTTCTCCACGTACGCCACCTGGTGGATCCGCCAGGCCATGTCCCGCGCCCTCGCCGACCAGGCGCGCACCATCCGGGTCCCGGTCCATGTGGTGGAGCTGATCAACCGGGTGGTCCGGGTGCAGCGCCGGATGCTCCAGGAGCACGGCAGCGAACCCACCCCCGAGGAGGTCGCCGTCCAGCTCGACCTGCCCCCGGAGCGGGTCAGCGAGGTCCTGCGGCTCGCCCAGGAGCCCGTCTCCCTGCACGCCCCGGTCGGCGAGGAGGACGACGTCGCCCTCGGTGATCTCATCGAGGACGGCGATGCCGCCTCACCCGTCGAGTCCGCCGCCTTCCTGCTGCTGCGCGAGCATCTGGAAGCCGTGCTCTCCACCCTCGGCGAGCGCGAGCGCAAGGTGGTGCAGCTGCGCTACGGGCTGGTCGACGGCAGGCCGCGCACCCTGGAGGAGATAGGACGGATCTTCGGCGTGACCCGTGAACGGATCCGCCAGATCGAGTCCAAGACCCTCAACAAGCTGCGCGACCACGCCTTCGCCGACCAGCTGCGCGGCTATCTCGACTAGGACTTCTCCGTACCGGAGGCTCAGTCGACCTCCGCCACCGCGTCCGCGAACTGGGCCGAGTACAGCCGGGCATAGGCCCCCCGGGCGGCCAGCAACTCGTCATGCGTGCCCTGCTCCACGATCGCGCCGTCCTCCATCACCAGGATCACGTCCGCGTCCCGGATGGTGGAGAGCCGGTGGGCGATCACAAAGCTGGTACGCCCGTGGGCGAGCCGCGCCATGGCCTTCTGGATCAGCACCTCGGTACGGGTGTCCACCGAGCTGGTCGCCTCGTCGAGCACCAGGATCACCGGGTCGGACAGGAACGCCCGCGCGATCGTGATCAGCTGCTTCTCGCCCGCGCTGACCCCGGAGCCCTCGGCTCCGTCGTCGCTGATCACTGTGTCGTACCCGCTGGGCAGGGTCCGGATGAACCGGTCCGCGTGCGCGGCCCGCGCCGCCTCCTCGACCTCGGCCCGGGTGACCTCCCGGCTCCCCGCCGCGCCGTAGGCGATGTTCTCCGCGATCGTGCCGCCGAAGAGCCAGGTGTCCTGGAGGACCATGCCGATCGACGAACGCAGCTCGTCCCGCGAGAGCTTCGCGATGTCGGTGCCGTCCAGGCTGATCCGGCCGCCGGTGATCTCGTAGAACCGCATCAGCAGATTCACCAGCGTGGTCTTGCCCGCGCCCGTCGGCCCCACGATCGCGACCGTCTGCCCCGGCTCCACCCGCAGCGACAGATCCTCGATCAGGGGCTTGTCCAGGTCGTACCGGAAGGAGACCCCCTCCAGCGACACCTGCCCGGCGGGCCGCCCGGAGCGCTCCACCGGCTCCCCGTCGGCCTCCTGCTCCTCGGCGTCCAGCAGCTCGAAGACCCGCTCGGCCGAGGCCACGCCCGACTGCACCAGATTGGCCATCGACGCCACCTGGGTCAGCGGCATGGAGAACTGCCGGGAGTACTGGATGAACGCCTGCACCTCGCCGATCGTCAGCGACCCCGAGGCCACCCGGAGCCCGCCGACCACCGCGACCAGCACATAGTTCAGATTGGAGATGAAGAACATCAGCGGCTGCATGACCCCGCTGTGGAACTGGGCCCGGAAACCGGCCTCGTACAGCGCCTCGTTCTGCTCGGCGAACTCCCGCGCCGACTCCTGCTGCCGGCCGAAGACCTTCACCAGCGAATGGCCCGTGTACATCTCCTCGACATGCGCGTTGACCTTGCCGGTCGCCCGCTGCTGCTGCACGAAGTGCGGCTGGGAACGCTTGCCGACCCGGGCCGCCACCACCACCGACAACGGCACCGTGACCAGTGCCACCAGCGCCAGCAGCGGGGAGAGCCAGAACATCATCCCCAGCACGCCCACGATCGTCAGCAGCGAGTTGACCAGCTGGCCCATGGTCTGCTGAAGGGTCTGCGAGACATTGTCGATGTCGTTGGTGACCCGGCTCAGCACCTCGCCGCGCTTGGAGCGGTCGAAGTAGGACAGCGGCAGCCGGGAGAGCTTGGCCTGCACCTCCCCGCGCATCCGGTGCATACCCCGGTTGATCACCTTGATCGACAGCCGGGAGGTGACCAGCGCCAGCAGCCCCGAGGCCACGAAGAGCGCCAGCGCCAGCAGCAGCACCTCGGCCACGGCACCGAAGTCGATGCCCCGGCCGGGGACGAAGTCCACCCCCGAGAGCATGTCGGCGAGACCGTCGTCGCCGTCGGCGCGCAGCCCCTCGACCGTCTCCTCCTTGGTGGTGCCGTCGGGCAGGTCCCGGCCGACGACCCCGGCGAAGACCCGGTCCGTCGCCCAGCCCAGCACCATCGGCCCGGCCACCGAGAGACCGACGCTGATCACCGCCGCCGCGAGTCCCACCCACAGCAGCGCCCGGTCCGGGGCGAACTGCCGCAGCAGCCGTTTCCCGGACACCTTGAAATCCATGGACCGCTCGGCCGAGCCGCCCATCATCATGCGCGGCCCGCTCATGCGGCCTCAGCCTCCGTCAGCTGCGAGAGCACGATCTCGCGGTAGGTCCCGTTCCCGGCCATCAGCTCGCGGTGGGTGCCGGCGCCGACGACCCGCCCCTCGTCCAGCACCACGATGCGGTCCGCCTCCCGGATGGTCGACACCCGCTGCGCCACGATCACCACGGTCGCCTCGGCGGTCTCTGCCGCCAGCGCACCCCGCAGCGCCGCGTCCGTCGCGTAGTCCAGCGCCGAGAACGAGTCGTCGAAGAGATAGATCTCGGGCCGCTGCACCAGCGTCCGCGCGATCGCGAGACGCTGGCGCTGACCGCCGGAGACATTCGTCCCGCCCTGCGCGATCGGCGCCTGGAGGCCGTGCTCAAGCTCCCGGACGAAGTCCGCAGCCTGCGCCACCTCCAGCGCCTGCCACAGCTCCTCGTCGGTGGCGTCCGGCCGGCCGTACCGCAGGTTCGAGGCCACCGTGCCGGAGAAGAGGAACGGCTTCTGCGGTACGAGACCCACGGTCCGCGCCAGCAGCGCCGGATCGAGGTCGCGCACATCGACTCCGTCGACCAGCACCGCGCCGCCGGTGGCGTCGTACAGCCGGGCCACCAGACCCAGCAGCGTCGACTTCCCGCTGCCGGTGGAACCGATGATCGCCGTGGTCTCCCCGGGGCGGGCCGTCAGCGCGATGTCGCGCAGCACCGGCTCCTCGGCGCCGGGATAGCTGAACGCGGCCGCCCGGATCTCCAGATGCCCGTGCCGGGACAGCTCCCGCACCGGCGACACCGGCGGCACCACGCTGGAGGAGGTGCCGAGCACCTCCTCGATCCGCTCGGCGCAGACCTCGGCCCGCGGCACCATCATGAACATGAAGGTGGCCATCATCACGGCCATCACGATCTGCATCAGATAGGCGAGGAACGCGGTCAGCTGGCCGATCTCGATCGCGCCGGTGTCCACGCGGTGCGCCCCGAACCAGACCACGGCCACGGAGGAGATGTTGACCACCGTCAGCACGACGGGGAACATCAGCGCCGTGAGCCGCCCGGTGCCGAGGGCCACCTCGGTCAGGCCGGTGTTGGCCTCGCCGAAGCGCCGCTGCTCGTAACCGTCGCGGACGAAGGCCCGGATCACCCGGTTGCCGGTGATCTGCTCCCGCAGGACCCGGTTCACCGTGTCGAGACGTTCCTGCATGCTCCGGAAGAGCGGGCGCATCTTCACCACGATCACCGACACCGAGATGCCCAGGACCGGCACCACGGCCAGCAGCACGGTGGACAGGGCCACGTCCTGCCCGAGCGCCATCACGATGCCGCCCACGCACATGATCGGCGCGGAGACCATCAGGGTGAACGCCATCAGCACCAGCATCTGCACCTGGAGCACGTCATTGGTGCTCCGGGTGATCAGCGACGGGGCACCGAAGCGGCCCAGCTCCCGGGCGGAGAAGCTCTGCACCCGGTCGAAGACGGCGGCCCGCACGTCCCGGCCGAGGGCGGCCGCGGTACGGGCGCCGTAGTGGACGGCACCGATGTTGCACACCACCTGCACCAGGCTGATGGCGAGCATGACCCCGCCCAGCCGGACTATCTCGCCCGTGTCGCCCCGGACCACGCCCTTGTCGATGATGTCGGCGTTGAGGTTGGGGAGGTAGAGGGTCGCACTGGTCTGGAGCAGTTGGAGGATCACCAACAGGGTGATCGGTCGTTTGTACGGCGACAGATGCCGCCGCAGGAGTTGTATCAGCACACGCGGTCTCTCGGGCTCGGCGAAGTGGGGGGTGTGTGAGTCGGGGGACACCCCATCTTGCGTCACCCGGGGCCGAGATCCCCATGGTTTTGTTACAAGCGCTGGTCAAGACGCCCCGGGGCCCGGGACCGGCGGTTTCGGGTACCGGGGTCCGGGGCCGGCGCTTTCGGGGAGACCGGCGTTTTCGGGGAGGCCGGCGGGATCAGTGGCCGAAGGCGTTCGGGTGCAGCTGGTCCCGGGTCGCCGTGTACTGCTGGCGCACCGCCTGCCCCACGGCCGGCTCGTCCCCGGGCTCCAGCACCTGGACCACCGGCTCCGGCCACAGCGGCGGCGCCGCGAGCGAGTGCGTGCCCTGCGCGACCCCGAGCGCCCACGCCGCCTGGCGGGCCGCGCCGAGCGCCGCGTAGTCGGCGGGCTGCGGCACCACGACCCGTACCCCGAAGATCCCGGGGGCGGCGGCCTGCACGGCGGGCAGCCCGGCGCTCGCGCCCAGCAGGAAGACCCGCTCCACCTCGACCCCGCGCCCGCGCATCACGTCCAGCGCGTCCGCGAGCGAGCAGAGCATCCCCTCGACGGCGGCGCGCGCCAGGTGCTCCGGCTTCATCGACTCCCGGCGCAGCCCGCTGAGCGTGCCCGCCGTGTGCGGCAGCCGGGGGGTGCGCTCGCCCTCCAGATACGGCAGCAGCACCAGCCCCGAGGCGCCCGGGGTGGACTTCATCGCCAGGTCGGAGAGGGCGTCGAGATCGTCCAGGCCGAGCATCTCGGCGGTGCCGCGCAGCACCCGTACGGCGTTGAGCGTGTGCACCACCGGCAGATGCAGCCCGGTGGCGTCGGCGTACGAGGTGATCAGACCGCTGGGGTCGGCCAGGGCCTCGTGGTGGACGGCCATCGCGGAGCCGGAGGCCCCGAGCGAGATCACCGCGTCCCCGGGCCGCATGCCGAGCCCCAGGGCCGCCGCCATCGTCTCGCCGGTCCCGGCGGAGATCAGCAGCCCCTCGGGGGTGGTGCCCGCGGCGTCGGCGGGCCCCAGCACGTCCGGCAGCGCGCACGGGTGGCCGAGGGCCAGCTCGACCAGATCGGACCGGTACATTCCGCTCCCCGCCGACCAGTAGCCGGTGGCGGAGGCGCTGCCGCGGTCCGTGGTCATCCGGGCGGGCCGGCCCAGCAGCTGCCACACCAGCCAGTCGTGCGGCTGGAGCACGGCCGCGATCCGCTGGGCCGCCTGCGGCTCGGTCCGGGCGAGCCAGCGCAGCTTGGCCACCGGATGGCCGGCCTGCGGCACCGAGCCCACGGCCTGCGCCCACGCCTCGCGCCCGCCCAGCGACTCGATCAGATCGGCGGCGGCGGCCTGCGCCCGCCGGTCGTTGCCGACCAGCGCGTCCCGGACCGGCGTGCCCTGCTGATCCAGCGCGACCAGCCCGTGCTGCTGCGCGGCGACCCCGATGGCCTGCACTCCTTCGAGGAGCCCCCCGGTGGCGGCGTCGCCCAGCGACAGCAGCCACGCCTGCGGGTCCGCATCGGCGGCCTTCGGGTCGACGGGGTGCGGGGCATAGCCCTGCCGCAGTACGGCGCCCGTATCGGCGTCACAGACGACGATCTGGGTGTACGCAGATGAACTGTCCAAGCCGGCGACTATCCCCATGGACGGAGATTCTGCCCCACGGCGGGGCCTTTGGTGTCAGGTGTTGCTGGTTCCCCAGTCGTCCTCGCCGTTCGCGGCCCGCTCCCGCAGCGAACGGACCCGCTCCGCGACGGACTCCGGCACCCGGTCCCCCACCCGCTCGCTCACCGCGTGGTAGGCCCGGCCCGCGAGCTGCCTGCCCCCCAGCGCGGCGGACTCGGCCGCGTTGCGCACCGCCGGGTTCTGCGAGAACTCCCGGACGCTCTTCCTCAGCTGCTCGTACCGTTCCCGTCCGGCCCGTGTCCCGAGCACGTACCCCAGGGCGAGTCCGGCGACGAACGAGAGCCTGTACCGCATGGCACTGCCACCCTTCGGTTGCGTCAGCGGGTGCCCGCCCGCCTGTCCCGGACGGCCCGTGATCGTCCAGGACCCTACCGATTGGCGGAGCACCCCCCTGCTTGCGCTAATGTATGTGTCGCAGCGAGCGCACGCCCTCCGGGAGCATCCCAGGGAGGTACGTTCGATGCACGCGAGGCAATCCCCTGTAGCTCAATTGGCAGAGCAGCCGGCTGTTAACCGGCAGGTTACTGGTTCGAGTCCAGTCGGGGGAGCGCGATCCCCTGTAGCTCAATTGGCAGAGCATTCGGCTGTTAACCGGAGGGTTGCTGGTTCGAGTCCAGCCGGGGGAGCGATACGGAGAGGACCCCTAGTGGGTCCTTTTTCGTATGTTCTGCACGAGTTCGGGAACCGGGCGGACCTCCGCGCGGTCTACCCAGGTGAGCGTTGCCGACCATCCGGAGCAGGAGATCGTATGAGCGGCTATGCTGCGGCAGACGGCGCGCACACATGTGCGCGACGCGCCGTTAGGGGCGGTAGCTCAGCCGGTTAGAGCAGCGGACTCATAATCCGTCGGCCGTGGGTTCGAGTCCCACCCGCCCCACCTGTGCGCCCCGTGTGCGGAATCGTTCTGAGCAGGAACGGTGGTTCCGCCCGGGGCGCTCGTGCGTCCTGGCTCCCGCCGTGGTCCCGCCGCGCGGCACGGCTCCGCCGCCGGCCCCGGGCCACAGTGATCACAGCACGCCCGCCGAAGATCCGCACACGGACACGCGCGGCCGGGGCGGGGAAGTCGCCGGGATGGACGATCGGTGGCGGGCCGCTCCCGGAGGGGGGCCGAGCGGAGCCCGCCACCCGGTCCCGTCACGGCCTGCCGCGGCTCGGCGGACTGTGCCGGGACCTCTGGGGTCCGGAGCGGACGGGGGACGCACGGCGCTCGGGAGTCCGGCGCGCGGGGGAGCGCGGGGTGTCGGACCGGGTGGCCGCCACGGTCCCACGGGCCGCCGCCCGGGTCCCCACGGGCTCGCCCGCCGGTTCGCCGCCCCGGGGCGGCGACGGCCACGGGACGACGGGACTGTGCCGCCCGATGACGGCCCGGGAGCCCCAGCCGGGCGGCTGGGCGGCGTGTTCGACGCGGGCGCTGACCCAGGTCGCGTACGTGCCCGGACGGACGGGCGCGGGGGCCGTGAACGGTCCGCAGGTCGTGATCCCGTCGTCGCGGGTGGGGGCGAGCCGGCAGTGCCGCAGCCCCGCCGCCCCGGCGGGCGCGTCGTCGTCCATGCGCATCAGCCAGATCCAGACCGTCGCCCCGCCGGGGATGCCGTCGGCCGTCATGGGCCGGACCCGCGCGGAGAGCGCCAGCCCGCCGGACCGCCGCTCGATGCAGGGCAGGACGTACAGCGACGCGGCCGTCATCCGCTTCCACCGGTTCTTGCACTGGGCACCGGACCCGGCGGCGGGTGGCAGCAGCAGCGGCGCCGACGGCTGTTCCGGGCCGGGGGCGAGGGGCTGGTCGCGGAGGGTGGAGAGCCAGCCGGCGACCGAGGTCACGATCAGGAGCAGGGCCGCGGGGACGACCTTGACCAGGGACCAGCGGCGGGCGCGGCCCGGCGGGCGGGGCTCCGTGGCGGGCCGGCCGACGAGGACGGCGGGGGCGTCGGGGCCGGTGGGCGGCGGCGCGTTCTCCGTCGTGTCCGGTACGGGCGCTTCGGACGCAGGGTGGCTCCCGGTGCTTCCGGTGCTTCCGGTGTTGCGGCGTTTCGCGGCCGAGGCCGCGGCCGCCCTGCTCAGGGCCAGGGCCGGGGCCAGTTCCTCCGGGGGCGCGCCCAGCCGGTCGTGGAGGAGTTCGATCACATGCGGCGGCGCGGTCGACGCGTGGCGGGGATTCAGATACCGGGACAGGGTCGCCTGGTCGCAGGCGATCCGTAACGCCAGCGCCTGCTGCGTCGGTTTGCCGCGGTCGCTTCGACCGGCCCGCTCCCACCACCACCGCAGGAGCTTCGCGAGCGCCACGTCCGGTGGCTCCCCGTCCTGACCGGCCTGTCTCTCCCGTCTCTCCTGCCCGTCCCGCGGCCTGCCCACCTCGTGCGCCCCCTCGTTCATTCCTCTGCATAGCAGCAGGTCACAGCCGTGCATAGGCAGCCGTGCATTGCTGCATCAACCAACGTTCCGCAGATGCTAGTTGACCCGGCGGATCTTCGGGCACGGTTGGCGAAGCGGTCGGCGGGAACGCCCCGCGACCCACTTCCCCCACCCCTTCCGGGACACCTGCGCGCTCGGGTTGTGCGCCGACGTGCACCGGCCGGAAGGCGGGGGGAGACGATCACGAACAGGAGCCTCACGTGTTTCCCACCCTCACTCGTCACCGTCCGGGCGCCGGACGGCTGGTGGCCGCGGCCCTCACCGTGGCCACGCTCGCCGGAGGCGGCCTGGCCGCCGGTTCCCCGGCCACCGCGGCCGACCCGGCCTCCCCGCAGGCCGCCCCCGCCGCCCGTGCGGAAGCCGCCGCCGTCGCCTGGCCGGTCCTGCGGGCCGGCGCCCGGGGCACTCAGGTCACCGCGCTCCAGCACCTGCTGGTGGCCCGGGGGCAGGCCATCGCGGTGGACGGGGTCTTCGGCCGCGCCACCACCGGCGCGGTGAAGGCGTTCCAGCGGGCGCAGCGGCTCACCGCCGACGGCGTCGTCGGCCCGGCCACCTGGGGGAAGCTCGCCCCCACCCTGCGCCAGGGCGCACGCGGCCCGGCGGTCAGGGCGGCCCAGACCCTGCTGCGGGCCCGCGGCCAGTCGGTGCCCGTCGACGGCGTCTGGGCGGCGGCGATGACCACGAAGGTCAAGGCGTTCCAGCGGGCCCAGCGGCTCACCGCCGACGGCGTCATCGGCCCCCGCACCTGGGCCGCGCTCCTGGGCGCCAAGCCCGCTCCGGCGGGCGACCGGGCCGCGCTCGCCCGCGCGATCCTGAACACGAGCGGGATCACGCTGGCGACCGTCCACCCGGGCGGCCGCCACCCCGGATCCACCGCCAAGCAGAACATCATCGACACCGCGAACGGCCGGGGCGCTCTCACCAGCCCCTGGAGCGACGTCCCGAACCGCCGGGTCCCCCTGGACACCCGGATGCTCAACGGCCTGCTGAAGCTGCGCACCCAGCACGGCTACCGCATCGCCGTCTCCGAACTCGTCGGCGGCGACCACGGTTCGACCTCCCGGCACTACAAGGGCCTCGCCATCGACATCAACTACATCAACGGCCGCCACGTCGGCGACCGGGGCGCCCCGCACCGGGCGGTGATGTCGGCCTGCCGCGGCCTCGGCGCGACCGAGGTCCTGGGCCCGGGGGACCGCGGCCACAGCCGCCACGTCCACTGCGCCTGGCCCCGCTGATCCCCCAATCCGCCGTCGGGCCGCCGGTGATCCGCTGACGGCCTGACGGTACGGGGGCGATGGCTGCCCCGTCCCCGCACACGGGGGCGGGGACGGGGTGGCCGGAGGGGTCGCCGGGGCGGTCTTCGAAGAGGTGCCGCCCCACCGCCTGAGATTTACTCGATACTGAGTCGATATCCCGGGAGGTCGTATGAGTCGCACGGTGATCGACCTTGACGATGAGCTGCTGGCCGCCGTGGCGCGGACCCTGGGCACCAGTACCAAGACGGAGACGGTCAACACCGCCCTGCGGGACCACGTCGCGCCGAGCGGGCGGCTGGAGGCGGCCCGGAAGCTCGCGGCCCGGGGTGCCAGGGGTGAGTTCGACGCGGCCGCCGCCGCGCACCAGGCCGCCAGGCGGGCCCGCCGCGCGGGAGCCGGCCGCGAATGAGCGGACGGACCGCCGGGAGCGGGCGTTCAGCCGCCGTGATCGGTTGCAGATTGCACACGTTCACGTGACTCACGTGCCGCGAGTACCGTTCGGTGGAGGCTGCATTCCACGGGACAGGACGTTGCGACCATGCCGTACGAACTGGAAGAGCAAGAGGCCATCGGCCGTCGGATCAAGCGCCGGCGGCTCGCCCTGGGGATGCCCCAGGCCGATCTGGGGGCCGCGGTCGGCAAGACGCAGGGCTGGGTGTCCAAGGTCGAGAAGGGCCGGATCGAGCTGGACCGGGCCGCGCTGATCAACAGCATCGCCGCCGCTCTGCACTGCCACCCGAACGACCTGATCGACCGCCCGTACGTCGGCACCGTCCCGGAGAACCAGTGGCGGATGGCCGCCGCGTCCATCCTGCGGGAGCTGCGGCGTTACGACCTGACGCCGGTCTTCGACGGTACCCCCCGCCCGTCCGGCGCCCTGTGGCAGGACATGAGGCGGCTGCACCGGCTGCGGGACGCGGCGGCGAACGTGGCGATCCTGCGGAGCCTTCCCGACCTGCTGCGGGAGGCGCACGCCCTGGCCGAGGTGTCGACCGGGCACGAGCGGGAGGAGGCGTTCGGGATCTACGCGGTGTGCTGCAAGTTCGCCCACACGGCCGCGCACGCCCTGGGGCATCCGGAGCTGATCGCCACGGCCTGCGAGCGGGCCGTCTGGGCGTCCCGGCTCTCCGGTGATCCGGTGCTGCCGGCGGTGGCGGACTGGATGCGGATGTGGGACATGTGGGCCACGGCGGACTGGGCCGACGCCCTCACGCTCGCGGACAAGGCCCTCAACGGCATCGAGTCCGCGTACGAACACGGTGACGTCATCGCGGTGCGTGCCTGGGGCAGTCTCCAGCTCCGGGCGGCGGTCTCCGCCGCCCGTGCCGGCAACGCCGCCGAGGCCGACCACCGCCTCGGCCTGGCGCGACAGGCCACCACACGTACGGGCGGCCCGGGGAGCGAGCCCGTCGAGGACCGGCACTCCCTGACTTTCTCAGCGGGCAACGTCACCATCCACGGCATCGGCGTGGCGCTGGAGCTGAGCGACCAGACCACCGCGCTGCGGCTGAACGAACAGGCCAGCCTTGCGGAGATCGCCGCACTTCCCCAGTCCCGCCAGGGACACCACCACATGGACCTGGCCCGAGCCTGGCTCTGGGACGGCGACCGCCACAAGGCCCTGGGGCAGCTGCGCCGGGCCGAGGAGCTGGCACCGCAGCTGGTGCGCAACCACCCCATCGCCAGGGCGACCCTCCGCAGGATCGTCTGTGCGGAACGCGCTTCGACGCGCGAGGAGTTGCGGGGGATGTCGAGCCGTTTCCACCTGGATGACCAGGGCCTATTCTCCTGATTCATATTCACCGGTAGCCGAGCCCTTACCGTCCGTCACATGACGGACGTCACCACCGAACCCGCCTGGGAACCCCGGCGCGGAGACCTCGTCCACGACACCGGCACGGGCCGGACCGGTGTCGTGGTCGCCCTCCCGGAAGACACGGGAACGGCCACCTACCAGCTCAGCCCCGAGGGCGGCGGAAACGGCTGGACCGCCCCCGCGTCCCGGCTGACGCTGTACGCCGAGGATGGCCCCGGCAGCTCCGGCCCCGGTCTGCCGGCCGTGCGCGACCCTGGCGGCAAAAGCGTGCCCCCACCTCAGGCGCCGCCACGTGGCCCTCCGCGTCCAGTCCTGGACCCCGACGGGAGTCCACGGCGCCCTCTACCGACCCAGCCACACCCCCGAACCGGTCGACGCCACCGGCATTCCCTTCGACAGCCCCGCCATCCACTGGACCATCGCCGGCCAACTCATCGTCCGCCTCGACCGATTCACCCTCGTCGGCCCAGCCGAAGAATGAGCGAGAACCCTCTCTGACAGCGGTTCAAAGCGCTTCCCCCTGCTCGCCGCTCGCCGGAACCGTGGCGCGCCCGGTGAGCGTGAAGATGCTTCTGGGCGCCTGGCCGGGGGACCCTTGTCGGCCGCCCGTCTCAGCAGAGTCCGCCCCGTGAACGACCACGAGCACGAAACGAAGATGGCCCACTCCGGACGAGCGAGGGCAGGGGGAGGGCGACCTCAGCCGAAGGCGACCTCGCGGAACAGGCGGCGGCCCGCTCCCAGGACCGGCTGGCCGCGGCCCGGGGTCGTGTTGGCGACGACCGCGACCGCCGTGCCTGCGTCCGGGCTGAAGGCCGCGTACGAGGTGAAGCCGCCGGTGCCGCCCGTGTGCCAGAGGAGGGTGCGGCCGCGGACCTCGCGCAGGTCCCAGCCGAGGGTCTTGTGGTCCGGGGGGCGCGGGCCCGGGTGGCGGCGGAGGCGGACCGAGGTCAGGGCGTCGGCCAGGGGGGGTGGTGCGGTGGCCGGGTCGAGGAGGGCGGTCAGGTAGAGCTGGAGGTCGGTGGCCGACGAGTAGAGGGCGCCGGCGCCCGCGAGCGCGTCGAAGCGCCAGTGGGGGACGGGGCGGCCGCGGCGGTGGCCGGTGGCCGTGCGGGTGGTGAGGTCGGCGTCGTCGGGGACCGTCGTCCCGGTCAGCCCCAGGGGGGCGAGGACCCGGGTGGTGAGCAGCTGGTGCCAGGGGGCGTCGGCCGCGTTGGCGAGGAGCTGGCCGAGGAGCCCGACGCCGAAGGTCGAGTACCGCACCGGTCTCGGGGCCGGGCGCTGCCGCAGGCGGGCGGTCGCCCGGTAGAGGTCGGCGGGGCCGTAGCCGGCGTAGGGGTCGCCGAAGAAGCGGGGCAGGGCCCTGGGGTAGAGGTTGAGCGGCAGCCGGGGCAGCCCTCCGCTGTGGGTCGCGAGGTCGGCGAGGGTGATGGGGGAGGGCCCCGGGCGGGGGCCCGCTCCGGGTGGCAGATAGGTCTCGATGGGGTCGTCGTACGCGACCAGCCCGGCGCCCGCCATCTCCGCCAGCAGCAGCGCGGTGAAGGTCTTGGTGAGCGACCCCAGGGCGAAGAGCGTGCCGGGCCCGGCGGGCGGCGCCCCGCCGCCGGGCCGGCCGTGGTGGCCGAAGGCCGCCGCCGCCCGGTCCGGGCCGCGGATCACCGTGCCGGCCGCCGCCGTGGCGGTGCCGTCCTCGACGAGCCGCCGGACATGGCCGGTGAGCAGTGCCCCGGCCGTGCCGGGACTCATGCGCTGCCCGCTCCCGCCGTGGTGAGCGTGAGGGTGCGGGAGATGGTCAGGGTGCCGGCGACGGCGGCCACGATGGTCGGGTGGTGGTGGTTGAGCCAGGCCAGGCGGGGGTCCGCCGGGGGTACGGTCAGCCCGTTGGGCATCATGCCGTCGTCCTGCTGGGCGCGGGCGACCTGCTTCCACACCTCGGGGAAGAACAGCGGCCGCTTCAGACAGGTCCCCACGATGAGGAATTCGAGCAGCAGGTCCCAGAAGCGGGTCTCCGCGAAGACCTCCACCCACACCGGCAGCCACAGCTGGAGATAGTCCTGGAGCGGTTCGGGCAGCCCGTCGGGGTCGTTGCCGTAGTCCGTGAGGTGGAAGACGGTGTGGGTGACCCCGTAGGCGTTGTTGGCGTCCATCATCCAGGGCTCGGGGGTGCCGCCCAGCCAGGTCTGGTCGGTGAGCGCCTTCAGGTCGTCCTGGACGGGGACGCCGATCCTGCGGGCCGACGCGGCGACCGCGAGCCGGCGGTTGGGCACATGCTCGGTGGAGCGGGCGGCCCGCAGCCCCATCAGATGCGCCGACAGGTCGTCCATGCGCTGGTGGCGCAGGCCGACGGCGGCGAACAGGCCGTAGATCTCCATCGGGTGGGTGGCCGCGGGGGTGTAGACCTGGAGCCGGTAGAGCAGCTCCCCCTTGTCGAACTGTCTCCAGGCGTAGTCGAGCAGGGATTCGGCGGTCGCCGCGCACTGTCTTCCGGCGACGGCTTCCCGGTGGACCGTGGCCACCCCCAGGGTCAGTTCGCTCAACGCCTTGAGCTGGTCCGCGTCGATCTCGTAGTCGGGTACGTCGCGACCGAGCACGAAGGCGCCGCGCATCCGCCCCAGCCACTCCACCGCGCCCTCGCTGACCTGCCGGGCCAGGCGTACCGCTTCGGCGTCCATGACCTCTCCTTCGTGATCTGTCAGCACGCTGTACGCGCCATCAGGCGGCGGGCTACGGCCACTTCGAGCAGTACCCGGGGATCGTCGGCGCCGAGCACCGCCAGATGCTCCAGCGCGGGGGCGACCAGCTCCGGCGCGGCGGCGGGGGTGGTCGCGTCGAGTACGAGCCAGCGCGCCATCCGGGCCGCGCTGAGCAGGTCGCGCCGCAGCAGCGCGCGGACCAGGCCGCGGCTGAGGTCGAGGCGCCGGCCGGCGAGCTGGGAGCGGAGCACCGCGTCGGTGAAGGGGTGCGCGGCCGAGGCCAGCGGCACCAGGATCGCGGTCAGGGACATCCAGTCGGGGGCCAGTCCGCCGGAGGACGGCGGGGCGGGGGCCAGGCCCTCCCAGCCGGCGGCCCCGTCCACCCCCAGGGCGGCGAGCGCGCGCACGAGCGCCGCGTCCCGCGCCCCC
Organism: Streptomyces yaizuensis; assembly: GCF_034961445.1. Taxonomy (NCBI): domain Bacteria; kingdom Bacillati; phylum Actinomycetota; class Actinomycetes; order Kitasatosporales; family Streptomycetaceae; genus Streptomyces; species Streptomyces yaizuensis. Next base: position 555,353 of record NZ_BSBI01000002.1, read on the forward strand.
CACAGTGCCGCTTCCAGCGGCTGATGCCGCGGTGCGGGGTGTGCCCGCACCGCGGTCCGCACCAGCGCCGCGTCCTCGGCCGGCAGAGGACGTCCAGTGAGGACGAACGGGGTGAGCACATCCGCGCCCAGTACGCGTACGGCGGCCAGGCCGCCCGTACGGTCACCCCAGGCGTCGAGGGAACGACGGACCCCGAAGGTGTCGCCGTCCTCCTGGAGCGCCCGGGTGAGCGCGCCCGCCAGTACACACGTGGCCGTCTCGACCGAACTCGGCGACGGCTGATGCGGAGTCGTCATCGACCATGCCCTCAGAACGCCGCCGCGCAGGCCAGGTTCTGGACCGAGCCGCCGAAGGCGTCTTCGATCGGCTCGTTGCGGCGCGGGTTGGCCGACAGGAGCAGGGCGAGAAGGAGCAGCCCGGCGCCCTTGACGGTCTCGCCGCCGAAGCTGTCGACCTCGCCCTCCGCCGCGATCAGGGCCCGGACCTCGTGCGAGACCGCCATCTCAGCAGTCATATTTTCCACAGACATGATAATTCCTTTCTGTCGTGGAATTGCTCTGGACGAAGGGGCTATTCCATATCCGCTATGGCGTGAAACAGATCCGTCCCGAGAAGGTGCGCAAGGTGACGAGTGGGAAAGGAACGCGCGCCTGTGGGTGTCCTGGCGCGCAAGTTTTCTAGCGTATGCGGTTCTCTGGGGGGCCTGGGGTGATGGACCCCGTGTGTTGCGGGTGGTGCCGCCGCCGGAGTGAACCGTACCGCTGCCGGGGGCGCCCTCGTACCCCGCTGAACAGCGCCGGAGCCCCTGGCCCACGGGTGGGAATCCATGTCGCCACCGCCTCCGTGGAATTACTGTAGGGCTCCATTCGGTGGAGGGAATTACCCCGCCCGGACTCCCTCCGGTTGCGCCGGAAAAGGAATCCGTGCAGGAGGTCTGCGGGGCCGTTCGGCGGCTCATCGGTGGTGCTGCGGATCGCCGTTCGCCGGGGGTGGTGAGGAGTGACCGGAGTGTTCTGCGAGGGCTTTGCGGAGGGATTCCCGGCCGTACGGAGTTCACTCGACCGGAGGAATGGGGAACGGGTGTACGGGTACGGGGGTGGGCCGTTCGGGGAGGGGCGGGTGAGCCGGACGCGGGGCCCGGGGCGGAAGGGCCGCACCGCGACAGCTCAGGGTCTTACCTGCGGCTGATGAAGGGGGAAATGCCTTGCATCTGCGGGTTCCGGGCGCCTAATCTGGCGCACATGCCGTCGTACACCATCGGTCGGGCCGCTCAGCTGCTCGGCGTCAGCCCCGACACCGCGCGCCGCTGGGCCGACGCCGGACGGATCGCGACGCACCGCGACGAGAGCGGCCGCCGGGTCGTCGACGGACGCGACCTGGCCGCCTTCTCCGTCGAGCTGGCCCAGGGCACCGGCGGGGACGACGACACCCCCTACACCTCCGCGCGCAACGCGTTCCCCGGCATCGTCACCGCCGTGAAGCTCGGCGACGTCGCCGCCCAGGTGGAGATCCAGGCCGGACCGCACCGGCTGGTCTCCCTGCTCACCCGGGAGGCCGTCGAGGAACTGGGCCTCGAAGTCGGCATGCTCGCCACCGCCCGGGTCAAGTCGACCAATGTCCACATCGATCGGGTCTGACCCCCCGACCCCTCGACCTCGACCCCTCGACCTCGACCCCGCCCCCCGACTCCGGCCGCCGACAGGAGCACCCCATGAGGACCGCCGCCATCCGCCGCCGTACCGCGGCCGCCGCCCTGACCACCGCCCTCGTGGCCACCCTGGCCGCCTGCGGGGACGGCGACGGAGACAATGACGGGGACGGGGACGGCGGCGCCAAGGGCGCCCGTACCGGACTGACCGTCCTCGCCGCCTCCTCCCTCACCGACGTCTTCCGCACCGCCGGGGCCGCCTACGAGAAGGACCACCCCGGCACCAAGATCACCTTCTCCTTCGCCGGATCCCAGGAGCTGGCCGCCCAGGTCCGCCAGGGAGCCCCCGCCGACGCCCTGGTCACCGCCGACACGAAGACCATGGACTCCCTGGCCGCCGACACCGGCGAGCCCACCGTCATCGCCCGCAACCGGCTCGTCATCGCCGTCGGCGAGGGCAACCCCCACAAGGTCGGCGCCCTGCGCGACCTCGCCGACCCCAAGCTGAAGGTGGTGCTCGCCGCGCCCGAGGTGCCCATCGGCCGCTACAGCCGGCAGGTCCTCGACGCCCAGCGCCTCACGGTCGCGCCCGTCTCCCTGGAGCCCAACGTCCGGGCCGTCCTCGCCAAGGTCGAACTCGGCGAGGCCGACGCCGGTCTCGTCTACCGCACCGACGCCGCGTCCGCCGCCGACAAGGTCGACGCCGTCACCGTCCCGGACGCGCAGAACGCCATCGCCGGCTACCCCGCCGCCACCCTGAAGGAGTCCCCGAACCCCGAAGCGGCCGCCGCCTTCGTCTCCTGGCTCAGCGGCCCCCGGGCGCAGCGCATCCTCCAGGACGCGGGCTTCCTGAAGCCGTGACCCCGCACGGGACCACCCCATGAGACGCCCCATGAGACACCCCAACCCATGAAACGCCCCGCCCCCACCCGGGCACCCCTGCTGCTCACCGTGCCCGCCCTGCTCGCGATCGCCTTTCTGCTGCTGCCGCTCGCCGGGATCCTGCTCCGCACCGACTGGGCCCGGCTCGGCGGCGATCTCACCGACCCGGCGGTCGTCCAGGCCCTGCGGCTGTCCCTGTACGTCTCCTGCTGGGCGCTCGGCCTCTCCCTGGTGCTCGGGATCCCGCTGGCCTGGCTGCTCGCCCGCGTACCGTTCCGGGGCAAGGCCCTCGTCCGCTCCCTGGTGCTCCTGCCCATGGTGCTGCCGCCCACCGTCGGCGGCGTCGCCCTGCTGCTGGGCCTCGGCCGCCGGGGCGTCGCCGGCCCCTGGCTGGAGGAGACCTTCGGGATCGTCCTCCCCTTCCACACCTCCGGCGCGGTCGTCGCCGCCACCTTCGTCGCGATGCCGTTCCTCGTCATCAGCCTCGAAGGCGCGCTGCGCGGGCTGCGCCCCCGGTACGAGGAGACCGCCGCGTCGCTGGGGGCGTCACCGGTACGGGTCTTCCTGACCGTCACCCTGCCCATGGTCGCCCCCGGGCTGATCGCCGGGGCCGCCCTCACCTGGGCCCGCGCGCTGGGCGAGTTCGGGGCGACGATCACCTTCGCCGGGAATCTGCCCGGGGCCACGCAGACCCTGCCGCTCCAGGTCTACCTCCTGCTCCAGGAGGACCCGGAGGCCGCCACCGCCGTCTCCCTGCTGCTGCTCGTCATCGCCATGGCGGTCCTCGTCGCCCTGCGCGGACGGTGGACGCCCCGCGGCGGGGAGCCCCGGCCCCGCCGCGACCCCGCCCCGGAACCAGCAGCTCAAGAGCCAGCAGCTCAAGAGCCGGCAGCTCCGGAACCGACCGCTCCGGAAACCCTCGTACCGACCCTCACCGCACCCACCTCCCTCCACGCCGACCTCACCGGCTTCACCCGGCTCACCCTCACCGCCGACCCGGGCACCACCCTCGCCGTCGTCGGCCCCAACGGCGCCGGGAAGACCACCCTCCTGCGCGCCCTGCTCGGCCTCACCCCCCGCGCCCACGCCCGGCTGCGCCTCGGCGACGACCCGGTCACCCACCTCCCCCCGCACCGCCGCGGTGTCGCCTGGGTCCCCCAGGACGGCGCGCTCTTCCCGCATCTGACCGCCCTCGGCAACACCGCGTACGGGCCGCGCGCCCAGGGCGTCCCGCGCGCCGAGGCCCGCCGCCGCGCCCAGGAGTGGCTGGACCGGCTCGGGGTCGGCACGCTCGCCCACCGGCGCCCGGCCCAGCTCTCCGGGGGCCAGGCCCAGCGGGTCGCGCTCGCCCGCGCGCTCGCCGCCCGCCCCCGGCTGCTGCTGCTGGACGAGCCGCTGGCCGCGCTCGACCAGACCACCCGCGCCCGGGTCCGGCACACCCTGCGCGCCCATCTCGCGGACTTCGCCGGGGTCTGTCTGATCGTCACCCACGACCCCGTGGAGGCGCTGTCCCTCGCCGACCGGGTGCTCGTCCTCGACGGCGGCCGGGTGCTCCAGGACGCCCCGCCCGCCGAGGTCACCCGCCACCCCCGTTCGCCGTGGGTGGCGCGGATGCTGGGCCGCAACGCCTGGGCGGGCACGGCGACCGGCGCCGGGCTGCTGCTGCCCGGCGGCGGGGCGCTGACCGCCGCCGAACCGCTGCCCCTGCCGGAGGGGACACCGGCCCTCGCGGTGATCCCGCCCGAAGCCGTCTCCGTCCACCGCGAACGGCCCGGCGGCAGCCCGCGCAACGTCTGGCGGGGGACCGTACGGGAGATCACCGCGAGCGGCAGCCGGATGCGGGTGCTGATCACCTCGCCCCGGATCCCCGACCTCGTCGCCGAGACGACCCCGCAGGCCGTCGCCGAACTCGGGCTCACCGACGGCGCCGAGGTCTGGACCGCCGTCAAGGCGACCGAGGTCTCCCTGACCCCCCTGTGACCACCGGCATCACCACAGGCAGCACCGGAGGCGGTCAGTCGAACGACGGCATCCCGCCCTCCGTGTCGGCCGTGTCGACCACGGTGAACACCGCGCCCTGCGGGTCCATCAGCGGCGCGAACTTCCCGAACGGGCTGGGCATCGGCCCGTACAGGAGCCTGCCCCCGAGCCGTACGGCGGTGGCGACCGCGTTCTCGACCCCGGTGACACCGAAGTACACATTGATGAACGGGTCCGCGTCGGCGGGGAAGTTCTCCGACATCCTCAGCCGCCCGGCGACCGGCTCACCGCCCACCTTCCAGACGTGGTAGTCCACCCGGTCGCTCTCCATCCGCCGCACCTCGAACGGGAAGACCAGCGGGAAGAAGGCGTCCGCCCGGCGCGCGTCGCGGGTGCACGCGTCCGCCCAGACGAACGCGCCCGGCTCCCCCGTACGCCCGAAGCCCTCGTGGCTCCCCGCCTGCCAGGCGCTGAACGGCACCCCGCTCGGGTCGGTCGCCCGGACCATCGTGCCGAACGGGCCGACCGGCATCGGCTCCATCGTCACCGTGCCGCCGTGCTCCCGGACCCGCTCCGCCGTCGCCCGGGCGTCCGGCGTGGCGAAGTACAGGTTCCACGCGGGTATCCCGCCGTCGCCCGGCGGCCGCGGATGGATCGCCGCCACCGGCTCGCCGCCCACCGTGGCCTCCGTGTAGTGCCCGTACTCGGCGGCGCTCTCGCCGAACTCCCAGCCCAGCAACCCGCCGTAGAAGTCCTTGGCCGCCGCGAGATCCGTGACCATCGCGTCGGCCCAGCAGGGGGTGCCCTCCGGTCGTACGGCCATGGCGCCACCGCCTTCTCGTCCTCGCGCGTTCCGGGGTACGGGAAACGCATCCCGCACCATCACGCTAGGCGCCCCCTCCCGGCCGCGCGCGCCGAAGAGGCATCACCGCAGGTGGGGTGGGGTACGAGAGCCCCGGCGCCGGGGCCCGGCCAGGCGCCGGGGACGGTCCGGCGGCAGGGTCACGGTCCCGGCGCCAGGATGAGGAGTCAGGGCGCGGGGGCCGTCAGCGCCCGCTTCATGACCTTGCCCATGTCGTTACGGGGCAGCTCCGGCAGGAACCGGACGTCGCGGGGCCGCTTGTGCGGTGCCAGCTGGTCCGCCACATGGTCCGACAGCTCCCGCGCCGACGGCCGGTCCGCGCCCTCCGCCGCGACGACCCAGGCCACCACCCGCTCCCCGAGATCGTCGTCGGGCTCGCCGGTGACGGCGGCCTCCCGCACCCCGGGGTGGTTCAGCAGCGCGTTCTCGATCTCCCCCGCCCCGATCTTGTACCCGCCGCTCTTGATCAGGTCGGTGGCCCGGCGGCCGACGATCCGCACCGAGCCGTCCGCGTACCGCACCGCCATGTCGCCGGTACGGAACCAGTCGCCGTCCAGCGCGGCGGCGGTCGCGTCGGGCCGGTTCAGATAGCCCCGGAACAACTGCTCGCCCCGGACCTGCACTTCGCCGATGGTCTCCCCGTCGGCCGCGTCGAGGACCGTGCCGTCGTCGTCCACCAGCCGCAGCCCGACACCGCTCAGCGGCGGCCCGACCGAGCCCGGCCGCGCGTCCCCGTCCGGCCGCACACTCGTGGTGATCAGCGTCTCGGTCATGCCGTACCGCTCGATCACCCGGCGGCCCGTCGCCGCTTTGATTCGCCTGTGGTCGCGCAGGGGCAGCGCCGCCGAGCCGGAGACCAGCAGCCGGGCGCCCGCCAGCGCCCGCCGCAGCGCCGGATCGTCGTCGACGACCTCCGCCAGCCGGTGGTACATGGTCGGCACGCCGAACAGCATCGTGCCGCCGTCCGCCAGCTCCCGTGCCACGCCCGCCGCCGAGAACCGGCCCAGGTGGCGCAGCTCGCCGCCCCGGCGCAGCGGCCCCAGGACGCCCAGGACCAGCCCGTGCACATGGAACAGCGGCAGCGCGTGCACCAGGACGTCGTCGCCGGTCCACGCCCATGCCTCGGCGAGCGCGTCGAGATTCGCGGCGATCGCCCGCCGGGGCAGGACCGCGCCCTTGGGCGGGCCGGTGGTGCCCGAGGTGTAGACGACCAGCGCGGGGGAGAGCGGGTCGTGCTCCCGGGCCCTTCCCGCCGCCGGCCCGTCGCTCACCTCGCTGCTCACCCCGTCGCTCACCCCGTCGCTCACGCCGGTGCTCACCTCGATGGTGAACAGCGCGCCGAGCAGGGGCGGCAGGGGCACGCCGGGGCAGACCAGCACCACCGACGGCGCGCTGTCCGCGACGATGTGCGCCAGTTCGCGTTCCCCCGTACGCGGGTTCAGCGGCACCACCGGTACGCCGGCGAGCAGCCCGGCGACCACGCCCACGACCGCCTCCGGGGTGGGGGTGGCCCAGAGCGCGACCCGGTCGGCCCCGGCGATCCGGGCCGCCAGGGCGGTGGCGGCCCGGGCCAGCCGCCCGTAGGTCAGCCGCCGTCCGTCGAAGCGGAGCGCGGGCCGTTCGGGCGCGGTGTACAGGGCGGGGAAGAGATCGCTCACTCGCTGTTCTCCCTCTCCGGGGCCGTGGAGGTCTCCGTGGAGACGATCCGGATCATGTCCTCGCGCCCGCAGCCTAGGTCCTTCGGACGGTGCGGAGACGGTCAGTACGGGAACTCGCGGGCGACCGTCGTGCCCCGGTCCCCGGACCCGCCGCGCAGGCCGTCGTCCGTCACCGTCAGCCGCACCCCCGGCCGCCCGTCGCCCGGCCGGGTCGTCGCGTCGACCTCCACCGTCACGGACGACACCTCCGCCCGCTCCCGTACCGCCGCGAGCGCCTCCCGCAGCGCCGTCAGCAGCCGCCGCCCGGCGGCCTCGGGCACGAGGGTGTCCACGGCGCCCACGAACCGCACCGACGGCCGGAGGCCGAGGACCGCCGCCGCGCCCGACGTCTCCCGCAGCACCAGGCCGCGCAGGCCCGCCGGGGCGTCGGCGGGCGGCTGCTGGAGCGCGACGATCGCCGTCCGCACCTCCTGGATGGTCGAGTCCAGCTCGTCCACGGCCCGGCCCAGCAGCTCGTCGGCGGCGGGGTCCTCGCCGGCCGCCCGCCGCCGGGTCGACTCCAGCATCATCTCGGTCGCGAACAGCCGCTGCACCACCAGGTCGTGCAGATCCCGGGCGATCCGGTCGCGGTCCTCGTACACCGCGAGCCTGGCCCGGTCCTGCTGGGCGTCCGCGAGCACCAGGGCCAGTGCCGCCTGGGAGGCGAACTGCGAGGCCAGCAGCCGTTCCACGGCGGTGTACGGACGCCCCTGCCGGGACCGGGGCAGCGCGAGCGTGCCGATCAGCCGCCCCCCGCTCTGGAGCGGCAGCATCATCGAGGGGCCGAAGCGGGACCGTACCGAGGTGGTCATCCGGGGGTCGGACGCCGAGTCGTCGACGAAGACGGGCTCACCGCCGAGGAGCTGGACGAGGACGGGGGAGCCCGGGGCGATGGTGACGCCGACGAGACCGTCCGTGCCGTCCCTCCCGTCCTCGTCCGCTGCGTCCGGGGTGCTCGCGACGACGATCTCCATCCCGCCGTCGCCGGTGGGCTGGAGCACCACGCCGGCCGCCGCGTCCGCGAGCATCCTGGCTTGTTCGGCGACGGTCCGCAGGGCGTCCTCGGGGCTCACCCCGGTCAGCAGCGCGGTGGTGACGGCCGCCGCGCCCTCGATCCAGCGCTCGCGCTGCCGGGCCGTCCCGTACAGCCGGGCGTTGCCGATCGCGATCCCCGCCTGCGAGCCGAGGACCCGCAGGACGGCCATGTCCTCCCCGGTGAAGGCGCCCTCGTGCTTCCCGGAGAGGTAGAGATTGCCGAAGACCTCGGACTCGACCCGGATCGGCACCCCGATCAGATCGTTCATCGGGGGGTGGCCCTCGGGGACGCCGGAGGAGCGGGGGTCGGCCGACAGGTCGTGGATCAGGAGCGGCCGGGGCTCCCGCAGCAGCAGTCCGACCAGGCCCGAGCCGCCGCCGGGGAGCGCGCCGATCCGGTCCCGCTCCTCCTCGGTCAGGCCCGAGGTGTACAGCGCGCTGAGGGTGTCGCGTTCGGCGTCGATCACGCCGAGGGCGCCGTAGCGGGCGCCGGTCAGCTCGGTCGCGGTGTCCACCAGGCGCTGGAGCGTCTCGGCGAGGCCGAGGTCGGTGCCGACGCCGAGGACGGCTTCGAGGAGCCGGGGCAGCCGGGGCCCGTTGCCGTCCCCATTCCCATTCCCATTCCCATTCCCGTTGCCGTCCCCCGTGCCCGGTCCTTCGGGCCCGCCCGGCCGGTCCGGTCCGCTCACCCCGCCCCAGCCGTCCCGGGGCTCACTCCTCCACCTCCGGCAGCGTACTGAGCGCCAGTGGCTGGATCCTGCCCTCCAGCATCGCCCCGAGACCGAGCACGGCGCAGACGTCCGGCCGGTCCGCGATCTGTACCGGCATCCCGGTGGCGTCCCGCAGCATCTGGTCGAAGCCGGGCAGCAGGGCGCTCCCGCCGACCATCGTGATCCCCCGGTCGGCGAGGTCGGCGACCAGGTCGGGCGGGCAGTCCCGCAGCACCTTGCCGATGCCGTCGATGACCGACGTCAGCGGGGTGTGGATGGCGTTCCGTACGGCGGCGGTGTCGACCTGGACGGAGCGGGCGAGGCCGGTGGCGACGTCCCGGCCGTGGATCTCGGTGGACTCCGGCCCGTGCGAGTGGAGCCCGTTGCCGTGCAACGCGACCTGGAGCGGGCGTACGGACTGGCTCGGCAGCATCAGCTCGTGCTGGGTCCGCAGATGCTGGATCACCGCGTTGTCGATGACGTTGCCGCCGACCGGGATCCGCTCGGCGGTGACGATGGACCCCAGCGAGAGGACCGCGATCTGGGTGGTGGCCGCCCCGCACACCATGATCATGGTGGCGGTGGGCTGCTCCACCGGGAGCCCGCAGCCGACGGCGGCGGCGATCAGGGTGTCCACCAGCTCCACCCGGCGTGCGCCCAGTCCGACCAGGGTCTCCACGGAGGCCCGCTGGGCGAGCGGGTCGCTCAGATGGGGGGTGCAGGCGGCGGCCCGCAGCCGGGGCTTGCGGCGCAGCTGGCGGCGGAGCTTCTCGCCGAGGAGGTGGCGGATCATCCGCTGGGCCATCTCGATGTCCACGACGGTGCCGCCGGAGATCGGGCGCACCACGCGGATGTAGTCGGGGGTGCGGCCGGTCATCTTCTCGGCGAGCGCGCCGACGGCGATGAGCGCGCCGTTGCGGGTGTTCACGGCGGCGACGCTCGGCTCGTCCACGACGAGTCCGACGCCCTTGACGAAGACCCTGGTGCGGGCCGCGCCCAGATCGACGGCGATGTGGCAGCGGCGCAGCTGGTCAAGACTGACGGTCACGACGGATCCTTCCCCGGTGCGGTCCCTGAAGGCATCGTCCGGCGGGGGGTGCGGCGGCGCGCGCTGAGTGGGCCGGTCGGGGGGTACGGCGCTGACATTCCGCCAGATGACGGTGTGTCCGCTTGACCGGGTACGGGGGAGGGCTCCGCGCCGCGGCCCCCTCGGGAGCGGGGTCCGGGGGTGGTCCGGGGGTGGTCCGGGGGCGGTCCGGGGGTCAGGCGAGGCGCTGGAGGAGGCCCCAGGTGAACTCGGCCACCGCCCGCTCCCCGCCCGGCAGGGTCAGCGCGAGCCGCCACCGGGTGGGCGCCGACCCCTCCAGCGGGGCCGCCGGGCCGAACGCGCGCGCCACCTCGTCCACCACGCAGGACCACGGGGTCAGATCGGCGGCGGTGCGCAGGGCGGGGGCGGGTGCCCCCGGGGCCCGTACCAGCCACTCGTTCCACACCGCCGCGGACCGGGCGTCGGCCAGCACCTCGAAGCGCAGCGAGGGCCACAGGGGCACCGGCCAGCGCAGCGCCTCGCACTCCAGGTCGCCGATCCGGCGCCGCTCCCGGTGCTCCGGCGGGCCGAGCACCGACCGGTAGCGGCCGAGCGCGCCCCGGCCCCGGGGCGCGTGGACGAGCGCCTGCCAGCGGCGGTTGGCCTCGCGCATCCGTGCGGTGGAGACGTCCAGCTCGCGGCGGGCTTCCTCGACCAGCTCCGGCTGGAAGTCGGCCATCCGGCGGAGCAGGACGAGCTGGAAGTCGAGCGGCCCGAGGGGCGAGGCGGTCGTCATGCCCGCCATCCTGCCGTCCCGCCATCCTGCCGTCCCGCCATCCTGCCGTCCCGCCATCCTGCCGTCCCGGCGGGAGGGCGGGACGGGTCAGTGGCCGCCGGTGCCGGTGCCCGATGCCTCCGGTGTCTGTGGTGTCTCCTGTGTCCCCGGGCCGCGGTCGCCCGGTTCCTCGCCCAGCATCCGCAGCAGCAGATCCCGCAGGGTCCGCCGCTCCTCCTCGGAGAGCCGGCCCAGCGGCTCCCGCGCGAAGTCCAGGGATTCGCGGAGCCTGCCGACCGTGCCCACGCCCTCCTCGGTCGCGGCGGCGACCTTGACCCGGCGGTCGTGCGGATCGGGCCGCCGCTCCACCAGACCGCGCAGTTCCAGCCGGTCCACGATCCCCGTGACGTTCGAGGGCTCGCACTTCAGCCGCTGGGCGATCCGGCGCATCGGCAGGGGCTCCAGGGAGAGCAGCCCCAGCACCTTCGCCTGGGAGCCGGTCAGCGCGTACTGCGCGGCGGCGTGGTCGTACTCCGCCGTATAGCGGGCCACGACCGTGCCGATGAGGTCGATGACGTCGAGGGTGAGCGGATCCGGACGTGAGCTGCTGGCCATGACACCCAGCCTACTCCGATACTTGACAACATGAAATATGAAGGAGCATGGTTGTTTCACAACCTGAAATAAATACCCGCAGCACAGAGAACGCAGGAGGCCACCCAGCCATGTCCGCACTCCCCGCGACCGGTCGTGAATGGCATCTCGTCGCCCGCCCGCACGGCTGGCCCAAGGAGGAGGACGTCGCCCTGCGCGAGGTCCCCGTGACCGAGCCCGCCCAGGGCACGATCCTGGTGCGCAACAGCCACTTCTCGGTCGACCCGTACATGCGCGGCCGGATGAACGACGTGAAGTCGTACATGCCCCCCTTCCAGCTCGACCACCCCATGGAGGGCGCCGCGGTCGGTGAGGTCGTCGCCTCGGCGGCCGAGGGCTTCGCCGTCGGCGACCACGTGCTGCACTTCCTCGGCTGGCGCGAGTACGCCGAGGTCCCGGCCGGGCAGGCCACCAAGGTCGACCCGGGCCTCGCCCCGCTCTCCGCCTACCTCGGCGTCCTCGGCATGCCCGGACTCACCGCGTACGCGGGCCTCTTCGAGGTCGCCGGCTTCAAGGAGGGCGACTCCGTCTTCGTCTCCGGCGCCGCCGGCGCGGTCGGCAGCCTGGTCGGCCAGCTGGCGCGGATCAAGGGCGCCTCGCGGGTGATCGGCTCCGCCGGCTCCGCCGAGAAGGTCGCGCTGCTGACGGAGAAGTACGGCTTCGACGCCGCGTTCAACTACAAGGACGCCCCGGTCGCGGAGCAGCTGCCGAAGGCCGCCCCCGACGGCATCGACGTCTACTTCGACAACGTCGGCGGCGACCACCTGGAAGCGGCCCTCACCTCGCTCAACGTCCACGGCCGCGTCGCCATCTGCGGCATGATCTCGGTCTACAACGAGACCGAGGCCGCGCCCGGACCGCGCAACCTGCCGCTGATCATCATGAAGCGGCTGCGCCTGGAGGGCCTGCTCGTCAACGACCACCGCAACCTCCAGCCCCAGTTCGTCAAGGACGTGGCCGGCTGGCTGGCCTCCGGGGAGCTGACGTACGACGAGACCGTCGTCGAGGGCATCGAGAACGGCTACGAGGCGTTCATCGGCATGATGCGCGGCCGGAACACGGGCAAGATGGTCGTCTCCATCTGACCCCTTGGCCCGGACCGTCGGCCCCTCCGCCCGCCACGGACCATGCCTGAGGGCCGTGCCCCCCGTCACCACGGGGAGCACGGCCCTCAGGCGTTCACCAGCAGGTCAGTGGTTCAGCAGAGCCCGTCCCACCTGCGCGAACGTACCCTTCGGGTGACTGCGGAAGAGCGGTTCCGTACCGAACAGCGTCACCGGCACCCCGCTTGCCGACGTCCCGCTGACGACCGACGGCTTCCCCGCCGCGTCCGCCGGACCGCCCGTCCCATCGGCGGTCGCCCGCCAGTGGCCCGACAGCAGCGGATTGCCGCCGCCGTACGCCTGGTCCACCCGGACGCCCTTGCCGAGGCCCGTGAACCAGACCGGCTCGTAGACGAACGCGTGCGGCTGCGTGCCACCCGTGATCGTGCCGCCCTTGTTGACCACCCGGACCACGCCGTTCGCGTCCCCGTTGCCCGCCACCGCCGTGGCGTCGAGCAGCCCCGCCGCACCGGTGAAGGCCGCGCCGCCGGTGCCGACACCGACCACGCCGACCCCGCTCCGCGTGAACGCGTCCCGCGCCGCCGGCGTCAGAGCGGCGTGGCTCAGACCCGTCGAGACGATCAGCGAGTCCACGCCCTTCCAGTCGAAGCCCGCGTTCAGGACGGACGTCGACACGGGCACCACGTCGAAGCCCATCTCCCGCAGCGCGAACAGCTCGCCCGCCGTCACCGACGCCGCCACCCGGGTCCGCTCCAGCGCGGTCGTGCCCCGCTCCCGCGCCGCCGTGAAACGCACACCGAGCCGCTCGGCGAGCCGCTCCGCCTTCGTGCGCGCCGACGCCGCCACGATCGCCGCGCCGTCCCCCGTACGCCGGACCGCGACGCCCTGCGCCAGCAGCGCGTTCACCGCCTCCAGCTCCTTGGGGTCGGACAGCTCCAGCCGCAGGTCGCCCCGGTGCGCGACCGAACCGGTGGGCGCCGCCTCCCGGACCGTACGGCTCAGCAGCCGCAGCTCCCCCCGCTCGGCCCGGTGCACGGTCGCGCCCCACAGCCGGCCGAGGCTCCACCCCGAGATGTCGTACATCGCCGCCACGTCGGCGCTGATGTCCCGGCCGTCCGCGAGCATCACATTGGCGATGCCGCGCTTGGGCTGGCGCATGTCGACCACGTACGAACCGGCCGCGTGGACCGTCCCGTCCAGCCGGAACGGCAGCACCGCCCGCTCCACGCGGACATCGTTGGCGACCAGATGGTCCACCAGCCGGGCCGCCGCCACCGCGCTGCGCTGGCCGCGCCCCGCCGGGATGACGTACGCGCGGGGGAAGGTCGCCGTGTAGACGTCCTCCGGGCCGATACCGGGCACGCCCGGCACGGTCTCCGGCGAGATCGTCCGCTGCGCCTCACCCGCCGCGCCCCGCCGGAAGGTCTCGATCTGGTCGGCGATCAGCGAACCGCGGTGGGTACGGGTGTACTCCAGCGTCGCCCGCATGGCCGCGCCCGCGATGTCGGTGTTGATCGCGGACCGCCGGCGCAGCTCCGCCACCGGCAGGGCGTCGTAGTCCCGGTTGTTGACCCGCATCGGGAACTCGATGGTGTGCGAGGCCACCGCCCCCTGGAAGGGCATGTACTGCGGGGTGAAGATCGGCGGCCAGTCGTCCCAGCCCTCCGCCCAGTCCCGGAAGGGGATCTCGGCCGGCCGGACACCGTCCTTCGCCTCCGTGTAGCCGAGTGCGTTGACGGCCTTCTCCATGCCCAGCGCGTTGGCGTAGGAGTTCTTCAGGAAGAGGTCGTACTCGTAGTTCTCGCCGTGCGGCGGGGTCGTCGGCTCGATCAGCGTGCCGTTGACATAGCCGTGCAGATCGAGCATCACGGCGGGCTGCTTCTCGATGGCGATCTTCCGGATGGCCCGGGTCTCGGGCTGGGTGGCGGTGATGAAGTCCCGGTTCAGGTCGAAGCCCTGGGCGTTGGCCCGGGTCCCGGCGACCCGGCCGTCCGGGTTGGCGCTCACATTGAGATGGATCCGGTTCTTCGCCAGCAGCTCCCGGGTCTTCGCGTCGTTGGCCTTCGCCAGCTCCTCGATGAGCTTCAGGGCCGCGTCGGTGCCCTCCCACTCGTTCCCGTGGATGTTGTTGTTGAAGAAGACGGGCGTCTTGTACGTGGCGGCGATCCGCCGGTCGCGCGCCGCCGACGCCGGGGAGTTCTCGATCCGCTCCCGCATCCGCTCCTGGTCGCGGACCTGGGCGGCGCTCTCCGGCGCGGTGACGGTGACGAGATAGAGATCGCGCCCGGTGGCGGACTTCCCGGCCAGCTCCACGCTCACCCGGTCGCCGAGCTTCTGGAGTTCGTTGAGGCGGGGAGCGAGGGAGTGGTACGGGGCGAGGCCCAGCTTGATGGACTTGTCCGCCGCGTTGACCGGCGGGACCGTCAGCACCGTGCGCCGGGGGTAGGCGGTGCCGGTCTGGTGGCTCCGCGCGGCCGGGGCCTCCGCGGCGGCGGCCGCACGCGGCAGTTTCGTGAAGACCGGGTCGGCGTTGCCCCGGTCGCGGACGGGGTGCGTGCCCTCCGGCTGGGGCGGCTGGCCGGGGACGGCGGTCGCGGGGACCGGGGCCAGCAGGACGACGCCGGTGAGCGCGGCGGTGGCGGCCAGAACAGGTCTGGATATGCCCATGCGTGGTACCTCCGTGGGTCGGGGGCGGACCACCGTGGACCGTCGCCGGACCGCGGTTGCCGCTGACGGAGGGTTTACCGCCAGGTCACGGCAACAATCAAGGGCTTGATTTTTCGTGTCACCACCCTGTCACCACCAAGAAACACCCCCGGGGCGGGTGCGGTGGCGCCCGATAAGGTGGCCCCATGCGCGATCTTGGGGTGGGTTTCGGCTATCTGATCAAGGGCCAGCGCTGGGTCGGCAGCCGAGGCCGCCGGCTCGGCATCGGACTGCTGCCCGGCCTGGTGACACTTCTCCTGTACGCGGCCGCGTTCGCCGCGCTCGCCTGGGGCGGCAGCGACCTGATCGGCTGGGCCACGCCGTTCGCCGACGACTGGTCCTCGCCCTGGCTCGGCCTCTTCCGGGGCTTTCTGACCGCCCTGCTCTGGGTGCTCGGACTCTTCCTCGCGGTGATCACGTTCACGGCCGTCACCCTGCTGGTCGGGCAGCCGTTCTACGAATCGCTCTCCGAGGACGTGGACCGCGGCGAGGGCGGGCACGTCCCCGAGTCGGGACTGCCGCTCTGGCGCGACCTGTGGATCTCCGGCCGCGACTCGCTGCGGATCCTGATCCGGGTGGGGCTGTACGGGGTGCTGCTCTTCGCCGCCGGATTCATCCCGGTCGTCGGGCAGACCGTCGTCCCCGTCCTCGGGTTCTGCGTCACCGGCTACTTCCTCACGGAGGAGCTGGCGGCGGTCGCCCTCCAGCGGCGCGGCGTCGAACTGAAGGAACGGCTGCGGCTGTTGCGGGAGCGGCGGATGATGACGCTGGGCTTCGGGGTGCCGCTGGCCCTGGCCTTCCTGGTGCCGTTCGTGGCGGTGTTCCTGATGCCGGGCGCGGTGGCGGGAGCGACCCTGATGGTGCGCGAGCTGCGGCCGGACGCCCCCGGGGACGGCGACGCCGTGGACGCGGGCCCGGACCGGGCCGCCCCGGACCAGGACCCCGGCCACCTGTACGCCCAGGGCACCCCGCACCCGCAGGGCACCCCGTACCAGCAGGGCGGCGGCCCCGTCCCCGGCAATCCGTACGCCGGCTAGCCGGTCAGCGGCTCACCGGATCCGGGACCTGCGCCACCGCGAGGCCCGGATCCGACCCGCCCGCCGTGGCCAGCAGGGTGCCGTCCGGACCCCACACCGCGCTGTCGCCGGGGCACGGCCCGACCTCCCAGTCGCCCACCAGATTGGCCAGGACGACCTGGAGCCCGAACTCCCGGGCGCGGACCGGATAGACGGTCGTGAACGAGTCGTTCCCCCGCTCCAGCGCCGAACTGGCCGCGTACACCGTGCAGCCGTCCGCGGCCGCCCGCTCGGCCAGCTCGGGGAAGCGGTTGTCGTAGCAGACCGCGAGCGCCACCCCGACCCCGTCGAGGACGAACCGCCCGTCCCGCTCGCCCGCCTGGAACAGCTCCAGCTCCCGGCCGTGCAGATGCCGCTTGTCGTACCGGGTCAGCAGGGTCCCCGCCGGGCCGACGACCAGCGAGGTGATCGCGGGGCGCGACCCGTCCGTGCGGACCACCGCGTTGACCACGGCCGCCGTCCCCGTCTCCCGGCAGGCCCGCCGCACCGGCTCCAGCCGGGCGTCGTCCTCGGTCAGCCACAGACCGGGATCCGCGGCGATCAGCTCCAGGTCGTAGCCGGTCAGCGCCAGTTCGGCGAAGACCACGAGCCGGGCACCGCGCCCGGCGGCCGACCGGACGAGTCCGGCGACGGTCCGGGCGTTGCCCTCGACATCGGCGGGTACGGGGGAGAACTGCGCTGCGGCTGCCTTCATCCCCCCATGATCACCCGGGTCGGCCCGGTCCGGCACCGGCGGCCCGGGTCAGGGATAGCCGTCCGGGTCGAGCGGCAGCCGCGCGCCCCGGCTCTGCGCGATCCGGTGCACGTTCCGCAGGGCCTCCGTCAGCTGGGCCATCACCAGCCGGAGCTGGTCGGGCGGGATCTCGTCCTCCGCGAGCAGGTCGTCGGCGTGGTCGAGCAGATCACCCGCCAGACCGAGCTGGACGCTCTCGATGGTGTCGGCGACCCGGGAGATGTAACCACTGCCGTCGCTGTCGAGATAGCAGGGTTTGCCCTCGGGCGTCGACCAGGGGAGCAACCGTGCCTCGTGCGCTTCCTGGCCACTCACCGGCGCCCCCCGCTCCGGATGGCTCCGTCACCCTGCTGACTGATCACGGTCGTGTCCCCCTGCCGGTTTCGGCGGTCTTCTCGCCCGTCCTGACGGTCGCTGCGCCCCGGGCGGCTTTGCCGTGGCACCTCAGAACGCTACCCCTGGCCGGACACCGCGGAACCATGATCGGACGCCGGGTCCGCGCCAACGGCCCCCAGCGGGACCGCCGATACGTTTCACCGGCGGGCCCCGGCCGTACGAAAGGGGCCCGGCGGCGACCGCCGGACCCCCGTCGTGTCACGCCCCTCGGCTCACGCCCCGGCCGCCACCTCGATGATCTCCCGCACCTGGCCCACGATGTCCTGCCGGTTCTTCAGGAAGGCCGGGTCGGTGATCTCGGTGGTGTTCCCCGCGCCGAACTCCAGCACCGGCGTGTGGACATGGCCGCCCGGGGTGTCCAGACCCAGCCGGTCCCGCAGCAGCGTCGCCCGGTACGCGATCTCGTTCGACAGGTAGTTCCCGCCGCCGCCCTGACGGGCCACGGACCCCGGCGTCGGCCCGCCGGGGCTGACGACCGGCGTACTGCCGCCCGCCGGGATCTCCTGCACGGAGGTGTTGTCGAGCACCGGGAAACGCCCCGTGGGCGCGGCCGTGATCGCCGCCACCGGCAGCGTGGAGCGCGTCCACTGCGGCTGCGTGGCCGGGTCGGCCACCGGGACCGTCTCCGTCCGCGAGACGTTCTCGTTGTCCGGGAAGCCGCCGCGCCAGGCCCCGTTGTGGCGCTCGATGTCGAAGCGGCCGGGACGCCCCTGGCTGACCGTGGTGAACAGGTCGGCCTCCGGGAGCCGTTCGCGCAGGGTCCGCTCCACCGTCCCGTCCGCGAAGTCCTGCCAGCGGACGGGGAAGACGGCCGCCTGGACGACCGCCGGGCCGCCGGCCGTACGGATCACGGTGCCGTCCAGCGCCAGCGCGGTGGCCCCCGACGGATTGCTGATCCGGATGTCCCGGTCGAGCGTGAAGGGGTCGAAGCCCGTCACCACGACCCGCTTCAGCGCCTTGCCCCGGTGCCCGTCCCCGCGCCCACGCTCGGGGAAGTCCATCGAGTCCTGGCCGCGCGAGGACCGCTCCAGGCCCGCCAGCAGGGCGGCCCGCCGCTCCCCGGTCAGCGGGAACGACGGCTGCCACTGGCGCAGTTCGCGGGTCATCCCCAGCCGTGCCCAGTACAGCGGACGGTCGTCGTCGCGGCTCAGATCGCCCAGCGCGGGGCCGCGCCCCTGGGCCCGGTCCACCGCCCGCTCCCACAGCTCCGAGGCATGGCGGTCGACCACCCTGCGGGCCTGCCCGTACGAGCCGGCCCGCTGGAGCGCGCGGCCGAACTCCGGTGCCACCGGCGCGAATCCGCTCCGCCGCAGGATCTCCTGGGGGACGGCCAGCGACAGCCGGGCCTCCTCCACCGTCGGGGCGACGGCGGCCCGCGGGCCGCCTTCCGGGCCCGGCGCCGGCGCGGCCGCCGCCGGGCCCGGCACGGCCAGGACGAGAGCGGCGGCGAACGCTGTGCCGGCCACGGTGGCGCGGGCACGTATCGGGGACATACGGAATCCTTCCGTCGAGGGGTGGCGGAAGTATCACCGGATGATCGTCCTTCTGGCCAGCCCCGCTCAGACCAGGAGGACGATCACCGCACGCCGCCGGTTCCGGCGCCCCCCGCGGCGAAAGGCGGCTACACCGGCGGCCGTTCCGCCGTGATGTTCCGATAGGCGATGTCCGCCAGCACGCCCTGGCCGTCCTTGCTCGGATGGAACCAGTCCCACCGGCTCAGCAGCTTCTCCCCGAAGCGGTAGTCGAACACCGCCCCGCCGTCGTAGCGGCAGCGGGTGTCCTTGGCGCAGATGTCCTTCAGGACGTCGTTGTAGGCCACCACCCGCTCCTGGACGTCGGCGCGGCGCCGCTCCGCCCGGGCGCTGGTGTCCTCCGCGTCGCCCAGCATCGAGGAGCAGATGCCCAGCTTCCACACCGCCCGCCCCAGCGGGTCGTCCTTGCCGGTGGCCCAGAGCCGGTGCAGATCGGGCACGCTGGAGACGTACACCTGGGCCTTCGGCGCCGTACGCCGCAACTCCCGCATCGCCCCGCTGAAGGAGGCCCGGAAGTCCGCGACGGGGGTCATCGTCCCCGCCGTCTGCGCGCAGGCGTCGTTGGCGCCGACGAGCACCGTCACCAGTTCGGGTCGGCGCTTGCCCGCCTGCGTCATCTGCCGGGTGAGATCGGCGACCTGCGCGCCGGTCCGGGCGAAGTTCCAGCTCCGCTGGGCGATCGTGGCCGGCTCCCCGCCGATCAGCCGCATCGCCAGACTGCGCACGCCCTTGTCGGTGCCGGTCGCCCAGGACGCCTCGGGGCAGTCCGAGAGCACCAGGCAGGCGTCGAACGCGCGCGTGATGGAGTCGCCGACGGCGGCGATCGAGTCGGGGCTGCGGTTCCATACGGGGGCGGTGCGCTTCTTGGCGGGCGCCCCGTGGGTCTGGCTGTCGGACGACGCGTCACATGCCGTCAGCGTCCCCGTGGTGAGCACCGCGGCGGCGGCCAGTGCCACCCCGGCTCCGCGCCCCCGTGGCGCTCGTCCTGCCCGCCGGCCCGTCCGGCCCCGCGAACCCACTGCGACCCCCTGGGTCTCGTCCATCCCGGTTTCCCCTCCGAATCGACTGCCCCCGAGGTCCTGCCGAGTGAAAGCATGGTGCGTACGGCTCCGGGACCGAGATTACGTCACCCCGGGGGCAGCCGTGCACGGTAGCTTTTCCCCGTCGGTTCCCGGTCGGTCCCCGGTCTGGATCCCCGCCGGCGCGGAGGCTTCGCCTCCGGCGGCCCGACGGCCCGGCGTTTCGGTAAATTACATCACGTCACATACTGTCCCTTTTGTGGAGATTAACTCCCGATGCTGTTTACTGAGGCCGCTGGGAAGGCGATCCTCGTCCCACACTGGAGGTCCCGGTGACGACACGTGGCGTTCTGTACGTTCATTCCGCCCCGCGCGCGCTCTGTCCGCATGTCGAATGGGCGGTCGCGGGCGTCCTCGGGGTACGGGTCCAGCTGGACTGGGTCCGCCAGCCCGCCGCGCCGGGCACCCTGCGGGCCGAGTTCTCCTGGCGGGGCGAGGCGGGGACGGCGGCCCGGCTGGCGTCCGCCCTGCGCGGCTGGCATCTGCTGCGGTTCGAGGTGACCGCCGAGCCGTGCGCCCAGGCCGAGGGCGAGCGGTACAGCGCCACCCCCGAGCTGGGGATCTTCCACGCCGTCACCGGGATGCACGGCGACATCCTCATCCCCGAGGACCGGCTGCGGGCGGCGCTGGAGCGGTCCGCGCGGGACGGGACGGGACTCGCGGCCGAGATCGAGAAGCTGCTGGGCAAGCCCTGGGACGACGAGCTGGAGCCGTTCCGGTACGCGGGTGAGGGCGCCCCGGTCCGCTGGCTGCACCAGGTCGTCTGAAGCGCCTCGCCCGGCGGTGCCGCGACGGCCGAAGGCCCGCACCCCGGGGGGCACGGGCCTTCGGCATGAGCGGTACGGCGGTACGGGTGTCAGACCGACCGGAACGCCAGGACCACGTTGTGGCCGCCGAAGCCGAACGAGTTGTTGATCGCGGCGATCGTGCCCTCCGGCAGCGCGCGCGGCGCACCGCGCACGACGTCGGCGTCGACCTCCGGGTCCAGCTCGTCGCAGTTGATGGTCGGCGGGGCGGTCCGGTGGTACAGCGCCAGCACCGTCGCCACCGTCTCGATGCCGCCGGCGCCGCCCAGCAGATGACCCGTCATCGACTTGGTCGCCGAGACGGCGACATGGTCGAGGTCGTCGCCGAGGACCTGGCGCAGCGCCTTGATCTCCGCCACGTCGCCCTGCGGGGTCGAGGTGGCATGCGCGTTCAGATGCACGATCTGCTCGGGCTTGAGGTCGGAGCTGTCCAGCAGGTTCCGCAGGGCGGCGGCGATGCCGCGGCCCCCGGGCTCCGGCTGGGCGATGTGGTGGCTGTCGGCCGACAGGCCCTGCCCCAGCACCTCGCAGTAGACGCGGGCACCGCGCCGGGCGGCGAACTCCGCCGACTCCAGCACGACCACACCGGCGCCCTCGCCGAGGACGAAGCCGTCCCGGCCCTTGTCGTACGGGCGCGAGGCGCGCTCGGGGTCCTCGTTGTTCTTGGACATGGCCATCATGCTCGCGAACGCCGCCACGGGCAGCGGGTGGATCGCCGCCTCCGTGCCGCCGGCGACGACGACGTCGGCGCGGCCGGTGCGGATCATCTCCACGGCGTAGCCGATGGCCTCGGCGCCCGAGGCGCAGGCGGAGACGGTGGAGTGGACGCCCGCGCGGGCGTTCACCTCCAGGCCCACGTTGGCCGAGGGACTGTTCGGCATGAGCATGGGCACGGTGTGCGGGGAGACCCGCCGCGAGCCCTTCTCCTTCAGTACGTCGTACTGGTCGAGCAGGGTGGTCACACCGCCGATGCCGGACGCGACGACCGTGCCGAGCCGCTCGGGCTCGATGGGTCCCTCGTCCCCGGCGGGGGCGGTGTAACCGGCGTCCGCCCAGGCCTCACGGGCGGCGATCAGCGCGAACTGCGCCGACCGGTCCAGCTTGCGGGCGAGCGGCCGGGGCAGGACCTCACTCGGGTCGACCGCCGCGGTGGCGGCGATCCGTACCGGCAGCTCGGCGAAGCGCTCGTCGTCCAGGAGCCTGGCTCCGGAGCGTCCGGCGAGCAGACCCTCCCAGGTTGACGCGCTGTCGCCACCCAACGGTGTGGTTGCGCCGATACCGGTGACGACCACGGTGCGATTGGTCGAGTTCACAGGAATTCATTCTCCACGTGTAGGGGGTGCACTGAATATGTACGGCGTCACCGCAAGGCGGCGACCAGCGCGTTCAGCCCTCGGCCAGGGTCAGGACTGGTGCTTCGCGATGTACTCCGCGGCGTCGCCGACCGTCTTCAGGTTCTTGACGTCGTCGTCCGGGATCTTGACCTCGAAGCGCTCTTCGGCGGCGACGACCACCTCGACCATGGACAGGGAGTCCACGTCCAGGTCGTCGGTGAAGGACTTGTCCAGCTTGACGTCCTCGACCGGGATACCGGCGATCTCGTTCACGATCTCCGCGAGACCGGCGACGATCTCTTCCTGCGTGGCGGCCATAGTGGCGCTCCTTCGATGTGTATAAGAGGGTGTGGTGTCCGGAAAATTCCGGATACCACTCCGGGGATACCGGCCCGGGACCGGCGGGGAACCGGCCCGGGAAAGATCCGGTTGACTAGGGGAGGGTAACGACCGTAGCCGCGTAGACGAGACCCGCCCCGAAGCCGATGACGAGCGCCGTGTCGCCGCTCTTGGCCTGTCCGGTCGCCAGAAGCCGCTCCATGGCGAGCGGGATCGAGGCGGCGGAGGTGTTGCCGGTGGTTTCCACGTCACGCGCGACCGTGACGTGCTCCGGCAGTTTGAGGGTCTTCACCATCGAGTCGATGATCCGCATATTGGCCTGGTGCGGGATGAAGACGTCCAGGTCGTCGGCGGTGATCCCGGCCGCGTCCAGCGCCTGCTGGGCGATCTTGGCCATCTCGAAGACGGCCCAGCGGAAGACCGCCTGGCCCTCCTGGGTGATGGCGGGGAACCGCTCGACGGTGCCGTCGCGGTAGTCCGTCCACGGCACGGTCTGCATGATGGTGTCGGACTTGTCGCCCTCCGAGCCCCAGACCGTGGGGCCGATCATCGGCTCCTTGGCGGGGCCCACGACCACGGCGCCCGCGCCGTCGCCGAAGAGGAACGCGGTCGCCCGGTCCTCCGGATCGGTCAGATCGCTCAGCCGCTCCACCCCGATGACCAGGACGTATTCGGCGGAACCATCGGTGACCATGCTCCGGGCCAGGGACAGTGCGTAGCCGAAGCCCGCACAGCCCGCCGAGATGTCGAAGGCGGCCGGCCTCTTCGTGCCGAGCTTGTCCGCGATCTCGGTGGCCACCGCGGGAGTCTGCTTGAAGTGGGAGACCGTGGCGACGATGACGCCACCGATCTGCTCCGGGGTGATCCCCGCGTCGGCGATGGCCTTGCCCGATGCCTCCAGGGACATCGCGGCCACCGTCTCCTCGGGGGAGGCCCAGTGCCGGGTGGCGATGCCCGAGCGGGAGCGGATCCACTCGTCGGAAGAGTCGATCTTCTCCAGGATCACCTCGTTCGGCACGACCCGGACGGGACGGTAGCCGCCCACACCCATGATCCGCGCGTACGGGGCGCCCTTGCTGGGCCTGATCTTCGCCATCTTCTCGGCTCTCCTTGTCAGCTGCTTCGGGCCGGTGTCAGGCCGTCGCGTGCTCGGCGGCGAGCGCACGGGCCGCGTCGAGATCGTCCGGGGTCTTCAGCGCGAGCGTCCTCACACCCGGCAGGGCACGCTTGGCCAGCCCCGTCAGGGTGCCACCCGGGCACACCTCGATCAGCGCCGTGACACCCCGGGCCGCGAAGGTCTCCATGCAGAGATCCCAGCGCACCGGGTTGGCCACCTGGCCGACCAGGCGCTCGACGACCTCGGCGCCGGTGGCGACGGTCCGCCCGTCCTTGTTGGAGACATACGACAGCCGGGGATCGGCGGGCGTCAGCTTCGCCGCGGCCTCGGAGAGGACGGCGACGGCGGGCGCCATGTGCGTCGTGTGGAAGGCCCCGGCCACCTTCAGCGGGATCACCCGGGCCTTGTCGGGCTTGTCCGCGCCGAGCGCCGCCAGCTGTTCCGCGGTGCCCGCGGCCACGATCTGGCCGGCGCCGTTCACATTGGCGGCGGTCAGGCCGAGCCCCTCCAGATGGGCGAGGACGGCCTCGGGGTCGCCCCCGAGCACGGCCGACATCCCCGTCTCGGTCACGGCCGCGGCATCGGCCATCGCCAGCCCGCGGGTGCGGACAAAACCGAGTGCGGCGGTCTCGTCCAGCACACCCGCGAGCGCGGCGGCGGTGATCTCACCGACGCTGTGCCCGGCGACGACGTCCGGGGAGAGCGCGCCGAGTTCCCGCGCGGCCAGCAGACCGGCCGCGACCAGCAGCGGCTGCGCCACCGCCGTGTCGCGGATCTCGTCCGCGCCGGCGTGGGAGCCGTAGTGGGCCAGATCGAGGCCGATGGCCGTGGACCAGCCCTCGACGAGTTCCGCCGCGCCGGGGAGGTCGAGCCAGGGAGTGAGGAAGCCGGGCGTCTGGGCGCCCTGGCCGGGAGCTACGAGTACGAGCACTCTCACACTCTCTCTCGACCACCGCCCTTGCCGCCCGTGGGGACAGGGACGAAGAACCGTCAGGGAGTTTGTTGGTGTCCCACAAAACGCTAGGAGTGGGTGTCCCCGTCGGCCAGCCGCCCGAGGATGAGGGCGATCCGCAGTGTGAAGGCGGACCGGACATCGGAGGGTGACCAACCGGTGACGTCAGTCACACGTCGTAGCCGGTAGCGCACGGTGTTGGGGTGGACGAACAACATCCGCGCCGCGCCCTCCAGGCTGCTCGCCTGCTCCAGGTAGACGCTCAGCGTCTCCAGCAGCGCGGAGCCCGCCTCCTCCAGCGGTCTGTAGATCTCCTCCACCAGCTGCTCGCGGGCGGCGGGGTCGGCGGCGATGGCCCGCTCCGGAAGCAGATCGTCCGCCAGAACCGGGCGCGGGGCGTCCTGCCAGGCGGCGCACGCCTTGAGCCCGGCCGCCGCCGCCTGCGCCGACCGGGTCGCGGCCAGCAGGTCCGGCACCACGGGCCCGGCCACCACCGGCCCGGCCGCGAACGGCCCGATCAGCGACTTCGCGACCTGGAGCGGATGGTCGCTGCCGCCCGCGATCACCACCAGACGGTCGCCGAGCACCCCGGTGAGCACCTGGAGCTTGGCGTGCCGGGCCGCCCGCCGGATCGCCTCCACCGTCAGCTCGCTGTCGCCGTCGGGCGCGGTGCCGAGGATGACGCAGACCCGGTCCGGCGAGTTCCAGCCGAGCGCGGCGGCCCGGGAGACCGCGCCCTCGTCCGCCTCGCCCGACAGGACCGCGTTGACGACCAGCGACTCCAGCCGGGCGTCCCACGCCCCGCGCGCCTCGGCGGCCTGCGCGTACACCTGGGCGGTCGCGAAGGCGATCTCCCGGGCGTACACGAGCAGCGCCTCGCGCAGCACCGACTCGTCGCCGGGGGCGGCCACCTCCTCGATCGCCGTCTCCATGACCTCGATCGTGGTCCGCACCATTTCCACGGTCTGGCGCAGGGTGATCGCCCGCGTCAGCTCGCGCGGGGCGGTGCCGAAGACATCGGTGGAGATCGCCTGAGGGGTGTCCGGGTGCCGGAACCACTCGGTGAACGCGGCGATACCGGCCTGGGCGACCAGACCGATCCACGACCGGTTCTCCGGGGGCATCGCCCGGTACCAGGGCAGTGTCTCGTCCATGCGCGCGATGGCGTTGGCGGCGAGCCGGCCGGACGACTGCTCCAGGCGGCGCAGGGTCGCGGTGTGCGGATGGGCGTTGTTCGTTGCGGGTTCGGGCACGGGGACAAGAGTGCCTTATCAGGACGGCGCAGTTGAGTCCCGGGGCCGAAGAGACCCGCCGGACGCCCGCGTCGGCGCCGGTCACGGCGGGGGCGGGGAGGATACGGAGCCGCCCGTACCCGCGCGGGTACGGCCCGCCCGCCGACGTGGCCTACGGTGGGGGAGTGATCGACGTACGCCGTGCGGAGGACCGCTACCCGGGCGGGGAGCCGGAGGCGGGCATCACCACCCGCCACGCCTTCTCCTTCGGACCCCACTACGACCCCGGCAATCTCCGCTTCGGCGCGCTCATCGCCTGCAACGAGGAGCGGCTGGCCCCCGGCGCGGGCTTCGCCGAGCATCCGCACAGCCACACCGAGATCGTCACCTGGGTCGTCGAGGGGGAGCTGACCCACCGCGACCCGGCCGGCCGGGCCACCGTCGTCCGCCCCGGGGACCTCCAGTGGCTCAGCGCCGCCTCCGGCGTCCGGCACACCGAACGCAACGACGGCGAGCGGCCCCTCGTCTTCGTCCAGATGTGGCTGGCGCCGCTGGAGCCCGGCGGGGAGCCCGCGTACGAGGTGGTCCGCGCCGTCGGCGACAGCTACGCGGTGCCCCGGGCGGGCGCCGTGCTCCGGGTGGTCCGCCCGGCCGCGGGGGAGCGGACCGAACTGCCCGGCGCGGCCGCCGACCATGTCCACGTCCACGTCGTCCGGGGCGAGGTGCTGCTCGACGGCGAGCGGCTGGGCCCCGGGGACGCGGCCCGGATCAGCGGCGGCGGGCCGGTCGGGCTGCGCGGGGCGGCCGGCCCGGCGGAGGTGCTGGTCTGGGAGATGAGCGGCTGACCGGGCGCGCGTCCGGGTGCGTCAGCCCCGGCTGTGTCCCGCTGCCGCCGGTTCGGCGCGGACCGCGTCCGTACGCCTCAGCCCCGGCCGTGTCCCGGCGCGGCCAGTTCGGCGAGGACCGCGTCCGTGAACTCCGGCCAGACCTCGACCGCCCACGGCCCGAAGGCGCGGTCGGTGAGCGCCACACAGGCGGCGCCCGCGTCCGGGTCGATCCACAGGAAGGTGCCCGACTGCCCGAAGTGGCCGAAGGTGCGCGGCGACGAGGTGAGCCCGGTCCAGTGCGGGTCCTTGCCGTCCCGGATCTCGAAGCCGAGACCCCAGTCGTTCGGCCGCTGCCGGCCGTACCCGGGCAGCAGCCCGTCAAGACCCGGATGGGTCACGGTCATCGCCATCAGCACCGTCCGCGGGTCGAGCAGCCGGGGCCGCTGCACCTCGGCCGCGAACCGGATCAGATCGGCCACCGTCGAGACGCCGTCGCGGGCGGCCGAGCCCGCGAGCGAGGTGTCGGCCATCCCCAGCGGCTCCAGCACCGCCTGGTGCAGATAGTGCGCGAAGGGAATGTCCGTGACCTTGGCGATGTGGTCCGCGAGCACCTCGAACCCGGCGTTCGAGTACGTACGGCGGGTGCCCGGCTCGTAAGTCGCGCGGTGCTCGTCGTAGGCCAGGCCCGAGGTGTGCGCCAGCAGATGACGGACCGTCGAGCCCTCGGGCCCGGCCGGCTCGTCCAGCTCGATCGCGCCCTCCTCGTAGGCGACGAGCACGGCGTACGCCGCGAGCGGCTTGGTCACCGACGCCAGCGGGAAACGGTGGGTCAGCGGCCCGTGCGCGCCCGCCACCGTGCCGTCCGCGCGGACCACGGCGGCCGCCGCCGTCGGTACCGGCCAGTTCTCGATCATCGCCAGGCTCTGCATGCGTACGAGCTTAAGGTCGGCCGAGGGTGAGCCGCATCGACGGGTCGGGTGTGCGGACGAAGCCCAGCGACGCGTACAGCGGCTCCGCCTCGGCCGAGGCCCGCAGATCGACCCTCGGCACCCCGCGCTCCCGGAACCAGCCGAGGAGCGCCGCCGTGCAGGCGCGCGCGTGGCCCCGGCGGCGCAGGCCGAGGTCGGTGGCCACATTGAAGACATGGCCGGTCAGGCCCTCGGGGTTGCCGGGGCCGCCGAGCCGGCGGTCCACGGTCCCCACCGCGCAGGCGGCCAGCCCGCCCGGCCGGTCCACCACGAAGGCGGCGAGATCGCCGTCCGGGTCGCCGAGGCGCCGCCGCAGCTCCGCGACGGCCCGCTCCTGCCACGCGGTGTCGGTGCCGGGGCCCGCCATCGACTCGATCATGACCTGGCGGAGCCGGACCAGCTCCTCCGCGTCCTCGGGAACGGCGGGGCGGGCGGGAGCTGCGGGCTGTGCGGGGCGCGCCTGGTCCATGGGGCGGAGGATAGGACCGGATCCGGGCGAGGGCGAGGGGATTTCCGCTTGCTTGGAGTCCACTCCAAGGTTCTAGCGTGGGGGGCATGACGCTGATGGACAGCAGCCCCCGGCCCGCCGTGCGCCCCGGGGAGCGGGACCGGTACACGATCAGCGAGGTCGCCGCGCGCACCGGACTCAGCGCGCACACCCTGCGCTGGTACGAGCGGATCGGGCTGCTGCCCCACGTCGACCGGTCGCACACCGGACAGCGCCGGTTCGCCGAGGACGATCTGCGGTGGCTGGACTTCGTCGGCAAGCTGCGGCTGACCGGGATGCCGGTCGCCGACATGGTCCGTTTCGCCGAGCTGACCCGGGAGGGCGAGCACACCATGGCGGCCCGCCGGGAGCTGCTGGTCCGGACCCGCCGCGATGTCCTCGGCAGGATCGCCGAGCTGGGGGAGACCCTCGCGGTGCTCGACCACAAGATCGACTTCTATGGCGGGGCCCTGCGGACCTCCGGGGAGCCGGTGGCGGCCACGGCCACTGCCACTGCCACTGCCACTGCCGCCGTGCCGGGCCTGGCCGTCGGCGGGTGCGGGTCCGGCTGAACGGACCGGCCCAGGGGCCCGTATCCCTTGACGGACCGTGCCTGACGCGTACCCGTACGTACTCGGAAGACGGCTGTAACCACCGCCACCATCGTGACCACCGCGACCACCGCGACGACAAGGAGACCGGACCGCCATGAGCGAGCAGAGGATCGAACAGGTGCGCCTCGGGACCGACGGGCCCCTGGTCGGGGTCCAGGGCCTGGGGTGCATGGGCATGAGCGAGTTCTACGGCGAGACCGACGAGGCGGCCGCCCGCGCCACCCTCACGGCCGCGCTGGACGCCGGGGTCACCCTCTTCGACACGGCGGACGTCTACGGGCGGGGCGCCAACGAGGAGTTCCTCGCGCCGTTCGTCGCCGCCCACCGGGACGAGATCGTCATCGCCACCAAGTGCGGCATCGAGCGCACCGACGACCCGACGCACCGGGCGGTCCGCAACGACCCCGCGTACATCCGCCGGTGCGCCGAGGCCAGCCTGCGGCGGCTGGGCGTCGACGTGATCGACCTCTACTACCTGCACCGCAGGGACCCGTCCGTGCCCCTCGCCGAGGCGGTGGGCGCGCTCGCGGAGCTGGTGGAACGCGGCCTCGTCCGCCACCTCGGACTGAGCGAGGTCACCGGCCCCGAGCTGCGCGAGGCGCACGCGGTGCACCCCATCGCGGCCCTCCAGTCCGAGTGGTCGCTCTTCAGCCGGGACGTGGAGGACAGCGCGATCCCGGCGGCGGTGGAGCTGGGCGTCGCGGCGGTCCCCTACTCGCCGCTCGGGCGCGGCTTCCTGACCGGTGCCTTCTCCGACGCCGCCACCGAGCTGACGGCGGACGACTTCCGGGCCCACCTGCCCCGTTACTCGGGCGACAACGCGCGGACGAACACCGCGCTCCTCGACCCCGTGAAGCGGATCGCCCGGGAGCACGGCATCACCCCGGGGCAGGTCGCCCTGGCCTGGGCCCAGCAGCGGGCGGAGGTCCACGGCCTGGCCGTGGTGCCGATCCCCGGCACCCGCAGGCCCGACCGGATCCGGGAGAACACCGCCGCGACCCGGCTGCGGCTCACCGCCGACGACCTCGCCGCGCTGGAGCCGCTGGCCGCGCAGGTCGCCGGGGAACGCTACCCGGAGTCCATGAAGTTCACCTCGGCCTCCCGCGAGTAGCCGGGCCGCAGGCGCGGGGACCCGCTCAGACCGCGCCGGGCCGGACCAGGCCGGATTCGTACGCGAAGATCACGGCCTGGGCCCGGTCCCGCAGCCCGAGCTTCGCGAGGATCCGGCCGATATGGGTTTTGACGGTCTGTTCGGCGACCACCAGCCGGGCCGCGATCTCCTGATTGGACAGGCCCTGGGCGATCAGCTCCAGCACCTCCGTCTCCCGGGGCGTCAGCTCCTTCGGCCGGGCCACCGGATCCCGCCGGTGCGCCGGGCGCTGGGCCGCGAAATCCGCGATCAGCCGGCGGGTGACGGAGGGCGCGAGCAGCGCGTCCCCGGCCGCGACCACCCGTACCGCCGCGATCAGATCCGCCGGCGGCGCGTCCTTGAGGAGGAAACCGGACGCGCCCGCGCGCAGCGCCTCGTAGACATAGTCGTCCACGTCGAACGTGGTCAGCATCAGCACCCGGGGCCCCTCGGCGCCCTGCTCCCGGTCCTGGTCGCCCAGGATCTCCCGGGTCGCGGCGAGACCGTCCAGCTCCGGCATCCGCACGTCCATCAGCACCACGTCCGGGCGGAGCGCGCGGGCCGCGTCGACCCCGGCCCGGCCGTCCGCCGCCTCCCCGGCGACCTCGATGTCCGGCTGCGCCCCCAGCAGCGCCGCGAACCCCGCCCGCACCATGGCCTGGTCGTCCACGATGAGCACCCGGATGGTCATGGCCTGTCGTCCTCCGCCGGTACGGGCGTCCCCAGCGGCAGACGCGCGGCCACCCGGAAACCGCCGTCCGGCAGCGGACCGGTGTCCAGCGTGCCGCCGGTCAACCGTACGCGCTCGCGCATCCCCACCAGACCGTGCCCGGTACCGGCCGCCGTCTCCAGCGGCGGGTGCGGCGCCGCCGCAGCTTCGTTGACGACGAGGACCACCAGATCCGTACCGTCCGAGGTCACCGAGACCCGGGCCGCCGCCCCGGGCGCGTGCCGGACCACGTTCGACAGCGCCTCCTGGACGATCCGGTACGCCGACAGGTCCACGGCGGGCGGCACGCCCTTCACCGCCGCCCCCGGCGCCAGGCTCACGGGCACCCCCGCCCGTACCGTCGCCTCCACCAGCTGCTGGAGCCGGGACAGCCCCGGCTGCGGGGCCAGCTCCCCGCCCGTGTCCTCGCTGCGCAGCACCGCCAGGAGCCGGCGCATCTCGGTCAGGGACTCCCGCGCGCCCGCCGCGATCGCCGCGAACTCCTCCCCGGCGGCCGGGGGAAGCCCCCGCACCCGGTACGGGGCCGAGTCCGCCTGCACGGTGATCACCGACATGTGGTGGGCGACCACGTCGTGCAGCTCCCGCGCGATCCGGGTCCGCTCCTCCAGCAGGGTCCGCCGGGTGCGTTCCTGTTCGCTGATGGTCTCCTGCGCCACGAGCCGGCGCTGTGCCTCGCCGCGCTCCCGCAGCGCGCCGGTGACGAGCAGCACCACGCCGGCCACGACGATCACGAGCACATGGGTGCCGTCGCTCCAGGTCTGCGGTATCAGCTCGAAGAGGAAGCCCACCAGCGCGGTGAGGAACCAGACGCCGAGCAGCGTGTGGCGCGACTCGCGCAGCCCGAGGCAGACCATCAGCAGGACATAGCCCAGGACGGTGGCGACCGGCCAGGGCCAGGTGACGCTCTCCTTCTCGGCGGCGGGCGAGGCGAGCAGCGCGAGCGCGCCCACCACGTCGGCGCTGCCGATGATCCACCACGCCTGGAGCGGCCGGGTCAGGGCGAGCAGCAGCGGGGCGGTCTGCACGGTGGCCAGGGACCCGGCGACGACGCCGTTCATCCCGTAGGCGTTGGACAGGACGAAGCCACCGACCGGCAGCAGCACGGCGACGGCCAGGAACATCAGGACGTACGGCAGCCGTCGCGTCCTCCCCGCGGCGGTGGTGAAGGGCGTGGCGGCGTGGGACGGGGTGCTGATGCCGCGCGCGAGCAGCCGCGTCTGTTCGAGGGCGGACCGCCACAGCGGGGGCTGGGGTGACTGGGACATGATCACGTCAGCCTAGGCACCTCCCGCCGGCGGGTCGTCATACCGGGGTGGTGACCCGGGCCCGGGGCGTCGTACTGGGGTACCGGGGTATCACCCGGTGAGCACCGGCCGGACCGTGCCCGCCGGACCGTGCCCGCCGGGGCGCTGGCCCGCCGCCGGGGCGCTCACAGCTCCGCCAGCAGCTCCGCCTTCTTGGAGCTGAACTCGTCGTCCGTGACCAGCCCCGCCCGGTGCAGCTCCCCGAGGTGCCGTATCCGCTCGGCGATGTCGGCGGGGTCGCGCCGGGCGCTGTGCAGGGCCGGTACGGGCGGGCGCCCCGACCGCTGCACCGACTCCAGCACCGCCGCGGCGAACGGCAGCGACTCGTGGACCGGACCGTTGCGGGGGCCGAAGACCACCGCGGCGGGGTCCTTGTCGACCTGCGGGGGCCGGTCGGGCTCGGCGCGGGGCAGCAGCCGCAGATAGCCGTGGGGCGCGTCCGGGGAGCGCCACTCGACCCCGCTCAACTCGCTCACCTCGAAGGTCTGGTCGCCCGCCTTCCACTTCGTGGACGAGGCTCCCGTCCACGACCAGCGGAAGTCGACCTGGCGGCCGTCGAAGGAGGCACGGGCGTCGTACGCCTTGAAATGCAGCGGCGCGCTGGGCGCCGCCACCGCGTACCGGTCGGCCGGCCGGTCGGCGTCACTGGACAGCACCGCGCGCAGCTCCCGCGCCCAGAACCCGGCCGCGGCCTCCTCGTCGGCCGCGAGCACCAGCCGGTAGGGGTCCGTCTCCTCCTTGAGCTGTCCCGCGGCCGCCTCCATCAGGGGATCCGCGCCCGGTCTCGGCGCCAGACGCAGCACCACCGTCCCCCGCTTGCCCGGAGTGAGCGCCACCGACGCCAACGCTTCGTGGGGGATGCGGCGTTCGCGGAGCGCCTGGAACAGCTTCGGCGTGCGATGTCCCCGTTCGAAGCGGATGAGCACGGAGTCGGCCTCGAACTCCCATGTGGCTTGAATTCCCGCCAGTACATCACCCATACGCATCATCGTAGGCGTCACCGGCCCGCGCGTCGCCCCTTGTGGGCAACCTGCTGTTCATGATGTTCTACGCGCGTCAGACCGCCGCTTCACGGTAAATATCACTCCGGCAGGCGTCGCCGTCGCCCGCGCAGCTCACCCCCTCGTAGGCTCCCACGGCTATCTCGGCGAAGTTGACCACACTCTCCGTACCCGGCTCGAAATAGCCGCTATGGCCGATAGCGCCCGCTGCCGACACCACCCGGGCCCCGAACTCGGGGGCCACCGGGTCCGCGCCGTGGCCGATCCCGACGACCTCCAGATGGGGCACCGCCCCGATCCAGTCGTCGCCGTCCCGGGTCGCCCACACCCGGGCGCTGGCCCCCAGCTCGGTCACATGGGACGCGCGCATCCCCGGGCTGCCGGCGACGGCGATGTCGGTCACCCGCGCGGGCAGCCGGCGGGCCGCGAGACCGCAGACCACCGAGCCGTAGCTGTGGCAGAACAGCGCCACTCCGGCCCGCCGGGGCAGCGCCCGCGCCAGCGCCGCCAGCCGCACCGCGCCCTCGCCGGCCAGCCGCCCGGTCACCGAGTCCATCCCGATCCCCGTCGGCGCCGTGTAGTCGGCCCAGGCGACCACCGCCGTACGGACCCGGGGGGCGGCGGCCCGCTGCGCCGCGTACAGCGACTCGGCCATCCCCCGGGGCGCGGTGTACCGGCGGGAGGTGCGCTGGAAGGTGAGGAGCCCGGTGTCGACGCCCGGCACGATCACCGAGATCCGTGCCGCCCGGTCCAGATCGCCGAGGACCTCGGCGACCCGGCCCCGGCCCGCCGGGTCGAAGGCGAGGATCTGCCGCCCGGGGCGCAGCAGCGTCCGGAGCCGGTGGATCCGGCGGAGCGTCAGCTCGCGGCCCACGGCGCTCAGCCGGGCCGTGGCCGCGCGGGCGCGCTCCTGGCGCAGGGCACGGCCGAGCGCGATCCGGTTGGCGCGGTAGCGCAGGGCCGCGGGGGCGCCGTTCAGATTGCCGACGACCAGGGGGTGGCGGCGGGCCAGCCGGTGCCGCCCGGAGTGGCCCACCGAGGCGAGGAAGGCGGCGATGTGCCCCGGCGGACCGTCGGCGGCGGGCAGCGGGCGGCCGTGCACCCGGGCCGTACGCCACCGCTCCAGCTCGGCCGTGCGCGGATCACCCGGAGCCGTGGCGTACGGCGGGCCGGCGGTCCATCCGGTGGTCGCGAGCATCAGCAGCACGACGGAGAGAACCAGCGCCGTACGCCAGAACACGAAAGCGGAAGCAGGAACAGAAGCAGAAACAGAAGCGGAAACAGAAGCAGAAGGGGAATCGGAATCGGAATCGGGGGAGGGGCCGGAGAAAGTCACTGCGCGACACCCTAGAACCGTGAGCGCGCGACCCGGGTGAACCGGATGACCGATCACGTGTCCGGGGGAGCGGACGGCGCGCGGACGGGGGACACGGAGCGCCGGGTCAACGGCGGCGGTCAGCCGCCGGCGGCCGGTGTCGCCCATGGGGGTGGTCCCCGCGCGGAACCCGGCCCGCCCGCCGGACACCGGGGTCAGGGTGCGGTCATACGATCCGTTCGACATCCCGGGGGACCCCATGCGGACCACCACCCTGCTGCTCGCCCTGACTCTCACCCTCACCCTCGCCGCCACCGCGACCGCCGCGTCCACCACCGCCCCGCCCCGGCGCGCGGAGTGCCCCACCGGCGCGCTCTGCCTCTGGGAACGGGAGGACTTCCGGGGCGCACGCCGGATCCACGAGCTGCACACGACGGACATCGACAGCTGTGTCCCGCTGCCGCCGGGCACCACGGCACAGGCACTGGCCAACCGCACCGGACGCCCGGTCACCACCTACCAGTCGCCGGAGTGCGCCGAGACGGGGGAGTTCGAGACCTACCCGGGCTCGGGGACATGGGTGCCCGCCTCCCCGTATCTGATCCGGGCGTTCAAGCTCTGGGAGAGCTGACGTCCCCGGAAGCGGAAGCGGAAGCGGAAGCGGAGTTGGAGTTGGAGTTGGAGGTGGAGTCCCCGGGCGCCGGCCGCTGGGGCACCACCCCGGCCACACCGGGCGGCGCGGCCGCCGACAGCGCCGCCACCTGCTCCCGCAGCGCCCGCACCTCCGCCGTCAGCGTCTCCAGCAGCTCGGTCTGCTGCCGCCCCGCCGCGTCCTCCCGTTCGAACCGGGAGATGAACCAGGCCGCGATGTTCGCGGTGACCACACCCAGCAGGGCGATCCCCGACAGCATCAGCCCCACCGCGAGCACCCGGCCGAGCCCCGTCGTCGGCGCGTGGTCCCCGTACCCGACCGTCGTCATCGTCGTGAACGACCACCACAGCGCGTCCCCGAGGGTGCGGATGTTGCCGCCGGGGGAATCCCGCTCCACCGACAGCACCGCCAGCGAACCGAACATCAGCAGCCCGACGACCGCGCCGCCGACGTACACGGTCAGCGTCAGCTGCGAGGCCATCCGGGCCCGCCGCCCCACCAGCAGCAGCGTGGAGACCACCCGCAGCAGCCGCAGTGGTGCCAGCAGGGGCAGCGCCACCGCCAGCAGATCCAGCGGATGCCGCCGGACGAACGCCCAGCGCGCGGGCGCCAGGGCCAGCCGTACGCCGTAGTCCACGGCGAACGCGCCCCACACCGCCCACTCCGTCGCCGCGCACGCCCGCCGCACCAGGGGATCCGCGCCGGGCGCCACGATCGGCAGCGCGTACGCCGCGCCGAACACCACGGCGAGCAGCAGCAGGGGATTCTGGGTCCGGGCCTCCCAGCGGGCGAGCCCGGTGCGTTCCTTCATGTGCGGCATCGTAGGGAACGCACCGGGAGCGGCGGCCCGCCCGGGACCGCCGCCCCACTCCCACGGGTGATCAGGCGTCGCCGCCCGCGGACCCCGGGTCGGCCGCCCGCACGTCGAGCAGCTGATAGCGGTCCACCGCCTGCTTGAGCACCGAGCGGTCCACCTTGCCGTCCCGGGCCAGCTCGGTGAGGACCGCCAGCACGATCGACTGCGCGTCGATGTGGAACCAGCGGCGGGCGGCGCCCCGGGTGTCCGCGAAGCCGAAGCCGTCCGCGCCCAGCGAGGTGTAGCGGCCCGGCACCCAGCGGGAGATCTGGTCCGGCACCGAACGCATCCAGTCCGAGACCGCGACGAACGGCCCCTGCGCCCCGGACAGCTTCCGGGTGACATACGGAACGCGCTGCTCCTCCTCGGGGTGGAGCAGATTGTGCTGCTCCACCTCCACGGCCTCCCGGCGCAGCTCGTTCCAGGAGGTCGCCGACCACACATCGGCGCGGACGTCCCACTCGTCGGCCAGGATCCGCTGGGCCTCCAGCGCCCAGGGCACGGCCACACCGGACGCCATGATCTGCGCCGGGACCGAGCCCGCCGTCCCGGGCGCGAAGCGGTGGATGCCCTTGAGGATGCCCTCGACGTCCGCGTTCTCCGGCTCGGCCGGGTGCTGGATGGGCTCGTTGTAGACGGTCAGATAGTAGAAGACGTCCTCGGCGTCGGGGCCGTACATCCGGCGGAGGCCGTCCTTCACGATGTGCGCGATCTCGAACCCGTACGCGGGGTCGTACGCCACACAGCCCGGGTTGGTCGACGCCAGCAGCTGCGAGTGGCCGTCGGCGTGCTGGAGGCCCTCACCGGTGAGGGTGGTCCGCCCCGCCGTCGCCCCCAGCACGAAGCCGCGCGCGAGCTGGTCGGCCATCTGCCAGAACTGGTCGCCCGTGCGCTGGAAGCCGAACATCGAGTAGAAGACGTAGACGGGGATCAGCGGCTCGCCATGGGTGGCGTAGGACGAGCCGGCCGCGATCAGCGACGCCGTGCAGCCCGCCTCGGAGATGCCGTCGTGCAGCATCTGCCCGGTCGGGGACTCCTTGTACGCGAGCAGCAGATCCCGGTCGACCGCCTCGTACTGCTGCCCCAGCGGGTTGTAGATCTTCGCGCTCGGGAAGAAGGAGTCCATGCCGAACGTGCGGTACTCGTCCGGCGCGATCAGCACGAACCGGCGGCCGATCTCCTTGTCCCGCATCAGGTCCTTGAGCAGCCGGACGAAGGCCATCGTGGTCGCGATCGACTGCTGGCCGGAGCCCTTGCGCACCGCCGCGTACGTCTTGTCCTCCGGCAGCGTCAGCGGCTTCGCCCGCACGACGCGGGTGGGCACATAGCCGCCGAGCGCCCGTCGCCGGTCGTGCATGTACTGGATCTCCTCCGAGTCGCGCCCGGGGTGGTAGTACGGCGGCAGGCCGCCCTCCAGCTGCGCGTCGGTGATCGGCAGGTGCAGCCGGTCCCGGAAGCCCTTCAGATCGGCGACGGTGAGCTTCTTCATCTGGTGGGTGGCGTTGCGGCCCTCGAAATTGGGGCCGAGGGTCCAGCCCTTGACGGTCTGCGCGAGCACCACGGTCGGCTGCCCCCGGTGCTCCTTGGCCGCCTGGAACGCCGCGTACACCTTCCGGTGGTCGTGGCCGCCGCGCCCCAGGTGCAGGATCTGCTCGTCGGTCATGTTCTCGACCATGGCGCGCAGCCGGTGGTCGCCGCCGAAGAAGTGGTCGCGGATGTAGGCGCCGGTTTCGGTCGCGTATGTCTGGAACTGGCCGTCGGGGGTGGTGTTCAACTTGTTGACCAGCACGCCGTCCCGGTCCTGGGCGAGCAGCGGGTCCCAGGAGCGGTCCCACACCAGCTTGATCACATTCCAGCCGGCGCCCCGGAAGACCGATTCCAGCTCCTGGATGACCTTGCCGTTGCCGCGTACCGGGCCGTCGAGACGCTGGAGGTTGCAGTTGACCACGAAGGTCAGATTGTCCAGCCCCTCGCGGGCGGCGATGGTGAGCTGGCCCAGCGACTCGGGCTCGTCCATCTCGCCGTCGCCGAGGAAGGCCCAGACATGGGAACGGGAGGTGTCGGCGACGCCCCGGGCGTGCAGGAAGCGGTTCATCCGGGCCTGGTAGATCGCGCCCAGCGGGCCGAGGCCCATGGAGACGGTCGGGAACTCCCAGAAGTCCGGCATCAGCCGGGGGTGCGGATAGCTGGAGAGCCCGTCGGGCGCCTTGGACTTCTCCTGGCGGAACGCGTCGAGCCGGGCCTCGCTGAGGCGGTCCAGGAGGAAGGCGCGGGCGTAGATGCCGGGGGAGGCATGGCCCTGGAAGAAGATCTGGTCGCCGCCGTCGCCCTCGTCCTTGCCCCGGAAGAAGTGGTTGAAGCCCACGTCGTAGAGGGAGGCGGAGGAGGCGAAGGTGGCGATGTGGCCGCCGACGCCGATCCCGGGCCGCTGCGCCCGGGAGACCATGACGGCGGCGTTCCAGCGGGTGGCGTTGAGGATCTTGCGCTCGATCTCCTCATTGCCGGGGAAGAAGGGCTCGTCCCGGGTCGCGATGGTGTTCACATAGTCCGTGCTGCGCATCTCGGGCACGGCGACACGCTTCTCGCGGGCGCGCTCGATGAGCCGGAGCATCAGATAGCGCGCGCGCTCCCGGCCGCGTTCGTCCACGGCGGCGTCGAGTGAGTCGAGCCACTCCCCGGTCTCCTCCGGGTCGAAGTCCGGGACCTGGCTGGGAAGGCCGCCAATGATGATCGGGTTGCCATCTGTTCCGGAAGCCACGCTATTCCTTCGCTGCTCGGAGAGGACTGCCGGAAGGATCCGTCGGGACTTCCCGCAGAGCTGTCAGGCGGTGCCGTACCGCATCCCATCGTGTACCCCGAGGCGCTAAACGTCATCTTTACCGGGGGGTAACCCAAGATCGCTGTGTCGGCGTCCGCGAAGTGCTCCGGCGCGCTCTCCGGCGGGCCCCGGGCCTCGGTGTACGGCCGGCGCGGCGGGGCGGAGAAGGGGGGTGTGACCCCGGGGCGGGCGGGTAGGCGGCCCTGCGCGGGGGTAAACCGTCACCATACGCCCGGGGCGGCGACGGGTCACGTTCGGGTGTTCGGTTCCAAAGGACACCGTCGGTCGACGTAAAGTGGCAAACGCGGCTGAATCGTGTGGCACCTTGCACGGATCGTGGCCGAACGTGTCTGGAGTTGCGTCGGGACGGGCGCAAACGTCACCGTTTCGGCGGTCCGGGCGGCCGGGTACTTGCGCGATCCGTCCCGCCCGTGTGGACTACGGCCAACGCCACGCGTACGCGCGAGGCCGCAGCATCTACCGAACATGATCAGGAGGCAAGCCGTGAGCGCGACCGCGGACCACGCGGAGGAGCGGACCAACCCGGCAGCGAGGCTGGGGTTCGAGCCCGGACAGGTGGTCCAGGAGATCGGCTACGACGACGACGTCGACCAGGATCTCCGTGAGGGCATCGAGTCCGTGATCGGCCAGGACCTCGTGGACGAGGATTACGACGACGTCGCCGACGTGGTCGTCCTCTGGTTCCGTGACGAGGACGGCGACCTGACGGACGCCTTGGTGGACTCCATCGGACTGCTGGAGGACGGCGGCATGATCTGGCTGCTGAACCCCAAGACCGGACGGGACGGCTACATCGAGCCCAGCGACGTCAACGACGCCGCACAGACCGCCGGGCTCTCGCAGACCAAGAGCATCAGCGTCGCCAAGGACTGGGTCGGAACCAGGCTGGTGGCCCCCAAGCGGTAGTCGTCACAGAGAGTGAGACCCGGGTGCCGACGCCCCGGGCGATAAGACCTGGCTCGCTCCGGAGCCCTGCGTTCCGGACCGTATGCCCTGGGCCATGAGCCGTGTGCCATGTGCCCCGGCCCCCTCCGGCACCGCCTGAGGGGGCCTTCGCGTACCCGGCTCCGGGGCCGCCGGCCCATGCGGTGGGGCCGAAGGGCCCCGCAAGGATCACCGGGCCGGGGCCTAGGGTGGACCCGTCACCCCGTACGGGAGCGAGAACCGTACGGATCACGGATCACGGATCACGGATCACCGGAGCGGAAGGGACGCGTACGTCATGGCGATCGAGGTCGGCACCAGGGCCCCGGACTTCGTCCTGCGGGACAACCACGGCCGGACCGTCCGCCTGGCCGACCACCGGGGCGAACGGAACGTGGTCCTTCTCTTCTACCCCTTCGCCTTCACCGGCGTCTGCACCGGGGAGCTGCACGCCCTCCGCGACGCGCTGGAGCAGTTCGACAACGACGACACCGCGCTGCTCGCCGTCTCCAACGACTCCATCCACACCCTGCGGGTCTACGCCGAGCAGGAGGGCCTGGAGTATCCGCTGCTGTCGGACTTCTGGCCGCACGGCGAGGTCTCGCGGGCGTACGGGGTCTTCGACGAGGAGAAGGGGTGCGCCGTGCGCGGGACCTTCGTGATCGACAAGGCGGGCGTGGTCCGCTGGAAGGTCGTCAACACGCTCGCCGACGCACGCGACCCCAAGGAGTACCTCGCGGCGCTCGCCGCGCTCTGACCGGCCGGTGTCCGAGCCCCCGCGGGGCCCCGGAACAGGGGGCTCCGGCGGGGTCCGGAGCGATCGGCGGACGGCCTTCGCGTGACATCCGCACGACCTCCGCGCGTCCACTCGCGTCAAAGCCTGTCCCGCCCGGGAACCGGTCACTAGGATCCAGTCGTTGATCCGGTACAAGAACGCACGACGGGGGCGCTGCCCCTGATACATCAATGGAGGGACTCGTGGGAGTCAGCCTCAGCAAGGGCGGCAACGTCTCGCTGACCAAGGCCGCGCCCGGACTGACCGCTGTGGTCGTGGGCCTCGGCTGGGACGTCCGCACCACCACCGGTACGGACTTCGACCTGGACGCCAGCGCCCTGCTGGCCAACGCCGAGGGCAAGGTCACCGTCGACGGGAACTTCGTCTTCTTCAACAACCTCAAGAGTGCCGACGGCTCCGTCGAGCACACCGGTGACAACCTCACCGGTGAGGGCGAGGGCGACGACGAGCAGATCAAGGTGAGCCTGGCGACGGTGCCCGCCGACGTCGACAAGATCGTCTTCCCCGTCTCGATCTACGAGGCGGAGGGCCGTCAGCAGTCCTTCGGCCAGGTGCGCAACGCGTTCATCCGCGTGGTGAACCAGGCCGACGGCCAGGAGCTGGCCCGCTACGACCTGAGCGAGGACGCCTCGACGGAGACCGCCATGGTCTTCGGCGAGCTGTACCGCCACGGCACGGAGTGGAAGTTCCGCGCCATCGGCCAGGGGTACGCCTCGGGCCTGCGCGGTATCGCGCAGGACTTCGGCGTCAACGTCTGAGCACGGCTCAGTCGTCCGGACGGGCGGCGACCGGCCCCTGGTGGCCCGGTCCGTCCGCCGGTCCGGGCCCGTCCGGGCCGCGCGCGTCCGGCGCCGCACCCAGCCGGGGTGCGGCGCCGGACGCGCCTGCGCGGACACCCCGTGCACCGGGTCGTCGGGACGGCGCCGGCCCTGCGGGGAGCTGTCCGTGAGCGCGCGGACAGCGAGCGACATCTGCCGTCGGGGAGGACAGGAACCATGGGTGTCACACTCGCCAAGGGGGGCAATGTCTCCCTGTCCAAGGCCGCGCCGGATCTGACCCGGGTGCTGATCGGCCTGGGCTGGGACGTCCGCACCACCACCGGGGCCGCATTCGACCTGGACGCCAGCGCGCTGCTCTGCGGCGGCGGGCGGGTCCTGGGCGACGACCACTTCGTCTTCTACAACAACCTCAGGAGCCCCGAGGGCTCCGTCGAGCACACCGGGGACAATCTCACCGGCGAGGGCGACGGCGACGACGAGTCGCTGATCGTGGACCTCGGCCTGGTCCCCACGGCCGTGGACAAGATCGTCTTCCCGGTCTCCATCCACGACGCCGACCTCCGCCGCCAGACCTTCGGCCAGGTGGCCAACGCCTTCATCCGGGTGGTTAACGAGGCCGACGGCCAGGAGCTGGCCCGCTACGACCTCAGTGAGGACGCCTCGACGGAGACCGCCATGATCTTCGGCGAGCTGTACCGGTACCACGGAGAGTGGAAGTTCCGCGCGGTCGGCCAGGGGTACGCCTCCGGTCTGCGGGGCATCGCGCTCGACTTTGGAGTCAACATCTCGTAAGTCCGCGCAGAGCAGGGGGATCCGGCCACTGGTACGGGGGAGCCATCCCCCGGTCCCCGCCCGGGACCCCACGACACGATTGGGTGCCAGTGGTTCTGAAAACCTTCGGCTGGTCGTTCGCGGTGACCGCGCTCGGGCTGGTCCTGGCGGTGCTCTACGGCGGCTGGGCCGCCTTCGGCATCGTCGCGATCCTGTCCATCCTGGAGATCTCGCTCTCGTTCGACAACGCGGTGGTCAACGCCGGAATCCTGAAGAAGATGAATGCCTTCTGGCAGAAGATCTTCCTCACGATCGGCATCCTGATCGCCGTCTTCGGCATGCGGCTGGTCTTCCCCGTCCTCATCGTCGCCGTCAGCGCCGGACTCGGCCCCATCGAGGCCGTCGATCTCGCCCTCAACGACAAGGACCTGTACCAGGAGCTGGTGACCGACGCCCACCCGTCGATCGCCGCCTTCGGTGGCATGTTCCTGTTGATGATCTTCCTGGACTTCATCTTCGAGGACCGGGAGATCAAGTGGCTCGTGCCGCTGGAGCGGCCGCTGGCCAAGCTGGGCAAGGTCGACATGCTGTCGGTCTGCATCGCCCTGGCGGTCCTGCTGGGCAGCGCGCTGACCTTCGCGAAGAACGCCCACCAGCACGGCGGCGGACACGCCGACAAGGCGGAGACCGTGCTGCTCTCCGGCATCGCGGGCCTGATCACCTATCTCGTCGTCGGCGGCCTCTCCGGCTACTTCGAGAACAAGCTCGAAGAGGAGGAGGAGCGCGAGCACGAGGCCGAGGAGAAGGCCCGCCGCAGCGGCAAGAAGGTCACCGTCGGCGCCATCGGCGGCAAGGCGGCCTTCTTCATGTTCCTCTACCTGGAGGTCCTGGACGCCTCCTTCTCCTTCGACGGGGTCATCGGCGCCTTCGCCATCACCAACGACATCGTGCTGATGGCCCTCGGCCTCGGCGTCGGCGCGATGTACGTCCGCTCGCTCACCGTCTATCTGGTCCGGCAGGGCACCCTCGACGACTACGTCTACCTGGAGCACGGCGCCCACTACGCCATCGGCGCCCTCGCGGTCATCCTGCTCATCACCATCCAGTACGAGATCCCCGAGATGGTCACCGGTCTGATCGGGGTCGCGCTCATCGGCTGGTCCTTCTGGTCCTCGGTCCGCCGGAACCGGGCCCTCGCCGCCGCCGGTCAGACCCCTCTCCCGGATCCCGCCGGGCGAAAAGGCTGAGCCACACTCCGAAACCGGGGTGTGACCGCCCTCCGAATGAGGAACGCTCACAGCGGGGCGGCTCCGGGACACGGACCCGGAGCCGCCCCGCCGGGCCGACGGCCGGCATCACGCCGTCTGGGCCGGGGCGCTCTCCCGCCATACGGTGGTGGAGCCGCGCGGCGCCGGCCCCCCTCCTGGCACGGGGGGCCGGGGCGGCCGGGGTGGGACCACGACGATTGGGGGCGGGGCATGGCTGTCTGGGACTGGCTGTGGCAGCGGAGTTCGACGCAGTTCGACATGGGCGGCGTCGCCGCGAACACCATCTCGCTGACCCGCAGGCGCCCGGCGGTCTCCCTCACCAAACAGGGCGCCGCCACCGGCCATCTGCGGGTCAACCTCTCCTGGCGGATGCGGGCCTCGGACATCGGGGCCCCCTACCGGGAGCGCGGGCAGCTGCTGCGCCGGCCGCTCAGCCTCTTCAAGCCCGAGGTGGTGCAGGCCCACACCCAGAGCATGGTCAACGTCGACCTCGACCTGGGCTGCCTCTACGAGCTGGCCGACGGCAGCAAGGGCGTGGTCCAGCCGCTGGGCGACTTCCTCGGCTCCACCACCGAGAAGCCGTATGTGGGGATCAGCGGCGACGACCGCTTCGGCTCCGGCTCCGGCGAGACGGCCTATGTCAATCTGGACCATCACGAAGAGATCAGGCGGCTGCTCTTCTTCGTCTACATCTACGACCAGACCCCGGCCTTCGACCGCACCCACGCGATCGTCACGCTCTATCCGAGCAGCGGCCCCCGGGTGGAGATCGAGCTGGACGAGCGGGCCCCGCAGGCCCGCTCGTGCGCCGTCTTCATGCTGGAGAACACCAAGGGCGAGCTGACCGTGCGCCGTGAGGTGAAGTACGTCTACGGCTTCCAGGCGGAGCTGGACCGACTCTACGGCTGGGGTCTCCAGTGGGGCCGCGGTTACAAGACCCGTGCCTAGCCTCGCCGGAGCCGGAGCTGTTTCGCGAGCCGGGGCAGGGGCCGTGGCCGGGACCGTTTCGCGAGCCGGGGCAGGGGCCGGAGCTGTTTCGCGAGCCGGGGCCCGGGTCGGCGGCGGCAGCGGTGCCGGTGGGCTCAGGGCCGTATGAACTGCGGTCCCATGGGCGGCAGCCGGAACTCGGCGCCGGGGACGAGAGCGGGGGCGGGCTGCGGATAGCCGTACCCCGGCCGGTGCCCGTCGGCCCCGGCGGCCGCCGGGTCCCCCACGGCCGGCGGGCGGGCCGGCGGCTCCGGGGTGCCGTGGGGATAGCCGTAGCCGCCCGCCGCCGGCTGCGGCACCGGCGCGGTGGGTGCCGTCCCCGTACCGGCGGGAACGGCCTCCGTCTCCGCCTCCGACCCGGACTCGTCCACCGAGATCCCGAACTCGGTCGCCAGCCCCACCAGCCCGGTCGGATACCCCTGCCCCACCGCGCGGAACTTCCAGGCGTCCCCCCGCCGGTACAGCTCGCCGCAGATGATCGCGGTCTCCTCGCCCGTGTCGGGCGCCACATCGAAGACGGCCAGCGGCTCGCCGTCGGCCGCCGCCGCGTCGAAGACCATGATCCGCAGATCGTGCACATGCCGGAAGGTGTCCCCGTCCGAGGAGGCCGCGAGGACCACCTGGTCGACGGAGGGGTCCAGCGCGGTGAGATCGGCCTCGACCGCGTCGGTCAGATGGTCGCCCACCCGCTTCTTCGACAGCCGGCGCACCAGCCCGGAGGGGTGCCGGGGCTGGTTGTAGAAGACGAAGTCCTCGTCCGACCGCACCCGGGAGTCCGGCCCGAGCAGCAGCGCCGACGCGTCCACGTCCGGGACCCCGGGCCCCGGGGTCCAGCGCAGCACGGCCCGTACCGCCGTGACGTCGAGCGGGACGTTCGAGCC
The DNA here is from genome assembly GCF_034961445.1 of Streptomyces yaizuensis. Taxonomy (NCBI): domain Bacteria; kingdom Bacillati; phylum Actinomycetota; class Actinomycetes; order Kitasatosporales; family Streptomycetaceae; genus Streptomyces; species Streptomyces yaizuensis. The sequence goes on from NZ_BSBI01000002.1 coordinate 600,117, forward strand.
CTTCATCATCGCGTGCGTCATGCCCGTCATCCTGCCTCCCCCGGGCCCGGCCGGACAACGCGGACCCGCCGCCGGGCCCGGGTGCCGCCGTTCACGGTGCGGGTGATCTTCCGCGCCCCCGGGCGTCACCCGCCGTTCATGGGGGACGGGAACTCTCGACCGACATCCATACGTACTATTACCGGCCATGCCAGACGGCGGGCCGCTCAGCGACACGGGAGAGACTCATGCGTCATTTCGGGCACCTCTCGGCTGCCGCCCGTGCACGCCTCTTCCATCGGGAGCCCGGCGAATTCACCGCCGAGTCCCCCGCCCACACCCTCGCCGCCGCCCTCGGGGCCACCCTCTACAGCCCCGCGACCCGCCCCCGGCTCGCCGCCGACATCCTGAAACAGTCCGCCGCCGGAGTCGTCTCCATGGTCCTCTGCCTGGAGGATTCCATCGACGACGGCGAGGTCGTGCGCGCCGAGGAGAATCTGGTCCGGCACTTCGCCGAGCTGGCCGCCCGGGAGGCCGAGCACCCCCTGCTCTTCATCCGGGTCCGGGAGCCCGAGCAGATCACCGATCTCGCCACCCGCCTCGGCCCCACCATCAGCAGACTGTCCGGTTTTGTACTTCCCAAATTCACCGAGGAGCGGGGAGTGCCCTTCCTGGAGGCGCTCACCGCCGCCGAGACCGCCACCGGGCACCGCCTCTTCGCCATGCCCGTGCTGGAGTCGCCCGAGCTGCTCCATCTGGAGACCCGCGCCGAGACCCTCGCCGGAATCGCCCGTACCGTCGACAAGTACCGCCACCGCGTCCTCGCGCTCCGGCTCGGCGTCACCGACTTCTGCTCCGCCTACGGGCTGCGCCGCCCTCCCGACATGACCGCGTACGACGTACAGATCGTCGCCTCCGTCATCGCCGACGTGGTCAACGTCCTCGGCCGCGCCGACGGCACCGGCTACACCGTCACCGGGCCGGTCTGGGAGTACTTCCGGCTCCAGCAGCGCATGTTCAAACCCCAGCTGCGGCGCAGCCCCTTCCTCCAGCTGCGCGCCGAGGACCTGCGGGACTCCCTCATCGAGGACGACCTCGACGGGCTGCTCCGCGAGATCGAACTCGACCGCGTCAACGGCCTCACCGGCAAGACCTGCATCCACCCCTCCCACGTCCTGCCGGTGCACGCCCTGTCCGTCGTCAGCCACGAGGAGTACAGCGACGCCCAGGACATCCTCCGCCCCGAGCGCGGCGGGGGCGGGGTGCTGCGTTCCGCGTACACGAACAAGATGAACGAGGTGAAGCCGCACCGGGCCTGGGCGGAGCGCACCCTGCTGCGGGCCGGGGTCTTCGGCGTCGCCCGGGAGGAGGTCGGGTTCGCGGAGCTGCTCACGGCCGGGATCACCGCCGGATGACCGCCCGGCGGGACACGGGGGACACGGGGGACACGCGGGACACGGAGGACATACAGGGCGCGCGGGACAAGCAGGACACGCGGGATACGCGATACGACGCCGGGGGTCACCGACGCCCCGGCAGGGACCCCGGGCATGCCTCCGGGAGAGATGAGACAACCACGGTGGTGTGGTCCGGAACCTGGGTCGCCGAACGGCTCGGCGTCCGCCTCGAAGGAAACGACCGGGACGGAGAAGGCGGGGGTGAGCGGCTGCGCGGGCTGCTGGGCCTCGCGCTGCGCCGCAACCCCAAGCGGGCCCATCTGCTCGTCTCGAACGTCCTGGGCAAGCATGTGCCGCAGTCCCCGGCGGTGGTGCACGGCGCCGGACACGGGCTCGGACAGCGCGTCCGCGCCCTCCTCGGCGACGAGGAAGCGGCCCGCGCGGTCGTCGTCGGCTACGCGGAGACCGCGACCGCCCTCGGCCACTCGGTCGCGGACGGGCTCGCCCTCGCGCCCTATGTCCACTCCACCCGCCGCCCGGTGCCCGGCGTGCCGCGCGCGGGCGGCTTCGAGGAGGCCCACTCCCACGCCACCTCCCATCTGCTGCTGCCCGAGGACCCCGCGCTGCTGGCACGGCCGGGCCCGCTCGTCCTGGTGGACGACGAGTTCTCCACCGGGAACACCGTCCTCAACACCCTCGCCGAACTGCACCGGGCACACCCGCGCGAGCGGTACGTGATCGTCGCCCTGGTCGACATGCGGGGCCCTGGGGACCGCGACCGGCTCGACGCCTTCGCCCGGGAGACCGGTGCCCGGGTCGATCTGGTCGCCCTGGCGTCGGGGCGGACCGTCCTGCCGGACGGGGTGCTGGCGGCGGGCGCGGAGCTGGTGGAGCGGTACGGATCGGCCCCGCCCGGACCGGGGGGCCCGCGCCGGGCGCCCGGCGCCCGGCGGGTCGGCATCGGCTGGCCCGAGGGCCTTCCCGACGGCGGCCGCCACGGCTTCCTCCCCGCCCACCGGGAGCGGCTGGAGGCAGCGCTGCCCGCGATGGCGGCCCGGCTGGCCGCCGCCCTGGCCGCGCCGGGAGAGGCCGCCGCACCGCGGGCCGCTCCCCGCCGGATCCTCGTCCTCGGCTGCGAGGAGCTGATGTACGCGCCGCTGCGCCTGGCCACCGCCCTGGAGGAGCTGTCGGCCGGCACCGAGGTCCGCTTCTCCACCACGACCCGCTCACCCGTGCTCGCCGTGGACGACCCCGGATACGCGATACGGACCCGCCTCGTCTTCCCCGCCCACGACGACCCGGCCGACGGGCCCGGCGAGCGGTACGCGTACAACGTGGCCGGCGGGGACTTCGACGCGGTCGTCGCCGTGGTCGACTCGGCCGCCGACACCCCGGCGCTGCACGCGCCGGGCGGGCTCCTCGACCGGCTCACCGAGCACACCCCCCGGGTGCTGCTCGTGGTCGTCCCCAGCCATGTGCCGAAGACCCCCCGGGCCGCCGGTGGACACGCCGCCGCGGCAGCGGGCCGGCTGGCCGGGCCCCTGCGCGGCCCCGCCTTCTCCTCGTACGCCCCCGAGGACGTCGGCTGGCTGCTCCAGGACCTGTCCCACGCCGAACTGGAAGCACCCACCGAGGAACGCGAGGAGGCCATCCAGAGCGGCGGCGCCCACTACGCGGAGTCACTGCCGGTGGAGTACCAGCCCTCCGAGGAGTACCAGCGGCTGTTCCGCACGGCACTCGACAGCTCCGCCGCCCGGATCGCGCGGGCCGTCGGCACCGTCACCGAGACCGTGCTCGCCGAGCGCTCCCCCCGCCCCGTACTGGTCTCCCTCGCCCGCGCCGGCACCCCCGTCGGCGTCCTCATGCGCCGCTGGGCCCGCCGCCGGCACGGCCTGGACCTGCCCCACTACGCCGTCTCCATCGTCCGGGGCCGGGGCATCGACGCCAACGCCCTGCGCTGGCTGCGCCACCACCACGACCCCGCCGACATCGTCTTCGTCGACGGCTGGACCGGCAAGGGCGCCATCACCCGCGAACTGACCGCCGCGCTCGCCGCGTTCGACGGCTTCCACCCCGAGATCGCCGTCCTCGCCGACCCCGGCGGCTGCGTGCGCACCTACGGCACCCGCGACGACTTCCTCATCCCCTCCGCCTGCCTCAACTCCACCGTCTCCGGGCTGGTCTCACGGACCGTCCTCCGTGCGGACCTCGTCGGCCCCGACGACTACCACGGCGCCAAGTTCTACCGGGAGCTGGCCGGAGCCGACGTCTCCGAACTCTTCCTCGACACCGTCGCCGCCCGCTTCGACGAGACGGCCGCCCGGGTCGCCGCCGACGTCAAGGAACTGCTCGCGGCCGACCGCACCCCCACCTGGGTGGGCTGGGCCGCCGTCGAACGCATCAGCGAGGAGTACGGCATCCACGATGTGAACCTGGTCAAACCCGGTGTCGGCGAGACCACCCGGGTACTGCTGCGCCGCGTCCCCTGGAAGATCCTCGCCCGCGCGGGCGCCGGCGCCGAACTGGACCACGTACGCCTGCTCGCCGCCCAGCGCGGCGTACCCGTCGAGGAGGTCGGCGAACTCCCGTACAGCTGTGTGGGACTGATCCACCCCCGCTACACCCGGGGCGCCACCGGCGCCGACGGCACGGCGGTGACCTCCCTGTGAGCGTGAGCACCCTCGTCGCCAGCGATCTCGACCGTACGCTGATCTACTCGGCCCGCGCCCTGGAACTGGCCGCCCCCGACGCCGAGGCCCCCCGGCTGCTCTGCGTCGAGGTCTACGAGCGCGCGCCGCTGTCCTACCTCACCGAGACCGCCGCCGCACTGCTGACCGATCTTGCGGACGAGGCCGTCTTCGTCCCCGCGACCACCCGCACCCGTACCCAGTACGGCCGGATCCGGCTCCCCGGCCGGCCACCCGCGTACGCGATCTGCGCCAACGGCGGGGAGATCCTCGTCGACGGCGAACCGGACCGGGACTGGCGGCGCGGGGTCGAGGCGAGGATCGCGGCCGAGTGCGTGCCGCTCGCCGAGGTCCGTGCCCGGCTCACCGCCACCGCCGACCCCGCCTGGCTGCTCAAGGAGCGCACCGCCGAGGACCTGTTCGCCTACCTTGTCGTGGACCGCGCGCGGCTCCCCGACGGCTGGACGGGCGAGCTGGCCGCGTGGGCCGGGCCCCGGGGCTGGTCCGTGTCGCTCCAGGGCCGCAAGGTGTACGCGGTGCCGCGCCCGCTCACCAAGAGCGCGGCCCTCCACGAGGTCGCCCGCCGCACCGGCACGACCCGGACCCTCGCCGCCGGCGACTCCCTCCTCGACGCCGATCTCCTGCTCGCCGCCGACCAGGCGTTCCGCCCCGGCCACGGGGAACTCGCGGAGAGCGGCTGGAGCGCGCCCGGCGTGACGGCCCTGACCGAGCGGGGCGCGGCGGCGGGTGAGGAGATCCTGCGCCGCTTCCTCGCGGGGGTGCGGGGCTGACGGCTCCGGGACGGCGAAGGCCCGGCGGGAGTGATACCCGCCGGGCCTTTCCGGCTGTGTCTGTATCCGTGTACGGCTACTTGCGCCGGTTGCCCGCTCCCGGCTTCATCACGCGCATGCCGATGAAGACGAGCACGGCGAGGCCGGCGAAGCCCAGCACCACCTTGGAGTAGGTCGAGACATACCCCGCCACCTGGTCCCAGTTCTCCCCGAGCAGATAGCCGGCCATCACGAAGATCGTGTTCCAGATGGCACTGCCCACCGTGGTGAGCAGCAGGAATATCCCGACCGGCATCCGCTCCACACCGGCTGGTACGGAGATCATCGAGCGGAAGATCGGAATCATCCGGCCAAAGAAGACCGCCTTGGTGCCGTGCTTGGCGAACCAGGCCTCGGTCTTCTCGATGTCGGATATCTTCACCAGCGGCAGCTTCGACGCGATGGCGATCGTGCGCTCCCGGCCGAGCAGCGCGCCCACCCCGTACAGCGCGAGGGCGCCGACCACCGAACCGATGGTGGTCCACAGCAGCGCGGCGTAGAGATTCATCTTGCCCGTGCTCGCGGTGAAGCCCGCGAGCGGCAGGATCACCTCGCTGGGCAGCGGAGGGAAGAGGTTCTCCAGCGCGATGGCTATGCCGGCTCCGGGGGCGCCCAGAGTCTCCATCATGTCGGTGACCCAGCCAGGGGCACCGCTCGCCGCGCCCGCCGCACTGGTGACGATCATTGGCTCCATGCCTTTCACAGTAGAAAACCGCAGCTGAAAGCAGCCTGAAGACAGCCTCAGAGGGTTCTGTGGTTTACCCCAGTGTGCGGTACTCGACCGACGACTAGCGTTGTCGATCATGCACAAAGACCTGCGGGACCCCGGAGGACGAACCCCGGGGGAACCGCTCGGCCCCGCCCGCGCCACCCCCGGGAGGACCCGATGACGAGCGGAACCGGTCGCCCCCGTACGGTACATGAGCCCGCGAGCGTCCTTCGAGCCGTGCGCGGCACCACCGGACTGGCCCTCGGGGCGCTCACCGCGCTCGCCGGGGCGGCACTCGCCCTGCCGCTGCTCCCCCTGCTGCTGCCGGCCCTGATCCGCCCGGCCGCCGCGGGCCGCCCCCGCCGGGTGCCGGGCGCGCTCGCCGTCCGGCTCACCCGGGCCGAGCTGCGCCGCCTGGAGCGCTGGTACGGGCGGCGGCTCCCGGCCCCGCCCGAGCCGGACCGGGCGGTCCGCTACCTGGCGGCCCGGATCCCCCTGGGCCTCCTCGGCGGCCTGGTGCTCGCCCTCGGCGCCGTCGGCCTCTCCTGGACGGGCTTCGCCGCCCTCGGCTGGCTCTTCACCTCCATCGAGTACCCCTGGGCGGTCCTCGTCACCGGACTCCTCGGACTCTTCCTCGTCGTCCTCGCCGCGCAGGGTGCCCACGCCACCGTCCTGCTGGAGTGGTGGCTCGCCCGCCGACTCCTCGAACCCGGCCGGCGGGACGCGCTGGAGCGGCGCATCGCCCAGCTCGCCACCAGCCGCGCGGAAGTCATGGCCGCCGTCGACGGCGAACGCCGCCGGATCGAACGCGATCTCCACGACGGGGTGCAGCAGCGGCTCGTCGCCCTCGGCATGCTGATCGGCCGCGCCCGCCGGGGCGGCGACCCCGAGCGCGTCGGCCGGCTGCTGCTCCAGGCCCACGAGGAGAGCCGGCGGGCCCTGACCGAGCTGCGCGAGGTCGCCTGGCGGGTCTATCCGACGGTGCTGGACGAGGCGGGGCTGCGGGCCGCCCTGGAGACCGTCGCCGACCGCACCCCGCTGCCCGTCCGGCTCGCCTGCGAAGTCGCCGACCCGCCGGAGCGGCCGGTGGAGACGGTGGCGTACTTCGTGGTCTCCGAGGCGGTCACCAACGTCGTCAAGCACGCCGAAGCCACCCGGGTCGAGGTCACCGTGCGGCGCGCCGGCGACACCCTCCGGGTCCGGGTCGAGGACGACGGCTCGGGCGGCGCCGACCTGAGGGGCGGCGGGCTCACCGGCCTGGCGAGCAGGGTCGCGGCCCTCGACGGCCGGTTCGGCGTGCACAGCCCGGCCGGCGGGCCCACCGTCGTCACGGCGGAGCTGCCGTGCGGGTGATCCTGGCGGAGGACTCGACCCTGCTGCGGGAGGGGCTGGTACGGCTGCTCGCCGAGGAGGGCCACGAGGTCCTGGCGGCGCTCGGCGACGCGGACGGGCTCGCGGAGGCGGTCGCGCGGCTGCGGCCGGACGTCGTGGTGGTGGATGTCCGGATGCCTCCGACCCACACCGACGAGGGCATCCGGGCGGCCCTGGAGATCCGGCGCCTGTGGCCGGGGGTGGGGGTGCTGGTGCTGTCGCAGTACGTGGAGAAGCGGTACGCCGCCGAACTCCTCGCCGGCGACACGGGCCGGGAGGCGGGCGGCGTCGGGTACCTCCTCAAGGACCGGGTGGCCGAGGTGGACGAGTTCCTGGACGCGCTGGAGCGGGTGGGGCGCGGGGAGGCGGCCTTCGATGCCGAGGTCGTCCGCCGGATCCTGGCCCGCAGCACCCGCGCCGACCCGCTCTCCCGGCTGACACCGAGAGAGCGGGACGTGCTGGCGCGGATGGCGCAGGGCCACGGGAACGCGGCGATCGCGGAGCGGCTGTACGTGTCGCAGAGCGCGGTGGAGAAGCACATCAACGCGATCTTCGACAAGCTGGAGCTGCCGAGGACGTCGGGGTACTCGCGGCGGGTGCTGGCGGTGCTGCGCTATCTGGGTTCGTAGCCGTCGGGGTCGGTGACGGTCCGGGTCGGTGCCGGTCCGGGTCTGTTCGGTTCCGGGTCCGTCCGGGTCCGTAGGCACTTGTGGCCGTCCGGGTCCGTGGGCGCTTGTGGCCGTCCGGGTCCGTGGGGCGGGGGGGAGGGCCGGCCGGGCGGTCAGCCGCAGCAGCCGCCTCCGCAGCAGCCGCCACCGCCGCCACCCGGGGCGGGGGCGGGCGCGGCACCCTGGCTCGTACCGCCGACGGCGACGGTCGAGAGCAGCTTCACGGTGTCCTCGTGCCCGGCGGGGCAGGCGGCGGGGTCGGACGACTGTGCCATCGGCCGGCTCACTTCGAAGGTGTCGCCGCAGCTGCGGCAGCGGAATTCGTATCGAGGCATGTGCCCAGGCTACGCGGTCCGTTCGGGGCGGGTGGTCCGTCGTCCGTCGCGGGGACGCCGGTCAGGAACCGGCGCGCTCCTCGCGGATCCGTTCGACGACCTGGGCGGCCGACCGCCGGACGGCGTCGGTCTCGTTGAGGAAGCGCCAGTAGTCGGGGTGCCGGCCGGTCAGGGCGTCGACGGCCCGGTCCAGCCGGGCGGCGGCGTCGTCCAGCGGCCGGGCGTGCCGAGGGTCGGGGGTGTGGCGGCCGACCATGGCGAGGCGCTGCGCGTCGCGTACCGCGAAGCGGGTGCGCTCGATCTCCTGCCCGGGGTCCGCCGCGACGGCGTCGAGCTGCCGCAGCCGCTCCCCGGCGGCGGAGACGGCCTCGTCGGCGGTGTTCAGCAGCGCGCGGACGGTGCCGAGCAGGGCGGTGGCGTCCGGCCAGCGCTGGTCCTCGCGGGCGCGGGCGGCCTCCCGCAGCTTCTCCTCGGCCTGCCGGACGGCGGTGGCGGCCTCCTCGGGCACCGGCTGGAGGTCCTGCCAGCAGGCGGCCGAGAAGCGGCGGCGCAGCTCGCTCAGGATCGGTTCGACGGCCTCGGCCCGGGTGGTCAGGGCCTCGGCGCGGGTCCGGAGGGAGACGATCCGACGGTCGGTCTCGGCGGCCCGCTCGGGCAGCCGCTCGGCCTCGGCGCGCACGGCTTCGGCCTCGCGCAGCACCCGGTCGGCGCGGTGCAGGGTGTCGGACACGCCGTGGCGGCCGGCGCCCTGGTTGAGGAGGGTCAGCTCGGGGGCGAGGGCGGCGAGCCGGGTGGCGAGATGGTCCGCGCGCAGCCCGGAGCCCCGCACCGAATCGAGAGCATTGCTCGCGGCGAGGAGCGCCGCTCTCGCCCGCTCGACGGCGGGGGCGAGCCGGGCGAGCTGGTTCTCGGCCCGCTCCAGCAGCGGACCGAGCCCCGAGGCGAACCGGTCCAGCTCGCCCCTGGTCGCCGTCAGCTCGTCCCTGGCGCCGTTCAGCCGGCCACGGGCCTGCGCGGCGAGCGAGGGGTCGAGATCCTCGCGGTCCAGGTCGTAGGAGTCCACCGCCTCGATATAGCGGTGGCTCACCTCGTCGATCCGCCGCCCGAGCGCGGCGAAGTCGTCCACCAGCCGCCGGGCCTGCGGGGAACTGTCGACGGCCGTGATCGTCTCCAGGGAGATCCGCAGCTCGCGCTGGGCGCTGTCCAGCTCGTAGAAGGCGGCGGCAGCGGCGTCCTTGGCGGCCTGGGCCTCGGCCCGGTTGCTCTCCCAGCGCCCACCGCCGAACCAGCGCCGGGCACCCCCGCCGGTGAAGGACCCGGCGGCCGTGACTGCCAGCAGCGGAAGCGGCAGCAGGACCAGGGTGAGGAGGGACCGGGCGGCACCCGCTGTCGCTGTTGTCCGCGGCCGCGTGTGTTTCGCCGTCACATCCCTCTCCCGTGCTGTGTCGTCGTACCCGGTACATTCTCCCACCTGGTCCCGACGAACACACGGGCCTGCCGGTCCGCCCCCTTTTCCCGCCCCTTTCCCTCCCTTCCGGCGCTGATCACACGCCGCGCACGGTGACCTTCCCGTTGTCGCTGCGGGCCGTCACCACGCGGGGGCTGCTGCCGTCGCGGGCCACGTCCACGTCCGTCTTCCCGTTCTCGCTGTGGGCGTCCACGGCGTAGGGGGCGCCCGCGCGGGGCAGGTCGACCCGGATGGCCCCGTTGTCGGTGGCGACATCCACCCGCTCGGGGACGGCTCCTTCCCGCACCCCGATCCGTACGCTCCCGTTGTCGGTCCTGACCTTCACGGTCGCGGCCCGGACCCGTTCGGTGACCACCTGGCCGTTGTCGCTGCGGAGGTCGAGGGGGCCGGTGGTGTCGCGTACGGTCACCTTCCCGTTGTCCGAGCTGATCCGCAGCGGGGTCCGGAACCCGGAGGCCGTCACCTCGCCGTTGTCGTTCTTCACGGTGACGTCGACCCCGTGGGGCACCCGTACGGTGTGCCGCCCCTCGCAGTCGCTGACGACACCCGTGCACTTCATCCGCAGGGTCAGCCGGCCGTCGGCCAGCTTCCAGGACTTCTCCGGCCCGCTCCCGGCGAAGACCCACCCGTCGACCTGCCGGGTCACCTCCACCCGCGACACATCGGCGGCGATCACGCGTACGGCCGAGTTGTCGCTGTCGACGGTGAGAACCTTCCCGGAGAAGGGGAACGCCTTCCGCTCCACGGCCGCCTCCCCGGCATCGGCGGCCCCGCACCCCGTGAGCAGCGCCACGAGCACCCCACCCCCACCGACAGCCACCAAGCCCCGCCGCCCCCGACTCCCGCCCATGCCGCCCACTCCCTCTCACCCGCACCGCTCCGCCTTGCCGACCCCGTCGACGCTAGCCACCCACGGGCCCCGGCACGATCGGGCCCACCACCCTCTCCGGGGTGGGGCCAGCCCCCCCTTCCGCGACCCCGCCACCCCGCCACCACGGAAAGGGAACGGGTTTGCGGCGCCTCCCCGGGCGGCATGTACCCTGTCCTTTCATCCACGGGTGCGTAGCTCAGGGGTAGAGCGCTGCTCTTACAAAGCAGATGTCGGCGGTTCGAAACCGTCCGCGCCCACCAGCACAAAGGCCCCCCGCCGATCATGGCGGGGGGCCTTTGACATCCACTTCTGACATCAACGTCCGTGATCACTCCCGGACGGGGGCCTGGCGGCGATCTGGAGCATCGCGGGGAGAACCACGCACTGGAACGAACGGATCAGCCGGGCGATGCTCCCCAGAGGGAGGCGCTGCCTCCACCACCGCCAGCAGCTCATCCACCTCGGTCCGCGTCGGGGCATCCAGCTCCAGGGTGCGGGAGAGCCGGTCGAGGACATCGGGACTAGGAACCATTCGACCGTTCTCGACCTTGGACACGGTCGGCTGCCCGACGCCAGCCTGACTCGCCAGCACGGCACAGGTCAGGCTGGCCTCAGCCCTCAGCGCACGAAGCCGTGCCCCTGAGTGCCGTCAACCGCTTCTGCTACTCATCCCCATACCCAGACACCACACCACCGGGACCTCCGGGAAGGACCAGCCACCCCGAGCCCTCAGGGGCGTGATTCAAACTTTCCCTACTGGTTCAATGCGCCTCGCTCCGCTCGCTGCGCGGCCCGTCGTCCGGGCCGCCGCTCCTGTCTCCGCCCCGCTCCAGCCCGGACCGCCGACCGAGCCCGCGACAGTGCGCCATGACAGGTGGGAGAGAACCCCTCTGTGGCTGGGGGTCGGCTCCACGGCTTTAGGCAGCCACCATGGGGCGAGCCTCGAAGATCGGGGTCCATATCGGGCCATTGCGGGCAGGTCTACAGACCGCCCGAGTCGCCGGAAGCTTACGGGCCCCGATCTCTCGCCCCATGGCAGCTCCCGCCCAAAGCCGCTCCACCGACCTCATTTATTTGGACGCCATGGAGACAATCGTCCCTGGTGGCGATCTAGTATTTCATCCATTCGGCCGTAGAAGATTCCAAGATACTGGAATCTTTCCGATCCGTACTCGATCCCCGCATTGCTCAATGCCTCTTCGAACTCCTCAGCGCTCGGGCGCTCCGTAAACCTATTCATAGCCTTTCGGAGAGTGACGGCCAGGAGGATGCCGGGAAAGGTGTCCCCCTCTTCGTCTCCTGACTCCCTTGTTACATTGGCTCTAAAAAGCTCTTGCCAAAGGATAGTGTAGGGGGATATTTCTTTTTTGGTCGACTGGGAAGTCCAGTCGCCGACACGTATCTTCCAGGATCGACGGGAGCTGGACATTTGAGGCTTAGTCCTGCCGGCAGTGTGGACGCACCCGCGCAACCTAATACTTCCGTGCTTGGAGTCGGCGAGAGCCTGCTGAATCGCAGGCCAGTAGTCAAATAGAAAGGTGACCCTGTCGTACGGTTCGATTCGGAGTGACGTTGCGCTTGTCGAGTTATCCGCCCCGAAATTTCGAAGTGCATAAGAGCGGGGGGAGATTTTGTAGTCACGCTTATGGGTTCCCTTTACTGAGAGGCTCGGAGTGTAAACGGTGATAGCGGTTCGTCCCGGATTCTCGACTACGAGTTGGGCCAGCTCTATGTGTTGTTCGCCGACAGGTTCGAAATCGGCGAAACTCGCTTCCCAGGCACCGGAGCGGTTAACCGTCAAGGTGGTGTTTGGTTCCCAAATTGCGGCATTGAGATAAACCTTTGGGCGACCGCCGTCAAGCCAATGTTTGCCGAGCGTTACGGCGATTCCGAGAATTGTTGCGCCTAGGGTGAATATTGCAACCGATATTCCGAAGAGTTCGGGTGAAGGTGCCGAAAGTGTCATCACTCCGGCATGCTAGCGGCCTTCGCCTAGCAGTGTGTGAGTTATTGAGATTCGCTGTTGCCGAGTCGTCAGGTGATGAGTCAACGGCCGTTCAGTGGGGGACTGGAGGCTGTGCCGCCTGGAGCCCCAGTGCCGGAGCTGCTTCGCTGACATCAACGACCCCGGACGGCGGCGTCACGACGCAGCCGTGCATGGCACCGGTTCACCAGGCGGCCCCTACCAGGCCCAGGCAGGAGCGAACTTACAAAGCAGATGCCGGCGGTTCGAAACCGTCCGCGCCCACCAGCGTGACTGGCATGTCACGCAACGAAGGCCCAGGTCAGACGATTTCTGATCTGTGCCTTCGCCGTGTGGTCTGCGTTCTGCCTACATCACGGCTACGCCACGGCGGCATTGGCAGCACACGAGGTCGTTTCCTGGATTTCCCCCAAATGATCATGCCCCTCTTGGCAGGCCAGGAGCAGGAACGGCGCCGCCCCTTTCCCACCTGGAGAGTGGGGTTCCCTTTTCCTTCCGTGGCGCGACGGGGCGCGGATGGTCCGGTGCAGGTCAGTGGGGTGCTTCGGGGTTATCGCTGGTGGTGATGGTCTGGGTGGCGGCTTGGTGGACGTGGTCGCCGAGGATGAGGGTGGGGCCGGCGATTCCGATGAGTGTCAGGACGGTGAGGGCCAGAGCGATGCCGTCGTGCTGGTGCGGTCGCTGTTCGGGGATGTTGTCTGCGGTGGTCATCGGACGGGGTTGCCGTGGACGAGGAGGGGTTGTGCTTCGCTGCGGTGGTGGGCGAGGAGGGCGGCGCGGATGCGGCGTTCCTGGTAGGGCTGGGTGTGTTCGCCGAGTTGTCCGAGGGGTACCCAGCGGAGTTCGGTGAGTTCGTGGCGTGCGGTTTCGGGGATGGTGGCGGTGTCGGCGTCGGGGCCGGTGAGGGTGCCGCCGTCGCAGATGAAGTTGAAGCCTTCGGCCGAGTCGGTGTCGGGGTTGGCGGGGACGTGGTCGACGGCGAGGAAGTGGCTGATCCGCAGGCGCAGTCCGGTTTCCTCGGCCAGCTCGCGGGCGGCGGCGTCGGCGACGGGCTCGCCGGCGTGGGCGCCGCCGCCGGGGAGTTGCCAGGCGCCGTCCTTGTACTTCGGCTGTACGAGGAGGATGCGGCCGGTGGTGTCCTGGACGAGGACGACGGCGCCGATGCGGCGGCGGGGTGGGCTGGTGGGGTCGATGTCGGCGTGGGCCATCGCGTTCTCCTGGGTGTGGTGGTGGGTGGGGGTCGCGGCCGACACCTGTACGAGCGGCCGTGACCCGCTTGCCGTCCCGGGACCGGCCCCGGTGGGGGCCGTCGTGCGCCCGGGTCGGCGGTGTGGGGTTGCCCGCCCCCGGCCGGGCCGGGGGAAACATCCGGCGCGGGGGCGGGCTCTTCCCGCCCGTGCGGTGGGCGGGGGAAGGGGGTGCGGCCGACAGGGCAGCCGGCCGCACCCGGCCTCGGCCCGGAGGCGTGGTCGGGCCGAGGAACCGTCCGCACGGGCGCACCTCAGGCGCCCGGCGGACGGAGATCGGGTCAGTCCTGTGAGCCGGGTATCGGCACGGCTCGAAGAGCGGCGGTGATCAGCTCCGCCACCTCGGCGGGCAGACAGCCCACCTCCACCTGCGCGGTGCCGAACCGGGAGACCTTCGGGCCGATGCCCCGCCAGGTGTCCTCACTAACCCCGACGGCAGACAGGGCTTCGCGGAGCGCGGTGGCGGCGGCCGTGGCGTGGTCCTGGCACTGGCGGTAGACGGTCATGTCCATCAGACCGCCGCCGGAGTGCCGGACATGGGGGCGGGTATGCGCGGGTCGGAGTCGACCTGACGGTAGTCCAGGTGGCCCGGGTGGTCGACGGTGTGATCGAGGGCCCACCGGGCGAAGGCGTCGAGCGCGGGCACCGGCGGGGCGGCAGCGCACCGAGTGCACCGAAGCACCCGGGCGGTGGGCGCGCTCTCTCCCTGAAGGAGTGCGGGCCCGACGGCCGGCGCCGGGCTGTCAAAGACGCCATTCTCGTGTGCTGTCGTCATCCTGGACCCCGTCTTCGTCGTGATCAGGTGGGATCCAGAGTGGCGCGACGGAATAGCCGCAATGCTCACAGATTTGTGAGCGGGTGAGGGCTCTGCTTACAGCCCGATCCAGCGGGCCATGTGCCCGAGGGTGTCGGGGGTGCGACGGGACAGATGTACGAGGCCGGTGATGGTGTCCCGGGTGCCGGGGTAGTGGCGGGTCTGCTCCGGGGCGACTCGGCGGGCTTCGGCGACGCTCTTCAGTGCTGTCTCCAGGTGCCCCGTCTCCATCTCGACGCGCGCCCGGTCCACGAGGAAGCGGGCCCGTCTGCTGGTGAGGGTCGACGCCGGGAGCCGGATCTTCCGGGCTTTGCCGAGGGCGTCGTCGTACTGGCGCATCGCGACTGCGGCGCCGAACTCGTGCAGCGCCGCATTACGACGCCCGAACGACAGCCAGTGGACCTCGGGCGCCTCCCCACCCACCCTGTCCGCCAGCTCGCGGGCTGTCGCGAGATGTGTGTCGACTGCGGTCTGGTCGGCGGTGCGGGCAGCGATGGCGGACGCCCCGAGATGGAGCTGCCCGGCGACGGCGAGAGCCTCCCGGGACGTCTCCCCGGCAATGAGCCGGTGCCCGGCGGAGACGAGGCGGCGAGCAGTGCCGTGCTGATCGCCTCCCTTGTAGAGGAGGGCCCTCTTGTACTGGCGGATCGCTGCCAGGCACGGATCGGAGGCGTGCTCGGCCGCCCACGCCATGCGGTCGAGGGCAACGCTCGCAAGGTCAAGGTTGCCCTTCTTGAGGGCGATGTCGGAGGCGGTGCGGCACACGGAGGCGAGGGCCTGCCACATCGGTGTCGAAGGTGCCGTCCACACGGTGTGCGTCAGCTCCACGATCAGCCCGGGGAGAGCTTTGGACGCCTTCGCCAGGTGGGTGGCGCGGACTTGCCGGCACAGCCGGTCCGCCTCGGCAGCGAGAACGGCCGGCGGGCGGGCGGTGATGTCTTCACCCGGCCCGAGGTCGTACAGGTCGAGGGCCTCGCGGATGGGGGCGAGTATCGCGGTGGAGTCGTGCAGAGCGCTGCTCGCGGAGGATGGTCCTGTCAGGGCGAGGACGTCGATCCTGAGGGCACGGGCAACAGCCGTGCAGAACGCGCTTGTGGCGGTACGGCGCCCGCATTCGATCTGGTTGAGGAGGCTATAGGAGTAGGGCATGCGGGCTGCAAGTTCGCGCTGGGTGAGCCGGGCAATCCTGCGCTGTTCTTTGATGCGCGCGCCGATGTGGCCGTCGTCCAGAGAGGGCATACGGGTGCCTCCGTTCCTGACTCGTCATCCGGAACGCTACCCACGCAAAAGGGCGTTGGCCCCGAGCGTCGCCCTTGATCCGTCAGGACCGAAGGCGAAGGCATGTGGTCAGATGAGGTCATGGCGACGCTGTACCTGTTCGGGAGTGCCGCACCCCCTGTACTCCATGTGGGTGACGTGATCCGCGAGGCCCAAGGGCTCGGGTGGGACGTCTGCCTCGGGCTGACGCCGACAGCGGCGGAATGGCTGGTCGGTGATCTGGCCGGACTGGAGAAGCTCACCGGACACCCCGTGCGGTCACGGTACAAGCGCCCGGGCGAACCCGACGTCTGGCCCCGTGCTGACGCGATCCTCTTCGCCCCCGCGACCGCGAACACGTTGAACAGCTGGGCTCTCGGGCTGACGTCCGCCTTCGTGGTGGGCGTGGTCGCCGAGGGCATCGGGAAGCGGATCCCGATGTGGGTGATGCCGTGCGTGAACGCCGCCTACGCCGAACATCCCCAGGTTCCCCGGTCCATCGAGACACTTCGAGCGGCAGGCGTCACCGTGCTCTACGGGGACGGCGGCTTCACTCCCCATGCACCCGGAGAGAAGAGGGCGTACCCCTGGCGTCTGGCCCTCGACGCCCTTCCCGCACAGACCTGACCTGGAACACACCACTCCCTGGGTGCCACGGGGGAGGCCTGCTCAGGCCGGGTTCGTGGGCCAGGGGGCGCCCGGGACCTTGCAGTCGTAGCCGCGGCCCACCCGGACCGGGATGGTCGGGTTGAGCGCCTTCAGCTTGTCGACCATGCCCTGTGCCGCCGCCTCGGCCAAGGCGTCCATCAGGTCCGGGTCGTGATCGAGTGGCAGTGAGAACGACACCGACGGGCCGTCCGATCCGGTCTCGCGCTGCCAGATCAGGTAGTTCACCGTGTGTGCGCCCTGTGGTCTCGCCATGGTTCCGTCTCCCCCTTGTGTCCGTCCGAGTGGATCGCCCCAGTCTTGATCGGCCGGCCGGGCGGGGCAAGGTCATCACGGGATGGCCCGGACCGGCCCCCCTCACGCGTCCAGCCAGGCCCGGCGGTCGCGGGCCGTCGTGAAGAGGTGGGTGACGCGGTCCGGGGCGAGGGTGCCGGTGAGGGAGCCCAGGGCCGAGATCTGGCGGTCCTGGTAGACGCGGACGTCGGACAGGGCCGGGTCGACCGTCAGGGCCGTCACTCCCGTGAAGACCAGCACCGGCTGGACCGGGACCGGGAAGCCGCAGTGGCGTTCCAGTGCCGTACGGACCCTCAGGGCCCCGGCGCGGCTCTCCGCCGGGCAGGACAGGGGCAGGCCGGCCCCGACCGTCGCCGTCGTCGCGTCGACCCGGACCGCCGCACCCGGGCAGTGCAGGGTGTCGACGGTGAACACCCCGCCGGGGCCGATCAGCAGATGGCCGAGATCCGACGCTCGCGGCAGCGGGATTCCGTGCAGCACATGCCACCCGTACCGGGTCAAACGCCCCAACTCGGCTGCCACGCGGCGCTCTCCGGGCGGCCGGGTGCGCAGCGGGTCCCGGCGCAGGGCCCTTTCGACGAGGCCCGAGGGGCCCCGGCGGGCGAGGTCGTTCTCCGGGGTCAGGGGCGGCAGCGCCGAACGGGGCGGCGGCGGTGGTGCCTCGGGGGAGTGGGCCGCTGTCGGCGTGTGCCGGGCCAGTGCGTCCAGGACCGCGTCGCGATAGCTCGGCCGCAGGCAGACGACCTGCCCCGAGCGGCGGTCCGCCCACCCCACCGACGTGCCGTCCGGGAGGTTCACATAGAGCCGGTCGTGCCCGGAACGCTGCCACGCGGTGACCCTCAACCCGTCCACCGGACCCCCCAGCGGGATAACGACTCTGTTGCTATAGCAGCAGTCGCGCGAAGGGCCCACAAGAGTGCCTTTTGTGAACTCCCTTGTCAGAGGGGGTAGTTGGCCAAGTGGTATAGGCCATTTGGTAACAGTTCGGATGACCATCTCATATATCTTCATAATCTGCCCTAGGGTGACGCTCCCTTAACTGTGCGCATCCTGGACGGTTCCGTGTACGACTCATCTCCGCAGCCCTCGCCTGGTCAACGGCCTCCCCAAGCCCCCTGGGGACAGCAGGACGACTGGGCCCGGGGCCAGCAGAACGACTGGTCCAACGGTCAGCAGGGCGACTGGTCCACCGGGCAGCAGCCGGCGTTCCCCCCGCCCCCGCCACCGCCGCCCCCGAAGAAGTCCCGAGCCGGCCTGGTCATCACCCTCAGCGTGCTCGCCGGTCTGGCGATCGCCGGCGGGCTGGTGTTCTACGTGATCGGCTCCGGCGACTCCGATCCCACCACCGTCACCGAGACGACATCCGAACCGGGCCGCCCGGCGAAGAAGGACGCGACAGTCAAGTCCTGCTCCGTCGACGAGTCCAGCAAGCTCCCCACCGCCGTCGTCAACATCACCAACAACTCCAGCTCCACCAGCAACTACGTCATCGATGTCGTCTTCGTGGACGCCGAGGGCAACAGCGTCACCAAGGGCGTCGCCAACGTCGACGGCGTCGCCCAGGGCCAGTCCACCGACAAGTCGCTGCGCGGACAGGAGGAAGTCGAGGGGAAGGTCAGCTGCGAGATCGCCTACGTGACGCGCTGGGCCCAGTGACACCCCCGTGACACCCACCCGGCGAAGGCCCGGCGCCGACCGCGCGCCGGGCCCTCGCGCGCCGGGCGGGGCCGGGCCGAATCGGACCGGCGACAGGGCTACCGCCCCGCCCCGGCGCTGCCTACAGTGCGGATGATTCGCCAACCCGTCTCTGTGTGGGGGTCC
The DNA here is from genome assembly GCF_034961445.1 of Streptomyces yaizuensis. Classification (NCBI taxonomy): domain Bacteria; kingdom Bacillati; phylum Actinomycetota; class Actinomycetes; order Kitasatosporales; family Streptomycetaceae; genus Streptomyces; species Streptomyces yaizuensis. The sequence continues at coordinate 618,515 of NZ_BSBI01000002.1, forward strand.
GATGTCCACGGTCGATCCAGCCGCCGGGCGACGCCGGCGCGCGCCGCTCCAGGACAGCGGCCGGCCCCCCGCGGGTGTCCGTACCGTGCTCGGCCTGGTCGTGTACGGCGGGCTCTGGACGCTCTTCGGCACCGCGCTCGCCGACCTCGCGAGCCACCCCGTCGGCAGCCTCTACCTCGCGGACGGCACCGAACCCCCGAACGACACCCCCGGGCTGCTCTGGGCCTTCTTCGCCGCGCTGCTCGCGGGCTCGCTGACCGGCGTGGGCCTGCGGGGACCGTTGCTGGAACGGCTCGGCCCCACCCTCCAGTCGGCCCTCTCCTCCACCGTCGTGAACACGGGCATCGCGGTGGGCATCGTCCTGGGCGCCCGCTCGCTGTGGCGCCGGCCCCCGGAGACCGGGCGCTTCGCCGACCCGGCCGGCGGGGCGGGCGAGGCGTGGGGCGCCGGCCCCTGGGCCGCCTGGACCGCGCAGTACTGGGTGCCCGCCGTGCTGCTGTTCCTCGTGGTGCTGCGGATCTGGGTGTCCCTCGGATACGAGCACGCCGAGCGGCGCCGCGTGGCCCGCACGCGGACGGTCTGCGCGACCGGGGTGCGCACCCGGGGCGTGGTCACCGTGGCACGGGAGTCGGGGCTGGTCATCGGGGAACGGCCGAGGCTGCACTTCACCGTGTGGTTCACGGACCGGGCGGGTGAGGCCCGCTCGGTGACCAGGACCGCGGCCTTCGCCCGGGACGAGCTGCCGCGCGCCGGTGACCGGGCGGTGGTCTGGTACGACCCCGCGGACCGGGACGCGGTCGCCGTCGCCCTCGCCGATCCCGACCTGCTGGGGGAGCGGGATCTCCTGGAGGCGCTGGCCCTGGGCGGGCTCGTGATCCACTGAACGCACCCGTAACCCCCGATCAACGCAGGAACGCCGGAGCGCTGGATCGGGTCGCCGCGGCGGAGGCACACTGAACACATGTGCCGCAGCATCAAGACGCTCCGTCCGCCCGTCCTCCCCGAGGAGGCCACCGACGACGACATCCGGGCCGCCGCCCTCCAGTACGTACGCAAGGTCTCCGGTTTCCGGGCGCCCGCCGCGCACAACCGCGAGGTGTTCGACCGGGCCGTCGACGACATCGCGGCGGCCACCCACGCGCTGCTCGACGGGCTGGAGGTGCGGGGCGGCGGACACCGGCGCCCCGCCGCCGTCGCCGAACAGCCCGTACAGAGCCACGCGGCAGGGCAGCGGTGAAAGGTCAGGCGTCGGCGCAGGCGGTCCTGGGGGCCACCGACGGGGCCGCGCCCTGCTGGCCCGGGACGGCCGCCGCCGGGGCCGGGCGGCGCCGCATGACGTACGCCGCCAGCGCGCCCGCGCCGAAGAGGGCGACCACGGAGACCGCGACGCCGAACCAGCTCGCGCCCAGCCACTGGCCGCCGAAGTAGCCGAGGCCCACGCTGTACCCGGCCCAGACCACACCGGCCACCGCCGACCAGGGCAGGAATTCCCGGACCGTCCGATGGGCCGCGCCCGCGCCGAGGGAGACCACCGAGCGGCCCGCCGGGGCGAACCGCGCGACCACCACCAGGGCGCCGCCGCCCCGGCTGAGGGTCGCGCCGAGCCGGGCCTGAGCGCGGGTGAGCCGGCGGGACCGGGCGATGGCCCGGTCGAAGCGGTCGCCGCCGCGCCGGGCCAGCCGGTAGGCGAACAGATCGCCGAGGACCGACGCGGTCGCCGCGCACAGCACCAGGAGCAGCAGCGAGGGCACGTCCTTCGGCACCTGGCCGGCGCCCGCGACCTGGGTCGCCGTCGACCCGGCCGCCGCCGCGGTGGCCGCGGTGATCACCAGGACGCCGCTCGGCAGCACCGGCAGGAAGACGTCGAGCAGTACGGAGAGGGCGACCACCGCATAGATCCAGGGACTGCTGGTCAGCGACCCCAGACTCTCCAGCACCTTGTTCTCCCCGTTTTCGCGTTTCCCGTGGCTCTTTGCCGCGACGGTGGAGACGGTCGGTGTGGCGGCAGTATCAGCTGTACAGCGTACGCCGGGAGCCCCCCGGGGATCACCCGGGGGGCCGCTGATGTTGTGATCATCACTTTGTGCGCACGGCTGCGCCGTCCGGGGTCAGGCCGGGACCGAGGTGCGTTCCCGCCGGTCGGCGGCTCCGCTCCGGCGGGGGAGCAGCCGGTCCAGCGACAGCGCGCCGGGGCCGGTGAAGACGAGCAGCAGCAGCGCCCAGCAGAAGAGCGCGGACAGCTCGCCGAAGTTCTCCATCGGGAAGAGCCCGTCGGGCTGGTGGTTGACGAAGTAGGCGTACGCCATCGAGCCGGAGGCGACGAACGCGGCGCTGCGGGTGCCGACGCCCAGCATCACCAGGCCGCCGGCGACGAGCTGGATCACCGCCGCGTACCAGTAGGGCCAGACGCCGGCGTCCACGGTGCCGCCGCCCTTGGCGCCGCCGAGGACGCCGAAGAGCGAGGCCGCCCCGTGACAGGCGAAGAGGAGGCCGATGACGATCCGGTACAGCCCGAGCGCGTACGGCTGTGCCCGGTCCAGGCTGCCGGGCAGGGAGGTGTTGGCCATGGGGGGCTCCTGTGAGGTCTGTGGGGGGTGTGTGTTCGTGGGGCCCCCAAAGTAGGGTCGCCGGATTATTACTTGCAAGTTCAACAACTCCGGATGGGTGCTTTCTCATCCGAATCTCATGACAGGTCCCCGACAGCGACGGCTCCCCGGCGTCCAGGGATCCCAGTCGTCCACGGGTCCCGTCAGGCCCCGGGCCGGGAGCGCCCTCCGCCGCCGGCCGACAGCTCGCGCTCCTCCACCGTCACCAGGCCCGCCCCCGGCGGCCCCACCCGCTCCACCCGCAGCCGCGCCGACCTCCCCCGCAGCGTCAGCGTCATCAGCTGGTTGCCGAACCACGGGCCGCCCGTCCGCCGCCAGCGCACCGGCGGCGGCGCCGTACGCCCGTGCCGGGCCAGCAGCCCGCCGCAGATCCGGCCCGCCCGGGTCCAGCCGAGAACCATCCCCCACCGGATGGTTCCCGAGATCGAGTTGTGCAGCGGCGAACAGGTCAGCTGCGCCACCCGCGCCACGGGCCCGGTGCCGCCCGGCCACCGGGGCTCGGCCACATACCCGTGGTGGACGTCGCCCGACAGCACGCAGACCGTCGCGGGCGCCCCCGGCCCCCCGCCCGCCCGCGCGATCAGCCGGGCCAGCCGGGCGAAGGAGACGGGGAACGCCGACCAGTGCTCCAGGTCGAACCGGCGCCGCAGCCACTCGCCCAGCCGCGCCCAGGACCCGTCGGGCCCGCCGCGCGCGCCCCGGCAGAGCGCCGCGTCCCAGCCCTCCAGGTCGTGCGCCAGCGGCGGCAGCAGCCAGGGGAGCGAGGTCCCGATCAGCAGATGGTCGTAGGAGCCGCGCGCGGCCGGGGTCTGCTCGTCCAGCCAGCGCTCCTCCGCCGGGCCCAGCATCGAGCGGCTCCCCTCCTCCAGGGCCCGCCCGGCGCGGGTGTCCACCATCACCAGCCGGGTACGGCCGAAGTCCCGCCGGTAGCTCCAGCGGGCGGTGGCCGGGTCCGCCTCCGCCAGCTCGGCGAAGTCGCGCAGCGCGGTGGTGCCGTCGGGAGCGGTCCGCACGGTGTTCCACAGGGGGTCGGCCGCCAGTTCGGCGGGGGAGAGGTTGCCCAGGTGCTGGTGGACCCAGTACGACATGAGCGCGCCGGTCACCCGCTTGTGCCACCAGGGCGTGGCCCGCATCCGCGTCACCCACGCGGCGCTGGTGTTCCAGTCGTCGATGACATCGTGGTCGTCGAAGATCATGCAGCTGGGCACGGTCGACAGCAGCCAGCGCACCTCGGGGTCGCGCCAGGACTCCTCGTACAGCCGCGTGTACTCCTCGTACCCCGTCACCTGCGCCCCCGGGGCCTCGCGCAGATCGCGGCGGCCGGCGAGCCAGTCGCGGGTGGCCGGCGAGACCTCGTCCGCGTACACCTGGTCGCCGAGGAGGAGCAGGACGTCGGGGCGGACGGCGGCCGGGTCGGTGGCCAGCCGGCCGGCGAGGGCGTCGAGCGCGTCCCCGCCGAGGGGGTCGGGCCCGTCGGTGGGCTGGGCGGCCCACCGGCAGGAGCCGAAGGCGACCGTCACCCCCGGGGCGGGCACGGCGGGCGCGGTGACGGTGGACGGGGGGAAGGCCGAGCCTGGCTCCGGCCAGACCCGGTGGCCGTCGAGCAGCACCTCGTACGCCGTGGTCGTGCCCGGGGTCAGCCCCGTGACCTCGACCAGGGCGTAGTGGTGGCCCGCGATCCGGAAGGTGGTGGCCGAGCCGCCGGCGCCGTCCGCGCACCGGATCTCGGCCGTGCGGGGGCCGTCGGCCTCCACCCAGACGGTCGCGGTGGTGCCGGTCTCCCAGTCGACGTACCGCAGCAGTGGTCCCAGGCGCAGCCCGGGGGTCGTGGCCGTCATCCGTGGCCCTCCCCGCCTCGTCGGTCGCTCCGTGCCGTACGGAAGGAGCCCTCCGTACCGTACGGAAGGAACGGGCGCCGGGGTACGGGGCGTGGCGGTGTGCCGGGCCCGGCTCAGCCGTCCGGGCCCGGCCGCCGGGCGGTCAGCAGCCGGCGAGGGCGCTCTGGATCGCGTTCTTCTCGGCCGCGTCCACGGTCAGCGCGTAGTGGTGCTTCACCTGGACCCACATCCGGGTGTACGTACAGACGTACGAGGTGCGCGGCGGCAGCCACTCGGCCGGGTCCTTGTCGCCCTTGGCCTGGTTGACGTTGTCGGTGACGGCGATGAGCTGCGGGCGGGCGAGGTCGTTGGCGAAGCCCTGCCGCTGGGCGGTGGTCCAGTTGTTGGCGCCGGAGCGCCAGGCCTCGGCCAGCGGGACGACGTGGTCGATGTCCACGTCGGACGCGGCGGTCCAGGTGGCGCCGTCGAACTCGGAGAACCAGCTGCCGCTGACGGCGGCACAGCTCGCGTTCTGGACCACGTTCACCCCGTCGCGCTTGAGCACCGTCTCGCGGGTGTTGCACGCGCCCGACACGGTGCTCCAGTGGGGGAAGCGGTCCCTGCTGTAGCCGCTGGAGGAGCCTTCGGGGGCCACGGTGAGCCGGGCGAGGTACGCGCGGGCGGTGGCGGCGTCGACCGGGGTGGGCGGGGCGGCCTGGGCGCCGGGCGCGGTGGCGAGCAGCCCGGTGACGGCGAGGGCGGCGGCGCTGAACAGGACGGCGGGGCGGCGGTGGTGACGCGCGTAGCGGCCCGGCATGGGGACTCCTCGGGAGTGGGGGGGCGGCTGACCGGATGTCATGCCGGAACCAGGGTGGCGTCATGGACACGACAGAGCAAGTGTTCTGATGGATCGACACTTTCGCGTGACTGTTCGAACTTGGTGGGGGTGGGGACGGGGAGGAGGAGGGCTTCGGTGCCGGTGGGGGCGTGCGCCGTTAGGGTTGCGCCGTGCTCCTGACGGTGAACGCGGTCTTCGGCGTGGTCCTCGGCGTCCTGCTGGTGGTGGCCGCCGTGGTCGCCGCCGTCACCCATCTGGGGCGGGGACGGGAGATCCTCACCGCGGGCGTCCGCGCCGCCGCACAGCTCGCGGCCGTCTCCCTCGTCATCGGCTGGGTCGTCGGCCGGCTGCCGCTGCTCCTCGCCTTCGTCCTGCTGATGTACGCGGTCGCCGTACGGACGGCCGGGCGCCGGATCACCCCGAACGGGACCTGGTGGTGGGCCGGGGCGCCCATCGCGGCAGGCGTCTTCCCCGTCGTCGGCGCGCTGCTCCTGACCGGGCTGGTGCCGCTCAAGGGAATCGCCCTCATCCCCGTCGCCGGGATCCTCATCGGCGGCGCGCTCACCGCCACCGTCCTCGCCGGGCGGCGGGCCCTCGACGAGCTGCACACCCGGCACGGCGAGGTCGAGGCCGGACAGGCCCTCGGGCTGCTCGACCGCGACGCCCGGATGGAGGTCGCACGGGCCCCGGCCGCCGACGCCCTGCTCCCCGGCCTGGACCAGACCCGGACCGTGGGGCTCGTCACCCTGCCCGGCGCGTTCGTCGGCATGCTGCTCGGCGGTGCGTCACCCCTGCTCGCCGGGGCCGTGCAGCTCTTCGTCCTGGTCGGGCTCATGGCCGTGCAGGTGGTCGCGGTCGCCGTGGCCCTGGAGCTGGTCGCGCGCGGCCGGCTGCACCGCGACGGCCCGGGCGGGCGGCGCGGCGGCGCCTGAGCCCGTCGCACGGCCGGCCGGCGGGCCGTGGCGTACCCTGGACGGAGCAGAAGGGGAGTAGCTCTTCGCCGGAACGTCGACATACTGCCGGGCCTCGTGCCCGGCCGGCGCCCGGAGGCGGCCCCCGGCGCCGGACATCGGACCATCCCGATCCCGGCCCGACCCGCCAGCGAGACCTTCGGCCGCAGTGTCCATCGACGCTGCCGTGCCGAAGCGACCCCTCCTACAGCAGGTCTCTCGGTACGGGCAGCCCGACCGATTGAGGAATCCACCCGTGGTCAGCTTCACCATCATGGCGATCACCTTCGGCGTCGTCTTTCTCGCCGAGCTGCCCGACAAGACCGCACTCGCCGGTCTCATGCTCGGCACCCGCTACCGCGCGTCCTACGTCTTCGCCGGTGTCGCCGCCGCCTTCGCCGTCCATGTCGCCCTGGCCATCGCGGCCGGCAGCGTACTGACCCTGCTGCCGCAGCGGCTCGTCCAGGCGGTCGTCGGCGTGCTCTTCCTCGCGGGCGCGCTCGTCCTGCTGCTGCGCAAGCACGACGACGACGGCGAAGCGATCAAGGCACCGGCCGACCAGTCCTTCTGGAAGGTCTCCGGCGCCGGATTCATGCTGATCCTCGTCGCCGAATTCGGCGACCTGACCCAGATCATGACCGCGAACCTCGCCGCCCGCTACGACGACCCCGTCTCCGTCGGGCTCGGCGCGGTGCTCGCGCTGTGGGCCGTGGCCGGGATCGGGATCCTCGGCGGGCGGACGCTGATGAAGTACGTGCCGCTGAAGCTGATCACGAAGGTGGCGGCGGGGTTGATGCTGGCGTTGGCGGGGTTCAGCCTGTACGAGGCGATCACCGGGTAGCGGGTGGGGGTGCGGGTGGTTGTCGGGGGCCGGCCCCCGACGGTGGCCCGCACATGCCGTGTGCGCGGGGGCCTGTCCGCCCCTGCGGCAACCCGGAAAACTCAGCCTGGCCCGCGATGAGCCCGCACAAATCCCGCCTCGCCGGCGATGACCTGGCAAAATTCAGCCTCTTGGGGGTCCCCCCGGACGAAGTCTGGGGGAGATTGAGGCGCGGGGGTTTCGGGGGCTGGCCCCCGACGAGAGCCCGCACAAAAATCAGCCTCGCCGGCGTTTGAGGCGCAGGGGTTCGGGGACTGGTCGGGGGAGCGGCTGGCGGGGCGCGGGGGGTTGTCGGGGGCCAGCCCCCGCGGCCCCCGCGCCTCAAACGCCGGCGAGGCTGGTTTTTGCCGGGTGATCGTCGGCGAGGTGGGTTTGTTCGGGGCGACGTTGGCGAGGCGGGTTTGTGCGGCCTGCCCCGGGCGCGGGTGTGGTGCGGGTTGGCGGGGCCTCCGGGCTCACCTCCTCGGGGTCGGCGAGCGCAAAGCGGCTGTCCCACTGACCCGGTAGGTCCGCCGATCCCCTGCGGGGGCGACCCTGCACCCCCGCCCACGGACCAGCCGGAGGGCGGCCGGTACCCCCAGCGGGGGGAGGAGGGGTGCGGGACCCCGTACCGACACGGGTCAGGCAGGGCGAGGCCCCGGACGAGCGCGACGTCCTCGTACCGACGCGGGTCAGGTGGCCCGGGCCCCGGACGAGCGCGACGTCCTCGTACCGACGCGGGTCGGGCAGCGCGAGGGCGCATTCGTAGAGGTGCGGGCGGCCCGCGGGTCAGGCCGTAGTGGCGCGCAGGGTCAGGGTGATCAGGCCGTCCGGGGACACCGTCACCGCGAGTGCTCGCAGGTCGGCCACCGGCAGGTCCGGGTCGAAGGCCACGGCCCGCGCCCCGATCCCCACCGTCGCCATGCCCGCCGCCTTCGCGGAGGCCATCCCCGCCTCCGAGTCCTCGAACGCCACGCACTCCCCGGGCGCGAACCCCAGCTCGGCCGCCGCCTTGAGGAAGCCCTCGGGGTCCGGCTTGCTCGCCCCCACCGACTCCGCCGTGATCCGCACGGCCGGCATCGGCAGCCCGGCCGCCGCCATCCGGGCGCCCGCGAGGGCCGCGTCCGCCGAGGTCACCAGGGCGTGCGGCAGCTCCGCGACCGCCGCCAGGAACTCCGGGGCGCCGGGTATCGGCACCACGCCGTCCACGTCGGCCGTCTCGCGGGCCAGCATCACCGCGTTCTCGGCGTGGTTCTCGGCCATCGGGCGGTCCGGCAGGAGCACCGCCATCGTCGCGTACCCCTGACGGCCGTGGACGATCTTCAGGGCCGCCTCCGGGTCGAGCCCGTGCCCCACGGCCCACTCCCGCCACAGCCGCTCCACCACCGCGTCCGAGTCGACGAGCGTGCCGTCCATGTCGAACAGCAGCGCGCGGGCGGTGAGGGCGGTGGTCTTGGGCATGGTGGTGCTCCGTAATCCCGGGGAAAGGCGGCCCCGTCCGCCGGTCAGGGAGTGCGGACGGGGCGCGCTTTGTTTCGTAACGATACAAAACCGGGCCCGCCGGACGCCACCCCCGGACCGTTCAGCGGGCCGGATGCGCCCGGACCGCACAGGATGGAGTGGACGCGCCCCACGCCGGGCGCGGCGCGCGGTCCAGCAGACGGAGTGGGACGGAGACGCCCATGGCGCAGGAAGCGGCGGCCGGGCCCCCGTCCGCCCCGGCGGCACCCGTGCCCGGCGAGGGACAGAGCCAGCGGGCCGTCATGGTCTCCATCGGCGCCCTCCTCCTCGGGATGCTGCTCGCGGCGCTCGACCAGACGATCGTCTCCACCGCCCTGCCCACCATCGTCAGCGACCTCGGCGGTCTGGAGCATCTGTCCTGGGTCGTCACCGCCTATCTGCTGGCGTCGACCGCCGCGACCCCGCTCTGGGGCAAGCTGGGCGACCAGTACGGCCGCAAGAAGCTCTTCCAGACCGCCATCGTCATCTTCCTCATCGGCTCCGCCCTCTGCGGCGTCGCCCAGAACATGCCGCAGCTCATCGGCTTCCGCGCGCTCCAGGGCCTGGGCGGCGGCGGGCTCATGGTGCTCTCGATGGCGATCGTCGGCGACATCGTCTCGCCCCGCGAGCGGGGCAAGTACCAGGGCCTGTTCGGCGGCGTCTTCGGCGCGTCCAGCGTCCTCGGACCCCTCCTCGGCGGCTTCTTCACCGACAACCTCAGCTGGCGCTGGGTCTTCTACATCAATCTGCCCATCGGGGCCGTCGCCCTGCTGGTCATCGCGGCCGTCCTGCACATCCCGAAGCGCTCCAACCCGCACACCATCGACTACCTCGGCACCTTCCTCATCGCCGCCGTCGCGACCTGCCTGGTCCTCGTCGCCTCCCTCGGCGGCACCACGTGGGCCTGGGCTTCGCCCCAGATCATCGGCCTCGCGCTCCTCGGCGCGGTGCTCCTGGCCGTCTTCATCCCGGTCGAACGCCGGGCCGCCGAACCCGTGCTGCCGCTGCGGCTCTTCCACATCCGCACCTTCACCCTGATCGCCGTCATCAGCTTCATCGTGGGCTTCGCGATGTTCGGCGCGATGACCTATCTGCCGACGTTCCTCCAGGTCGTCCACGACATCACCCCGACCCTCTCCGGCGTGCACATGCTGCCGATGGTCGTCGGGCTGCTCCTCGCGTCGACCGTCTCCGGGCAGATCGTCAGCCGTACCGGCCGCTGGAAGGTCTTCCCGATCGTGGGCACCGGGGTCACCGCGATCGGCCTCGGGCTGCTCCACCGGCTGACCGAGTACAGCTCCACCTGGCAGATCAGCGTCTACCTCTTCGTCTTCGGCACCGGACTCGGCCTCGTCATGCAGGTCCTCGTGCTGGTCGTGCAGAACTCCGTCAGCTACGCCGACCTGGGCGTCGCCACCTCCGGCGCGACCTTCTTCCGCTCCATCGGGGCCGCCTTCGGCGTCGCCGTCTTCGGAACGGTCTTCTCCAACGGGCTGAACGACCTGCTCGCCGACGCGCTCTCCGGGCGGCGCGTCCCCCCGGGGACCGCCGCCGCCGTCGCCGCCGACCCGAAGGCCATCACCCGGCTCCCCGCCGATCTGCGGATGCCCGTGAAACACGCCTTCGCCGAGGCCATCACCAACGTCTTCCTCTACGCGGTCCCCGTGGTCCTGATCGCGTTCATCGTGGCCTGGTTCCTCCACGAGGACCGGCTGCGCGGCTCCGTCACCGCGCCCGAACCCACCCAGACCCTCGCGTCCAACCCCGTCGAACGCTCCTCCCGCGAGGAGTGCGCCCGCGCCCTGTCCGTCCTCGGCTCCCGCGAGGGCCGGCGCGGACTGTACGAGAAGATCACAGCGAAGGCGGGGTACGACATGCTGCCGGCGGCCGGCTGGCTGCTGCTGCGGATCCGCCGCCACGGGACCGTGGAACCGGCGCTGCTGGCCGACACCACCCCCGTACCCCTGCGGGCGATCACCGACGGGGCCCGGCAGCTGGAGGAACGCGCCCTGGTCCGCCGGGAGGGCGTGCAACTGCTGCTCACCGAGGACGGGCTCACGGCCGCCGTCAGACTGGCCGAGGCCCGGGAGGACTCGCTGTCGGAGCTGCTGGGGGACTGGTGGGGACCGGACCGGCCCACCGACCTCGTCCAGCTGGTGGAAGAACTCAACGCCGAACTGTGCGGCTCCGACGGCGAAGTACCGGACGGCGCCGGCCCCCGGCGGGACCACCGCGCTCCCTGAGCGGCCCCGCCGGGAGAAGTCGTCAGGCCTTCGGGGACGCCGACTGGACGACCTCGAACGACCACAGCGCCGACCCGGTCGCGGCCGGCTTCGGCTGCTCCCCGCCGCCCTCGCCGCCGCCCTGGGGGGCGTGGGCGCCGCGCATCGAGGTCGCCATCCACTTCTCGAAGTCGGCCTCGCTGCGCCAGCGGGTGTAGACCAGGTACTGGTCCGTCCCCTCCACCGGCCGCAGCAGCTCGAACCACTCGAACCCGTCGGCGCTCTCCACCATTCCGGCACGCGACGCGAACCGCTTCTCCAGCACCTCGCGCTGCTCGGCGGGGACGGTCAGAACGTTGATCTTTACGACGCTGGCCACGGCACTTCCTTCGCTGTGAGGGGTCTCGCCCGACCGTACCCCGTGCGGCTGCGTGGCCCGAGCGCGGGCATGCGCCCCGCCGCTCCGGTGGTGTACGGGCGCACAGCCGTGGTGACCTGCCGGCCATGGGCTTGCATTGCCTCGCCCGCCCGGGACACCACGATTGATAGGGGACGCGGGGAGGCTCTAGCTTGTGAGCGGGCGTTCGTCAATCAGCCCACGACCAGGGGCATCACGACCGCGCTCGCGGACACCCTCCAGAAGGGCACCACCGCATGACCACCACCGACACCGCCAGGGCCCTGCGCCGGCAGCTTGTCGAGCAGTTCGTCGCGGATGGCCTGCTGCACGATCCCGAGGTGCGCCGCGCGGCCGAGGCCGTCCCCCGTGAGGTGTTCCTCGGGCCTGCGGTCTACCGGCCCAGCGCCCCGCCCGGGGTCACGGTCTGGACCCCGGTGCGCCGTGCCGATGTCCCGGAGGACGAGTGGCTGCGGATGACGTACGAGAACACCACCTGGGTGACGCAGCTCGACGGCGTTCTCGCCGAGGACGCCACCGGCCCGGTGACCGGCGGGACCCCGACGTCGTCCTCGACGCTCCCCGGGCTCGTCCTGTGGATGCTCGAACAGGCCGGCGTTGCCCGGGGGCAGCGAGTGCTGATCGTCGGGGCCGGTACGGGCCTGTCCACCGCGTACGTCTGCGAGGTCGCCGGGGAGGAGAACACGACGGCGGTCGAGACCGACCCGGCCGCTGCGGAACGCGCCCGAAAGGCCCTCGCCGAGGCCGGATACACCCCCGACCTCATCACCGCCGACGGGCTGCGCGGCCACCCGGACCGGGCGCCGTACGACACCGTCATCGCCTTTTGCGCGATGCGGCACATCCCCTACACGCTCCTGCGGCAGATCGAGGAGGGCGGAACCCTGCTCGTCACCCTCGCGGGGTGGGGCTTCGGGCACGGGCTGACGCTGCTCACCGCCGACGGAACCGGCGGGGCCACGGGGCGGTTCCTGCCCGGATACACCTCGTTCATGATGGCCCGGCCGCACGACCGGCCCCCGCGTGGCCTGTTCGAGTCCCTGCCCGGCGAGGAGCGCCCCAGCCGGATCGACCCCACCCTGCTGGACGACTGGACCGGCCGGTTCGTCGCCCAGCTCGCCACCCCCTCGGCCGAACGGCTCGGCATGGGCACCGAGCAGATCCTGCTCGACGTCGCCACCGGCTCCCAGGCACGCACCAGGCCGGACGGGAACGGCGGGTGGACCGTGACCCAGCACGGCCCGCTCAAGCTCTGGACGGCCCTTGAGGACGCCATCGCCGTCTGGCAGAGCCACGGCTCACCCCACCTGTCCGCCTTCGGCGCGACCATCACCCCCGAGGGCCAGCGGGTGTGGCTCGGAACGCCTGACGGCCCGAGCTGGGCGCTTCCCGTCTGAGGGCGCCTGATGCGTGCGCCCCGCCGCTCTCGTGAGGGGAGCGGCGGGGCGCATGGTGCTTGTGCGGGTCAGACGGTGTCGAACTCTCCGCCTCTGACGGCGGTCACGAAGGTGGTGAACGCGGTGGTGGGGAGGGCGAGTGCCGGTCTGTGGGGGTTCTTGGAGTCGCGGACCGGGACGATGCCGTGGGCGGTGGCGAGGTTGACGGCGACCTCGACGCACTGGCCGCCGTTGTTGCTGTAGGAGGACGTGAACCAGCGGGGGGACTCGGTCGTCACGGGTGTCCTTTCGTCGTTGACGGTCAGACGGTGTCGAGCTTTCCGGCCTTCACAGCGGTCACGAAGGATGTGAACGCGGTGGTGGGGAGGGCGAGTGCCGGTCCGTGGGGGGTCTTCGAGTCCCGGACCGGGACGATGCCTTGTGTTGCGGTGAGGTTGACGGCGACCTCGACGCACTGGCCGCCGTTGTCGCTGTACGAGGACGTGAACCAGCGGGGGGACTCGGTCATCACAGGATGCCCTTTCGTAGCTGGCTGATCAGGGTCAGGGACTCCGCCGGGGAAGGTGCCGCTGCCTGGAGCTGGTGGTAGGCCGTCAGTATGGGGAGTACCGCTGTGCTCTCCCGCTCAAGATAGCCGCGCTGAGCGGCCTCGGAGTAGGCCATGAGCGACCGGTCCGGCAGCGTGAGCAAGGTGACCGGCAGGTTGAACGGACGGCTCGCGCCCATCGTGAACGGTGCCACCTGGAGCACCGTGTTGGGCAGCTCCGCGAACTCCAGCAGCCGCGCGAACTGCTCCTCCATGACCGAGGGCGAGCCGACCGGCCGACGCAGGCAGCTCTCGTCCAGCACCGCGAAGACCAGCGGCGGCAGCCTCCGGTCGAACGCGGTCTGCCGCTCCGCGACCAGAGCGACCCGCTCCCCGGCCTGCTCCTCGGTGATCGCGCCCCGCTTGACGAAGCCCTCCGCCAGGGCCGCCGCGTACTCCGGGGTCTGCAACAGCCCCGGGACGACACCCACCTCGTACAGCCGGATCTCCGCCGCCCGGCCCTCGTGCATCACGAACTCCGGGAAGCCCTCCAGCAGGCTCCCGTGCTTGAGATCGCGCCACAGGCGTTCGAATTTGTCGCCGCACTCCAGTGCCCGGTCGGCCTTGCGGGCGAAGCGCAGGGTCGGGGGCCTCCGGCCGGTTTCGATGGCCGAGACATGTGTGCTGGAGACGTCCATCCGCTCGGACAGATCCTCCTGCCGCCACTGGCGCGTCTCCCGCGCGCTGCGGACCTTCGCGCCGAAGGCGGCCTGCGGGGATTCGTCCGGATTCAGCTCCTTGATATTGGTCACGCCGCCACCAACTTCCACTCCGGCTTCCTTGGGTAGCCGGCAGGCTACCGAGTGGAGTGGCTGTACCGGAATATGAACTTAAAGTCGGCGAACTGGTGTGCGATGGCAGGGCTGGTGCGGCTCGATATCACGCGGGTGATCGCCTGGGGCCTCGCGCTGCCCGCCCGTGTCGGTGCGGGGGCCTCGGCCTCTGCTTTCCCCCGGCGCGGGGTACCGGTCGCCCGCGCCGTGGACGAGGGCGGGGGTGCAGGGTCGCCCCCGCAGGGGATCGGCGGAGACCCGCCCGCACCGGACCTCGTGAGTACGCTCGCCGACCCCGAGGAGGTGAGCCCGGAGGCCCCGCCAACCCGCACCACCACCCGGGCCCGGGACCACCCGCACAAACTGAGCCCGTCCGGCGATTGAGGACGGACCGGCACCCTGCCCCGCCGCACAGGCGAAACGCCCCGCAGCGTGCGGGCCCTCGTCGGGGACCAGTCCCCGAACCCCTGCGCCTCAATCTCCCCCAGACTTCGTCCGGGGGGACCCCCAAGAGGCTGGATTTTGTGCGGCCTCATCGTCGGAGGGGCTAAATTTTGGGCAGCTTGCCACAGGGTCGGATCGTTTCCGGGCACCTGGCATGTGCGGGCCGCTGTCGGGAGCCAGCCCCCGAAACCCCCGCGCCTCGATCTCCCCCCAGACTTCGTCCAGGGGAACCCCCACGGGGCTGAATGTCGCCGGGCCCCGGACCCCGGCCGAGGCTCGGCAGAAGGCCCGGGAGCCCGCCCAGGGCTCAGGACACGACACGGGCCAGCAGGAAGCCGTCGTACCCCTTCGACCCCACCGTCTGCACCGCCGTCGCCTCCAGGCGCGGCTCGGCAGCCACCAAATCGAACATCTCCCGCGTGCCCCGCACCGACGGATCGCCGTCCTCGTTCAGGACCGCCCCACCCCGGATCACGTTGTCCACGACGATCACGCTCCCCGGGCGGGACAGCTTCAGCGCCCACTCCACGTAACGCGGATTGTTGACCTTGTCCGCGTCGATGAAGAAGAAGTCGAACGGGCCCGCGCCCGGCTCCGCCGCCAGCTGCGGGAGGGTGTCCAGGGCCGCGCCCGTGCGGACCTCGGCCACCGAGGAGAGGCCCGCGCGGTCCAGGGAGGCGCGGGCGACCTCCGCGTGGGCCGGGTTGTACTCCAGGGAGATCAGCCGGCCGCCGGACGGCAGCGCCCGTGCCAGCCAGATCGTGCTGTATCCGCCCAGGGTGCCGATCTCCAGGATCCGGCGGGCCCCGGCGGTCTTCGCCAGGAGCTGGAGCATCCGGCCCTGGTTCCCCGCCACGGCGATCGCCGGGAGACCCGCTTCCGCGCCGGCGGAGAGGGCTCCGGCGAGGGCTTCGTCGTCCGGTGAGAGGAGATCCGTCACATAGCGATCCACCTCGCGCCACTGCTCGTCGGGCCGTCGTTCCAGATGGGACTGCTGACTACCGTCGCTCATACGTCAAACTTAAGTCAGCGAGGGATCCCGGGTCCGCCCGGAGGGCCGTCGGCGATCATCGGGTCGCCGCCGGCTCCTGCATGTCCCCCGCCGCTCCTCGGGTGCGCCGTCGCGGGCGCGCCTCTTGGCGGGAGCCCGGGACCGGCCGATCGCCGCATCGTGTCCGGACCGGGTGACGGTCAGGCGAAGAGGGGGTTGCCGGAGTCTCTTCGGATGGGCCGTGCGAGGCTCGGGAGACCAGGGCACACCAGCGAAGACCGGACAGAACAGACCGTATCGGAACGTAGGGGAGGCGCGGCGCGACGTGGCGAACGCGGAGCACAGCGTGCGCGGGAGTGTGACGACGGACACGAGGATGGCCATGGCGAGGATCGCGCTGTGGCTCGTGGCCGCCGTCCTCGCCGTACGGCAGACGGCGGTGGTGTTGCGGCAGCCGGTCGGGGAACGCCTCCTGGACATGGGGAACTGGGTCGGCGTGGCGGGAGCCCTGCACGACGAGGGCTCCATGTACGCGGAGGACCGCTTCAAGGGCGACCCCTTCACCGGTACACCCTTCGCGGGGCTGCTCCTCGGACCGCTGACCCGCTCGGCGGACCCGGCGCTCCACATCCCCTGGACCTTCGGCATCCTGCTGCTGGTCATCGCCGTCGGCGTGCTGGCGGCCCGCGCCCTCCCCGGGCCGGTCTCCCGCCGTACGGCGCCGCTGGCCGCGCCCGTCGCCCTCATCCTGCTGCTGATCTCGCTGCCCGTGCGCAACAGCTTCCACCTGGGCCAGCTCAGCCTCCTCCCGGTGGTGCTCGTCCTCGTCGGCGCCTTCGCCGTGCGCAGTCAGCGCGCGGCCGGTGTCCTCATCGGCATCGGCGCGGCCCTCCAGCCGACCGTGCTGCTCTTCGCCCCGCTGCTCTGGTTCACCGGCCGCCGCAAGGCCGCCGTGTCCACCGGGCTCACCTTCGCCGCCGCCTCCGCGCTCGCGTGGGCGGCGCTGCCGCGCGAGTCCTGGGAGTACTGGGTCGACCATCTCGCGGGCACCGGGCTCGGTGGCCCCTCCGACGGCCTCGCCAACCAGTCGATCCACGGCATGCTGCTCCGCTTCGGCCTGGAGGGGCCGCTGGAGATCGCGCTGTATCTGCTGCTCGCCGCCGCTGTCGCCTGGCTGGGTCTGCGCCGGGCGGTCCACTACGCGAAGGACGGGCAGCTCCTCCTCGCGGTCGCGCTGACCGGCTGTGTCGCGGTCGCCGTGTCGCCGGCCACCTGGCAGTACCAGACCCTGTGGGTGCTGCTCGCCGTCGTCGGCCGGGTCGGCACGCGCCAGCGGGACCGGATGCTGTGGCCGTTCCTCACCGTCGCGGCCATCACCCTGCCCGGCAAGATGCTGCTGCCGAACATCCTGATCACCGGGCCGATACGGGAGAACGCCGTCCTGCTGATGGCGGTCGCGGCGGCCTGTGCCGTGCCGTTCCTGAGCCGGACGTCGCCGCACTTCGCCAAGCCGGTCCCGACGGTGTACGTGACGCCGGAGCCGTCCCGCTGGGGCCGGATCCCGCTGCTGCCGTTCTGGCGGCGGGTGATCAGCCGGCCCAATCTGCTGCTCGAACTGATCGCGATCCGCGTCGGCTACTCGATCTACTCGAAGATCCGGCTCATGGCCACCGCCGGAGCCGACGAGGCCCGCGAGCACGGCCGCCAGATCAACTCGATCGAGCAGGCCATAGGGATCGACATCGAGCACTGGTTCAACCACTGGGTCGTGGGGATCGACTGGCTGGAGAACTTCTTCAACTTCTACTACACGTCGTTCCACTTCCCCGTTCCGCTGATCATCCTCGGGCTGCTCTACGTCCGCCGCCCGGGTGACTACCGCTGGGCCCGCTCGGCGCTCGCCTTCGCCACGGTGCTGGCGCTGGTCGGCTTCTGGCTCTACCCGCTGGCGCCGCCGAGGCTGATGCCCGGCATGGGCTTCGTCGACACGGTCCACAAGACGCAGGACCTGTCGAACCCGGAGTTCGGGGCGATGACGGCGGTCACCAACCAGTACGCGGCGATGCCGTCGCTGCACTTCGGCTGGTCGCTGTGGTGCGGTGTGGTGGTCGTGATGCTCGCGCCCAAGCTGTGGATGAAGGTCCTGGGGCTGATCCATCCGGCGATCACGCTCGCCGTGATCGTCGGCACCGCGAACCACTGGATCCTGGACGCGGTGGGCGGCGCCACGGTCGTCGCCGCCGGTTTCGGCCTCACGTACGTACTGTCGGGGCGCCGCAAGGTGATCGTCCCGAAGGAAGCCGAGGCGGCCGGGGAAGCCACGGAGGCGGTGGGTACGGGGCCCGTCACGGCTCCCGCGCAGGCCACCGTGCTCGTCCCGGCGGCCCGGGAGTCCGGCGAAGGGCGCGGTGCCCGCCAGGGCGCCGACCCGGGCAAGGAGCCGGGGGAGCCGCAGGAGGGGACCCCGGTCCCCGCCGCGCCCCAGTAGCACGGGCGGCGACGCGGCGGCACCAGCGAGGACGCGGCCCCGGGGCACGGGCATCCACCCGTGCCCCGGGGTTGGATCGTCGCGTCCAGCCAGGATCCGTCATGGCGCCCGGCCCCGCCACCCGGGAGCGCCCCGGTGGCGAGGGGCTCAGTCACCCGGGAGCGCCCTGGCCGCCACGGACTCAGTCACCCACGGTGACCTGGAGTTCCTTCACCCCGTTCAGCCAGGCCGACCGGAGCCGGCGCGGCTCGCCCGCCAGCCGCAGATCCGGCAGCGCGTCCGCCAGCGCGTTGAAGATCAATTCGATCTCCAGCACCGCCAGCGACTTGCCCAGGCAGAAGTGCGGGCCGCCGCCGCCGAAGCCCAGATGCGGATTGGGGTCGCGCGTGATGTCGAAGGTCCCCGGGTCCTCGAAGACCTCCGGATCGTTGTTGGCGGACGAGTAGAAGAGCCCCACCCGGTCCCCCCGGGCGATCCGCGCCCCGCCCAGCTCCACGTCCTCGGTCGCCGTCCGCTGGAAGGACATGATCGGGGACGCCCAGCGCACGATCTCCTCCGCCGCCGTGCGCGGCCGCTCCCGCTTGTACAGCTCCCACTGGCCGGGGTGGGTGAGGAACGCGTGCATCCCGTGCGTGATGGCGTTCCGCGTCGTCTCGTTCCCGGCGACCGCCAGCAGGATGACGAAGAAGCCGAACTCGTCGGACGAGAGGTTTCCCGCCCCCTCCGCCGCGACCAGCCGGGTGACGATGTCCTCGGCCGGGCACGCCTTGCGGGCGGCCGCCAGGTTCATCGAGTACGACATGAACTGGAGCGTCGCCTCCAGACCCGCCTCCTCGGTGATCGCGAACTCGGGATCGTCGTACGAGGCCATCGTGTTGGACCACTCGAAGATCCGGGCCCGCTCCTCCTGGGGGACGCCGATCAGCTCGGCGATGGTCTGGAGCGGGAGTTCGACGGCGACGGTGCTCACGAAGTCGAAGGAGCCGCCGTCCCGGGAGCGCGCCACGGCCCCGTCCACGATCGAACGGGCCCGCGCCCGCAGCGCCGCCTCCAGCGAGTCGACCGCGCGCGGGGTGAATCCCCGCTGGACGATCTGCCGTACCCGGGTGTGCTCCGGGGGATCCATGTTCAGCATGATCAGCCGCTGGACGTCGATCTGGTCGCGCTGGATCGACTCGTTGAAGCGGATGACCGCCGTGTTCTCGTACGAGGAGAACAGCTCCGGGCGGACGGAGACATGGCGGACGTCGGCGTGCCGGGTCACCGCCCAGTAGCCCTCGTCGTCGAAGCCGGAGACGCCGCGCCGCTGCGGCACCCAGGAGACCGGCGCGGTGCTGCGGGCGAGGGCGAACTCGGGGAGCGGCACGCGGGCGCTCAGCAGATCGGGATCGGTGAAGTCGAAGCCTTCGGGCAGCGGGGAGGGTTCTGGGGGTTCGGGAGCGCGGGGGCAGGGCATCGGCAACTCCTGGCCAGGTGTCGGCGCCCGGGACACCGGCCCGTGCTGGCGCGATGTCACTGACGCCCCATCAGATGCTGACCGAAAGCTAGTAACGAGTTCTACAAGTCGCAAGGCCCGTAACGGGATCCCTTGGCGCGCCGGGGTGGTGCGGGGCGTGCAAGACCCTTGCGTACCGACGGTAACTCTCATAAGACTGAGCGTGGGAACTAGAACGCGTACCAGTTCTCGCGCGGTGCGCCGGTACGCCGATGCCCCGGTACGCGCCGGTACCCCGGTAGGCCGGTGGGCCCGCGCCCGTCCGGAACGTCCGGACCGGTACGCCCGCGCCCGTCTGGAGAGGACGAGTCACGAGTCATGGCCGCGGAACCCGTCATCGTCGAAGCCGTACGCACCCCCATCGGCAAGCGCGGAGGGGCGCTGGCCCAGCTCCACCCCGCCTACCTCCTGGGCGAGACCTACCGCGAACTCCTCGGCCGTACCGGCATCCAGCCGGACTGCGTGGAACAGATCGTCGGCGGCACCGTCACCCACGCCGGCGAGCAGTCCATGAACCCGGTGCGCACCGCCTGGCTGGCCATGGGACTGCCGTACGAGACCGCCGCGACGACCGTCGACTGCCAGTGCGGCTCCTCCCAGCAGGCCGCCCACATGGTCGCCAACATGGTGGCGACGGGCGTGATCGACGTCGGGGTGAGCTGCGGCCTGGAGGCGATGTCCCGGGTCCCGCTGGGCAGCGCCACCAAGCACGGCCCCGGCAAGCCCTTCCCCGAAGAGTGGAACGTGGACCTGCCGAACCAGTTCGTGGCGGCCGAGCGGATCGCCCGCCGCCGGGGGCTGACCCGCGAGCGCGTGGACGCGCTGGGGCTGCTCTCCCAGCAGCGGGCGGCGACGGCGTGGGCGGAGGAGCGGTTCAAGCGCGAGACGTTCGCCGTGCAGGTCCCCACCACGGAGGAGGAGCAGGCGGCGGGCCAGGGCATGTGGCGGCTGGTCGACCGGGACGAGGGGCTGCGGGACACCAGCATGGAGGCGCTGGCCGGGCTGAAGCCGGTGATGCCGACGGCCGTGCACACGGCGGGCAACTCCTCGCAGATCTCCGACGGCGCCGCCGCGATCATGTGGGCGTCGAAGCGGATGGCACGGGCGCTGCGGCTGCGGCCCCGGGCCCGGATCGTCGCCCAGGCGCTGGTCGGCTCGGATCCGCACTTCCATCTGGACGGGCCGATCGACGCGACCCGCGCGGTGCTGGGGAAGGCGGGGATGACGCTCGCGGACATCGACCTGGTGGAGATCAACGAGGCGTTCGCCTCGGTGGTGCTCAGCTGGGCCCAGGTCTTCGACCAGGACCTGGAGAAGGTGAACGTCAACGGGGGCGCGATCGCGCTCGGCCATCCGGTGGGGGCGACCGGGGCCCGGCTGATCACCACGGCGGTGCATGAGCTGGAGCGGCGGGACAAGGAATTCGCGCTGGTGACGATGTGCGCGGGCGGGGGGCTCGCCACGGCCACGATCCTTCAGCGGCTGTAGGTTCCTGCGCCGTGCTCCCCGGGGGGACGGCAGCGGGGCCGGGACCCTTTCGAGTCCCGGCCCCGCTGTGTGCCGTCAGTTCGCCATCAGGACCGGAGTGATCAGTACCAGCCCTGGGTCTGCCACTTGGCCCAGGCGCCGCACGGGCTGCCGTAGCGGTCCTTCATGTAGTCGAGACCCCACTTGATCTGGGTCTCGGGGTTGGTCCGCCAGTCGGAGCCGTGCGTGGCCATCTTGCCAGCCGGCAGGGCCTGCACCAGGCCGTACGCACCGCTCGACGGGTTGGTGGCGGTCACCTTCCAGTCGCTCTCATGGTCGACGATCTTGTTGAAGCACTGGTACTGCGCGTCATCCTTGATCACCTTCTTGGCGATCGCCTGCGTGGACGCGACCGTCGGGGCCGCCGGGGCGGCGGACGCGGCGGGTGCGTTCACACCGAGGACCACGGCGCCGGCGGTGGCCGTGATGGCGGCACCCACCAGAGCGGTCTTCGGGCGGGCGATACGACGGAGAACGGAGCGGGACAAGGCGGATTACCTAACGTCGGGAACAGGACCGCCGCCGGGGCGGACCGGATCCGCGTACGGGACGCGGGGGATCCGGCCGCCGCACTGTCACGGAGGTCCGGGGACCGGTCCGTGCCGGGCGACTCGACAGTTGTAGCGGCCCGAAGGACCCCGCCGCAACGACGCCCGCTACGAGGCCGCCTCGCAGCGGGCACCCTGTGACCTGGCCCCTTGACGACCCCGTCCGCGCAGGTCGGGCCCGCGGCGGAGGGGCGCCGGGAGGGGCCTTGGGGTCTACGAGGCCGGGTAGTGGCGCTCCGGTGCCCTGTGGGGCTCCTCACCCGCGACGGCCCCCGCCGGCGGCTCGAATGTGACCTGCGCCTCGAAGGCCGCCCGCCGGGTCGCCCGCCGCAGCGCCCGCAGGACGGCGGTGCCCAGCGTCAGGGTGAGCACCAGCGTCATCGCCGCCCGGCCCAGGTCCCAGCCCAGTGAGGTCGCCACGCAGTACGCGAGGAAACGGACCAGGTTGTCGGCGAGCGGATCGCCCGGCTGGAAGGAGATCCCCGAGGACAGCCCGCCGATGTAGGTCCAGCCCTGGAGGTTCATGACCGTGCCGTACGCGAAGGACGCGACCGTGCCGTACGCGCCGAGCAGCCACACCTCGGCCCGGCCCCGGATCCGCTCCGGGCCCGGCAGCAGCCCGGCACCCATCGTGAACCAGCCCATCGCCAGCATCTGGAACGGCATCCAGGGGCCCACCCCGCCCGTGAGCAGCGCGGACGCGAACATCGTGACCGAGCCCAGGACGAAGCCGAAGCCGGGGCCGAGCACCCGGCCGCTGAGCACCATCAGGAAGAACATCGGCTCCAGGCCGGCCGTCCCCGCGCCCAGCGGGCGCAGCGCCGCGCCCACGGCGGCGAGCACGCCCAGCATCGCCACCGCCTTGGCGCTCGGGCCGGAGTCCGCGATCGTCGCGACCGCGACGGCGACCAGCAGCGGCAGCAGCAGCGCGAAGAGCCAGGGCGCGTCGGTGTGATGCGCGGCGACCCCGGAGCCGGGCGAGGCGAGCAGCGGCCAGCCGAAGGCGGCCACCCCGATCGCGCCGACGAGGACGAGGGCGGCGACGGCGCGGGGGCCGAGGCGTACGGCCTGCGTGGTGCGGGGGGTGTGGCCGTTGCGGGTGGCCTGCGTGGTGCGGGGGGTGCGGGTCACTGTGCCTGCCCGACCTGGGCCACGGTGAGCCATGGCAGGGGCGCCAGCACCTTGGCCACCTGCGGCGCGTACGCGGGCGACGAGACGACGACCTCGGCGGTCGGGCCGTCGGCCAGCACCTCGCCGTCGGCGAGGATCACCACCCGGTGCGCCAGCTCGGCCGCCAGCTCCACGTCGTGCGTGGCGAGTACGACGGTGTGCCCGTCGGCCGCGAGCCCGGTCAGGACCCGCACGAGCCGCCCCTTCGCCGCGTAGTCCAGGCCCCGGGTGGGCTCGTCCAGGAGCAGCAGCGGGGGCCGTGCGGTGAGCACGACCGCGAGGGCGAGCGCGAGGCGCTGCCCCTCGGAGAGATCACGGGGGTGGGTGTCGTCGGCGACCCCGGGCAGCAGCTCGCCGACCAGGGCCCGGCAGGTGCCGGGGGCGGCTTCCGCGTCCTCGTCGGCGCCCGCGCACTCGGCGGCCACGGTCTCCGCGTACAGCAGGTCGCGCGGCTCCTGCGGGACCAGGCCGACCTTGCGGATCAGCTCCGCCGGGCGGGCCCGGTGGGGGGTGAGGCCGCCGACCCGGGCCGTTCCCGACGCCGGTTCCACCAGTCCGACGAGGGTGGAGAGGAGGGTCGACTTGCCGGCGCCGTTGCGGCCCATGAGGGCGACGACCTCGCCGGCGGTCAGCGTGAGGTCCACGGAGCGCAGGGCCTCGGTGCGGCCCCGGCGCACGGTCAGCCGCTCGGTGACGGCGCTCACCCGCCCGTCCGCCGTGGCCGGCCGCGGCGGACGGGGTACGGGGGTGTCCGCCAGGCGTGCGCGCAGGGCGCCGGCCCGGCGGCGGGCGTCCCGGACGGTCAGCGGCAGCGGGTCCCAGCCGGCGAGCCGGCCCAGGTCGACCACGGGCGGGCGGACCGGGGAGACGGCCATCACCTCGGCGGGGGTGCCGAGGACGGGCGCCTGCCCCCGGCCCGGGAGCAGGATGACCCGGTCCGCGTAGTGCACCACCCGTTCCAGCCGGTGTTCGGCGAGGAGGACGGTGGTCCCCAGGTCGTGCACCAGGCGTTGCAGTACGGCGAGGACGTCCTCGGCGGCGCCGGGGTCGAGCGCGGACGTCGGCTCGTCCAGGACCAGGATGCGCGGGTGCGGGGTGAGCACGGACCCGATCGCCACCCGCTGCCGCTGCCCGCCCGACAGGGTCGCGATCGGCCGCTCGCGCAGATCGGCCAGGCCCAGCAGGTCGAGGGTCTCCTCGACGCGGCGGCGCATCACGGCGGGCGGCAGCCCCAGGGACTCCATGCCGTAGGCGAGTTCGTCCTCGACGGTGTCGGTGACGAAATGCGCCATCGGGTCCTGGCCGACCGTACCGACGACGTCGGCGAGGTCCCGGGGCCGGTGGGTACGGGTGTCCCGGCCGTCGACGGTGACCCGGCCGCGCAGGGTGCCGCCGGTGAAGTGCGGCACGAGCCCGGAGACCGTACCGAGCAGGGTCGACTTGCCGACTCCCGAGGGGCCGACGAGCAGCACCAGCTCCCCCTCGGGGACGGTGAGGTCGACGTCCCGCAGCGCGGGGCCCGCCGTGTCGTCGTAGGTGACCGACACGTCCTCGAAGCGGATCACGGGGCCTCCTCGCGGGCGGTGACGGTGTTGGTGGCGGGTACGGGAACTGGTGCGACCAGGGCCGGGAGCAGCCCGGCCAGGGTCGCGAGCGCGGGCCACAGCGGCAGCTCGGGCGGGGTCAGCGGGATGAGCGAGGGGTGCAGCGCCCCGGGCGCGTACCCGGCGGCGGCGATCATCAGGGCGGCGACGGCCGCGCCGGAACCGGCCACCAGCCAGGAGCGTGGCCCGAAACGGTCGGGCCGGTACCGGGTGCGCGGCGAGCGCCGCCCGCCCAGCCGCAGCCCGGCGACCGAGGCGGCGAGCCCGGCGGCGAGCAGCGGCACACCGTACGCGGCGCCCTCGGCCGCCAGCAGGGCGTACGTCCCGGCACAGATGCCGATGAGCCCGCCGAGGGTGCAGACGGCGGTGGTCCGGCGGACGGCGGGGGACACCTCGGCGGTACGCCCGTATCCGCGCGCGTCCATCGCGGCGGCGACGGCCACCGACCGCTCCAGCGCGCTCTCCAGCACCGGCAGCCCGATCCGGGCCACCGCCCTGATCCCGCCGGCGGAACGGCCGCGCAGCCGGCGCGCGGTCCGCAGCCGGCCGACATCGGCGACCAGGTGCGGCGCGAACGTCATGGCGACGACGACGGCGACCCCGGCCTCGTACAGGGCACCGGGCAGAGCGCGCAGCAGCCGCGCGGGGGCGGCGAGGGCGTTCGCGGCGCCGACGCAGATCAGCAGCGCGGCCAGCTTGGCACCGTCGTACAGCGCGAACACGACCTGCTCGGCGGTGACCCGCCCGCCGACGCGGATCCCGCGCGCCCACTCGGGCAGCGGCAGCTCGGGCAGGGTGAACAGGGTGTGCGTCCCGGGCAGCGGAGAGCCCAGCACCACGGAGAAGAGGACCCGGATGGCGATCACCACGAGCCCCAGCTTGAGGAACGCGGTGTAGGAGCGGGCCCAGGGGGCGTCGGTGCGGCGGGCCGCCACGACATATCCGGCGACGCCGACGAGCAGCCCGAGCAGCAGCGGATTGGTGGTCCGCGACGCGGCGACGGCGAGCCCGAGGGCCCACAGCCACCAGGCCCCGGGATGCACGGCATTGGCCCGCCCGGCCTCGGGCGCCTGCCACCACCGCGCCTCCGCCCGCCGCCCGCTGTCCGCAGCGGCCCGCTCGCGCACCCGCCCACCGCCGACGATCCGCTCCCGGCGTTGTCCAGTGGGGGCCCGGTGGCACGGGCCGGTGGCTGCGGGGCGCCTGCCCGCCGCCGGGTCCGCCGCCGGGTCCGATGCCGGGTCCGATGCCGGGTCCGATGCGGGGGACGTGTTGGTGCGCGGGAGGCTGCCCGCGTCCGCCGCTCGTTGCGGGGCCTCGGCGCCGGACTCCCGGTCCCGGCCTAGGTGCGATGGGGCCGGGACGGTGGCCGTGGGGCGTGATGTCGCCGCCGGGTGCGGGGTATGCGGGCGTGTCCTGGTGGGGGTGGCCCCGGGGGCGGTTGTCGGTGCGCGGTCCGCGTCTGTCGTCCGGGTGGGGGCGGGCCGCTCCTCCGGCTGGGGGGAGCCGGTGGCCGCTTCGGGGTGGGTCGGTGGGGTGGCCGGTTCCTGCGGTGCGGGGTCCGCTGTCCGTGCGGGCGTGGCCCCGGACGCGGTTCGCAGGTCGAGACCCGGGTCCGCCGTCCGGGTGGGGGCGGGGTGCCCGTCCGGCTGCGGGGAGCCGGTGGCCGGATCCTGCGGTGCGGCCAGCGGGGGAGGCGGAGTGTCGCGGGGCGCCCGTGCGGGGGTTGCCGGGGTCCCCTCTCCGCCCATGCCGTGGGCGTCCGGGTGGTCGCCCCCCGTGGGTACGCCGACCGGCCCCGGGTCGCCGGGGGCGGTGGCGGAGGGGGGCGGGGGAGTCATCGGCGGCGGCGGGACTGCCACAGGGCCGCCGCGCCCAGCGCGGCGATCGCGGCGGCGCCGAGGAGCACGCCCAGGGAGGGGCCGCCCGAGTCGGTGTCGTCGCTCGCGGTCGGGGAGGCCTTCTCCGCGCCCTTCTCCGCGCCCTTCTCCGTGCCGACCTGGTCGCCGCAGCCCGTGCGCGGATAGCCGGAGATGGCGCAGAGCAGCGCCTGACCGTTGTAGCGCAGCGGCTTCGCGACCGACGCGAGGGCGTCCGCCGTCGTCGCCGACGACGGGACGCTGGCGCAGGCCGTCCGCGCCTGCGGCGGTGTCTCGCCGGAGGGGGCGTCGGCGGCGGTGCCCGGGTCGATGACGAGGGCGACCCGCTTGGCACCGGACTTCTCCGCCGTGGTCCCGCAGACCGCGCCGAAGCCGGGCGTCTGCCGGGGCCGCGCCGAGTCCGCGCTGTTCTCGCTCACCGCGAAGCGGAACCCGACCACGGAGCCGTCGTCGGGCCGGTGGGTCGCCGGGCCCTCCGTCGCGTACGCCCAGCCGCCCCCGTCGGTCTGCCAGAACGACCAGTACCGGTACCCGGCCGCCTGTGCCGGTCCCGCGCCGAGGAGCCCCAGCGCGGCCGTGAGCGCGAGGACGGCCCCCAGGGCGCGCGCGGCACCCGTGCGGGCGGCGCGGCTCATGAGCGGTTCCTGCGGCGGCCGGTGAAGAGGAAGCCCACGCCGGCGGCCGCCGCGAGCAGCGCGCCCGCGAACCACCACGTACCGGCCCCCGAGCCGGAATCGTCGGCCTTACCGGTGGCGGCGGAAGCCCGCTCCGGCTCGGGGCCGGTCGCGTTCAGGGCCGCCACCAGGTCCGTGCCGCCGAAGTCGCGCGGGTCCCCACCCATCGCGTGCGCGGCCAGGACGAGCTGCGCGTACGCGGCGGGGCCCGACTCCTTCGCCCAGCCCGAGGCGTCCCGCTCCAGGCCGGTCAGCGCCTTTCGCGCGTCCGCCGCGCGGCCCTGCGCGGCCAGCGCGACCACCGCGTCCGCCGTGGTGCCGAAGTCGGGCTTGGGCTCGGGGTCGGAGGAGCCCGGCAGCGGCGGCTGGAGCAGCTGCCCGGTCTTCGCGAGCGCCGCCGCGAGATATCCGGCGCCGTTTCCGGCCGCCTCCGCCAGCGTCTTCGCCGGGCCGCACCCTGCGGCCTTCCCTGCGGCCTCCGTGCCGGTCTTCGCGCTCTTCGTGTCCGGGGCCACCACCAGGCCCTTGCCCGCCGCCGCCGTCACGGCCGCCGCGGTCGAGTCGCCGACGATCCCCGGCTGCTCCGGCTGGTAGACGAAGGCCCCGGCGTGCTCCCGGTCGTCGCACGGCCGCGCGAACGTCAGCAGCGCGTCGTACGGCGACTTCCCGCCCTCGGACCGGGCCCCGTCGGGCCGCTCGCCCGCCGCCGCGAGCGCGCCGATCACCAGCGAGGTCGAGTTGGCGTCGCTGGCGCCGCCCGGGTTGTAGCTCCAGCCGCCGTCCGCGTTCTGGACGGATTTCAGCCAGGTCACGGACTTCTCGACGGCTGATTCCCGCCCGCCGAGCGCGGCCAGCGCCTGCACGGCCGCCGCCGTGGCGTTGGTGTCGGGCAGCGACTTCGGGCCACAGTCGCCGGTGGTGTCCGTGCGGTACGCGGGGTACGCGCCGTTCGCGCAGCTCTGCGCGGTGAGCCAGTCCACCGCCTGCCGCGCGGGCCGCACCCCGGCGGTGTCCTGCGCGAGCAGCGCCAGCGACTGCCGCCAGACGCCGTCGTACGTGGGGTCGCCCGTCCCGTACAGGCCGGCGGGCAGCACCGCCGACGGGGAGGGCGTGGTGGCCGCGAGCGCGGCGGGCGCGGCGGCGGTGACGAGGGCGGTGCCCAGGACGGCGGATACGGCGAGCGCGGCGGTGCCGCGACGGCGTGCGGTGGTCATGAGCGGGGACGTGCCTCTCCTGCGGGAGCCGGGCACGGGCACGCGCGGGTGCCTGGCTCCGGCCCCGTATTCCTCGACGGTGCCTGCACCGGCGGTCCGCCGGTGACGTGAGCCGTCCATGAGCGCGTACGGGGCGTTCCGGCTCGCCGCTCCCGGGTCCCGGTCGGGTCCCGCCTGCGGCTCACGGTTGCGGGTCAGCGCCGGATTTCCACCGGCTTTCCCCCGTACGGGCGTGATGACGACCTGCCCACTGTACGGGGGCCGGGCCGATATCCGGAAGGTGAGCCCCCGCTTCCGCAGCGCAGTCCCGGACCCCGGGAACCCGAACCGCCGCAGACCCCGGCCCCCGGACCGCGCTCAGGCCGCGCTCGGACCGCGCTCGGACCGTGCTCAGGCCGCGCTCAGACCGCGAGATACCGCACCGGCGTCCCCGGCAGCGCCTCCGCCCGCCCCTGCCGCACCAGCCGCCGCAGATGCGCCTCCGCCTCCGCCAGCGCGATGTTCCGGGAGTCGAACGGGATCCGCTCCCAGGGCCGGTTCCACACCATCCGCTCCGCCGCCTCCCAGACGGTCAGCGGCCGCGTCAGCAGGTCCAGCAGCCCGCGCAGCCGCCCCTCGTGGTGGGCCAGCAGCTCCCGTACCCGGCCGCCGGCCCCGGTGAAGGCGTGCTGATGGGCGGGCAGCACCTCGGCCACCCCCAGCCGGGCCACCCGCTCCAGCGAGGCGAGGTAGTCCCCGAGGGGGTCCAGGACGCCCGCCGCCCTCTCGTCGGGGCTCTCGTACAGGCCGATGTGCGGGCTGATCCCCGGCAGCAGATGGTCGCCGGAGAAGAGCCGTCCGCGCCCCGCGAGCCCGGCCGGATGCTCCTCCTCCAGATGCAGGCAGACATGGCCCGGGGTGTGGCCGGGCGTCCAGATCGCGCGCAGCCGCCGCCCGGGGAGGTCCAGCAGTTCGCCCGGGACGATCTCACGGTCGGGCAGGGCGGGCAGGGCCGGCGGGGTGCCGGCCGCCCCGCCGCCGTCGCCGTGCGCCCCCGCCCGCGCGGCCCGCAGGACCGCGAGGTGCGTCTCGGGCGCCCCGTCGCGTTCCAGCCGTCCCGCGAGATAGTCGTACCAGTACAGCGGTGGCTGCTCCCGGGTCCCGCGCACCAGCGCGGCGTCGGCGGCGTGCATCGCGATCCAGGCCCCCGACGCCTCCCGCACCCGCCCGGAGAGCCCGTGGTGGTCGGGGTGGTGGTGGGTGATGACGACCCCGGCGACCTCCCCGATCCCGACCCCGGCGGCCGCGAGCCCCGTGACGAGGACGTCCCAGGAGTCCGGGTCGTCCCAGCCGGTGTCGACGAGCACCGGGCCGCCCCCGGTGTCGAGCAGGTGCACCAGGGTGTGGCCGAGCGGGTTGTCCGGGATGGGCACTCTGATCGATCGGACACCGCCCCGGTGATCGGTGACCTCCGCCATCGCCGCCCGCGCCCCTTCCCGGCCGCTCAGCCGTGGCCCCGCCTTCCGGCGGCGGGAACGTTGCCCATGGTAACGAGAGCTGGTATCCAGTTCTGAAAGACCGTCAGAAATGCGTCCGTGGAACGCGGTTACGCGCGGAGGCAGGCCGTACGACATCAGGCCGTACAACATCAGGCCGTCCGAAAACAGGCCGTACGAAAACAGGCAGGTCCCCGCACAGACAGGCCGTCCGAAAACAGGCAGTCCCCGCACAGCTCCCCGCCCGCAGGAGGCAGCCGTCATGACCGACTTCGTGGAACACGGAAAGCTGTTCATCGGCGGGCAGCTCACCGATCCGCTCACCGATCCGCGCACGACCGCGACCATCGATGTCGTCTCCCCGCACTCCGAGGAGGTCATCGGCCGGGTCCCGCACGCCTCCCGCGCCGACGTGGACCGCGCGGTCGCCGCCGCCCGCCGCGCCTTCGACGAGGGCCCGTGGCCCCGGCTCCCCCTGGCCGAGCGGATCGCCGTCGCCACCCGCATCAAGGACGCGATGGCCGCCCGCCACGAGGAGTTCGCCCGCCTCATCAGCTCCCAGAACGGCTCCCCGTACTCCTGGAGCGTCCTTGCCCAGGGCCTCGGCCCGGTACTCGTCTGGGACGCGTACATCGCCGCCGCCCGCGAGACCGTCCACGAGGAGCGGCGTACGGGGTCACTGGGCCCGCTCCTGGTGCGCCGGGAGCCCGTCGGCGTCGTCGCGGCCGTCATCCCGTGGAACGTGCCCCAGTTCACGGCGGCCGCCAAACTCGCCCCCGCGCTGCTCGCGGGCTGCACGGCCGTCCTCAAACCGTCCCCCGAGGCGCCCCTCGACTCCTACCTCCTCGCGGAGATCGCCCAGGAGGCCGGGCTGCCCGAGGGCGTGCTCTCCGTCCTCCCCGCCGACCGCGAGGTCAGCGAGTACCTGGTGGGCCACCCCGGCGTCGACATGGTCTCGTTCACGGGCTCCGTCGCGGCGGGCCGCAGGGTCATGGAGGTCGCCGCCCGCCACCTCACCCGCGTCACCCTCGAACTCGGCGGCAAGTCCGCCGCCGTGATCCTGCCCGACGCCGACCCGGCCACCGCCGTCGCCGGGATCGTCCCCGCCGCCTGGATGAACAACGGGCAGGCGTGCGTGGCCCAGACCCGGGTGCTCGCCCCCCGTACCCGGTACGAGGAGGTGGCCGAGGCCCTGACCGAGGCGGCCCGGGGGCTCGCCGTCGGCGATCCGCTGGACCCGGCGACCCAGGTCGGGCCGCTGGTGGCCAGGCGGCAGCAGCGGCGTTCGTTCGACTACATCGAGCTGGGCCGCTCCCAGGGGGCGAAGCTGCTCACCGGCGGCGGCCGCCCGGCCGGCCGGGAGAAGGGCTGGTACGTCGAGCCCACCCTCTTCGGCGACGTCGACAACGGGATGCGGATCGCCCGCGAGGAGATCTTCGGCCCGGTGGTCTGTCTGCTGCCGTACGACGACGAGGAGGAGGCCGTACGGATCGCGAACGACTCCGACTACGGGCTCAGCGGCAGTGTGTGGACCGCCGACACCGCGCGCGGCGTCGGCTTCGCCCGCCGGATCAGGACGGGCACGTACTCCGTCAACACCTTCAGCGTCGACATGCGCGGGCCGTTCGGGGGATACAAGAACTCCGGTCTGGGCCGGGAGATGGGCCCGGAGGGGTACGCCGCGTACCTTGAACTGAAGACGGTCCATCTGCCCGCCGGCTACGAGGGCGGGGGCCACGGTGAGGGCCGCGAAGACGGCAGTGACAACAGTGATGGCAGTGACGGCAGTGACAACGGAGTCGGCTGATGGGTGACCGCTGGCGTATCGAGGTCGACCGGGGCGTCTGCATCGGCTCCGGGATGTGTGTCGGGTCCGCCCCGGGCGGCTTCCGGCTGGACGAGGCCCGGCAGGCGCATCCGGCCGCCGCCGAGACGGACGCGGGGGAACACCTGCTGGAGGCGGCCGAGAACTGCCCCGTCGAGGCGATCACCATCACGCTGCTGGGCAGCGGCGAGGCGGTCTTCCCACCGGAGGACTGACCCGCCTCACGCCGTGACCCCGCCTCACGCCCTACCGGCGGCTCAGCGCTCCGGCGGCTGCCGGGGCGCGGCCGACGCCGTCAGGTCGATCAGCCGGCACACCGTCTCGATGTCTATCTTCACCTGCGCGATCGAGGCCCGGCCCGAGAGCCAGGTGATCAGGGCAGAGTGCCAGGTGTGCTCGATCACCCGCACCGCCGACAGCTGCTCGGGCGTCGGCCGGTCGAGCCCCATCGCGTCCAGGATGATCGCGGTCGTCTGCCGGGAGACGGTGTCCACCTCGGGGCTGACGCTCCGGTCCGCGAAGGTCAGCGCCCGGACCATCGCGTCGGCGAGATGCGGCTCGCGCTGGAGCGCGCGGAACGCCCGCATCAGGGTCTCCGCGACCCGCTCGGCCGCGCCCGCGCCCGCCGGGGGCCGCTTGCGCAGGGTCAGATGCATCCCCTGGAGCTGGTCCTGCATGGTGGCGACCAGCAGATGGATCTTGGACGGGAAGTAGCGGTACAGCGTGCCGAGCGCGACCCCGGAGGACTCGGCGACCTCCCGCATCTGGACGGCGTCGAAGCCGCCCCGGGCCGCCAGCTGGGCACTGGCGTGCAGAATGCGCCGACGACGGGCCTCCTGGCGCTCCGTCAGCGGTGTCGAAGCGGACCCCCGCGGCTTGGCTTCGGCAGTCATATGTCCCGTTCCGTCACAGGTGGATCGCCCCGTTCCGTGTGCGTCCGGTGCGGCTACCGGGCGAGTATCGGCCACGGAGCGATCGAACGGGATGGCAGTGCGCCCGCCGTGGTACGAATCACCTGTTCCCGCCCTTACAGCGGGGCTACCTGCCGGTAGATTCAAAGCTCGTTCGAACGACGAGGCTGAAACTTGTTCTAGATTAGCGCGAGCGGTTACGCTCCGCCGAAACGCAGTGAGAAGGGGGCCGCGAGTGACCGCTGAGGCCATCGGAACCGGCCCTCACGCGGGCCCCGGCACGGACTCCCGGGCGGGCACCGACAGCGACCC
Source organism: Streptomyces yaizuensis (assembly GCF_034961445.1). Taxonomy (NCBI): domain Bacteria; kingdom Bacillati; phylum Actinomycetota; class Actinomycetes; order Kitasatosporales; family Streptomycetaceae; genus Streptomyces; species Streptomyces yaizuensis. The sequence continues at coordinate 651,039 of NZ_BSBI01000002.1, forward strand.
CGGCACCCTCTCCGACCCCGGCACCGACCCCGGCACCGGCGCCCCCTCGGGCGCCCCCTCCGGCTCCGGTGACGGCGCCCCCTCCGGCTCCGGCGGGCCCCTGCGGATCGCCCTCCTCAGCTACAAGGGCAACCCCTTCTGCGGCGGCCAGGGCGTCTACGTCCGCCACCTCTCCCGCGAACTGGCCGCGCTCGGCCACCGGGTGGAGGTCATCGGCGCCCAGCCCTACCCCGTACTCGACGGCGGCGTCGTCCTCACCGAACTGCCCAGCCTCGACCTCTACCGGCAGCCCGACCCCTTCCGCACCCCGCGGCGGGACGAGTACCGCGACTGGATCGACGCGCTGGAGGTCGCCACCATGTGGACCGGCGGCTTCCCCGAGCCGCTGACCTTCTCCCTGCGCGCCCGCCGCCATCTGCGGGCCCGGCGCGGGGCGTTCGACGTCATCCACGACAACCAGACCCTCGGGTACGGGCTCCTCGGCGACCTCGGCGCCCCCCTGGTGACCACGGTCCACCACCCCATCACCGTCGACCGCGCGCTGGACCTCGCCGCGGCCGCGGACTGGAAGCGCCGCGCCTCCGTGCGCCGCTGGTACGGCTTCACCCGGATGCAGAAGCGGGTCGCCCGCCGGCTGCCCTCCGTGCTCACCGTCTCCGGCTCCTCCCGCGAGGAGATCGTGGACCATCTCGGCGTCCGGGACGAACGGATCCAGGTCGTCCCCATAGGGGCCGACACCACGCTCTTCTCGCCCGATCCGGCCATCGCCGAGGTCCCCGGCCGGATCGTCACCACCTCCAGTGCCGACGTACCGCTCAAGGGCCTCGTCCACCTGGTCGAGGCGGTGGCGAAGCTGCGGACCGAGCACCCGGACGCCCATCTCGTGGTCGTCGGCAGGCGCGCCGACGACGGGCCGGTCGCCCGGCTCATCGAGAAGTACGGGCTCGCGGACGCGGTCGAGTTCGTCAAGGGCATATCCGACACGGAACTGGTCGATCTGGTGCGCAGCGCGCAGATCGCCTGTGTGCCCTCCCTGTACGAGGGGTTCTCGCTGCCCGCCGCCGAGGCCATGGCCACCGGCACGCCGCTGGTCGCCACCACCGGCGGGGCGATCCCCGAGGTCGCGGGCGCGGACGGGGAGACCTGTCTGGCCGTCCCGCCCGGGGACGCGGGCGCCCTCGCCCTCGCCCTCGGCCGGCTCCTCGCCGACCCCGGTCTGCGCGCCCGGCTGGGCGCGGCGGGCCGCCGCCGGGTGCTGGAACGGTTCACCTGGGCGAAGGCCGCCCAGGGGACGGTGGAGCTGTACCGCGCCGCCCTGGTCAGGGCGGCGCGTTGACACCTCAGGACCCCCGGCCCGCCGGCCCGGCCCGCGCTCCCCGCCTCCGCACCCGATGCTCCGGCCCGCCCGGATTCCCCGGACTCGCTCCTTCACCCCGAACCCACGACCCAGAAGGTGGGCCCCCGTGCTGACCGTCGACTTCTCCCGTTTCCCGCTCGCCGCGGGCGACCGCGTGCTCGATCTGGGCTGCGGCGCGGGCCGGCACGCCTTCGAGTGCTACCGGCGCGGGGCCCGGGTCGTCGCCCTGGACCGCAGCGGCGACGAGATACGCGAGGTCGCCAAGTGGTTCGCCGCGATGAAGGAGGCCGGTGAGGCCCCCGAGGGCGCCACCGCCACCGCGATGCAGGGCGACGCGCTGAGCCTCCCCTTCCCCGACGACTCCTTCGACGTCGTGATCGTCTCCGAGGTGCTGGAGCACATCCACGACGACAAGGGGGTGCTCGCCGAGATGGTGCGCGTCCTGCGGCCCGGCGGCCGGATCGCCGTCACCGTCCCCCGCTACGGACCCGAGAAGGTCTGCTGGACCCTCAGCGACGCCTACCACGAGGTCGAGGGCGGCCATATCCGCATCTACCGGGCGGACGAGCTGCTGACCCGGATCGAGGAAGCCGGCCTCGTCCCCTACGGCACCCACCACGCCCACGCCCTGCACAGCCCCTACTGGTGGCTCAAGTGCGCCTTCGGCGTCGACAACGACCAGGTCCTGCCGGTCAAGGCGTACCACCGACTGCTCGTCTGGGACATCATGAAGAAGCCCCTGGCCACCCGGCTCGCCGAACGGGCGCTCAACCCGCTCATCGGCAAGAGCTTCGTGGCGTACGCGACCAAGCCCCAGCTGCCCGGGGCCGGCGCGTGACCACTCCGCGCACCGAACACCTGGTGCTGCCCGGGGTCCTCACCGCCGAGGAGGCGGCCGAGACCGTCGCCGCGCTCCGCGCCGTACAGCGGCCCGACGGCGCCATCCCCTGGTTCCGGGGCCACCACCTCGACCCCTGGGACCACACCGAGGCCGCCATGGCCCTCGACGCGGCCGGGGAGCACGAGGCCGCCGCCGAGGCGTACGCATGGCTGCGGCGCCACCAGAACGAGGACGGCTCCTGGTACGCCGCGTACCAGGACGGCGACGCCGACCGGCCCACCGACCTCGGCAGCGAGTCGAACTTCGTCGCCTATACGGCCGTCGGCGTCTGGCACCACTACCTGGCCACCGGCGACGACGCCTTCCTGGACCGGATGTGGCCGACGGTGTACGCGGCCGTCGAGTTCGTGCTGCGGCTGCGGCTCCCCGGCGGGCAGATCGCCTGGCGGCGCGACGCCGACGGCACCCCCGCGCACGGCGCCCTCCTCACCGGCAGCTCCTCGATCCACCACGCCCTGCGCTGCGCCCTGGCGATCGCGGAGGCACGCGAGGAGCCCCAGCCCGACTGGGAGCTGGCGGCCGGCGCGCTCGCCCACGCCGTCCGCCGCCACCCCGAGCGCTTCCTCGACAAGTCCCGCTACTCGATGGACTGGTACTACCCGGTCCTCGGCGGCGCCCTGACCGGGCCGGAGGCCACCGCGCGGCTGGCGGAGCGCTGGGAGGACTTCGTCGTCCCCGGCCTCGGCGTCCGCTGCGTGGTCCCCAACCCGTGGGTGACCGGCGGCGAGAGCTGTGAACTGGCCCTGGCCCTGTGGGCGACCGGGGAGTCCGACCGGGCGCTGGAGATCCTCCAGGCCATCGGCCATCTGCGGGCGCCGGGCGGGCTGTACTGGACGGGGTACGTCTTCGAGGGCGAGGACGGCGAACGGGGCGTCTGGCCGCGCGAGCTGACCACGTGGACGGCGGGGGCGCTGCTGCTCGCGGTGGCCGCGCTCGGCGGGCACGAGGCGACCACGGCGGTCTTCGGCGGGGAGCGGCTGCCGCACGGTCTCGCCCCGGACTGCTGCCCCGCCCCCTGATCCGGGGCGCGGTGATCCGGGCCCGCTGATCAAGGGCCCGGTGGTCAGAGGGCCAGTTCGGCCAGGGTCCGCAGGGTGAGCGGGTCGGGGGCGGTCAGCAGCAGATCCGTCACCGGCCCGGACCGCCACGGCGCCAGCCGTTCGGCGATCCGCTCCCTCGGCCCCACGAGCGAGATCTCGTCCGCGAACGAGTCCGGTACGGCGCGCACCGCCTCCGCGCGCCGCCCCTCGGCGAACAGCCCCTGGATGCGCCGGGCCGCCTCCTCGTAACCCATGCGTGCCATGAGGTCCGCGTGGAAGTTCCGGGTGGCGTGGCCCATCCCGCCGATATAGAAGCCGAGCATCCGCTTCACCGGCAGCAGCCCCTCGGCGGGGTCGGCGCAGACCCGGGCGTGGACCAGGGGCGCGACCGTGAAGCCGTCGGGCAGCGCGCCGGGTGCGCCCGTTCCCGCTGCTTCCGGGGCGGCCGTCCCCGTACCTCCGAGGGCGGGCCCGTACGCGTCGGCCCGCAGTGGGGACCAGTACAGCGGCAGCCAGCCGTCGGCGATCCGGAGCGTCTGTGCCACGTTCCGGGGCCCCTCCGCGCCCAGCAGCACCGGCAGCGAGGCCCGCAGCGGATGGGTGATCGACCTGAGCGGGCGGCCGAGACCGGTGCCGTCGGGGCCCCGGTACGGATGCGAGTGGAAGCGTCCGTCCAGGGTCACCGGCCCCTCGCGGCGCAGCACCTGCCGGACCACCGACACGTATTCGCGGGTGGCGGTGAGCGGGCTCGCGGGGAACGGCCGGCCGTACCAGCCCTCCACCACCTGGGGGCCGGAGAGCCCCAGGCCCAACATCATCCGGCCACCGGAGAGATGGTCCAGGGTGAGGGCGTGCATGGCGGTCGCGGTGGGGGAGCGGGCCGCCATCTGGGCCACGGCCGTCCCCAGCCGGATCCGGCTGGTGTGCGCGGCGATCCAGGTCAGCGGGGTGAAGGCATCGGAGCCCCAGGACTCGGCGGTCCAGACGGAGGTGTAGCCGAGGCGTTCGGCGCTGCGGACGAGGTCGAGCTGCCCCGGGGTGGGGCCGCGGCCCCAGTAGCCGAGCGCGATTCCCAGTCGCATGTCCACGCCTCCGCAGATCAGCGCCGCCCTGCCCGCATCCTGACGAAGCGTCAGGTTACGTCGGGCGGCGCCGGGCTGCAATCCCCCGTGGTCACTTTCCGGAATGGCCGGAAATCGATGTCGAGTGAATGAACCGCCCCACCCCGGAATCCCTCTTTCCCGATGGACCGCAAAAACCCTTCAAAAGGAGACGGGTGAGAAATTGATTCATTCTCCGGAATCACCTTTGACGCCCCCGTCCGGGCGCTGTTAGCTTCCAGGAGACCATTGCTCGCAGGATTTGCTGGGCAGTAATTCCGGCCTGACCAGCCGGAATTGCCCGGTGTCCGTCGGGCTTTTCTCTTCGGGAACGGACGACATTCCATGAGAAGTGCTGTATTCCAGGGCCGCACCGGCCGTGCCGCCGTCACGGGGGTGGCGGCCGCAGCCGCGCTGTCGCTGCTCGCACTGGCCGCCCCGGCCCAGGCGGGTCCCGCCGGCCCCGCCGGCGGCCAGAGCGCCGAGGCCCGCGCCCAGGCCGCCGAACCCCGGAAGAACCCCGGCGCCCGCATCATCGGCGGCGGCGCCGTCCCCAACGACAAGTACCCCTTCATGGCCGCCCTGCTGAGCAAGGGCAAGGGCAGCGCCGCGGGCCGGAACTTCTGCGGCGGCAGTCTCGTCGACGCCTTCACCATCATGACCGCCGCCCACTGCGTCGCGGGGGCGGATCCGAAGGGCATCCAGGTCGCCGTGGGCCGGACCGTCCTGTCCAACTCCCGGCAGGGGCAGATCCGCAATGTGGAGGCGATCACGGTCCACCCCCGGTACGCCAAGAACCCGGCGTACGACCTCGCCTTCCTCCACCTCGACTTCGCGAAGCCGGTCCAGGGGATCGTCCCGGTGAAGCTCCCCACCGTGGGCACGGACGCCCTGATCAAGCCGGGCGCCCTCGCCACCGTCACCGGATGGGGCGCCACCGACACCGATCTGCCGGAGACCACCGACCGGCTGCGCGAGGTCAAGGTGCCGATCCTGTCGCACGCCGAGTGCGAGGCGGCGAGCGAGCCCGGCCCGTACACCTCCGGCATCGACCTCTGTGCCGGCGTGGAGGGCAAGGACTCCTGCTGGGGCGACAGCGGCGGCCCGCTCTTCCGCACCATCAAGAACCGGGAGACCCCGATCCAGATCGGCGTGGTCTCCCGGGGTGACGGCTGCGCGGCCCAGGGCGGCCCCGGTATCTACACCTCGCTCAGCTCCGCCAAGCTGTGGAAGACCCTGCACGAGTCCCCCGCCGGCAAGAAGATAGCCAAGCGACTCGGCCGCTGATCCGGCCGTGAATTCCCCCACCGGCCCCTCGGGGACACCGAGAGCCCCGGACCCTGAAAGGCCCGGGCCCTGACGACGATGACCCCCGCCGGGCCCCGGCGGGGGTCATCCTCATCCTCATCGTCCGCGGCAGCGGCCGCCGTGCCGGATGTCAGCCGCGCTGAATTCCGGACGTGTCCTGAAGCACTCCACGCCGGCCGTCCTGGGTCTGCGCGACCAGCCCGGAACCGCGCTGCTCGACGGCGAGATACCAGGTACCGGGCGTCAGCTCGGCGATCTGACCCGCCGAACCGTCCTCCGCGTACAGCGGACGGGCCACCGGCACCGCGAACCAGAACGGCGCGAACTCCGCCGCCGGCGCGGCCGCCGGAGGCTGCCCGCCGAAGGACGAGGCACCGGAGGGACCGGGCTGACCACCCTGCGGCTGACCGCCGCCGAACGGCTGCGCACCCGCACCCGGGTAGCCGTAACCGCCCTGCGGCTGACCGCCGTACGGGGTCGGCGCGGCCGGGCGCGGAGCCCCGAGCAGCGGGGCCTTGAACGCCGGCACCAGCTGCGAGCAGACCGCGCCCGCGGCGAGCAGCAGCGCGGCGGCGAAGCCCAGGATCAGACCGGAAGCGGCCCCCATGTCCGGCATCTCCGCGAACATCGAGCCGCCCGGGTCGAAGACCGCGCCCAGCGCGGTCCACGCCACGAAGAGCGTCAGCGCCGTGCCGAGCTGGCCCGGCTCGATGCCGAGCACCTTCGGCGGCCGGGGCAGCAGCCGCGCCAGCACGATCAGCGCGGCGGCGACGACACCCGCCAGATAGACGCCGAGCAGCAGGGCACCGTTGCCCCAGGCGTTCGGTGATTCGAGATCGGGGCAGACCTGGCCACTCTTGCAGCTGATGTCCCACGTATCCAGGAACGAGGCGATGAACAGCAGTACCGCTGCTCCGATCACCACGCCGTCGCCTCTCGTGAGGGAGCGGATGTTCACGTATGAAGTCCTTCGCAGGTCGACTCATCGGGGCGGTGTTCGCTGCCGCCGTGGGCGGTGAGCGGGCACGGAGCCGGGGAACGCTCCCCGTCGTGTTCGCGGGAATGAATCTATCGTCTGCCCGATACCCCCGTCTGCCTGGCGGTGTGTGAGGGCCGTGTGCGCCCGGCCGCCCGTCAGATCCCCGGACCGGTGCGGCGCAGCACCCGCAGCGAGTCCGTCACCGAGACCTCCGTGAACGCGCCCGATGCGAGGGCGCGCTGATGGATCCGGTACGGCGCCTGCCCGCCGTCGGCCGGGTCCGGGAAGACGTCGTGGATCACCAGCAGCCCGCCGTCCGCCACCCGGGGCGCCCAGCCCTCGTAGTCGGCGCCCGCGTGCTCGTCGGTGTGCCCGCCGTCGATGAAGACGAGCCCGAGCGGGGTCCCCCACACCCGGGCGAGCTGCGGCGACCGGCCCACCACCGCGATCACGTGCTCCTCCAGACCGGCCAGGAACAGGGTGCGGCGGAACCTCGGCAGGGTGTCCATCCGGCCGCACTCCGGGTCCACCAGCGTGGGGTCGTGGTACTCCCACCCCTCCTGCTGCTCCTCGCTGCCCCGGTGGTGGTCGACGGTGACGGCGGTGACCCCGGCGGCCCGCGCGGCGTCGGCGAGCAGGATGGTCGAGCGCCCGCAGTACGTCCCCACCTCCAGCAGGGGCAGTCCGAGCGCCGCCGCCTCCACCGCGGCCGCGTACAGCGCGAGACCTTCGGCGCGGGGCATGAAGCCCTGGGCGCTCTCGAAGGCGGCGAGGGTCGCGGGACCGGGTGTCGCAGTCGTGGCCGGCATCGGGTTCCTCCTGGTCGTCGGGGGCAGCGTGGTCAGCGGGGACAGCGGTGCCATGGGTGGGGTCCGGGGCGCCCATCGTGCCGTACGGGTGCGAGCCTGCGGCGTCCGGCCCTGATCCTGGCCTCGGCTTCGGCGCTGCGCCCGGCCCGTGGTGTCCTGGGCCTACCGCCCGACTGGAACGTGTTCTAATCTGCCGCTCGGTACGGCCCGCCCAGGCGACCGGAGGAGAGCGCGCCATGGCAGAGAGCTGGATCGCCGGTGTCGGCATGACGGCGTTCGAGAAGCCCGGGACCCGTGACCGGCCGTACTGGGAGATGGCCGGGGAGGCCGGGGCAGCCGCACTCGCCGACGCCGGGATCTCCTACGCGGACGTGGAGCAGGCCGCGGTCGGCTACTGCTTCCAGCCCTCGACCGCCGGCCAGCGCGCGGTCTACGAACTCGGCCTCACCGGCATCCCCGTCTACAACGTCAGCAACAACTGCGCCACCGGCGCCACCGCCCTGATGCTGGCCCGCCAGCTCGTCGAGGGCGGCGCCGCCGACTGCGTACTCGCCCTCGGCTTCGAGAAGATGCGGAAGGGACCCCTCGGCGGCGGCGCGGACAGCGGCGACCTCGCGGCCTCGCCCGTGGCCCGCCACTACGGGGTCATGGCCGCCGCGCACGGCTTCGGGACCACCCCGCCCACCGCGCAGATCTTCGGCAACGCGGCCCGTGAGCACATGGCCCGCCACGGCACCACCGAGGCCCAGCTCGCCGCCGTCGCCGCCAAGAACCACCGCCACTCGGCGGCCAACCCGCGTGCGCAGTTCCGCCAGGTGTGGAGCGCGGCGGAGATCCTGGCCGCGCCCACCGTGCACCGGCCGCTCACCCGGCTCCAGTGCTCGCCCACGTCGGACGGCGCCGCGGCGGCCGTCGTCGTCTCCGCGCGGTTCGCCGCCCGGCGCGGACCGCTGCCCCGGGCGGTCGCGATCGCCGGGCAGGCCATGGCCACGGACACCGGGGACTCCTTCGCCTCCGGTTCCTGCATCGACGTGGTGGGCCTGCCGATGTCCCGGGCCGCGGCCCGCGGCGCCTGCGAGGCCGCCGGTCTCGGGATCGAGGACGTCGACGTCGTGGAGTTGCACGACTGCTTCTCCATCAACGAGCTGCTGACGTACGAAGCCCTCGGCATGTGCCCGGAGGGGGCCTCCGGCGAACTGGTGGAGAGCGGGGCCACGACGTACGGCGGCCGCTGGGTGGTCAATCCGTCGGGCGGACTGATCTCCAAGGGGCATCCGCTGGGCGCCACCGGCCTCGCCCAGGTCGCCGAGGTGGTCTGGCAGCTGCGCGGCGAGGCCGGCGACCGGCAGGTACCGGGCGCGCGGACCGGGCTCGCGCACAACATCGGGCTGGGCGGGGCGGCGGTGGTGACCCTGCTCCGCGCCTGAGGGAGGGCCGGGCGCGACGGGAGGGCCGGGCGCGACGGGCGGGCCGGGCGCGACGGGCGGGCCGGGCGCCACGGGCGGGCCGGTACGGTCGTGCGCGGCGACGGGCCGAGGCGCGCGTACGGCACGGTCGTGCGCGGCGGCGCCCGGATCCCCGGCGTCCGGATCCCCGGCGTCCAGGCTCTCCGGGTGACCGTAACGACCCGGACCATCCATATCCCCATCCCCAGCTGGCCGGATGCGCGCGATGTCCAGAAGATCCGGATGTACGGACCGGAGCGTGGCTGGAACCATGGCGCCCATGCCCCACGTCCCGTCAGAGACCCACCGCGCCCATCAGGACCTCATACCCGGACCGCCGTCCCGCCCCGCCCGCGCCTGGGCCGTGCTCCTCGCCGCCTGCGCCGGCCACTTCCTCGTCGTCCTCGACGTCTCCGTCGTCAACGTGGCCCTCCCCTCCATGCGGACGGACCTCGGGCTCTCCACGACGGGACTCCAGTGGGTGCTGAACACCTACACGATCGCGTTCGCCGGCTTCATGCTCCTCGGCGGCCGGGCCGCCGACCTCTTCGGCAGCAAACGCACCTTCCTCGCCGGTCTCGGCCTCTTCACCGCCGCCTCGCTCGCGGGCGGGCTCGCCCAGGAGGGCTGGCAGCTGCTCGCCGCCCGTACCGCACAGGGCCTCGGCGCGGCCGTCCTCGCCCCGGCGACCCTCACCATCGTCACCGCCGCCGTCGCACCGGGACCCGCGCGCACCCGGGCGATCGGCACCTGGTCGGCGGTGGGCGCGGCGGGCGGCGCCGCCGGAGGCTTCGTCGGCGGCGCCCTCACCGATCTGCTCTCCTGGCGCTGGGTGCTGCTCATCAACGTCCCCGTCGGCGCCCTGGTTCTGGTGGCGTCCGTGGCCTGGCTCGGCCGCGACCGTACGACGGAGGGGCGCCGGCTGGACCTCCCCGGCGCCGTCCTGGTGACCGGCGGACTCGCCGCCGTCGCCTACGGCGTCGTCGAGACGGAGGAGTCCGGCTGGGGCGCCGCCGCCACGCTGCTGCCCCTGCTCGGCGGAGTCGCCCTGCTGGCCCTCTTCGTCCTGGTCGAGGCGCGGACCCGGGCCCCGCTCGTCCCGCTGAAGCTCTTCCGCTCCCGCGCCGTCGCCTCGGCCAACGTGACGATGCTGCTCTGCGGTTCGGCCTCGTTCGCCATGTGGTTCTTCATGACGGTGTACGCGCAGAACGTGCTCGGCTACTCGCCCCTCCAGGCCGGCCTGGCGCTGATCCCCAGCTCCATCAGCATCGTCCTGGGCTCGACCCTCGCGCCCTGGGTGATGGCGCGGACGGGGCCGCGCGCCGTCGCCGCCGCCGGGCTGCTGATCGCCGCCTGCGGCTACGCCTGGCAGTCCACGATGACCGCCGACGGCACCTTCCTCGGCACGATCCTCGGCCCCGGCATCCTGATGATGACGGGCATCGGGCTCGCCGCGACCCCGCTGGCCGCCGTCGCCACGGAGGGGGCGGCACCGGGCGACGCCGGACTCGTCGCCGGTCTGATCACCACCTCCCGCACGATGGGCGGCGCGGTCGGCCTCGCCGTGCTCTCCACCGTCGCCGCCGCCCGTACCGACGGCGGTACGGGGGCCGCCGACCTCACGGCCGGGTACGCGCGGGCGTTCCAGGCCGGGGCGGGGCTGATGCTGACGGCGGCGCTGCTCAGCCTGCTCTGGCTGCCGCGCCGGCCCGCGAAGTAACGCGAAGTAACGTTCATCCGGACCGTGTTCACCCGGTGATCGCGGCGGGGCGTCACAGCCAGCCGTGGTCGCGGGCGGTCCGCGCCGCCTCCGCACGGTCGCCGGTGCCGGTCTTGGCGACGGCGGCGGCCAGCGCGGACCGTACCAGCGACTCCGGCAGGTCCAGCGCCCTCGCGACGGCCCCGGCGGACTCCCCGTCCGCCGCCAGCGCCAGGACCTCGCGCTCCCGCGCCGACAGCGGACTCGGGCCCGCGCTCCGGGCGGCGGCCGCCAGCGCCGGGTCGACCACCGTCTCCCCGGTGAGGACCCGGCGCACCGCGTCCGTCAACTCCTCCACCGGGCCGTCCTTGACCAGCAGCCCCGCCGCCCCGGCCGCCAGCGCCCTGGGCAGATACCCCGGCCGGGCACTGGTCGTCAGCAGCAGCACCCGGCACTCGGGGACCTCGCGGCGCAGTTCGGCGGCGGCGTCGAGACCGCCGAGCCCCGGAAGCTCGATGTCGAGGAGCGCGACGTCGGGGCGTACCTCCAGGGCCGTGGGGGTCACCTCGTCGCCCCGGCCCACCTGCGCGACGACCGTGAAACCGGCCGCGAGTTCCAGCCGCAGGGCGAGCGCTCCGCGCAGCGCGCCCCCGTCCTCGGCGATCAGCAGCCGTACACCCAGGCCCACCCGATGGTCCCGGGGCTCCCCGGGGATCTCCGCCACGGGGCACATCGTAGGTGCGGCACAGGCGGTCCGCCGGTGACGACATGGCGGGCGAACGGGTCGACGTCGAGGGGGCGGGGCATGCCCCCGGGGTGCGATCCGGAGCCCGCCGGAGGCGGTGCCGACGGCCTTCACAAGTGTGGACGGCTGCGTTATACATAGCCCAGCCGACCCTAGAACGCGTTCTAGAACGGGCGCCGGGCCGGTCCCGCGCGGCCTCGGCGCGGCCGACGGTGCGGACGGCCGTGCCGGGGTCTTTTGGCACCGGTCCGTGGTCCGCTCCACCGCGCCCCTGCGACAGCGGCGGCACCGGCCCGGCACCGGCACCGGCCCGGCACCGGCACCGCAGAACAGAGCCCGCACCGTCGACGCGAGCAAGGGAGCAGTGCACCGAGATGCCGATCGACCCCGCCAGGGCGCTGGCCGCCCCGCCCCGCACCACGGAGATCAGCTGGGAGCACAAGGACGTCCAGCTCTACCACCTCGGCATCGGCGCCGGAATCCCCGCCACCGACCCGGACGAGCTGCGCTACACCCTGGAATCCCGGCTCCAGGTGCTGCCCAGCTTCGCCACCGTCGCCGGCGGCGGCCGCGCCCTGATGGGGGGACTCGCCGCGCCCGGCATCGACATCGACCTCGCGTCCGTCCTCCACGGCGGCCAGTCCGTCCGCGTCCACCGGCCCCTCCCGGCGCGCGGCACCGCCACCGCCACCTCGCGGGTGGCCGCCGTCCACGACAAGGGGAAGGCGGCGGTCCTGGTGCTGCGCGGCGAGGTGTCCGACGCGGACGGGCCGCTGTGGACCAGCGACTCGCAGATCTTCGTCCGGGGCGAGGGCGGCTTCGGCGGCGAACGCGGCCCGTCCGGCCGTACCGAACCGCCCTCCGGGGAGCCCGACAAGAGCGTCGAACGGACCATCCGGGAGGACCAGGCGCTGCTCTACCGGCTCTCCGGCGATCTCAACCCGCTCCACGCGGACCCCGCCTTCGCCGCCGTCGCCGGGTTCGACCGGCCCATCCTGCACGGGCTGTGCTCGTACGGCATGACCCTCAAGGCGGTCGTGGACACCCTGCTCGGCGGGGACGTGACCCGGGTCCGCTCGTACACCGCCCGTTTCGCCGGGGTGGTGTTCCCGGGCGAGACCCTGCGGATCCGGATGTGGGCCGGGGACGGCGCGGTACGGGTGACGGCCGGCGCGGCCGGGCGCGCGGATGCCCCGGTGCTGTCGGACACGGTCGTCGAGCACGACTGAGCGCCAGGGGTTCGGAGCAGTTCGGAACCGATGAATGGACCGAGGAACGGACCGAGGAACGGGCCGATGAGAGGAGCCGCACCGTGCGCGCAGCCGTACTCCACGAGACAGGCCAGACCAAGCTGGAGGTCCTGGACGACGTCGAGACCGTGGGATTTGGCCCGGGGAAGGTGAAGGTCCGCATCCGTGCCACCGGGCTGTGCCACTCCGACATCTCCGCGATGACCGGCGTACTCCCGCAAATCGCGCCGTTCATCCCCGGCCACGAGGGCGCGGGGGAGATCATCGACGTCGGCGACGGCGTGACCTCCCTGCGGCCCGGGGACCGGGTCCTGATCTGCTGGCTGCCCGCCTGCGGCAGCTGCCCCTCCTGCCGGCGCGGTCAGCCCCAGCTCTGTCTGGCCGGATTCCGGCAGGCGGGCACGCCCAACTTCCGCCGCCCCGGCGGCGATGTCTTCGGCTTCGCGGGCACCGGCACCTTCGCCGAGGAGATCGTGGTCGACGCCGCCTGCGCGGTGCCCATCCCCGACGACGTGCCCTTCGACATAGCCGCGCTCATCGGCTGCGGGGTGACCACCGGGATCGGGGCCGCCGTCAACACCGCCGACGTCGCCGCCGGGGCCACGGTCGCGGTCATCGGCTGCGGCGGCGTCGGCATCTCCGCCATCCAGGGCGCCCGGCTCAAGGGCGCCGCCCGGATCGTCGCCGTCGACCCCGTCGCCTCCCGCCGGGAGGCGGCCCTGCGCTTCGGCGCCACCGAGGCCGTCGCACCGGACGCGCTCGCCGACGCCAAGGAGCGGATCACCGGGCGCGAGGGCTTCGACTACGTCTTCGAGGTCGTCGGCAAGTCGGCCACCGCGCGCGCCGCGTACGAGGCCACCCGGCGCGGCGGCACCCTCTGCATCGTCGGCGCGGGCGCCATGGACGACTTCCTCCAGCTCAACATGTTCGAGCTGTTCTTCGACGAGAAGCGGATCCTGCCCTCCCTCTACGGCGGCGGGGACACCCTCACCTCGTACCGGCGGATCATCGAACTGTGGCGCGCGGGCCGGATCGACCTCGCGGGGCTGATCACCCATCGGGTGCCGCTCGCCGGGATCAACGACGCGGTGGAGCAGATGCGGACCGGGGAAGCGCTGCGCACCTGCGTCGAGCTGTGAGGCGGGGACGGGGACACGGAGCATGAGCGAGGGGGACCGGATGGAGCCGAAGGAGCCGACGGACCGGATGGAGCCGAAGGGGTCGGCGGACCGGGAGTCCCGGCCACTGCGCGGACTCGCCGCGATCGTCACGGGCGCCGGGCGGGGACTCGGCCGCGCGGAAGCCCTGGAACTTGCCCGGCTGGGCGCGAGCGTCGTCGTCAACGACTACGGCAGACCGGGCCGCGACGGCTCGGGGGAGGCGTCGGCGACCCCGGCGGACGAGGTGGCCGCCGAGATCCGCGCGGCCGGCGGCACGGCGACCGCCCACCACGGCGACGTCGCCGACCACGAACAGGCCCGGGAGCTGATCGACCTCGCCGTGGCCGAGTACGGCGCCCTGGACATCCTCGTCAACAACGCGGGCATCCTGCGCGACCGGATGGTCTTCTCGATGACCGAGGACGAGTGGGACTCGGTGGTACGCGTCCACCTCAAGGGCCACTTCAACACGACCCGTTTCGCGGCGGCGCACTGGCGCGGGCGGGCGAAGGCGACGGGCGCCCCCGTGCACGGCCGGATCGTCAACACCTCGTCCGAGTCCTTCGTCGGCGGCTCGGCGGGACAGCCCAACTACGCGGCGGCGAAGGGCGGCATCGTCGGACTCACCACCTCCACGGCGCACGCGCTGGCCAGGTACGGCGTCACCGTCAACGCCATCTGCCCCCGCGCGCGCACCCGGATGACCGAGGACGTCTTCGCGGGCTTCGCCGAACCGGAGGACGGCAGCCCGGATCCGCTGTCGGCGGAGCATGTCGCCCCGCTGGTGGGGTATCTGGCGTCCCCGGCCGCCGCCGGGGTCAACGGCCAGGTGCTGGTGGTGCACGGCGGGATGGTCGCGGTCCTGGAACGGCCCCGGGTCGCGGCGAAGTTCGACGCCGCGAAGGAGGTCTTCGACCACGACGAGCTGGACGCGCTGCTCACCCCGTACTTCGCCGGCCGCCCGGCGGGGGAGAGCTTCGCCGCGCCGGAGATCCTGGGGCTGCGCCGGGGCGGCTGAACGGCGGCCCGCCGCCGGGCCGGGTGCGGGAGCCGGGCGCGGGTGCCGGGTGCCGGGTGCCGGGTGCGGTGCCGGGTGCGGTGGAACGCCCGCCGTGGTCCGGGAAGGCGCCGGGCCCCCGACCCGCGAGGGGTCGGGGGCCCGGCGCCCGGTGCGTGATGTCAGGCCGTGGCCTCGGTGCCGGCCGTACGGCGGTGGCGGCCGTGCGGCTCGTCCTGGGTGTCCTCCGCCGGTGCGGCCACCCCCCGGTGGCGGCCGGCGCCCTCGTCGGTGTCCTCGTCGATGTGCGGTCGGGCCTCAGTGGTCTCGGTCCGGCCTTCAGACATATGGAGCTTCCCCCGTCATGTGCGTGTGCGGTCGCTGAAGATACTGAAAAAACACAGGCGCAGAGTTTAACGAAGCCCCAACCGTCCTACGAGAGGCGCCTGCTGAAGAGGGACCGGGCGGTGCGTCCCGGGGGCGGTGTGGACACCCGGGACCATCGGCGCCCCGGGGGCCACGGGCGTCATCGGACCCACACCCACCCCTGCCACGGGAGCCCCGGGGACACCGGCGGTCAGAGGCGGCATGGGTGGCATGGGCGGCAGGGGCGGCATGGACGCCTGCTGCGCCGGCGGTGCCGTTCGGGGGGCGGGCTCCCGTCGCTTCGTCATGGTCACGCCCCGGCTCGGTGCCGCCGACGGGGGTGCCGGCGGGCGGCCGGGCGGGGGGACCGGCTGTCCGAGGGAGGCCATCGGCGGTGTCCGGCGCACGGTCGGCTGCCCGTGCGGCTGCGCGACCGGCTGATTCACCGGCTGATTCACCGGCTGGTTCAGCGGCTGGGTGTCCGGCTGGTCGACCGGTCGCCCGACCTGGTGGGTGACCGGATACGTGACGGGGCGTCCGACCGGAGGCGCGACGGAATGCGTGCCGGAATGCACGACGGGGTGGGTGACAGGACGCGTGACGGGTTGGGCCACGGGACGCCCGGCGGACTGCCCGGCGGACTGCCCGGCCGATTGCGCGGCCCCCTGCCCGGCCGCCTCGTGGGCGAAGAGCGCCGCCGCGTCCACCCGCGCCATCCCGCATCCCTCGGCGCCCGTGGTGGCGTACGGCAGCCGCAGCTCCCCCTCGCCGCTCCACAGCCCCGTACCCGTCAGCCAGCCCTGGGGCGCCGCCAGCTGGTGCAGCCGCCGCCCCGCCGGGCGCCACACCCCCAGCCAGCTCCCCGCCGGGCCCTCGATCCGCAGCGCCACCCCGGAACTCTCCGGCACCAGCGCCTGGCCCGGCTGCACGGCGAACGGTGTCACCGCGCAGTGCGGCAGCCGCAGACAGTCCGGGAAGCGCACCGGCCGGTCGCTGCCCATGACGCCCCAGCCCACGCGCTCCTGCCCCGGCGCGTCCGAGCGGATCAGCAGCAGCCCGCTGTCGGGGTCCGCCAGGAGCAGCCGGTCCTCGCTCTCCCGCGTGATCTGGAGCAGCGGGGTCGCCTCGCCGCCCCGGGCCAGGTCGACGGCCACCGTCTTCACCGGCCCGCCGGCCTCCCGCCGGTCCAGCGCCAGCAGCCGTCCCGTCCGGTCCAGCCAGACGCCGCCGGAGCACTGGCCCGGTACGTCGGCGATGTGCTCGGGACCGTAGGCACCCCCCGCCACCAGCCAGATCGCGCTGGAGCGCGCGCCGGGGACGACCACGTACGCCCGGGTGCCGTCGGGGGACGGCGGCAGCAGCAGCGCCGGGTGGGGGGTCTCGATCCCGCCGAGGGGCACCTCGCCCGTCCCCGGTCCGGTCGGGTAGACCAGCGAGAACATATGGCGCCCGGACATCCGGCGGCGGATCAGCACCCGGCCGTCGCCGAGCGGAAGCACGCCGGTGCTGCGCTCCTCGGGCCGGCCCAGCGGCAGCGGGACCGCGTACGGCTCGGGCCCGTCCAGGGTCCACCGCTCCGCGAACAGGGCCTCGCCGTCGCCCGCGAGCCGGGCGGCGTAGGCCCCGTCGGCGGTCATGGCGATCCGGCCGTGGCCGCCGACACCGAGCGGTTCCGCCGCGTGGGGTCCGGCCGTGGTGGCCGGAGCGCCGTGCGGGGTGGCGGTCGGGGTCGTCGCGGTGGTCCTGGCGGGGTCGCCGGGCTCCCTCGTCCCCCTGGTCTCAATAGCACAGGCTGTCATCAGACAGTCACCTCCAGCCACGAAGCTAGGTTTCGCACTTCCTGCCGGACAACGAGGCACCGCTCCCTTCACACATAAGGGTGGTGATGGGGGGATTCGCCTGAGAAAGGGGGGCGGATGTGGTTGTGGTGCGGGCGGTGTGCGGATCCGTACGGGGGTGGGGTGGGTCCGGTGGGTCCGGTGTGCCCGGCTGGGAATCCGCGCCACTGTTCCTGGTCCCGGCCGGGTCGGGCGCGGGGCCGGGGCCGCTGCCCCGGCGGGCGACCGGAGGCCCAGAACGGCCGGGGGCCCGGCGCGGGTAACCTGTTTCCGTGCCCCGTCTCTCCGAAGTCATCGCCGCCCTCGACGCCCTCTGGCCCCCCTCGCGGGCGGAACAGTGGGACGCGGTCGGCACCGTCTGCGGCGACCCCGACGCCGAGATCCAGCGCGTCCTGTTCGCCGTCGACCCGGTCCAGGAGATCGCCGACGAGGCGGTCCGGCTCGGCGCCCAGCTGATCGTCGCCCACCACCCGCTCTATCTCCGGGGGACCACCACGGTCGCCGCCGGACATTTCAAGGGCCGGGTCGTGCACGACCTGATCAAGAACGACATCGCCCTGCACGTCGCCCACACCAACGCCGACTCCGCCGACCCCGGCGTCTCCGACGCCCTCGCGGGCGCGCTCGACCTGAGGGTCACGGGCCCGCTGGTGCCCGATCCCACCGACCCCTCCGGCCGCCGCGGCCTGGGCCGTATCTGCGAGCTGGAGCACCCCGAGACGCTGGCCGCGTTCGCCGCCCGCGCCGCCGAACGGCTTCCCGCGACCGCGCAGGGCGTCCGGCTGGCCGGCGACCCGGACGCCGTCGTGCGCCGGGTCGCGGTCAGCGGCGGCTCCGGCGACAGCCTCTTCGACTCCGTACGGGCGGCGGGTGTGGACGCGTTCCTCACCGCCGACCTCCGCCACCACCCCGCCTCCGAGGCCACCCAGCACTCACCGCTCGGCCTGGTGGACGCCGCGCACTGGGCCACCGAATGGCCCTGGTGCGAGCTGGCCGCCGCCCAGCTGGACGAGATTTCCGACCGGCACGGCTGGAACCTCAGGGTCCATGTCTCGCACACGGTCACCGATCCCTGGTCATCCCGACACTCTTCTCCTGGAGCCCCCAACTGAACGCCGCGCCCGCCGACCAGATCCGACTTCTTGAGGTCCAGACGCTCGATCTGCGCCTCGCCCAGCTCGCCCACAAGCGCAAGTCGCTGCCCGAGCACGCCGAGATCGACTCCCTGACCAAGGACCTCACCCAGCTGCGCGACCTGCTGGTCGCCGCGCAGACGGAGGAGAGCGACACCGCCCGCGAGCAGACCAAGGCCGAGCAGGACGTGGACCAGGTGCGGCAGCGCGCCGTACGCGACCAGCAGAAGCTGGACTCCGGCGCCATCAACTCCCCCAAGGACCTGGAGAACCTCCAGCGCGAGATCGTCTCGCTCGCCCGCCGCCAGGGCGATCTGGAGGACGTCGTCCTCGATGTGATGGAGCGCCGCGAGTCCGTGCAGGAGCGCGTCAACGAACTGACCGAGCGGGTATCCGCCGTTCAGGCCAAGGTTGACGACGCCACCGCCCGCCGGGACGCCGCCCAGCGCGAGCTGGACGAGACGTCCGGCTCCGTCACCCGCGACCGCGAGGCCGTCGCCACCGCCGTCCCCGCCGATCTGCTCAAGCTCTACGAGAAGCTCCGCGTCCAGCAGGGCGGGGTCGGCGCGGCCCGGCTCTTCCAGCGCCGCTGCGAGGGCTGCCGGCTGGAGCTGAACATCACCGAGCTGAACGAGGTGCGCTCCGCCTCCCCCGACACCGTGCTGCGGTGCGAGAACTGCCACCGCATTCTGATCCGTACCGCCGAGTCCGGCCTCTGATGCGCCGGTTCGTCGTCGAGGCGGACGGCGGTTCCCGGGGCAATCCCGGGCCCGCGGGTTACGGCGCCGCGGTGTTCGACGCGGCCAGCGGGGAGACCCTCGCCGAGGCGGCGGAGTACATCGGCGTCGCGACCAACAACGTCGCCGAGTACAAGGGCCTCATCGCCGGTCTGCGTGCGGCGCTGGCCCTGGACCCCGAAGCCACGGTCCGGGTCCGGATGGACTCCAAGCTGGTCGTGGAGCAGATGTCCGGCCGCTGGAAGATCAAGCACCCGGACATGAAGCCGCTGGCGGCCGAGGCGGCACGGATCTTCCCGGCGAAGTCGGTCAGTTACGAGTGGATCCCGCGCGAGCGGAACAAGCACGCGGACCGGCTCGCCAACGAGGCCATGGACGCGGGCCGGCAGGGCCGGCAGTGGGAGCCCTCGCGCTCCACCGCCGCTCTCGACACCGGGGACGGCGGGGACGGCGGGGACGGCGGGGACGGCGGGGCCCGGGCCCGGGTGGTGGGCGACGCGGCGGCGGGCGCGGCGAAGGCCCGCGCGGCCCTCGCGCACTCCGGTACCGGCGACCGCGGCCGGGGCACGGTCACCACGGCCCCCGCCGGGGAGACGGTGCCGGCGCCCGCGCGCGCGGCGGCGGCCGGAGCGGCCGTGTCCTCGCCGGGCTGGTCGGCCCCGGCCGATCTGGGCGCCCCGACCACCCTCGTCCTGCTCCGGCACGGCGAGACCGCGCTCACGCCCGAGAAACGCTTCTCCGGCAGTGGCGCCTTTGCCGATCCGGCGCTCTCCCCGGTGGGACGGCGCCAGGCCGAGGCCATCGCGCAGTCGCTGGCGGCCCGGGGCACGATCCAGGAGATCGTCAGCTCCCCGCTCCGGCGCTGCCGGGAGACGGCGGAGGCCGTCGCGGCCCGGCTCGGCCTCGATGTCCGGATCGAGGAGGGCTTCCGGGAGACCGACTTCGGCGCCTGGGAGGGACTGACCTTCGCCGAGGTGCGGGAACGCCACCCCGACGACCTCGACGCCTGGCTCTCCTCCGCCAAGGCGGCCCCGACCGGCGGCGGCGAGAGCTTCGCCACGGTCACCCGCCGGGTGTCGGCCGCCCGCGACCGTGTCCTCGGGGACTCCCCGGGGCGCACGATCCTGGCCGTCACGCATGTGACCCCGGTCAAGACCCTGGTCCGGCTCGCCCTCGGGGCGCCGCCCGAGTCCGTCTTCCGGATGGAACTCGCCGCGGCCTCCCTCTCCGCCGTCGCCTACTACGCGGACGGCAACGCCTCGGTCCGCCTCCTCAACGACACCTCGCACCTGCGCGCCTGACTGCCGCCCGTCCTCCCGGCCCTTGCATCGGCCGGGAGGAGGGGTGGGGTGACGGCGGCGGTCGGATGCCGGAGTCTCAAGGCGGCCTGGGCCTGAGGCGGCCTGGGTCTTGAGGCGGCCTGGGTCTGAGGCGGCCTGGGTCTTGAGGCGGCCAGGGTCTCAGGAGGCCAGGGCCGAGGCCTCCGCCGCCAGGGTCCGCACCCGGTCCCAGTCCTTCGCGGCGAGCGCGTCCGCCGGGAGCATCCAGGTGCCGCCGACGCAGCCGACGTTCGGCAGCGCCAGATACGAGGGCGCGGACGCGAGCGAGACACCGCCCGTCGGACAGAACCGGGCCTGCGGCAGCGGGCCCGCCAGCGACTTCAGATAGGCGGTGCCACCCGCCGCCTCCGCCGGGAAGAACTTCATCTCGGTGACGCCCCGCTCCAGCAGCGCCACGACCTCCGAGGTGGTGGAGACCCCGGGCAGGAAGGGCACCCCCGACCCCTCCATCGCGTCCAGCAGCCGGTCGGTCCACCCCGGGCTCACCAGGAAGCGCGCCCCGGCGTCGACGGCGGCCGTCACATCCCCGGGCGTCACGATCGTGCCCGCGCCGATGACGGCCTCCGGCACCTCGGCGGCGATGGCCCGGATCGCGTCCAGTGCCGCCGGCGTCCGCAGCGTGACCTCGATCGCGGTCAGCCCGCCCGCGACCAGGGCCCGGGCGAGCGGTACGGCATCACCGGCGTCCTCGATGACGACGACGGGAACCACGGGCGCGAGATCAAGAACGGAGGTCATGCCCTCATCCTGCCGTGCCGTCCGCACCCCCCGCAACGACCGTTGCGTTCCATGCAATACCGGATGGGGTCCCTTACCGCCGGGCCCTTGTAGCTCGGCCCGCTACCGCCCGCCCGGGTCGCCGACCCGCCGGCACCGGGCTCCGCCCTCGTCCTGGTCGGTGGTGCTGCCCACGGCGATGGCGTCGCCGGTCCTCTGACACCGGGCTCCCGCCCGACCCTGACCCCGGTCCCGGCCCGGCCCGGCACCCGAGTCCTGGCCGGCGGGCGGAAGCCGACTTCCGGCCCGGTACAGCGGACCCGGCCCCGGACCTGGACCACCGGGCATCGCCGACATCGCCGGCATTCGGGTTGATCGCTGGGCCGCCCGCAGGGTCGCACCATCCGGGCCGGCACCGGGCCGGCGCCGGGGTCGCCCCCGGACAGCTCCTCGCCGGTGCACTCCGCCCGCCGGCGGGCCTCCGCACCCCTCAGTGGATCTCGGTCACCACGACGTCCAGCGCCCAGGGCCGCCCGGCCCGCGCCGGAGCCTGGGCCTCCACGGCATGCCCCAGGTCCCGCAGCGCCTCCACCAGCTCGGCCGGCCCCTTGGGCTTCGCCCCCGACACCAGCAGATCGCGGACGATCCGCCCCTTGGTGGCCTTGTTGAAGTGGCTGACGACCGACCGCTTCCGCACCCCGTCGATCAGCTGCTCGTGCAGGACCCGGACCGTCGCGGTCCGCTCGGCGACGTCCGCCTTCGGCTTCCAGGCCGCCGCATAGGCCGACGACCGCAGATCGAGCACGAGGCCACTGCCAGCGGCCTCCGGCAGTGCCGTCTCCATCGGCCGCCGCCAGTACGCCCCGAGCGCGCCGAGACCGGGCAGCTTCACCCCCATCGAGCAGCGGTACGACGGGATCCGGTCGCCGACCCGTACCGCGCCCCACAGCCCCGAGAAGACCAGCAGCGAGGCACGCGCCCGGCGCCTGGCGTCCGGCTCCAGCGTCCCGAGCCCCAGCGCGTCGTACAGCACGCCCGTGTAGATCTCCCCGGCGGGGCGGGCGCCGGCGGTGCGCAGTCCGGCGTTCTTCGCGACCTCGCCGCGCAGGCCGTCACTCAGCCCGAGCACCGTCCGTGCCTTGTCCTCGTCGGCGGCGCACAGCTCCACCAGCTCGTCCAGCACCGCTTCCCGGGCTGCGGCGAGCGCGGGCAGCGACAGCGACCCGGGCTTCAGCGGAGCCCCCCGCCCGGACGCGGCCTTGCCCTCGGACGGCGGCAACAGTACGAGCACGGACGCTCTCCTCACGGCGCGGGCCGCACGCCGAACCGGATACGGCGCGCGACGGGATGGGGGACGACGGCTCCGGCGGGCGCGGTGCCGTCCCGCGCCAGGGTACGCGGCACCGCCGCGCCGCCCACCACCCGTGACCGCCCCACCACCTGTGACCGCCCCGCCGCCTGTGACCGCCCCGACGGCGCGCTCCGGAACGACGTACCCGCCCCGACGGCCCGCCCCGGAGTGCCGCAGCCCCCGCCCCGCCCTACGCTCGGTGCCATGCCCCGCCGCCCGATGCGCACCACCGGTGCCGCCGAGGCCCCGCTGCACGCGGCCCTGAGCGAGCTGCGGACGGCCCTCCAGGTCCCCGGCGACTTCCCGCCCGCCGTGCTCGCCGCGGCCGAACAGGCCGCCACCGGCCCCCGCCTCCCGGACCAGGACGCCACCGGCCTGCCCCTCTTCACCATCGACCCGCCGGGGTCGGCCGACCTCGACCAGGCCCTGCACGTGGCCCGGCACGAGTCCGGCTACCGCGTCCACTACGCCATCGCCGATGTCGCCGCGTTCGTCGCCTCCGGCGGCCCGATCGACGCGGAGGCCCACCGCCGCGTCCAGACCCTCTACTTCCCCGACATCAGGATCCCCCTCCACCCGCCCGCCCTGTCCGAGTCGGCCGCCAGCCTGCTCCCCGGCAACACCGCCCCCGCCCTGCTCTGGCGGATCGACCTGGACGCCGACGGCCGCTCCGTCGCCGCCGACGTGCGCAGGGCGCTGGTCCGCAGCAGGGCCCGGTACGACTACGAGACCGCCCAGCGGCTGATCGACACCGGCACCGCAGAGGAACCCCTCGCCCTGCTGCGGACCGTCGGACTCCTGCGCGAGGAACGGGAGCGGGAACGCGGCGGGATCTCCCTCCAGGTGCCCGAGCAGGAGATCATCGGCGAGAGGGGCTCGTACCGGCTCCGCTATCGCGCACCCCTGCCCGTCGACGGCTGGAACGCGCAGATCTCGCTGCTCACCGGGATGACCGCCGCCGAGATCATGACGGCGACCGGCACCGGGATCCTCCGTACGCTCCCCACCGCCCCCGACGGCGCCGTCACCCGGCTCCGCCACGCGGCCAAGGCCCTGCACATCGACTGGCCGCACCATGTCCCGTACGCGGACGTCGTCCGCTCCCTCGATCCCCGCGACCCGCGCCACGCCGCCTTCCTCCAGGAGTCCACCGGGCTGCTGCGGGGCGCCGGCTACTCCGTCTTCACCGGTGGCAGAGTCCCCGACCCGTCCGTCCACGCGGCGGTGGCGGCCGAGTACACCCACTGCACCGCGCCCCTGCGCCGGCTGGTCGACCGCTACACCGGGGAACTGTGTCTCGCCGCCTGCGCGGGGCGCGGCATCCCGGAATGGGTGCTCGACGCGCTCGACGCCCTCCCCGCCACGATGGCGGCCGGCGCCCGGCGGGCGAACACCGTGGAGCGCGCGTGCGTCGACCTGGTGGAGGCGGCGCTGCTCCAGCACCGGGTGGGCGACCTGTTCGACGCGTTCGTGATCGACGTCCGGGAGCAGCGGCCCGCCGTCGGGACGGTCCATCTGGAGGACCCCGCCGTGGTGGGCGCCGTCGAGAGCGACCGTCCCCTGCCCCTGGGTGAGCGCGTGCGGGTCCGTCTCACGCAGGCGGACCCGGGCACGGCGAAGGTCCTCTTCCGGACAGTCTGATTCTGTACGGTCCGACGCGCGTACGGTCTGACTGCGTACGGTCTGACGCGCGTACGGCTCAGGGGTGCGGGGCCCGGGATCAGGCCGCCCCGGATCAGGCCGCCGCCTGTGCCTTCCGTACCGCCGCCACCAGTGCCACGGGATCGTCCGCGTGGAACCGGACCGTGTGCGCCGTCCCGCGCCGCCCCAGCGGCCGTACGTACTCCACCGGCCCGGCCAGCTCCGCGACCACCGTCGTCTGCCCGCCGACGATCAGCTCCAGCGAGCCGTCGTCGCGCGGCTGGATCAGCTTCCCCTCCGGGAAACGCCGTTCGATCCGTATCTCCCGGATGTCCGCCGCGGTCAGCCGCAGGTCGAACAGGGCCCCGTACCGGATGCGCAGCCCGCCGGCGGCCCCCGCCACGTGCGGCCGGGTGACACAGGCCGCGTGCATCCCGATCATCAGCACCACGCCGTACACGTCCACCACCAGCAGCACCGCATGGACCAGCGGCCATGGGATCAGCACCGCGAGCGCCACCGTCTCGATCACCGACACCACGATGAATCCCCACATCATCGCGGTCTGCGGCCCGGTGTGCGCCGCAGGGTGCGCGCCCGGCCCGACGCCGTGCCGCCGCCGGAGAACCCAGAGCCCGATGCTGTGCAGCGCCCGCAGCTCGTGGCGGAGCAGCCGTCCCAGGACCCGTGCCCATCCCGCCGTCGTCATGCCGGCCCCTTCGCCCGCTCGGCCAGCAACCCCACCAGCCGTTCGACGACGGCGGCCTGCGCGGGCGCGAAATCGGCGAGGAACGCCTCGCCGAAGCCCCCGGCGAACGCCCGCTGCCCGCCGTCCCGCGCCCAGTCCCCGAGTATCTCGTCGGGAATCAGCTCCGCCAGCTCACGGGCGAGCGGGTCCACCCGGGGATCGTCGGCCGGGGCGTCCACCAGCCCGTCGAGCCGCCGGTACAGCGCCTCCACCCGGGCCGCCGCACCCGGTGCCCCGGTCAGCGACCGCAACGCCCCGAACATCCGCTCCCGGTCCTCCTCGGCCAGTACCGTGTCGAAAAGTGCCAGGTGGGCGCGGTCCTTGGCCGCCATGGGGGACGGGCTCGGCGCGAGCACCCCGAGCAGACCGGCCAGGTCGTCCGAAACCGGCCCCTCGGCCGGCAGCAGCCCCTCCCTGGCCTGCCCCATCAGCACGGCGAGCCGGGCCCGCCGCTCCGCGATCCCGGCCTGCTGCCGCGCCAGGTCGGCGTCCAGTTCCTCCAGCACCTCCACCAGCTCCCGCCCGGCCTCGTCCGCGAGCACGTCCCGCACCTCCGCCAGGCCCAGCCCCAGCTCCGTCAGCCGCCGGATCCGCGCGAGCACGAGCGCGTGCCGCAGCCCGTAGTCGCGATAGCCGTTGGCCCGCCGCTCGGGCTCGGGCATCAGCCCCAGATGGTGATAGTGGCGCACGGTCCGGGGCGTGACCCCGGCCAGCGCCGCGAGTTCTCCGATCCTCATGCCCCCAGTGGAAACCATGACGCCACGACAAGGTCAACGCCCCGCCCGCCCCCCGGGTACCATGGTCGCCACGGCAGACGAGCCGGGCGGACGGCCGCGTGAGGACCCTTCGGGGCTCTCCCGAGGAACGTCCGGGCTCCACAGGACAGGGTGGTGGGTAACGCCCACCCGGGGTGACCCGCGGGACAGTGCCACAGAAAACAAACCGCCGGGGACCTCGGTCCTCGGTAAGGGTGAAACGGTGGTGTAAGAGACCACCAGTGCCCAGGGTGACCTGGGCAGCTAGGTAAACCCCACCCGGAGCAAGGTCAAGAGGGAGCCCCTTCCCGTGAGGGACGGGACTCCTGCGCGGACGTTCGAGGGCTGCCCGCCCGAGTCCGCGGGTAGACCGCACGAGGCCGGTGGCAACACCGGCCCTAGATGGATGGCCGTCGCCCCGACGACCGCGAGGTCCCGGGGTACAGAACCCGGCGTACAGCCCGACTCGTCTGCCGGCCAACTCGGAGAACGCTCCTGATCAGGCATTTTGTCTGGACAGGGGCTTTTTTCGCCGTCCGGGCCCTCGCCGGGGCCTTACCCGTTGTGGCGATTCATCTTCTCGACCTTCGCATACAGCTCCCGCTTCATCTCGGCCATGCGGGCCGGATCCGGGCGAGGGTGCACCCAACGGTTCCGATCGAACACAGCTCTCGGCACGGGGGCACGCCGAAGGAACTCGGTGAAGGCTTCGTCGCACCATGGCGGCACCCATGCGCCGGACCGGCAGACGAAGACCAGATCGAAGACAGCCGCCGGTGCCCGACCGTCGTCGATCGTCATGGCGACCGGCACGAGTGGTTCTTCCCGAGGACGGTCGAGCGACTTGCGCCACGGCGGGAAATGCACGTGCAGGGAAGCCCCCGCCCAGTGATGCGCGAGCATCCAGGTCTCGCACCGGATGCCGTCGCCCGACGCTTTCCACCCCTCGAAGCTCCGGTGATTCTGCCGGTACCCGGCGTCATGGTGGGCGTCGTACAGGTGCACCGAATCCCAGCACTCGTCGGGCCGGCCGAGGTCCGAGGGCCAGAGCAGCCCCGCCCATGCGTTGCTGTCGGCGTAGACGAGCACGGTTCCGGCGGAGAACCGGAATCTGTGCCAGAAGTCCTGCCAGCCCGTCACCTGCGGCAGTTCCATGCCGGCCGCCGTGAAGTCGCGGTGTCGCGCCTCCCAGATCGTTTCCGTGTGGAACTCGTCTTCGGCGACCGGCCACGTGAACAGATCGTCGTGCGGTCCTTGCGGTCCGCCCGCTGCGGGAGTGGGAAAGAAGAAGTCCCAGTCAACGACCAGAAAATGCATGGGCAGACCCTGGGGAGAGTATCGGGCCCGAGCCTGCATTCGATTCCGGCTTGGGCGTTCAGTTGTGGCGGCCGGCGGCCGGCAGGGCCCCGGTTATCGACCGGGGCCCCTTCTTGGAGGCGGCCCGTGATCAGTGGCCGGGCGACCCGCTTCCGCCCTGGCCGTCGCCATCCTCGATGTCGGTGTTATCGGTGTTGTCGGGGTCGTCGCCACCGCGCACGGTGGCCTCGCGGGCGAGTGCTTCCTTCAGAGACAAGGCGGTAGCCTCCTCTGGGTACGGCGACCCGGAGTCCGTCTCCGTGCCGTTGTGCACCTACGGCCCGCCCCGGCGCGCTTTCCCAGGCTGACGCCGGGGCGGGTCCCTCGCCGGCTTCCACAGGAGAGCCGTGCCGGTAACGCTAGGAAGGGTGGTGAGGCCGGCTCCACGGGTGTGCCGGAACTTGCCAGGCAATCACCCGAGTGCGTCGATGGCCGCCGTGATCAGCTCGCGGGCCGCAGCGCCGCGGACGGCGAGGTCGGACAACTCACTGAACGCGGAAGCGTAGAGGCTGATCTCGTGTTTCTGGGTGATCGTGAGATGCGCCGAGATCAGTTCGACGTTCACGGTGTGGTCGTCATAGAGGAAGAAGCCCTCGACAGGCCACAGACCCGAACGGTCGGCGTCATCGGGGATGATGCCGAGACTCACCGAGGGTAGGGCGGCAACGCTGAGCAGATAGCCGAGCTGTTCGGCCATCACTTCGGGCCCGCCGATGCGCGTACGAAGGACGCTCTCTTCCAGAAGAATGGCGAACCGGTGGTTGCCGTAAACGATCTGTTGCTTGGCCACGCGGACTTCGACGGCTGCCGGCACGTCATCAACCAAGCCGCGGCGGTCTCGAATGGAAGTAAGCAGGGCCCTGATATATGAGGCGGTCTGAACAGGGCCAGGGATCATCCAAGGGGAATAGATCCGGAACCGCTGCGTTCGCTCCCACAAGGGCAGTACGGACTCCTGGGCGCGCTTGAGGCCCGAGCGTTCCATCCGCCGCCAGTCCACGTACATGCCGTCGATTCCACGGGCCGTCGAGACCAGATCCTCAGCCTCGACATCCGCATCGCAGGCCGTAGCCCAGGCGCGGATGTCGGGCTCGGAGGGGGCACGCGTGCCGCTCTCGAAGCGCGAGCACTTTGATTCGTGCCAGCCGAGGCGGGCGGCCAACGCCCGTTTGGTGAGTCCGGCTTCATTCCGGATGTCGCGCAGACGTTGGCCGAGGGCCTTGCGTGCTTCCTGCACGCTCGAAGATGGCGAGGTCATATCGCTGAGACGTGCTGTTCTCTATGTCAGAGCAGCTTGAACTCGGAGTGTGGTGTTGCCCGCTCCCAGACGGATTCGAAGGCCGCCCCGCAGAGTTGTGCGAGTTCGGGTGACCTGCTGAGCTCCAGCTCCATGTTCTCGCTGTCGCCATCGAAGTGGTTGATCAGGACGAGTTCGGAGTCGAACAACCAGAAATCGTTGCCGGGGAAGGGGATATCCGTCGCATGCCGACGAGAGAGCCACCGAACCAGTTCACCGGCGGCGATGTTCAGTCCGTTCGTCACGTCGTGCTCGAAGCGGATGTACTCGCTGACGGGCGTGGAGACAACCCGGGCCCGGCGGACCTCGACACCGCGCGAGGTCGACTCCTTGACCAGGCTGAGCCAGTCGGCCCAGCGTTCAGCGGGGTCGATGGGCTTCCCGGCGCTCCAGTCGACGAAGGCCGGGTCCGACTGCATGTAGCTGTCGCGCATCTCCAGATGGACGGCCGTCCTCTGGCAGTCGCGAAACAGCTCCTCAAACGTCGGGACCTTCTTCACCCTTCACCTCCAGGAAGAACTGCGCCATGCGCCGAGGGATCTCCACCACCGACTCGTGGCCCGGGACGTCCATCTGTCCCAGACGCTCGCCGTCAAGCACCTTGAGGCCCTGTACGAGGTACGTGTCCTTCTCGTCGTCCAGGTAGATCGTGGGAGACCCCCCGCTTGGACTCTCCGGGTCCTTGCCGAGCTTACGCAGGGCCATGATGTCCACCTCCGGTGCGGGGAACGATTGACGTACCAGAGCTTGCCCCTCAACTGGCTCCACAGCAGAGGAACGTGCCAGAACTTGCCAGAACCGCGTTCGCCGAGGGAGCAGATTACGGCCATCGGCTCACCGACCCGAAGCGCGGCTGTGCAGCCGACCGGGCGGGTCTGTCGGCCCGGTGGCGGAGAGGGCTACCAGGGGACCGGACGCATCAGCCGGATCGCTCGCAGCGCTGCTCGCCGGCGGCGGGAAGTTCCGCTGCCATCCGCTCCCAGGCGAAGGCCACCTCCGCGCCGGTGTACGACTGCACCGGCTCGTCGGGGGAGCGGGGGATGGTCACGAGCATCCGCTCGCCGGAGGCGAAGAACCCCGCCTCGGCGCGCGGCACGGTGAACACCGTCTCCTTCGGGCCCTTCGACGGCTTCAGATAGCGGTCCACGGCGAGCACCACCCGAGTGCGGTCGCCCTGTGGCTCGGTCCGGGTCACCGTGCCCCGGGCTATCACCTGGGCGCAGACCACCGGACTGGCGGAGACGGGTTCGTCGGCCGCGTCGGCGCCTGCGGATCCGTCGTCGCGGAGGGCCAGGACCGCGCCGACGGCCAGGGCCACGGCACCGGCGGTCAGGCACAGCGGCACGGTGAGCCCGCGCCGGGACCACCGGCCGTTCCCGCGCGCCGCGGGGGCCGCCGTTCCGTCCAGTTCCCCGTGTGCGGGTGCCGACTGCGTGTCGTTGCCGTTCTCCACCACTCACGTCACCTCGTTCGAGAGAAGTCGCGTGTGCATCCACCCCGGCCTTTGTCCCCCTAGACCCTCCCGCCCCAGGTGCGGTCCGGCAACCCTTCGGGCGGTACGGAGTCCCAGAACCGGGCCGGGAACGGTGACAGCGGGCATGCGAAAAGTTTCGGCCATGGCTGGGTATGGCCCTGTCGGGCATGTCTGGATTAGGGTGCTTGCGCGGGCTCGTTACACGGGCCGCCGGTGGTCCGAGGGTTCGGAGAGGAACCTGTCGGTCACGCAGCGTACCCGGGGCCCGGGAGAGCGGGTCGGACCGGCCGGATCCGGGGCGGGGACCTCGGGGAGTACGCACGAGAGGAGCAGCCGCCTTGCGTTCGCCTCAGCCTCAGTCCCAGCCTCGGCATCAGCCTCAGTCCCAGCTTCGGCATCAGCCCTGGCCCTTCGGCACGGATTCCGGCGCCGAGCGTTCCTGGGACGTGACCCTCACCCCCACCGATCGGCCCGGTCAGCTCCATCAGCCCGATTCGCCCGAGCAGCCCGGCCGGCCGGGACTCAGCGCGGCCCTGCTGCGGCGGGTCGCCGGATTCCACGCGTGCGGGCTGCCGAGCGCGCAGTTCCTGTGGTGCGAGGACGGGCGGTGGGCGTGGGTCCGGATGGAGCTGAGGCCCGTCGCCGGGGCCGTCGTCTCCGTCAGTGTGCGGCCGCTCGACGGGCCGCCCGCCGGGCTCACCGCGCGGGAGATCGATATCATCTCGCTCGTCGCCCTCGGGCTCGCCAACCGGGAGATATCCAGCCGCCTCGGCACCAGCGTCCGCACCGTGACCACACAGGTCGAACGGCTGCTGAGGAAGCTGGGCCAGGACTCCCGCGCCGGGCTGAGCGCCCTCGCCGTCGACCGGGACCTGATCCGGCTGCCCATCCCCGGCGGCGTCGAACACCGCCCCGGGATCCGGATGCTCGACCTCGAACGGCACGCCGCGACCGCGCGCACCCTCGCGACCCCCGCCCCCCGGCGCTTCCGCTCGGCCGGCCGGGACACCCTCCGGATCGGGACCATCGCCGTCGCGGGCGCCTTCGCCCCGGACGGGCGGGAGACCGCCCAGGGCGCCGCGCTGGCCGTCCGCGACATCAACGCCCTCCTCCACGACGACGGCCGCTCCGTCGAACACGTCGTCGTCCACGTCGACCCCCTGGACGAGGAGTCCGTACGGGCCGGTCTCGCCGCGCTGACCGCCGCCGATGTCGACGCCGTGACCAGCAGCTACGCCAGCGCGCTCAGCCCCGCCGTCTTCGACTTCGCCGCCGACCTGGGGCGGACCTTCCTCCACACCAACACCTGGACCCGCAGCGTGGACGCGGTACGCGAGGACCCGCACCGCTACGGCCACGTCTTCCAGACCTGCCCGTCCGAGACCGCCTACCGCTCCGCGCTGCTCGCGTATCTCCGCTGCCACCCGGCGGCCACCGGCGGGGAAGGGCAACGGCGAAGGCCCCGGCTGGCGGTGATCGAACTCGACGGCTACGGCTGCGCCGTCACCGACGGCACCTTCGCGGCCCGGGTCCACGACAGCGGCTGGACCGCCGTCTCCACGCACCGCGTCGGCCTCACCGTCGACGACGCCGACGCCCTGGCGGCGGAGGTCCTGGCCGACGGGCCCGACCTCGTCGTCGTCTCGCACCTGGGCGTCGAGGCGGCCGCCGCGCTCCAGAACGCGATCGTCGCGCACAGCCCCCGGCAGCCCACGTACCACATCTACACCCCCTCGGTGCCGGGGTTCGCCCGCCGGACGGCGCGGGGCGCGGGGGAGGGCGAGGTCATCTGGTCCACCGTGACCGGCCGCCCCGACGACCCGCTCGGGCGGCGGTTCAGCGAGGCGTACGCGCGTACGTTCGGCACGCGGCCCGGCCGCAGCCAGGCCAGCGCCGCCTACGACCAGGTCCGTATGCTGCACACCGCCTTCTCCGTGACCGGCTCCTTCCGCCCCGAGGCCGTCGACGCCTACCTCCGTGACGGTGCCTACCGGGGTGTCAACGGCACCTATCTCTTCGCCGAGCCCGGCCAGTCGTCCTCCGGATACCCCTACGACACCGCCGACCGGTCCCTCTCCCAGCCCACCCTGACCTACCGTCTCTCCCGCCACGGCCAGGAGGTCATCAACGTGGCCTGACCCCGGCCTCGGCCACCCCGGGAACCCGGTCAGGCGGCGGCGAAGAACTCCGCGTAGTCGTACGTCTCCCGGGGCACCGCGCACGGATGCCCCAGCACCAGATGCATCATCCGCCGCTCGGGCTCCATCACCACACTCGCCACCGTCGACCCCTGCTCCAGCTCGTGCTGCTTCTCGTCGGGGTGGCAGCAGATCGCGTCCGGGAAGTTGCCGTGGTCGCTGAGCACCTCGTGCCACCCGGCCACCGACGGACTGGGCATCAGCTCCGCCAGGGCCAGCGCCCGTTCCCGCCGGTACAGGGTGTCCGGCATCACCCGCGGGCCGTGATCCGTGACGGCCGTGACGTCCGTGACGTCCGTGACATCCGCGGTGTCCGTGGCGAACGAACCGAACTCCGCCGGATCGCTGGTGAAATGGTTGCAGTGGATGAGATGGCCGCCCCGCTCCACCCGCTGCCAGGCGATGTCGCCCGCGCCGCCGGGACGCGTCTCCGCGTCGACTCCCCGGCCCTCGCCCACCAGCAGATAGTTCGCCGAGGACGCCCGCTCGGCACTCCGCAGCACCTCCTCGGCCGCCCCGACCGACTCCGACTCCAGCAGCGCCCGCAGCATCAGGTGGTACGGGATCCCGGGCGCTCCCACGTCGTGCGAGGTCACCAGGGCGTTGGTCAGCAGCGTCACCCCGGACGAGTTCATCCCGAACTTCGCCAGCAGCCCCGCCTCCACCACCGACACCCACCGGGGACCCCGGTCCGGCACCGCCTCCAGCACCACCACCGTGTCGTGGGAGAACGGAATCCAGTCCCAGTTCTGTCCCACCACCGGCTCCGGCCCCCGCAGATCGCAGAACGCCGTGCACTCGGCGGGCGTCCGCACCCCCGTCGCCTCCGCGATCGCCTGCGCCTTGCCCGAGAACAGGATCTCCGTCCGCAGATTCAGCGCCAGCACATCCTCGAAGGCCACCCCGGCGCCCAGGGCGATGCCCTCCATCTCCTCCAGATACTCCGGCCGCCAGGCGGCTATGACGGGAACGAAGTCCTCCGCGAGAGCGGTGGCCTGGGCCCAGGTGAATCCGGCGAACTTCGCGTACACCCGCTCGTAGTTCTCCAAGGAGAGCAGGATCCGCTCCCGGGCGGCCACCCCGTAGTACCGGCCGCGCTCCCGCGGCCCCCCGTGTGCCCTGATGACCAGCGGTGCCGTACTCATGACGCGCTCTGCCCTCCGTCCACGGCGATCACCGTGCCGCTCACATACGCCGATTCCCCCGACGCGAGGAAGAGACATACCCGCGCCACCTCCTCCGCAGTGCCGAGCCTGCGGGCCGGAATCCGCCGCAGCACCTGCTCGAACGCCTCCGGGTCCCCGGACACCGTCGTCATCGGGGTGTCGATCACCCCGGGCGCCACCGCGTTGCACCGCACGCCGTACGGGCCCCACTCCACCGCCAGTTGCCGGGTCAGCGCCTCCACCGCCCCCTTGCTGGCGCTGTACGCGGCACTCGGCTCGCCCGCGTCGCCCCGCGCGGCGGCGATCGACGACAGCAGGGTCACGCTCCCGCCCCGGCCACTGTCGATCATCCGGCGGGCGGCGGCGGACGCCACCAGCAGCGAACCGCGCGCGTTGACCGCCAGGACCGCGTCCCACGCGGCGGCGCCCGTCGTTACGGCGGGCCCGAAGCGGTAGACCCCGGCGCAGTGCACCACCGCGTCCGGAGCGGCCCCGCCCCACGCCTCGTCCACCCGGTCGAACGCACGGCGCACCGATTCCTCGTCCGTGATGTCACAGGCGATGATCCCCTCCGCCCCGGTGAGATCGAGCCCGAGCACCGACCAGCCGCGCTCGCGGGCCAGCGCGGCGGCGGCCCGCCCGATCCCGGAGCCGGCGCCACTGACCACCAGCCGGCGCGGAGCCTCGACGACAGCACTCATGACGTGAGCACTCCTCCATTCACATTGAGGGTCTGCCCGGTGACATAACCGGCACCGGACAACAGATAGTGGACGGCGTCGGCGACATCCGCCCCGACCCCGTGGCGGGCCAGCGGCACCTCGGCCACCACCCGCTCCCGCTCCTCCTCCACGGAACGCCCGCTGCGGCGGGCCCGCGCGGCCAGCTCCTCCCGGTGCATCCCGGTCATCACATAGCCCGGCGCGACCGCGTTCACCGTGCAGGACGGCGCCAGCTCCACCGCCAGCGTCCGCATCAGCGACTGCACCGCCGCCTTGCTGGCGCTGTACGCACCGGCGCCCGGTGTGGGCCGCTGAGCGAAGAGCGAGCCGACGACCACGATCCGGCCCACCGACCCCTCCCGGCCGAGCAGGGGCCGCACGGCCTGCACGCAGTGGAGCACGCCGAAGAAGTTCACCTCGAACACCCGCCGTATCTCGGTCTCCGGAGTGTCCAGCAACGGGGTGTCGGGACCGCCCACGGCGGCGTTCGCCACCAGCGCGTCCACGCCGCCGAACAGCTCGGCCGCCGTCTCCGCCAGCCGTGCCGCGTCACAGGCCCGCGACACGTCGGCGACCACCCCGGCCGCCCGCGGCTCCCCGCCACCGTCACCGGAGCCGCCGACGGGACTGGTGTCCAGCTCCCGGGCCACCGCCTCCACCCTCGGGTCCACATCGCTCAGCAGCACCCGCCACCCCTCCCGCACCAGCCGCCGGGCGACACTCCGCCCGATCCCGCGCGCCGCGCCGGTGACCACGGCGGTACGCCCGGTCATGACCGCGCTCCCGCGAACCCGGCCCCGGACCCGGCCCCGGTTCCGGCGGGGGCGCGACGGACCGTGTCCGCCACTTCACCGCAGGTCGCGAACCAGACCCCGCCGCCCCCGCCCCCGTCGTACGCCCGCACGCCCGTCAGGAACTCCTCCAGCATCCGCAGCCGCCCCGGCCGGCCGATGAGCTGCGGATGCACCGTGAGCGTCACCAGCCCCCCGATGTCGTGGATCGCCGACGCCTCCTCGCCCCACACCTCGGCCACCTCCCGCGCCGACCGGATCGTCCGGTCCCAGCTGGTGGCGTCGAACCAGAAGTGGGGCGCGTCGTCCAGCGTCCAGTGCACCGGGATCTCCACCAGGTCATGACCCGGATGGCGATACGGCACGACCGCGTCCATCAGATTGGAGGAGTAGCCGAAGCCGTGCTCCACCAGCAGATCCAGGGTGTGCGGACTGAGGTCCCACGACGGCGACCGGTAGCCCGCCACCCGGTCCGTGAACTCCCCGAGCACCGCCAGCCCCCGGGCCAGCTCCTGCGCTTCCTCCTCCCGCGTCATCAGATGCGGCGAGCGGTGGGTATGGCCGTGATGGCCGATCTCATGACCCCGGGCCGCCACCGACTCCATGACCGACGGATACCTCTCGGCGTCCCGGCCGCAGACGAAGAACGTGGCCGGCACCCCTAGCCGGTCGAGCATGTCGAGCAGCCGCGGAACCCCGATCTCCGCCCCGTACCTGGCCTGGGAGAGCACCCCGGGACGGGCCGCGTTCGCGGGGTCCTCCGCGAGCCACAATTCCTCGGCGTCGAAGTCGACCGTCAGCGCCAAAGCCGCCTTATAGCCTGCTGGCCACATATGTGGTGGTCCTCTCTCAACGGGAGATCCCGGCACGATCGAGGAACACCGTAGCGATGCGTCTCCTTTTCCGACTTCCGTAAGATTACGTATCGACCGTGCCCACGGCCGCCGTGTCGCGACCGGCCGGGACGGCGCGTATTCCGCCCACCTCCCGTACGTACAGATACGTATGTCGGACACCCCCCGGGTTTGCCACTCTTCGGGAATCGACGGAACCCCGTCCCACCGACGGGCGCGGAGAGGAATCATGCCGGTGTCCAGTAATCACAGAGCCAGCGCGGAGAACGCCCCGCAGCTGAAGCGCGTGCTGCGGCTGCCCGCCGTCGTGCTCTTCGGCCTCACCTACATGTCGCCCGTCGCCGTCTTCACCACCTACGGGATCGTCAACGACGAGACCGACGGGCACCTCCCCGCCGCCTATGTGCTGGCACTCGCCGTGATGCTGCTGACCGCGCACAGTTACGGACGGATGGTCCGCAGCTTCCCGGCCGCCGGCTCCGCGTACAAGTACTCACAGAAGGTGTTCGGCGGGCATGTCGGCTTCATGACCGGCTGGGCCCTGATGCTGGACTACCTCTTCCTCCCGATGGTCTCCTTCCTGCTGGCCGGGATCTATCTGCACGCCCAGTTCCCCGGGGTGCCGCAGGCCGTCTGGAGCGTGCTCGTGCTCCTGGCCGTCCTCGTCTTCAACGTCCTCGGGGTCAAGTTCGTCAGCCGGATCACCGCGGTCATCATGGGCGCGACCGGGCTGCTGCTCATCGCCTTCGTCGTCCTCGGCGCGACCCACTCGCAGGTCCCCGCCGGTGACGCCCTCCAGTCCTTCGTCCCCGAAGCCGGGCAGTGGTCCCTGCTCGCCGGCGGCGCGGCCATCCTGGCGCTGAGCTTCCTCGGCTTCGACGCCGTCTCCACCCTCGCCGAAGAGGCCCACGACCCCCGCCGGACCATCCCGCTCGGCATCATCCTCACCACCGCCATCGGCGGCGGCCTCTTCATCCTGGTGGCATGGATCGGCTCCCTCGTCCGCCCCGACAACGCCTTCACCGACCCCGACTCGGCGGGCGCCGAACTGATGCGGACCGTCGGCGGCTCCGCGCTGAGCGGCGCCTTCACCGCCGTCTACGTCCTCGGCTGCTTCGGGTCCGCGATGGTCTCCCAGGCCAGCGTCTCCCGCATCATCTTCTCCATGGGGCGGGACGGGCTCCTGCCGCGCCGGGTCTTCGGGCGGCTGCACCCCCGCTTCGGCACCCCTGTGGGGGCGCTGCTCGCGGTCTCCGCCGTGGCCCTCCTCGCCACCGTCCTCACCCTCGACCAGGCCGTCGTAATGATCAACTTCGGGGCGCTGGCCGCCTTCTCGATGGTCAATCTGAGCGTGCTCAAGCACTATCTGGCCGGGGCGGGCCGCCAGACCGGCGCTCACCGGTCGCGGGCCCGGTTCCTGCTGGTCAACGGCGTACTCCCGGCGCTCGGCTTCGCCAGCACCGTCTGGCTGTGGACCAGTCTGACAGGGGACACCTTCATCGTGGGCGTCCTGTGGATAACCGCCGGACTGGTCCTGCTGGCGATCTCCACCCGCTTCTTCACGCGCCGCCCGCCGGAGCTGCACATGGACGAGGAGGGCAGCGATCCGGCCCCGGGACCCGAGGAAGCCGTCGCCCCCGCCCACCCCGCGTCCCCCCGCTGATTCCCGGAGCACGGAGCCCGCAGTCCGCAGTCCGGCGACCGGAGCCCGGCGACCGACAACAGGCGACCGGCACACCGATCCGGATACCGGATATCCGGCCCGCACCGGAACCCGTCCAGGGGCCGGTTCGGGCCGGTGTGGCCGACAACTTCCCTCGATTTCCCCTCTGTTGACTCGTGTTCCTCTCGGGGTGGCCGTCGCGAATCCTTTTGATCGGTGTTTCGTCGATGAGAGAAGAACCCCAGTTCCGTCAGCCGCCCCGAGGGGAACACGAAATATCGACACCCCGAGTGGATCCCGCGTGAACCGTTTCCCTTTCCCTCCGTTCCCGCAGGAACGCCGCTTCCCGCAGTGGCGCGGAACGTTTCTTGTCCAGGCGCAACCACCGCCGACACACTGGACAGGGCGCGCGGGAAGAAGGGCAGCGGATGATCACGGACATCGAGTCGGCCGGGCCCGCTCCGGGTCGTCTGCGCACTGACGGAACGGCCCCTCCGACGGCAGGGCCGGGGTGAACCCGGCGGCCCGCCCGCACGTTCCAGTGATGAGGGCGGCCTTCGGGAGCGCTGGGCCGATGGTGGAGTCGGCCGACCCGCCTTCTCCCCTGGCACATTCCCCTGGGAGATGCAGAACCGGTCACGCCGTTCCGGCGAACAAGCGGATATACGGCGCAAAACGGCAGAGCCCAGTGGAACTGGATAGAAGGATTCCGCACTTGCGCCCGACCGGCGCGCATCCCGCCTCCGGGCCGGGGCCCGGTCCGGCCGCCCGCTCCGGGCGGGTCGGGGTCCGTGGTCCCCACAGCCAGATGTCCGGTAGCGGAATATGGTGAAGCGTTTTCCCTCCGCCCCAACATCGCCCGCCGGGATGTTACTCCGGCGTTATCTCTGATGGTCTGTCAAGTACGCGTCGATCAGCCACGCGGGCGCGGAACGGCCGAAGATCGGGGCCGCCCGGCGGCGTCGTGACCCCGGGTCCGACGCCGGAGACGGGTCCGGGGGCGGAATCCGGACGTCGATCGTCCATTTCAAGGGCGCGGGCTCCCCTGGTGCCGTCGCTCCGTTTCGTGCGGAGGTTCGAGCAAGAGCCACTTCGCGCCATGGGGTCACCTCGCCACCATGACGCGCGTAGTGCGGCCTAAAGCCGCGCTGTACCGGTGGGGGAGCGCGGTTGAGGATCCGTACCACGCCGATTGACAGGCCCATGACTGCCGCATTGTCCATGGGGTTGCCGGAGGCGTATGCGAAGGCCCGACACCGAACGGGCCACGGATTCCCGGAGGATGAGTGAAGATCAACAAGATCTCCGTCGCCAAGCGCGCCCGTGTGATCGCCGTCGGCGTGAGCCTGGCGGCTGTCTCCGCGCTCGCCGCACCCACCGCGGTGGCCGCAGACTCGGCGGCGAAGCCCAGCACGGCCCAGCTCGCGAAGGCGAGCGACGCCGTACTCGACGCCAACATCGGCGGTACGGCCTGGTACACCGACGCCAAGTCGGGCAAGGTCGTCGTCACCGTCGACACCACGGTCTCGGCCGCCGAGATCGCGAAGATCAAGAAGCAGGCCGGCGCCGAGGCCGGTTCGCTCCAGATCAAGCGGACCAACGGCAAGTTCAGCAAGATGGTCGC
Organism: Streptomyces yaizuensis; assembly: GCF_034961445.1. Lineage (NCBI taxonomy): Bacteria > Bacillati > Actinomycetota > Actinomycetes > Kitasatosporales > Streptomycetaceae > Streptomyces > Streptomyces yaizuensis. The sequence continues at coordinate 689,600 of NZ_BSBI01000002.1, forward strand.
CGGTGGAGAGGCCATCTACACGGGCGGCGCCCGATGCTCCCTCGGCTTCAACGTCACCGGTGGTGGCGGCTACTACGCCCTGACGGCCGGCCACTGCACCAACATCGGCGCGGTCTGGACCTTCGCCGGCGGCAACGCCACCCGTGTCGCCTCGGTCTTCCCCGGCGCGGACCACGGTGTCATCCAGCACTCCAACCCGGCCAACGCGGACGGCCGTGTCTACCTCTACAACGGCACCTACCGTGACATCGTCAACGCCACGACCCCGGGCATCGGCCAGTTCGTGGAGCGCACCGGCAGCACCACCGGCTACCGCAACGGCCGGGTGACCGGCCTCAACGCCACCGTCAACTACGGCGGCGGCCAGCTGGTCTACGGTCTGATCCAGACCAACGTCTGCGCCCAGCCCGGTGACAGCGGTGGCCCGCTCTTCAGCGGCAACACCGGTCACGGTCTGCTCTCCGGCGGCTCCGGCAACTGCACCGTCGGCGGCACCACCTTCTACGAGCCCGTCCTGCGGCCGCTGACCCAGTACGGCCTGAGCATCCTCTGAGGCACCGCACCACCCTGACACCGGTGGCCCACGCTCTCCGCGGAGCGTGGGCCACCGGCCCATGTCCTCACCACCGGGACGTTCCGGGCTTCGGGGCGACGGGGGCTGCGGGGATCAGCCGCAGTGGGCCAGGACCGTCCCGGCGATCAGATCGGGGACCCGGAGCGGAGCCAGGTGGTCCACACCGGGCATCCGGACGAGCCGGCAGTCCGGGAGCCGCGCCGCCAGCTCCTCGTTGCAGGTAACCAGGGGCGGGCGGTCCAGCTCGCCGAGGAGAACGACCGCCGGCACGGTGATCTCGCCGAGGCGGTCGAAGACCGGTGGGTCCGCCTCCTCGTGCTCCTCCTCGCCCGGCCAGGCCGTCGCCGCCGAGCGCAGCTGCTCCACGGCCCGCTCGTCGGCCCCGGAACGCGCCCACTCCCGGAGGCCGAACGCGGTCAGCCCGTCGATGTCCCGGGCGGCCATCAGCCGCTCGTACTCGGCGTCCACCTCGGGCTCGTCCGGCCAGGGGTAGCCCCCCACGCCCGGGGTGACGAGCACCAGCGACCGGACCCGCTCCGGTGCGAGCAGGGCGAGCCCCAGCGCCGCCCCGCCGCCCATGCTGCAACCGACCAGCGGAACCCGGTCGAGGGCGAAGTGGTCCAGGACGGCGAGGAGATCCCCGAGCAGGGTGTACGGCGCGGTGGGTGCGGGGGAACGGCCGTATCCCCGGACGTCGTAGCGGATGATCCGGTGGTGCGGGGCGAGCCGCTCCACCAGCGGATCCCAGATGCGGGAGTCCCCGACACCGGGGTGCAGCAGGACGACCGGCGGGGCGTCGCCCCCGGAGTCCTCGGCCCAGACGGTGTCGCCACCGGATACCGGGATCATGTGGTGCGTGGTGTGCATGCAGGCAGCCTGCGGGCAGGGTGCCGGACGGGCAAGCCGTTTTGCCTCACCCGGCGCGGGAGTCGTGGGAGTCGCGGGAGTCGTGGGAGTCGCGGGAGTCGCGGGGGCGCCGGATGCCCGGGGGGACGCGGGGCGCCCGCCGGCGGGGAAGGCCGGGCGCCCGCCGGGGGACCGGCCCCCTCACACCAGGGCCGCGCGCTCGGCCACCACCCCCACCCGGTCCTCCAGGACATGGGCCGCGGCCGGGGTCAGCGACCGGAGGGCCACCATCGCGGTCAGGATCACATCGCACAGCTCGGCTTCCACGTCGGTCCACTCATGGGTGTGGCCCTTGCGGGGATTCTGGCCGGTGGCGCCGACGACGGCGCCCGCCACCTCGCCGACTTCTTCGGAGAGCTTGAGGACGCGGAGGAGGATCTCCTCCTCGCGGGGGCGCGTCGAGTGGTCGTCGAGCCAGGTGTGGATTCGGTCTACGGTGTCCCAGATCGGGTCGATCGTGGAGTGCTGGTCCATACGGGTCAGAGTGCCACGCGGACCGGCCGTGGCGGCAGGGGGGTTGACACGGAACCACTCGAACTGGTGATCCCAGTACGACTGATCGCTTAACCCGCCCCGATGCGGGGCATGTTCGTGGCCACGAGCCGGCGGCGCGGACCCGTCCGCGCGCCGTCACCACCGCCGGAGCCGACAGGCACGGAGGCCGCCCGAGCGCGGCTGTACCGAGCGGAAATTCCGCCCGGCCCGATCCGGGGAGCTGAGAGCATAGGAAAGGATTCAACGATATGGAGAGCTGAATGGGCGGCGACCGAGCCGGCGGAGACGGAAACAGCGGAGAAGCACACATAGGCGGACACAGATCCGGCGGACACCGATCCGGCGGTGGCCCCGGCGCCACCGGTACGGCCGGGCCACCGGTGGCCGACGCCCCCGGGCCGGACCTCCGGCCGCCCCTCGCCCCAGCGGTGACGACCCCGTCCGTCGCCGCCGCCCGGCGGGCCGGGATCCTGGTCACCCTGGTCCTCGGCGGGCTCACCGCACTCCCGCCGCTCTCCATGGACATGTATCTGCCGGCGCTGCCCGCCGTCACCGACTCCCTCTCCGCCTCCGCCGCCACCGTCCAGCTCACCCTGACCGCCTGCCTCGCCGGCATGGCCCTGGGACAGCTGGTCGTCGGGCCGATGAGCGACAAGTGGGGGCGACGGCGCCCGCTGCTCGTCGGGATGGTGGTCTACATCGTCGCCACCGCTCTGTGCGCCATGGCCCCCACCGCCGGGTTCCTCATCGGCCTGCGGCTGCTCCAGGGCCTGGCGGGCGCGGCCGGCATCGTCATCGCGCGGGCGGTGGTCCGGGATCTGTACGACGGCGAGGAGATGGCCCGCTTCTTCTCCACGCTGATGCTGATCTCCGGGGTCGCACCCGTCATCGCGCCCGTGATCGGGGCGCAGGTGCTGAGGGTCACCGACTGGCGGGGCGTCTTCGTCGTCCTGACCGTGGTCGGCGTGCTGCTCACGCTGGTCGTGGTGCGCTGGCTGCCGGAGACCCTGCCGCCGGAGCGCCGGCACTCCGGCGGGGTCGGCGCGGCGCTGCGGACCATGCGCGGGCTGCTCGCCGACCGTGTCTTCAGCGGCTATGTCCTGGTCGGCGGGTTCGCCTTCGCCGCGCTCTTCGCGTACATCGCGGCCTCGCCGTTCGTGGTGCAGGACATCTACGGCGGGTCGGCGCAGACCTTCAGCCTGCTCTTCGCCGTCAACTCGATCGGGCTGATCGCGGTGGGGCAGCTCAACGGCCGGGTGCTGGTGGGCCGGGTCCATCTGGACGCCGTCCTCGCCGTGGGGCTCGGCGTCCTCACCCTGGCCGGGCTCGCGCTGGTCCTGATGACCTCCGGGGTGTTCGGAGACCCGGGGCTGGCGGGGGTCGCCGCCGGGCTGTTCGTCCTGATGGCGGCCATGGGTCTGGTGATGCCCAACATCACCGCCCGCGCGCTGGGCCGGACCCCGCACGCCGCCGGGTCGGCGTCGGCGCTGATCGGTACGTCGTCGTTCCTGACCGGCGCTCTGGTGTCCCCGCTGGTCGGGGTCGCGGGGGAGGGGACGGCCGTGCCGATGGCCGTGGTGCAACTCGTCTGCGGGCTGCTGGCGGTGGGGTGCCTGGTGGTGCTCTGCCGCCCGTGGCGGGCGGCGGACTAGCCTCCGGCGTCCCCCGTGTCCCCCGTGTTCGAGGAGACCCCGAGCCGGTCGGTGGCACGGCCCCCGGTGAGGCCCCCAGTGAGGCCCCCGGTGCGGCCCCCGGTGCGGTCGGTGGTGCGGTTGCCGGGTGGGGCGCCCGTACGGGGGTGGGCCGTCAGGTGGGTGTGGTCGCGGGCGTCAGTCCAGGTCAGGAGGGCCAGACCGGAGACCTCCGCCGCCGGGAGACGGATGTGCGGGGGCAGGGGGCGGGGGCCGGAGCCCTGGGCGACGGCGAGTTCGACGGGGGTGCCGCCGCCCGCGAGGGCATCCGCCGCGTCCCGGGCGTTGAGGGCGCCGTACGCGGTGCCGTCGTCCGTCACCGACGTCAGCACCAGCGGTGGCGCCCCGTCGGCCTGGTCGAAGCAGTACCCCTTCTTCCGCCCCAGGTCGAAGGCGAGCTGACCCGAGACGAGATAGCCGCTCCGGGGCGAGAGCACTGCTCTGGGCCGGTCGCCCGGGTCGATCTCCGGCCGGTGGCAGCGGGCGGTGGCCAGCACCCGGCCGGAGCGGGTGTCGTGCACCGCCCAGATCTCATGGGTACGGGCGTCCTGACGTCCCCGCGCCGGGCGCCACTTGGCCAGCAGATGGCCGGGAAGCACGGAGACCGGCACCCCCGAGGAGGGCGCGGTGCCGGGCGGGGCCACCGTCGCGCTGTACCAGCCGCCCCGTACCCAGAAGCCGGACTCGCCGCCGACCAGCAGGCCGCGCTCGGTGAGCCCGCGCACCTCGGTCAGGCGGCGGCAGCCCGCGCAGCCCCGGGGGTGGCCGAGGGCCTTCCCCCGTACCTCCGAGACCTCGCCGGTCGCCGGGTCGACCACCGCGTTGCGGGTGCCGCCGTCGGCGATCAGGACGCCGGGGCCGTCGCCGGACACGGTGGGGGCGCCGGGCCAGGGCAGTTCGACCCGCCGGCGGCTGCCGTCGGCGGCGTCGTACAGCTCCAGGACGACCGAGGTGCCCGCCGCGAGCCCGACCCCGTCGGTGCCATCAGCTCCATCAGCTCCGTCAGCTCGATCAGCTCCGTCCGCGCCATCCGCTCCCGCGGCCGGGGCGTCGCCCATACGGTCGTCCGTGCCGTCGGCCGGGGTCGTGCGGCCGAAGGACCAGACCACGAAGTACTCGCGTCCGTCCCTGGTGACCGGCAGCAGCCGGGGGAAGGGGACGGCGGCCGCGTCGTCGGCACCCCCCTCGGGGACGCCGGCGGGGCGGAGGGCCGGGCCGCTCCAGGACGGGCGGCCGGTGGCGGTGTCATGGGTCCGGACCCGGAACCGGTCGCCGTCCCCGCCCGGTATCCGGGCCAGATGGGCGATCCGGCCGGTGGTCCGGGCCACGGCGTACTCCGGGGAGAGATCGCTGATCTCCCAGCGAGGCGCCGGGGCGTACGAGGGAGGCGGGACCGGCCGGTCGACCGGGGCGGCGGTGCCGGTTCCGGTCCCGGTGCCCGCCGCGCCGGGCCGCCGGTCCTCCTGGCCCTGGCCCCCACCGCCGTCGCCACCGGTACCCGCCCCGCCGCCGGAGCCCCCGCCGAATCCGTCGCCGCCGGCCAGCGTCCACAGCAGCAACAGCGCGAGGACTGCGGCACCGGCCGCCAGGACCGTGCGCGTGACGCGCCGCTGTCTCATGGGCCCCTCGGGTCGTCGGCGCCGGTGGGCCGGCAGCGGGTCGGCTCCGGCCGCCGGCGTGGCGGGCGTACGGGTGGCCGGTGGTACGAACGGCCGGTAGTACGGGTGGCCGGTGGTACGGACGGCCGGTGGTACGGACGGCGGTAGTGCGGGGGTGGCCGTGCGAGCGCCGGTGACTGCGGCTGTGGACCGCACCCACCGCCGGGAAGGCCGTGCTCACCTTCCGTCCTGTCCGTGCGCGACCCGCGACCCCCTCGGCAGCGTAGCAATGCCCCTGCGGTGGCCCGCAGTTCGCTCCCCGGGAAGCGATCCCGTACGGCGGGGTCCGATGTTCCCGCAGGTCGGAGTGGGACGGGCGGGCACGGCCCGGTCCCGGCCGTCCGGTTTCGGGCGGTACTTTCCGCTCTGGTGCGCGACCTAGAATCGGTCAGTGCCTTCCACCCTGCCCACTGCCGCGTCGCTGCGTGCCGCCCTCGCCGGCCTGCTCGACGGGCTGCCGCCGACCCAGGCCGCCCAGGCCGTCGAGCGGCTGATCGCCAACTACCGGGGGACGACCCCGACCGACGCGCCGGTGCTCCGGGACCGTTCCGATGTCGCCGCCTACGCCGCGTACCGGATGCCCGCGACCTTCGAGGCGGTACGGGCCGCGCTGGCCGCGCTGCGGGACGCCGCGCCCGACTGGGTGCCGGTGACCCACACCGACATCGGCGGGGGTACGGGCGCCGCGAGCTGGGCCGTGGCCGAGGCCTGGGAGGACGAGCCCGTGGCGGCGGGGGCGGGGCCCGTGCCCGCGACCACCGTCCTGGACTGGGCCGAGCCCGCGCTCGCCCTCGGCCGGGAGCTGGCGGCGGCCTCCGGGGTGCCCGCGCTGAGCGCGGCCCGGTGGGAGCGCTCTCGTATCAGTGCGTCGCTCCGGATCGAGAGCAGCGATCTCGTCACGGTGTCCTATGTGCTCAAGGAGCTGACCCCCGCCGACCGGGTCGCCGTGGTCACCGAGGCCGCGCGGGCCGCCCGGGCCGTGGTCGTCGTGGAACCCGGTACCCCGGACGGCTATCAGCGGATCATCGAGGCCCGCGAGCGGCTGATCGCCGCCGGGATGACGATCGCCGCGCCCTGCCCGCACAGCGCGGACTGCCCCATCGTCCCCGGTTCCGACTGGTGCCACTTCGCCGCCCGGGTCAGCAGGTCCTCGCTGCACCGGCAGGTGAAGGGCGGTTCGCTGGCGTACGAGGACGAGAAGTTCAGCTATGTCGTCGCCACCCGCTTCCCGGTCCGACCGGCCCCCGCCCGGGTCACCCGGAAGCCGCAGATCCGCAAGGGTCTGGTCCTCCTCGACCTCTGCTCATCGGACGGGACCCTCTCCCGCACCACCGTGACCAAGCGGCAGGGGCCCCTGTACAAGGGGGCCCGCGACGCGGAATGGGGCGACCCCTGGCCCCCGTACGAGGACCAGGACGAGAACCGGGACTGAGGCAGAGACCGTCCGCCCCCGGCGGAGCGGACGGTCCCCGTCGGGCCGGCGAGGTGCACGGCGCCCGGCGCCTACCCGGGACCGGGTACCCGGCACCCGGTCCCGCAGCGGGTGCCCGGCACCCCCGGCCCTCCGTCGTCACCGGCTCACAGCCGCAGCTCCTGCGTACAGCACTTCACGCTCCCGCCCCCCTTCAGCAGCTCGCCGAGGTCCATGCCGATCGGCTCGTACCCCCGGTCCCGCAGGGGTTCGTACAGACCCAGCGCAGCCTGCGGCAGCAGCACATGGCGGCCGTCGCTCACCGCGTTGAGGCCCAGGGCCGCCGCGTCCGGTTCCCGCGCGACCAGCGCGTCCGGGAAGAGCCGCGCGAGGGCCGCGCGGCTGCCCGGTGAGAAGGCGCCCGGGTAGTACATGACGTCGTCCGCCGCGTCGTCCAGGACGCACAGGGCGGTGTCGAGGTGGTAGTAGCGCGGGTCCACCAGGTCGAGTCCGATCACCGGGCGGCCGAAGAACTCCTGCGCCTCGCCGTGCGAGAGCGGGCTCGACCGGAAGCCCCGCCCGGCCAGGACGTACGACGAGGTGACGGCGAAGTCCCCCTCGCCCTCGTTGATGTGCAGCGGTTCATGGACCCTGGTCCAGCCGTGCGAGCGGAACCAGTCGAGATGGGCGGCGGCCTCGCCCTCCCGTTCCCGGTGGGCGAAACGGGCGAGCAGCACCCGGCCGTCCACCACGGTCGCGCCGTTGGCGGCGAAGACCATGTCGGGGAGTTCGGGACGGGGTTCGAGCAGCTCGACGGTGTGGCCGAGCGAGCGGTAGCGGTCCCGCAGGTCCTCCCACTGGGTGATGGCCAGGGGCAGGTCGACGGGTTTCGCCGGATCCATCCATGGGTTGATGGAGTACGTCACTCTGAAGTGCGCGGGTGGGCACATCAGATAGCGACGCGGCGACGAGTCACGAAGCGATGAGCGCAAGGAGAGCTCCCCTCACCTACGACTGCGACTGCTGCGACAGCGAGCACGCGGTCTGCGTGCGTGGAGCCATGGTGAGGCCCGGAGGGTCCCGGGCCAACACACCGGACAGGAGAATCACGGGACCGGAATGCGGGCGCCGGCGGTCGGGGCCGCGCGGGCGTTCGGCCGGACAGCCGGGCGGGCGCCGGGCGGGCCGAGGGCCGACCCCTGGGACAGGCCCCTGAGAACGGCCCGTGGGAGAGGCCCCTGAGAGCGGCCAGGAGGCGCGGCCCGAAGAGACGATACGTATCGGGTCGACCGTTGCTAGATTGACTGCCGTGAACGAGACCAGGACCCCCGATTCCCGCCGCCGCAGCGAACGCTCCCGGAGGGCCATCTACGACGCTGCCCTCGCGCTCGTCTCCGAGACCGGGTACGCCCGGACCACCATCGAGGGCATCGCCGCCCGTGCCGGTGTCGGCAAGCAGACGATCTACCGCTGGTGGCCCTCGAAGGCCGCCGTGCTGATGGAGGCGTTCCTCGACCTGGCCGACCAGGCGGCCGACGGCGAGCACGTCTTCCCCGACACCGGCGACCTGGCCGCCGACCTGCGGCTGGTGCTGCGCGCCACCGTGGACGAGATGAACGACCCCGTCCACGAGCGGCCCACCCGCGCCCTGGCCGCCGAGGGCATCGTCGACGCCGACCTCGGCGCGCGTTTCGTGGAGAAGCTGCTGGAGCCGCCGCTCCAGCTCTACATCGGACGGCTGCGCTCCGCCCAGGCGGCGGGTGAGATCCGGCCGGGCATCGACCTCCGTACAGCCGTCGAACTCTTTGTCGGGCCGCTCACCCACCGCTGGCTGCTGCGTACGCTGCCGCTGACCCACGCCTACGCGGACACCCTGGTCGACTACGCCCTGAACGGCCTCGCGCCCCGCGACTGAGCCCGCGCCCGAGCCCGCGACAGCGACCTCCGCAGCCGCCGGGACTCCTCGTGAGCGGGGCCGGGCAGGGGGCCGGGCAGGGAAACGGAGCGTGAGCCTCCACCCCCGGTTGGGAAGGGTGGCCACCCACGGAGCAGGATGGTGGGACGATGGTAGAGACCACGTGGGGCGAGCGTGAGCTGTGAGGGGATAGATGGGCGACGGTAAAGGCCGGTACGACGGCGGTACCGAGGAGAGGCCGACCTGGGAACGGCACCTGCCCCGATGGCTGCGCAGGCGCCCCAAGGACACCGCCGCAGACGACCTCCGCCGCGAACAGATGCTGCTCGCCGTCGCCGAGGCGGGCATGCCGCTGGCGCCCGCCGCGTACCCCGTCGCGTACCGGTGCTCCTGCGAGCGCATCGGCTGTCCGATCCCGGGCAGGCACCCCGTCTCCTTCGCCTGGCAGACGCAGTCCACCACCGACCGGGCGCAGATCCTGCGCTGGGCCGCCGGCGTCCCGGGCCAGCCGCACGCCAACTTCATCACCGCGACCGGCATGGCCCACGACGTGCTCGATGTGCCGCTGGACGCCGGGCGGGACGCGCTGGAACGCCTGCTGGAGCAGGGCATCGAGGTCGGCCCGGTCGCCGAGTCCTCCGGCGAGGGCGACGAGGGCCGGGCGCTCTTCTTCACCGCGACCCGGGGCACCCCCGAGGACGAGGACGAGTGGTGGCCCTGTGAGCTGGACTGCCGCCCGGAGACCATGGACGAGCACCCGGGGCTGCGCTGGCACTGCCGGGGCAGCTATGTGCTCGTACCGCCCGCCCGACTCCCGGGTGATCACGCGGTGTCCTGGGTACGGGGGCCGGAGCATCCGCTGCCCGATCCGCTGACGCTGCTGGAGACGCTGACGGACGCGTGCGCGCGGTACGCCGGGGAGACGGCGGGCGACGAGTACACCGACGACACCGAGTACGCGGGCGGCGCCGCCGGAGTCAGCACGTAGCCGTAGCCGTAGCCGTAGCCGTAGCCGTAGCCGTAGCCGTGGCCCACGGTGCAGCCGTGCCGTACCGCCCGCCCCGCCCGGCCCCGTGCCGGACGCGGCGGGCGGTTCCGGTTCCCGGTTCTCGGTTCCGGTTCCGGTCCTGGCCGGTCAGGGCGTACGTCTCGGCAGGACCACCGGCACGCCCGTGGCCGGATGCGGGAAGACCTCGACCGGCTGCCGGTAGACGCGGCTCAGCAGCTCGTCCCGGAAGACCCCGGCGGGCTCCCCGTCGGCGGCGATCCGCCCCTCGTGGAGGACGGCGACCCGGTCCGCGTACGCGGCGGCGAGCCCGAGGTCGTGCAGGACGACCACCACCCCGTCGCCCGCCGCCGCGCGCTCCCGGCAGATCCGCAGGACGAGTTCCTGGTGCCGCAGGTCGAGGGCGGCGGTGGGCTCGTCCAGGAGGAGCAGCGGGGTGCGCTGGGCGAGCACCCGGGCCAGGGCGACCCGGGCCCGTTCCCCGCCGGAGAGCGCGGCGAAGGGCCGGTCCGTGAACTCCTCCGTCTCGGTCGCGGCCAGGGCTTCGGCGACGGCCTCGTCGTCCTCGTCCTCGCGGTCGGTCCCCGCCCAGGGCGCGCGTCCCATCCGTACCACGTCCGTCACCGGGAAGGGGAAGGAGACCACGGCGGTCTGCGGCAGCACGGCACGGCGCAGGGCGAGTTCGGCGGCGGTCCACGCTCCGGCCGGGCGGCCGTCGACCAGGACCGAGCCCCGGGCGGGGGCGAGGTCCCCGGCCAGCGCGCCGAAGAGGGTGGACTTGCCGGCTCCGTTGGGTCCGACGAGGGCGAGGACCTCGCCGGCGCGGGCGGTGAGGTCGACGCCGCCGAGTACGTCCCGGCCGCCGAGCCGGACCGCGAGGCCGTTCGCCTCCGCGAGGACGGAGCCGGGTGCGGGCCGCTCGGGGACGGCACGCCGGCGGATGCCGCCGAACAGGGTCCGGACGAGGGTGCTCATGCCCAACCACCTTGCTTGCGACGGGTCCTGCGGAGCAGCCAGAAGAAGAACGGGCTGCCGATGAGCGCGGTGAGGACGCCGAGGGGGAGTTCGGCGGGTTCGGCGACGGTCCGTGCGAGGAGGTCGCCGGCCGCCAGCACCAGCGCGCCGCCCAGCGCGGAGCCGGGGACGAGGAAGCGGTGGCCGGGGCCGTTCAGGAGCCGCAGCAGATGCGGGACGAGCAGTCCGACGAAGGTGATGACGCCCGCGACGGCGACCGCCGCCGCCGTGAGCAGCGCGACCACCAGGATGAGGACGATCCGCATCCGTTCGACGTCGACCCCCAGATGGCGGGCGGGCCGCTCCCCGAGGGAGAGCAGGTCCAGCTTGCGGGCGTAGAAGGGGGCGATCAGCAGTCCGGCGACCGTGCACGGCAGGACGGCGAGGACCTTGGGCCAGGTGGCCTGGGAGAGGGAGCCGAGCTGCCAGAAGGTGATCTGGGTGATCTGCGCGTTGTCGGCGAAGAAGATGAACAGGCCGATCAGCGCCCCGCCGAAGGCGTTCACGGCGATACCGGTGAGGATCAGGGTGACGACCTCGCTGCGGCCGCCGGCGCGGGAGAGCGTGTAGACGAGTGTGACGGTGACGAGTCCGGCGATGAAGGCGAAGACGGTCACGGTCCAGTTGCCGAAGAGGGTCAGCCCGAACGCGATGGAGGCGACCGCGCCGACGGCGGCGCCGACGGAGATGCCGATGATGCCCGGTTCGGCGAGCGGGTTGCCGAAGACGCCCTGCATCAGGGCGCCGGCGCAGCCGAGGGAGGCGCCGATGAGGAGGGCGAGGACGACGCGCGGCAGCCGCACGTTCCACAGGACGCTCTCGCCGACGCGGTCCAGGGGGGTGCCGCCGAGCCCCAGCCGGTGCCGGGCGGAGGCGAGTACGTCGCCGAGGGGGATGTCGTACGCGCCGTACCCGGCGGAGACCAGGGTGACGACGAGGAGGGCGGCGACGAGTGCGACGGTGAGGAGGTACGGGGTGGAGCGGCGCCGGCGCGCGCCGGCGGTGCCACGGTCCCCCTTGGCCGCCTTGGGGCCCTGCCCCTCCTTCGACGGGCCGCCGGCCGCACCGGTCGTATCGGTCGTATCGGTCGTACGGGACGACGAGGTGGTCGTCATGGTCACTTCCCGCCCGCGTACAACTGCTCCACCAGGGAGGTGAGCACTTCGTCGGTCCGGGGCCCGTAGTTCAGCAGGACGCCGTCCGGTACGGAGACCACCCGGCGGTCCAGGCCGGCCGGGGTCTGCGCCACTCCGGGGATCTCGACCAGGCCGTCCACGCCGCCCACCGACTCCAGGCCCTTGGACATGACGAGGATCGCGTCGGGCGCCGCCTTCGCCAGGGCCTCGCTGGTGATGGCGGTGAAGTCCTTCGTCAGCCCGGACTCCTTGCCCGCGTCGAGCGCGCCCGCCGCCTCCAGCAGGGACGAGGCGCCGGATTCCGCCCCGCCGAGGAGGTACACGGAGGCGGTGCCCCGCAGATAGAGGAACGCGACCTTCGGCTTCTCGCCGTCGGCGGGTACGGGGATGTCCTTCTGGACGGCCGCGATCCGGTCCTCGGTGCGCTTCTTCAGCTCGGTGCCCGCCGCCGGTACGCCGAGGGCCCGCGCGACCGCGTCGATCCGGGGGCCCACGTCGTCCAGGCCCTTCGCGGTCTCCACCACGATCAGCGGAATGCCCGCGTCCCGGATCTGCTGAAGGGATTCGTCAGGGCCGGACACCGTTTCGGCGAGGACCAGCGTGGGCCGCAGCGAGAGCACGCTCTCGGCGGAGACGTCGTGGCCGCGCGTCACCACGGGCAGCTTCGCGGCCTGTTCGAAGGTGGCCGTGACATCACGGGCCACGACCTTCTTCCCGAGCCCCAGGGTGTAGACGATCTCGCTGAGCGAGCCGGTGAGCGGAACGATCCGTTCGGTGGAGGTGACGGTCACTTTCCGGCCGTCCGCCGAGGGGACGGTGACGGGCAGTCCGGGGGTGGGCACGGTGCTCAGCGGCTCCACCCGGTCGGGCTTCGCGGCCGCGTGAGCGCTTCCGTTCCCGGCCGGGGAGGTGTCACCACCCCCGCAGCCGCTCGCCGTAAGGGCGAGGGCGAACGCGGTCAACACCGCGCCCACCAGGCGAATTCCGCGCACTGGGCGTGCCGGGCCCCGAGAAACCACCAGAGGTACCGTCCTGTCGTTCCGTCGCCCGCCGGCGTGCGGAGGGGCGCTGGGGGGCGTTCCCCCTGGTCGTGCCCGAGCCCCCCGCCGATTTCCGCCCCGGACGCCGATTCCGAGCCGGATCCGGCGTCCGGGGCCGAAACCGGAATGCATGGGGCTACCGGCACAGGCTGGACATAGCTTAGGTTAGCCTTACCTCGCTTTGCCAGACGCTCGACCCCCGTACGCCTCCGCACACCCCCGCACGCCCTTGGAGGGACCCCTCATGCTGTCGTTCAGACCGGCTCGCGCGTATGGCGCGGCGCTGCTCGCGGCCCTGCTCGGAGCCTTGCTGCTGCCGGCCGGGACCGCCGTCGCGGCCGATCGCACGGTCCAGGGCGGCAGACTCGACTGGGGCCTGAAATCGTCCTTCCAGAAGTACGTCACCGGGCCGATAGCCAACGGCAACTACCGTCTCACCGGCGGCTCCGCGACCGTCGGCCAGAGCCTCTTCCGCTTCCACTCGGCGCAGGGCGCGTACGACCCGGACACCGGCGCCTTCGAGGCCCGCTTCACCGGCGGGGTCCACTTCACGGGCCACCGCAAGCCGGACGGCAGCCATGAGCTGGACCTCTCGCTGAGCCGGCCCACGGTCAGGATCGCCGGCGGCAGGGGCACGCTCCATGCCGACATGGTGAGCAAGGAGCGCGGCACCGGGAAGGTCACGGACTCCCGGCAGGTGGCCTTCGCCTCGCTCGACCTCTCCGGTATCGACATGCGGGGCGGCACCAGCCCCGTCGCGCTCTCCAACGTTCCCGCCACGCTGACCCCGCAGGGGGCCACCGCGTTCGCCGGCTTCTACTCGGCGGGTACGCCCCTCGACCCGATCAGCCTCAGCGTGGACGTGGCGGCGGGCGCGCCGCAGCAGCCCGAGCGCACGCCGGAGACGCCGAAGGCCGAGCAGCCCCCGCAGAAGCAGGAGAAGGAGAAGAAGCCGGCGCCGGAGGAGCGGTCGGGCGCGGTGCGCGACGCCGCCGTGGACTGGGGCGTGCGCCGCACCTTCCGCGAGTACGTCACCGGCGAGATCTCGAAGGGCGGGTGGACGCTCGCCGACGGCGCGCAGGACGGCGGGGCGCTCTTCCGCTTCCCGCAGGGCAAGGGCACGTTCGACGCGAAGAAGCGGAATCTGACGGCGGCGTTCGCCGGGTCCGTCCGCTTCAAGGGTGAGCACATCGACCTCACCCTCGCCCGGGTCACCGCCGATGTGCGGGCGGGCAAGGGCACGTTGAGTGCCGATGTCACCTCGGCGGGCCGCACCGAGAAGGCCGTCCCGCTGGTGACCTTCGACGCCGCCGACCTCACCCCGAAGGCCGGCCTGGTGGCCCTCACCGAGGCCCCGGCCACCCTCACCGAGCGGGGCTCCCGCGCCTTCGGCTCGATGTACAAGGCGGGCACCGCCATGGACCCGGTCTCGCTCGCCGTGGCCGTGGACGAGGGCGCGCGGCTGCCCGCGCTGCCGGACCTGGGCAGCGACGCGGGCGCCTCGCCGTCGCCCGCCGCCTCCGCGACGGCGTCGGGACCGGCCTCCGCCGAGTCCGCCGACGCCCTGGAGAAGACGGCGTCCGAGTCCGACCCGGCCGTCGCCACCTGGGTGTACGTGGCCGTCGGCGCGGCCCTGCTCGCCGCCGTCGCGGTCGCCACCCTGCTCGTCGTGCGCCGCCGCCGTACGACCCCGAACTGATCGACCTGATCCACCTGATCGACTACTCGATCGACACGAGGAGTACCCCACCCATGTCAGCCCCCGCCTCCCGCCGCCGGGCCGCGCTCGCGGCCGCCGTCACCACCACCGTCGCCGCCCTCGGGGCCGGCGCCCTCGCCCTGCCCGCCTCCGCCGCCGGCGAGGGGGACGACCGCAGCGCCGCATCGGCCTCGCCATCGGGGTCGGGGTCGGGGTCGGGGTCGGGAGTGGCGACGGCGTCGGGGAGCGGGGCGGGCGGCCGGCCCGCCGGGGGTTCCCTGGGGCTCGTCGACGGCACGCTGGAGTGGGGCTTCAAGGAGTCCTTCCGGACGTACGTGGGCGCCGGGGGCATCACCGTCCGGGACGGGGCCCGGCAGGCGGAGCGGAACGGCGCGTTCACTTTCACCGGTGGTACGGGGGCGTACGACCTGGGCGGCACCCACGCCACGAGGACCGCCTTCCAGGGCACGGTCGACTTCACGACCTCCCGGTTCGCCCTCTCCCTCGGTGACGTCAAGGTGATCACCAAGGGGGAGAGCGGCACCATCGAGGCCGATGTCACTGTCGACGGCGAGAAGCAGGACGACATCACGGTGGCGACGCTCGACCTGGCCGGGAAGTCCCGTGCCGGCAAGGGCGAGGGCGGGGCGATGACCTTCACCGCCGTACCGGCGAAGCTGACGGCGCAGGGCGGGGCGGCGTTCCGCTACCCGGCGGGTGAGGCGCTGGACCCGGCGACGTTCTCCTTCAAGGCCGGTCCCGCCACGGGCCCGACCGACCCGGACCCGGACCCCGGTCCGTCCAATGAGCCGTCGAAGGAGCCCTCGGGGAAGCCTTCGAAGGACCCGTCCGAGGAACCTTCCCAGGAGCCGTCGGAGGATTCCTCCGGCGACACGTCCGGGAAATCCGGAAAGCCGGGCGGCGGCGGTACGCAGGCGGAGCGGTCGGGGGACCAGGCGTCCGGGCAGCTGGCCGACGGCAATCTCCACTGGGGTGTGAGCACCCGCTTCCGTTCCTACGTCACCGGCCCCATCGCCAAGGGGAAGGCCGAGCTGTCGGGCGGAGCGGTCAAGTCCGGTGAGGGCTACCGCTTCCCGAAGGCCCAAGGCACCTTCGACGCGCGGAAGAAGTCGCTCAACGCCGCCTTCGACGGCAGCGTCCGTTTCCTGGGCCACAAGAACCCCGCCGGGAAGTGGATCCTCGACCTCCAGATGAGCGGTTTCGAGATCCGGGTGAACGGCACCCGGGGCATGCTGATCACCGATGTCTCCACCACGAGCCGGTCCACCGAGAAGGTCACCGTCCACAAGGACCTCGAAATCGCCACGGTGAAGATCCCCTCCGGCGGGCTCCGGGTCACCGACCAGGTGGTCCAGGTGAACGGCGCCGAGGCCGTGCTCACCCAGGCGGGCACCAAGGCGTTCGACGGCGGCTACCAGGCGGGCGAGAAGCTGGACGACGTGAGCTTCGCCGTCTCCCTGGACAAGAAGGCCCCGCTGCCGCCGCAGAGTTCGGGCGGCTCGACCGGCGGTGACGGCGGCACGGGTACGACCGGCACCACCGGCGGTACGGGAACCACCGGCTCCACCGGGACCACCGGAGGAACGGTCGGCGGCGGCACGGTCGGTGGTGGCACCGGTGGCACCGGTGGCACCGGTGGCAGCGTCGGCGGTGGCACGGCCGATACCGGGTCCGCCGCGACGACGGGCGGCTCGCTCGCGGCCACCGGCGCCGGACTGCCCGCAGGCGCCCTGATCGGTCTCTCCGCCGCCGTGGTCGCGGCCGGCGCGGGAGTCGTCCTCGTGGTCCGCCGCCGGGGGACCGCCACCGCCACCGAATCCTGACCCCCGGCACCGAATCCGGCCCACTCCGGCCCGTACCCGCGCTCCCCGCGCGGGTGCGGGCCGTTCCCCGCCCCCGTTCCCGTTCCCGGACGGATCGCACGTCAGCGCCGTCCGTGGTGCTTCAATGCCCCCGTGAACCAACGCGATCCGCGCCAGTGCCTCGACGTACTCCATGTCTTCTGCGACGCCGACGGGCGCCACGGCAACGCCCTCGGGGTCGTCCGCGACCCCGGGGTCTGCCCCGACCCGGCGGCCCGCCAGGCGTTCGCCGACGAACTCGGCTACAGCGAGACCGTGTTCGTGGACGACCCCGAGCGCGGGACGGTGGACATCTACACCCCCGGTGCCCGGCTGCCGTTCGCCGGACATCCGCTGGTCGGCGCGGCCTGGCTGCTCGACCTGGAGGAGCTGAACCCGCCGGCGGGCACCGTCTGGGCACGCGGGGACGGCGAGTTCACCTGGATCACCGCCCGCCCGGAGTGGGCCCCTCCGCGCAACCTGGAGCGGTTCCCGTCCCCCGCCGACGTGGACGCCCTGCCCGCGCCGCCGCCCGGTGAGGGGTGGCTCTACGCCTGGGCGTGGGAGGACGAGGCGGCGGGCCGGATACGGGCGCGCGCCTTCCCCCGCCGTCCCGGGGGGATCGTCGAGGACGAGGCGACGGGCGCCGCCGCGCTGCTGCTCACGGAGGCGCTGGGCCGGGCCCTGAACATCACTCAGGGCCGGGGGTCGCAGATCCTGACGGCCCCCGGCCCCGACGGCACGGTGGAGATCGGCGGGCGGGTGCGGCTGGCGGCCCCGGCGCCCTCCGGGGTCCAGCCGATGGCGGGCCCCGCGCCGGTCCCCGCCCGGCGGCTGAGCGTGGCGGACGCCCTCCGCCTGATGGGCTGAGAGCAGCGCACAGCGAGGGGGCCGTACGGATCGATCCGTACGGCCCCCTCCGCGTCGGGCGGGCGGTCGCTCACGCGGCCGCGAGCGGGAACTCCTCCCCCAGGGCCGCGAAGACCGCGCTGTTGTACTCGTACGCCCGACGGCACTCCTCGACGATCCGCTGACGCTCCAGCTCGTCCGCGTCGACCGCGTCCAGCAGGACGCGGTACTCGCGCCGGAAGGCGGCCGGGTTGGTGATCTGGTCGAAGACGTAGAACTGGACCCCTTCACCCTTGCGGGAGAAGCCCCAGGACCGCTCCGCCCGGTCGCGGATGGCCTGGCCGCCCGCGAGGTCCCCGAGATAGCGGGTGTAGTGATGGGCGATGTACCCGGCGGGCCAGGTGCGCGCGCACTCCTTGATCCGGTCGGCGTAGGCCGTGGTCTCGGGCAGCGCCACCAGGGCGGCACGCCAGTCGTCGCCCAGCATATGGGCGAGGTCGCTCTCGATCCGGGCGGTGCGGAAGAGCGCGGGCAGGACGAAGGGCCCGGCGACCGGGTCGTCCTTCAGGGTCTCGGCCGACTCCTCCAGCGCCTGGTACACGAACCACAGCTGGGCGGTGTAGCGGGCGAACGCCCCGACGGCGTGGCGCCCGCCCAGGAGATCGCTCATGAAGGTCGAGGTGCTCGCCGTGCCGTGCTGCTCCATCGAGGCGGCCCGTATGAGCGCGGAGAACGGCGTGGCGGTGGCGGTGGCGGTGACTGCGGCTGTGGCGTCCAAGGCGGTGACCTCCGGGGGCCGGATGAGCGGACAGGCGTACGGCGGTACGGGGGCACAGACGTACGGAAGCGGCGGTAGTCGTGGCTGTCGCCGCCACCGATCATCCTACTTAGGCTTACCTAAGTCAATGGGATTCCGACGCCCTGTCGGTAAATTCCCGACGCGCTGTCGGTAAAACCCCGACGAGGCCGCCGGTTCCCGGTGCGCGGGAACCAGCGGCCTCGTCGGAGGGAGCTTGAGAGGGAGGGGCTCAGGGAAGGGTCAGGATCTCCGTCCCCGTCTCCGTCACCACCAGCGTGTGCTCGAACTGCGCGGTCCGCGCGCGGTCCTTGGTGACGACGGTCCAGCCGTCCTCCCACATGTCGTACTCGTGCGTCCCGAGCGTCAGCATCGGCTCGATGGTGAAGGTCATCCCCGGCTGGATCACCGTGGTCGCGTGCGGCGAGTCGTAGTGCGGGATGATCAGCCCGGAGTGGAAGGACGAGTTGATCCCGTGCCCGGTGAAGTCGCGCACCACGCCGTAGCCGAAGCGCTTGGCGTACGACTCGATGACCCGGCCGATGACATTGATCTGGCGGCCCGGCTTCACGGCCTTGATCGCGCGGTTGAGGGACTCCCGGGTCCGCTCGACCAGCAGCCGGGACTCCTCGTCCACGTCGCCGCAGAGGTAGGTGGCGTTGTTGTCGCCGTGCACCCCGCCGATGTACGCGGTGACGTCGAGGTTCACGATGTCGCCGTCGCGCAGCACGGTGGAGTCGGGGATTCCGTGGCAGATGACCTCGTTGACCGAGGTGCAGAGCGACTTGGGGAAGCCCCGGTAGCCCAGCGTGGAGGGATACGCTCCGTGGTCGCAGAGGAATTCGTGGGCGACCCGGTCGAGTTCGTCCGTGGTCACCCCGGGCGCGATGTGCCGGGCGGCCTCGGCCATCGCCCGGGCCGCGAGCCGGCCCGCGACACGCATCCGCTCGATGGTGTCGCTGTCCTGCACCTCCGGCCCGGTGTACGGGGTCGGGGCGGGCTTTCCGACGTATTCGGGGCGCCGGATGGCGGCGGGGACGGAGCGGGCGGGGGACAGCGTCCCCGGCACGAGCAGTGACTGGCCAGACATGTCAGCGAGTCTAACCAGGGGGTGTGGGGCAGCATGGCTGAAGAGGAAGGGAGCACCTGATGGCCCTGTTCAAGAGGCGCGAGGCGGGCAAGCCGGGCGAGTGGTACTACTGCCTGAAGCACGGGAAGGTGGAGGAGGGCCCGGAGTGCCGGGCGGCCGACCGCCTGGGGCCGTACGGCACCCGGGAGGAGGCGGCGCACGCGGTGGAGACCGCGCGGGAGCGGAACGAGGAGTGGGAGACCGACCCGAAGTGGAACGACAGCGGCAAGGGCGATCCGCCGAAGGCGTGACCCAAGGCGCGTGACCCGGGGCGCGTGACCCGGGGGGCGCGAGCGGCCCGCCCGGTGGGGGACCGGGCCCGGCCGCGTCCCGTACGCCCGCGTCGCCCGGCGGCGCGGCCCGACCCGTACGCCCGTGTCAGGCGCCGTCCGCCCGCGCGCTCTCCGCCCCCGGGCCCCCGGTGGCCGTTGCCGCCGCCTCCGCGAGGGTCTTCTCCTGCTGGGCCTTGCGGCGCAGCGCGTCCTCGTCCGTGGCCGAGTCGTACCGCAGCAGCTTGGGCAGCGCGGCGGTCAGCAGCACCACGCCCGCCACACAGAGCACCCCGCCGCTCCAGATCGCCGTCCGGGTGCCCGTCCACCCCGCCATCGCGCCCGAACGGACCTGTCCGAGCTGCGGCCCGACGCTGTACGACAGCACCTCGATGCCCGCGAGACGGCCCCGCAGCTCCTCCGGGATCGTCTGGTTCCAGATCGTCATCCGGCCCAGGCCGCTGAGGGTGTCGCCGGCGCCCGCGACCGCCAGGCAGAGCAGCACCAGCCAGATGTTGTCGAACCAGCCGGCCGCCGCGATCGCCAGCCCCCAGATGCCCGCGCCGAAGACCACGAAGAGCCCGTGCCGCCGGACCTTGCTGGTCCAGCCGCTCATCACGCTCAGCAGCAGGGAGCCGACCGCGATCGCGGTGAACATCAGCCCGAGCGACCACTCCGCGTCCAGGTCGTCGGCGAGGAAGGGGAAGATCGCGATCGGGAAGGCGAAGAACATGGCCACCAGGTCGATGGCGTACGTCCCCAGCAGCACCGGCCGGGACCACGCGTAGCGGGCGCCCTCCACGATTCCGCGCAGCGACGGCTTCTCCGCGCCCTCGGCGGCGGGCGCCGGGGCCAGCCGCAGACACATCACCGCCGAGACGGCGAAGGTGACCAGGGTGATTCCGTACGCCGTGGCATGGCCCGACCACGCCACCACCAGGCCCGCCGCCGCGGGCCCGGCTATGCCGCCGAACTGCCAGCGCAGATTGTTCAGCGCGGCCGCCGCCGTGAGCTGGTCGTGCGGGACGATCCGGGACATCAGCGAGTCCAGCGCCGGGCGCTGGAGCCCCGCCATCGCGGAGACGCCCGCCGCCACCACGTAGAGTGGCCACAGCATCGGATCCGGCAGCATCGCGTTCACGAGCAGCAGCGTGGCCAGGACCGCGAGACCCACCTCGGTCCAGATGATCAGCTTCCGGCGGTCGGCGGAGTCGGCGAGCGCGCCCCCGTAGAGCCCGAAGACGATCAGCGGCACCAGCTCCACCGCGCCCATCGCGCCGACCGCGAGCGGCGACTCGGTCAGGTCCTTGATCTGGAGCGGCAGCGCGATCATCGCCATGAAGCTGCCGAAGTAGGCGATCAGGCCCTGGATCCACAGGAGCCGGAAGTCGGCGGAGGAGCGCCAAGGGGAGAGATCCGGCAGGACTGAGGAGAGCTTGGAGGGCTTGGAGGTCACAGCAGGCCATGCTGAGGCTGCGGGAGGGGCCCCGGCAAGCGAATTAGCAGGCCGGGGGACCGGTCCCCGGCCGGGCTACCAGCGCGGCGGGGGCGGCGAGGTCAGCTGGTCGACCAGCCGGGACACGCGGTCCCGGAACTTGCGCCGCCCCCGCGTCCCCGGCAGGCAGTTCTCCCCGGCCGCCGCGCTGACGAGGTGCTGCACCATGTCCAGATCCACTTCGGGGCCCGGGGACGCCACCGTCAGGGCCTCGTGCGCCAGCTCCGGCAGCTCCCGGTCCCGGCCGCCGATGGCCAGGACGGTCGCGCCCGCCCTACGGGCGTCGTGGACCCGTTCCAGCAGGACGTCCTCCGGCCGCTCGGGGGCCACGACGAGCAGGGTCTCCCCCCGCCGCACGGCATCCAGCCGGGACAGGCCGATCGCCAGATGGGCCGGGTCCCCGGCCCGCGCCCGGTGGCGCACCAGGGTGGGCGCCAGCTCCGGCAGGCCCGACCAGGCGGCCTCGTCCACCAGATGGGCGGCCAGGTGCCAGGGCTCGTACTCCTCGGTGCCCACCAGCAGCAGGCCCCCGCCCTGCGGCACCACCGACGACCGCAGCACCCCCGCGAACCGCCGGGTCGCCGCCGGCCACTCCGTACCCGCGAGGACTTCGCGCAGCAACGCCACTCGTACGGCATCCATGGGCGGGATCCTGCCGTACGGGGTGGACACGCGGCGGGCGGTCGGCGCGGACTCACCCGTTCGTGGCGGCCCACCGCCCCGGACCCCGTGTCCGATACCCGTCCGATACCCCCGAACACCGCCTCTACCAGCGAGTAAGGTCGGCGCCATGACTTCCGAGAACTCCGCGAACCCCACAAGCGACCCGTCCGCCGCGCCGAACACGACGGCCTCCGCCAAGCCCGCGCCCAAGGACCCGTGGGACCTCCCCGACGTCTCCGGGCTCGTCGTCGGCGTCCTCGGCGGCACCGGTGACCAGGGGCGCGGCCTCGCGTACCGGCTCGCCCGCGCCGGACAGAAGGTGATCATCGGCTCCCGCGCCGCCGACCGCGCCGAGACCGCCGCCGCCGCGCTGGGCCTCGGCGTCGAGGGCGCCGACAACGCCGAGTGCGCCCGCCGCAGCGACATCGTCATCGTGGCCGTGCCGTGGGACGGCCACGCCAAGACCCTCGAAGCCCTCCGCGAGGAGCTGGCCGGCAAGCTCGTCGTGGACTGCGTCAACCCGCTCGGCTTCGACAAGAAGGGCGCGTACGCCCTCAAGCCCGAGGAGGGCAGCGCCGCCGAGCAGGCCGCGGCGCTGCTGCCGGAGTCCCGGGTCACCGCAGCGTTCCACCACCTGTCGGCGGTGCTGCTCCAGGACGAGTCGATCGCCGAGATCGACACGGACGTGATGGTCCTGGGCGAGTCCCGCGCCGACACCGACGTCGTCCAGGCGCTGGCCGGGCGGATCCCCGGCATGCGCGGGGTCTTCGCCGGGCGGCTGCGCAACGCCCACCAGGTCGAATCGCTGGTCGCGAACCTGATCTCCGTGAACCGCCGCTACAAGGCCCACGCCGGGCTGCGCGTCACCGACGTCTGAGCCACGCGGGTGCCGGTCCGGTGACCGGAGTGTCCGGGCGAGCGGGGCATGGGGGACACTGAACGGGACGGACAGATCCCCCGACAGGAGCCACCTCCCATGCCCCGCCTCGCTCTCTTCGCCCTCGCCGTGTGCGTCCTCGCCGTCGTCGCGGCCGTGCTCTCCTTCACCCAGGGCATGTGGATCGGGGTCGTCTGGGTGCTGCTCGCCGGCCTCTCCTCGAACATGGCCTGGTACTACTACCGCAAGGCCAGGATCGACCGCGCCCGCTCGGCGACCGGCTGACCACACGAGGCAGCCCCGCCTGCTCCGGAGTGCCGGAGCGTGCGGGGCCGCCGCGTGCTGGGCCGTTCAGAGATCGGCGGACCTGGCGAGGGCGACCAGCCCGGCGAACGCGTCTGCGGAGACCATCATGGCCGGGCCGGCCGGGCTCTTGCTGTCCCGGACGGGGACGGTGCCGGTCGTGGACGCGTAGGCGGGGGCCCACTCGACGCAGTTGCCGCCGTTCTCAGGGCTGTAGGTCGACTTGGTCCACCGGACCGCAGTCAGGTCAACGTCCATCTTGGAGATCCTTCCGGGTAGCGTTGATCAGGTCCAGGAAGCCGCCGGGGACAGCGTGCCCGCCTGCGAGCGTTCAGACCCGCTGGGCGACTCGCTCGCAGAGGTGCCTCGCGGTGGCGTTCGACGCGTAGGGACGAAGGCGCGGGATGATTTCGGCGACCTTCTGATCGACCCTCCCGGATCGCACGCCGGCGCGCTCGTCGAGCACCTTTCCCCACGTGTGGCACGCGGCCTCCAGATGTCCCAGCTCCAGCTGGCGCTCGGCGAGCAGGGCGCCGAAACGGAGACCGCTCACCTGGCTGTCGTCCGAGTCCCGCAACGTGAAATGCAGCTGGAGGGACTCGACACTGCCCGCCACATCCCCTCCCCAATAACGGACCTGGGACGTGGCGTAGGCCAGGGTCGACGGGGCGAAATTCCCGAAACTCCCCGCGCCGCTTTCGGCGATGTCGAGCGCCTTTTCCGTCTCCCTGATGCTGCGCAGCGCTTCCGCCCGGTTTCCCGCCACCGCGTAGCTGTGCGCCCGCTGCCCGCTCATGAAGGCGCGCATACGTGGCCCCGTCTGCGGGGAAGCCGCCGAAGCCGCGTCCGCGAGCCGCACGGCGGTGGGGCCGTGCCCCAGGTCTGCCGCCTGGACCGACATCCCTCGGAGGACATGGCAGTACGTGAGGTGATCGCTGCTCGCGCCCGCCAGTTCCAGCCCCTTGGTGTAGTACTTCTGCGCCAGGCCGCGCAGCCCTTCGTCCACGGCCATCCACCCGGTCAGATAGGACAGGAAGGCAGCGGCCGACAGCATGGCGTGACGGACCTCTGCGGACGCGTCCGCGTGAAGGTACGGGACCACCTCATTGACCAGGAACGCGGCGGCCAGAGGGCGTGCTGTCCGCCCTCCGAAATCGTCGTACATCGATCCCAGCCGCTCGGTCATCCGGGTGACCACGTCGACATCGGCCATCCCTACGCGCACGGCCGATCCGGACTTCACGGCCTCCATCCGTCCCACGACGTCCGGCCAGCCGGGGATCGCCAACGCGACCGAGAAGAGGCTCGCGGCACCGAGGATGCCGCGACGGCCAGGCACTATGTCGGCCGTTCCCAGACGGATGAGTTCGTCCACCGTGCCCGAATGGCCCGCGGAGGCATGGGCGGGCGGCGGGAATCCCGCGTCATCGGCCGTGATCGGGCGTTCCAGTCTCCGGGCCAGTGCCTCAAGAATGAGAGGTCGTGTTTCCTCTTTGGGCAGGAGCCCGCTGATCCACTGGCTGACGGACGGTTGCTGATACTTGGTCGGAGTGCCGCGCTCAGTCCCGATGCGATTGACCGCCATGACGAACTGGCGGTTGGTCCATCCTGCTTCTCGGCGCAGAAGTGCCAGACGTGTGTTCGGTTCCCGGGTCGCCACAGATGGTCAACTCCCAGTGGGGAAGCGGTCGTTCACTGCATTACGCCCTGCTGTGCTTTCCACGGTACTCGCACGCCCGCTGCCCTGTTCTCCCGGCCGTGAACACAGCGAGACGCGATATCCGCCGTACGGGTGACCGAGGGTCGGCTCCCTCAGCTCCCCGCCCCCGCCGCGCAATACGCGTTCTCGCCCTGCCAGAAGCGGTAGTACTCCAGACCGCACGACGGCAGCGGCTCATCGACCCCGAGCACCCTCAGCACCGCGTCCACGCCGTCGAAGAAGACCCGGTTCAGCTCGGGCACGAACAGCAGCGCGAAGACCAGGATCAGACCGAACGGCGCCAGCGGCTCGACCTGGCGGCGGATCCGGTGCGGGAGCCAGGGCTCGATCACCCCGTACCCGTCCAGACCCGGCACCGGGAGGAAATTGAGGATCGCGGCGGTCACCTGGAGCAGCGCCAGGAAGGCCAGCGCGTACCGGAAGACCCCCGGTACGCCGTCCAGCGCGTCCAGCCAGAACGGCGCCGTGCACACCACCGCGAAGAGGACGTTGGTCAGCGGGCCCGCCGCCGAGATCAGGCTGTGGCGCCAGCGGCCCCGGATCCGCTGGCGTTCGATGAAGACCGCGCCGCCGGGCAGGCCGATACCGCCCATGATCACGAAGAGGACGGGCAGGACGATGCTCAGCAGGGCGTGCGTGTAGCGCAGCGGATTGAGCGTCAGATAGCCCTTGCCCGCGATCGTCAGATCGCCGCTGTGCAGCGCGGTGCGGGCGTGCGCGTACTCGTGCAGACAGAGCGAGACGACCCAGGCCGAGGTGACGAAGAGGAAGACCGCGAGCCCGGCCGACGACGCGAAGTCGGTCCACACCGCCCACGCGGAGACCGCCGTCACGGCGGCGATGCCGATGAACACGGGGCTGACGCGCCGATCGCTCGCGCGGTACGCGGTGGACATGGAGGCGGCTCCTGGGCTCCTGGAAGAACGGCGGGCTGCGTGGACCGTGGGACGACCGTACCCGCGCCCGCCCCCGCCACACCCCGGACCGGGCCCGCGCCGGCACCGGGGACAATGAACGGGTGCGTCTGCTGCTGTTCGGCCCCACCGAGATCCGACACGACGACGGGACCCCCGTCCCGCTCGGCGGCGCCCGCCTGCGCGCGCTGCTGACCGTCCTCGCGCTGCGGCCCGGCCGGGCGGTCACCGTCGCCCACGTCGTCGCCGAGGTCTGGGACGGGGACCCGCCCGCCGACGCCCCGGGCGCGGTGCAGGCGCTGGTGGGGCGGTTGCGCCGGGCGATCGGGCGGGACGCCGTGGAGTCCGTGGCGGGCGGCTACCGGCTGCGGGCCGGGGCCGACGACGTGGACGTGCACCGGTTCGACCGGCTGGCGGGGGAGGGGATACGGGCCTTCGAGAGCGGTGACGCGGCCGGGGCTGCGGACCTCCTCGACCAGGCCCTGGGGCTGTGGCGCGGGCCCGTCCTCGCGGACCTCCCCGACCGGGCGGCCCCGGCGGCCCGCTGGGAGGCGCGGCGGCTGGACGCGCGCCGCACCCGGCTGGCGGCGGCGCTCGCCCTGGGCCGGGCCGAGGAGGCCCTGCCCGAGCTGACCGCGCTCTGCGCCGACCACCCGATCGACGAATCCCTCCAGACGCTCCGGCTCACCGCGCTGGAGGCCCTGGGCCGCCCGGCGGAGGCGCTGGCGGCGTACGAGACCTTCCGGCGGCGGCTCGCGAGCGACCTCGGCGCCGACCCGTCCCCGTCGCTCCAGGAACTCCACCGGGCCCTGCTGGCGCCCCCGGCCCCCAACGGCACGGCCCCGGCCCCGCGAACGGACACGAACGACCCGGCCCCGGAGACCCCGCAGGACATACCCGGCCCCGGGCTCGGCGCCCCACCCCCCGCCGCCCGGGGGAATCTGCGGGCCCGGCTCACCTCCTTCGTCGGGCGGGAGGCCGACATGGAGACCCTGCGCGCGGACCTGGGCACGGCCCGGCTCGTCACCCTGCTGGGGTCCGGCGGCTCCGGAAAGACCCGGCTCGCCCAGGAGGTCGCCGAACAGCTCGGGGACCGGGCCCCCGACGGCGTGTGGATGGCCGAACTGGCCCCCGTGCACGACCCCGACACCGTCGCCGAGGCCGTGCTCACCGCCCTCGGCGCCCGCCAGACCGTCCTGCGCGGCGCCGGCGCCGAGGAGCTGCGGGCCGCCGAAGGCCACTCCGACGACCCCCTGGACCTGCTCACCGAGCACTGCGCCCGCCGCCGGATGCTGCTCGTCCTCGACAACTGCGAGCACGTCGTGGCCGCCGCCGCCACCCTCGCCGAACGGCTGCTCCAGAGCTGCCCCGGCCTCACCGTCCTCGCCACCAGCCGGGAAGCCCTCGGCGTCCCCGGCGAGCTGGTGCGGCCCCTCGAACCCCTCCCGGCGCCCACCGCGCTCCGGCTGTTCGCCGAACGCGGCGCGCAGGCCCGCCCCGGGTTCACGACCGACGACGACCCGGAGGCGTGCGCCGAGATCTGCCGGCGGCTGGACGGGCTCCCGCTCGCCATCGAACTGGCCGCCGCCCGGCTGCGGCTGCTCGCCCCGCGCCAGATAGCGGACCGTCTCGACAACCGGTTCCGGCTGCTCACCAGCGGCAGCCGGACCGCGCTGCCCCGGCAGCAGACGCTGCGGGCCGTGGTCGACTGGTCGTGGGACCTGCTGGAGGCCCCGGAGCGGGCCGTGCTGCGCAGGCTCTCCGTCTTCGCGGGCGGCTGCGACCTCCCGGCGGCGGAAGCCGTCTGCCCCGACGACCACCGCACCCCCGACCAGCACGACATCGCGGACGTCCTCGGGTCCCTCGTCGACAAGTCCCTCGTGATCGCCGCCCCCACCGGCCCCGGCGGCGGCATGCGCTACCGCCTCCTGGACACCGTCGCCGCCTACGCCTCCGCCCGCCTGGACGAGGCCGCCGAACGGCCCGCGACGGAACGCCGCCACCTCGTCCACTTCCGTGAACTCGCCCGCACCACCGACCCCCTGCTGCGCGGCTCCGGGCAGCTCGCCGCCCTCGACCTGTTCAGCACCGAGTACGGGAACCTCCGCACCGCGCTGCGCCGGGCCATCGACGCCCACGACGAGGACGAGGCGCTCATCCTCGTCCTCTCCCTCTCCTGGTACTGGCACATGCGCGATCTGCGGGCCGAGGCCCGGCACTGGTCGACCCTGGCCGGCGGGCTCGGCCTCAACCCCTTCGCACCGCCCGTCGCGCCCGCGCCGCCGGTCCACGAGCGGTGCACGGACCACCCGCCGCCGCTCGATCCGACGCTGCTGTGGGAGGCCCGCCGGGGGGTCGCGCTGCTCCGGGTGATCCACGAGAACTCCGACATCGGGGAGTGGACGACCAAGGAGAACCTGAGCCGGATGCGCGGGGTCACCGACGCCTACCGCCCCGGGCTGCCGCAGACCTGCCGCCACCCCGGCCTCCTCTGGTTCTTCGCCCATGTCGTGTCCGGGGACGGCGCGGGGCTGCTGGGGATGCTCAACGAGACCGTCGACGCCTGCCGCCGCCACGGATACGACTGGGAGCTGGCCACCGCCCTCCAGACCCGGGCCAATGTGCTCGCCAACCGGAGCCACTGGGCCGGTGACGCGACCCGGGACGCCGACGAGGCGCTGGCCCTCTTCACCCGCCTCGGTGACCTCTGGGGCGCGGCCGAGGCGCTGTCCGCGCGCGGCGAGGGGTACGAGCGGTCCGGCCGCTACCGGCTCGCCGCCGACGACTTCACCACCGCGATCTCCTACGCGGAACGCATCGGGGCCCAGCTCCAGGTCGGGGTCTTCCGTGCCCGGCTCGGCGGGCTGCTGCTCGAACTCGGCGAGGAGGAGCGCGGGGAGGCGCTGCTGCGCGAGACCCTGGCGGAGCACGAGGCCACCGTCAACGAGTGCACGGCCGCGTGCCGGATCTTCCTCACGCTCCGGCTCGGGCGCACCGGCCGCCGGGACGAGGCCCGGGCCATGGCCGGGCATCTGATCGACCAGTTCGGGGCGAGCAGCCTGGCGATCTTCGAGGGCATGGTGATCGGCCTGCTCGCCTGGCTCGACCTCGGCGACGGCCGCCCGGCGCGGGCGCTGGAGCAGGCCCGGGAGGCGCTGCGCCGGGCCGACGACGCGCTGGGCGCGATGGTCGCCCCGCAGCTCGCGTCGACGCAGCTGGTGACGATGGCCACGGCGCTGATACGGCTCGGCCCCGGCCGGGCGCGGGACGCGGCCCGGCTGCTGGGGGCCTCGGACACCCGGCTCCCGCCCGGCCACTTCTCCACCTCGCACGAGGTGGAGGCGCGGACGGGCGCCGAGGCCGAGGTGCGGGCTGTCCTCGCCGACGCGGAGTACGCGGACGCGTACGCCGAGGGCACGGCCCTGACCGTGATGGAGGCGGGGGAACTGGTCTGAGCCCGACCCCCGTCCGGGCCCATCCCCGTCCCCGTCTCCCACCTCTGTGTACGCGGGACTCAGGTCTTCCGGCAGAACCGGGCGACCGCGAGCGGCGCCGTGGTGAGGGTGATCACCAGCGCCCACCCCAGGGTCCAGGCCACCGGCCCGGCCAGCTCGCCGCCGTGGAGCAGGGCCCGCGCCGCGTCCGCCAGATTGGAGAGCGGGTTGTAGTCGGTGAAGGTCTCCAACCAGCCCGGCATGGTCGATGTCGGGGTGAAGATCGACGAACCGAACTGGAGCGGCAGCACGATCAGCATGGCCAGCCCCTGCACGGCCTGCGGGGTCGGCAGCGCCAGCCCCAGCAGGATGAAGACCCAGATCAGCGAGGCCCCGAAGAGCAGCGAGAGGCCCATCGCGGCGAGCAGGCGCAGCACCGACTCGGGCGTGTCCATGCCCAGCAGGAAGCCCATGCCGAGCAGGATGAACATGGAGAGCGTCATCCGGCCCAGCTCGACCACGACCTTGGCGATGAGCACCGAGGAGCGCGCGATCGGCATGGACCGGAAGCGGTCCATGACCCCCTTCGTGACGTCGTCGTTCACGCCGGTGCCCACCGCCATCGCGATGGACAGGCCCATCATCGACATCAGGCCTGGCACCACGTAGTTCACATAGGAGCCCCCGGTGACCTCGTCGGATATCGCCCCGCCGAAGACGTAGACGAACAGCAGGGTGAAGACGATCGGCGTCAGCAGGGCGTCGGCCATCGACTCGGGGTTCCGCTTGATCTGGAGGGCGTTGCGGCGCACCAGGGCGCCGATGTGCCGCAGATGGGTGCGGAGGGGGAGCCGGCCGTCGGCCGCCGGGGCCCCGGGCCCGCCCGGTGCCGTGCCCCGGGTGGCCGCTGCCCGTGCCGTCTCTGCCGTCTCTGCCGTCTCTGCCGTACGGGTGTCGACGCTCATGCGGCCACCTCCTGGTCCTGCTGCTCCGGGGCACCGGTGATGGCGAGGAAGACCTCGTCCAGGCTGGGCAGTTCCGTGGCGATGTGCGCGATCTCGAAGCCGTGCTCGGCCAGCAGCGCCACCACGGCCGTGAGCTGGGCGTCCGCCAGGATGGGCACCGACAGCAGCGCCGCCTCCCGGTCGACGGTGGCCCCGGCGGGACCGTCGAGTCCCGAGGCGCGCAGCGCCGCCGCCATCTCCTCCAGCCGCTCCGGCTCACCGGGCCGGATCCGCAGGGTCCGGCCGCCGACCCGGGCCTTCAGCTCCTCGACCCGGCCGCCCGCGATGGTCCGGCCCCGGTCGATGACGGTCAGCTCGTCCGCGAGCCGTTCCGCCTCCTCCATGTACTGCGTGGTCAGCAGCACGGTCACCCCTTCCCCCACCATGTGCTGGACCTCGTCCCAGACCTCGTTGCGGGTCCGGGGGTCGAGCCCGGTCGTCGGCTCGTCCAGATAGAGCACGGCGGGCCGGCCGACCATCGACGCGGCCAGGTCGAGGCGGCGGCGCATGCCGCCCGAGTACGTCATCGGGGGCCGCTGCGCCGCGTCCGTGAGGGAGAAGCGCTCCAGCAGCTCGTCGGCGCGGGCGCGGGCGGCGCGGCGGGACAGGTCGAGCAGCCGGCCGATCATGTAGAGGTTCTCCCAGCCGGACAGCTTCTCGTCCACGGACGCGTACTGCCCGGTGAGCCCGATCACCCGGCGCAGCTGCCGGGGCTGGCGCAGCACGTCGTACCCGGCGACGGTGGCGCTGCCCGCGTCCGGTTCGATCAGGGTGGCCAGCGTACGGACGAGGGTGGTCTTGCCGGCGCCGTTGGGGCCGAGGACGCCGAGGACCGTGCCCTCGCGCACGTCCAGGTCGACCCCGTCCAGGGCCTTGGTGGTGCCGTAGTGCTTGACGAGCCCCCGTACCCGGATGGCGGGTGGGCCGCCGGCGGCGGGCCTGGACCCGGTTCCGTTCCCGTTCTGTGTCATGTCCCCACCCTGCGGGGTCCCGCTGACAGAGCGCTGACAGGGCGCCGACAGGGCGCCGACGGACCGCCGACACGCCCCGCCCGGCCCACCCGGGGAACGGCCGACGGCCCGCCTGCGGGGTGGCAGGCGGGCCGTCGGCGCGCGGCTCGGGAGCAGCGGCCCCAGGCGGGGCCGGCGGCTCGGCGGGCTCAGTGGAAGGTGTGCTCCTCCTGCGGGAACGTGCCACCGGAGACATCGTCGGCGAACGCCCGCGCGGCGTCGCCCAGCGTCTGCCGGAGGTTCGCGTACTGCTTGGTGAAGCGCGGCACCTTGCCCGCCGTCAGGCCCACCATGTCCGTCCAGACCAGGACCTGCGCGTCGGTGCCGGGCCCGGCACCGATCCCGATGGTCGGGATGTGGAGCGAACGGGTGACCTCGGCCGCCAGCGCGGCCGGCACCAGCTCCAGGACCACCGCGAAGGCGCCCGCGTCCTGCGCGGCCTTCGCGTCCCGCAGCAGCCGGTGGGCGGTCTCGTCGCTGCGGCCCTGGACCCGGTAGCCCATGGTGTTCACGGACTGCGGAGTCAGCCCGAGGTGGCTCATGACCGGGATCCCGGCCTCCACCAGCAGCTCGGTCTGCGGCAGCGAGCGCTCGCCGCCCTCCAGCTTCACCGCGCCCACCCCGGCCTCCTTGACCAGCCGGGTGGCGCTGCGCAGGGCCTGGACCGGCCCTTCCTGGTACGAGCCGAACGGCAGGTCACCGACGATCAGCGCCCGCTTGGTGCCCCGGACCACGGCGGCGGACAGCAGGGTCATCTCGTCCATCGTGACCGGCACGGTGGTGTCGTAACCGAGGTGGGTGTTGCCCATGGAGTCCCCGACCAGCATGACCGGGATCCCGGCCTCGTCGAAGACGGACGCCGTCATGGCGTCGTAGGCGGTGAGCATCGGCCACTTCTCGCCGCGCTCCTTGGCGGCGGCGATGTCGTGGACGGTGATGCGGCGGGTGCCCTTCCCGCCGTACAGCGCTTTGCTGCTGTCGGCGGGCTTTCGGGCAGCCTGAAGCGTCATGGCCAACGGCTCCTTATGTCATCTCGTGGCGCCCTGACGGCGTCCCCGGACCACTTCCATGGTGGCACTTCGTGTCGTCGGCGGGGAAGGGGCCCCGCCTGGTCACCGAGGGTTCCCCGGCCGACACGCGGCGCGGCCGGGGTGCGAGCGTGGCGCGGCCGGGGCACGGCCGGGGTACGGGCGGGGCACGCCGTGCCGACCCGGGCCCCGCACCGCCGGGACCCGGCGGGCGCATACAGGCCCGTACCGCCCGGATATGGACCGAACCACTCGCGCCGCGCCGGGCGACTGCCCCGGTGTGCCGGAGAACGCCCGCAATTGTGCTGATGCGGTAACACCATCCCCACCTGGACCGATTCGAGGAACCGCGCACGCCTCCCATTCGTCATGAGCACAGAACGGCCGCCCCCCGGGGCGGCACGACAAGTACCGTCATCACCTAGGGTCTTCCGCGAGGCTTGTGTGACGGCAGCAAGGTGTAAGGGACAGCTCCATGACGCAGACGTTCACGACGGAGACCGGGAACAGCGACCCCGAGGGTCCCGCCCCCCGATCCCGCCTCCGACGTCTGCGGGACCGCGTGCACGACCGGCTCCGCGACGACCCCGGCATCTGGCGGCGCGGCATCGTCCTCGCCGTATGCGCCGCGCTGCTCGCCCTGCTGATGGGCCTTCACGCGCACATCCCCAACCGCTACGGCAGCCTCGGCTCCCTCAGCGAGACCTTCCTGCCCTGGCTCGGCGTCGTCTTCCTGCCGGTGCTGCTCGCCGCCGCCCTCTGGCGGCGCTCCGCCACCGCCCTGATCGCCCTGCTGCTCCCCGGCGTCGTCTGGCTCGACCTCTTCGGCGGGCTGCTCACCGACAAGTCCTCCGGCGGCGGCGATCTGACGGTCGCCACCCACAACGTCAACGCGGAGAACAGGGACCCCGTGGGCACCGCCCGAGAGGTCGCCGCCTCCGGCGCGGACGTCCTCGCGCTCCAGGAGGTCGCCCAGGGGCAGGGCCCGGTGTACGCGAAGGCCCTCTCGGGCAGTTACGCACACCACTCCGTGCAGGGCACCGTGGGCCTGTGGAGCAAGTACCCGCTGACCGACGCCCGGCCGGTGGAGATCGGCATGGGCTGGCCCCGGGCCATGCGCGCCACCGTCAAGGCGCCCCAGGGCGACATCGCCGTCTACGTCGCCCACATGCCGTCGGTCCGGGTGAAGTTGAAGGCCGGCTTCACCGCCGGGCAGCGCGACCGCAGCGCGGACGCCCTCGGCCGGGCGATCAGGCATGAGCGGATCGAACGGGTGGTGCTGCTCGGCGACCTCAACGGCACCATGAACGACCGCGCGCTGAACGCGATCACCTCGCAGCTGCGGTCGACGCAGGGCGCGGCGGGCGACGGCTTCGGCTTCAGCTGGCCCGCGTCGTTCCCGATGGCCCGGATCGACCAGATCATGGTGAAGGGCGTCGAACCCGAGTCCTCCTGGACGCTGCCCCGCACGGGCAGCGACCATCTGCCCATAGCGGCCAGGATCACGCTGTAGCTCTCTGCGGATCGGGCGGTACGGGCGGATCCGGCCGATCGGGCGGTACGGGCCCGGCTCCGGCGGCCGGGCTCGTGTCCGTGTCCGTGTCCCCGGGGCGGGTCAGTGCGTGGTCTCGCGCCAGCGGTTCGTGATCGGCAGCCGGCGGTCCTTGCCGAAGCCCTTCGCGGAGATCTTCGTCCCCGGCGGGTACTGCCGGCGCTTGTACTCGGCGGTGTCCACCAGCCGCAGCGTCCGCGCCACCAGCTCCTCGTCGAACCCGGCGGCCACGATCGCGTCCTTGCCCTGGTCGCGGTCGACGTACAGCTCCAGGATCCGGTCCAGGACGTCGTAGTCCGGCAGCGAGTCGGTGTCGACCTGCCCCGGGCGCAGCTCGGCGCTGGGCGGCTTGGTGATCGACGCCTCCGGGATGGGCGGGGTCTGCCCGCGCTCCTCGGCGGCCCGGTTGCGCCAGCGCGCCAGCCGGAAGACCGTCGTCTTGTAGATGTCCTTGATCGGGCCGTACGCGCCGACCGAGTCCCCGTACAGCGTGGAGTACCCCACCGCCAGCTCGGACTTGTTGCCCGGCGCGAGCACGATGTGGCCCTCCTGGTTGGAGACGGCCATCAGCAGGGTGCCCCGCAGCCGCGACTGGAGGTTCTCCTCGGCGAGCCCCGTCAACGCCAGCGAGCCCATGTACGCGTCGAACATGGGCGCGATCGGCACCGTACGGAAGTTGAGGCCGGTGCGCCGGGCCAGTTCGGCGGCGTCGTCCTTGGAGTGGTCCGAGGAGTACTTCGACGGCATCGAGACGCCGTACACGTTCTGCGCGCCGACCGCGTCGCAGGCGATCGCGGCGACCAGCGCCGAGTCGATACCGCCGGAGAGTCCGATGAGGACCGAGCGGAAGCCGTTCTTCGCGGCGTACGCGCGGAGCCCGACGACCAGTGCCGAGTAGATCTCCTCGTCGTCGTCCAGCCGCTCGGCGTAACCGCCGGACAGCTCCGGCACATAGGCGGGCAGCGGGTCGGCGGAGATCACGACGTGGTCGATGCGCAGCCCGTCGTCCACCACGCCGGAGGGGATCTCCGCAGCGGCGGCGGGCAGCTCCAGATCGAGGACGACACAGCCCTCGGAGAACTGCGGGGCCCGCGCGATGACCTCGCCGGAGGCGTCGACCACGATCGAGTCGCCGTCGAACACCAGCTCGTCCTGGCCGCCGATCATGGCCAGATAGGCGGTGACGCACCCGGCCTCCTGGGCGCGCTTGCGCACCAGCTCCAGCCGGGTGTCGTCCTTGTCCCGCTCGTACGGCGAGGCGTTGACCGACACCAGCAGCCCGGCACCGGCGGACCGGGCGGCGGGCACCCGGCCGCCCTCCTGCCACAGGTCCTCGCAGATGGCGAGGGCCACGTCGACACCGTGCACCCGGATCACCGGCATGGTGTCCCCGGGGACGAAGTACCGGAACTCGTCGAAGACGCCGTAGTTCGGCAGATGGTGCTTGGCGAAGCTGAGCGCCACCTCGCCCCGGTGCAGCACGGCGGCCGCGTTGCGGGGCGCCCCGGCGGGCTGGCCGAAGCGGGGCTGCGCCGCCTCGGAGCGGTCGAGATAGCCGACGATCACCGGCAGCTCGCCCAGCCCCTCGTCGGCCAGCCGGGCCGCGAGCGACAGCAGGGCGGACCGGGAGGCCGCGACGAAGGAGGACCGCAGCGCCAGGTCCTCGACGGGATAACCGGTCAGCGCCATCTCGGGGAAGGCGACGAGATGCGCCCCCTGTTCGGCGGAGTGCCGGGTCCAGCGCACGATCGACTCGGCGTTGCCGGAGAGATCGCCGACGGTCGAGTCGATCTGATTCAGGGCGAGACGAAGTTGAGGCACGCCGCCCAGTGTAATCGTCTTTCTGACGCGATGTGGGGGGCGGGTGGTGTGGGGCGCCCCACGGTCCCCCCCCGGGGCGGGGGCGCCCCGGGGGTCACTTCCGGTAGCCGAGGACCGTCATCATGCCGGCCTCCGCGTGGTAGACGTTGTGGCAGTGGATCATCCACAGGCCCGGGTTGTCGGCGTCGAAGTCGACGGTGAGCGTCCCGTTCGGGAGGATCACGGCGGTGTCCTTGCGGGCCCCTCCCGCCGTGTGCGCGAGCGCGAAGGTGTGCCCGTGCAGATGGAGCGGGTGCCACATCTTCGTGGGGTTGCGGAACACCAGCCGGACCCGCTCCCCGGCGCGGACCCCGTGCGGGATCGTACCCGGGGCGTACGGAGCGTTGTCGAAGGCCCAGTCGTACTGCGCCATCCCGCCGGTCAGCTCGATCTCGACGGTCCGGTCGGGGGTACGGCGCCCCAGCGCCACGGAGGCGTCCGCCCGCAGCCGGTCGGCGGTCAGCAGCCGCCGGGACAGCTCCCGGGGCCGGGTCCGCGCGGTGGGCGCGGCACCGGAACCCGTCCGCAGCACCGCCAGCGCCGACGCCTTCTTGCCCTCGGCGACGGCGGTCAGCGGGAAGACGCCGTCGCCCGCCGTCACCAGCACGTCGTACCGCTCGCCCATGCCGAGGAGCAGCGCGTCGGTACGGGCGTGGCGCACCGGGAAGCCGTCGGTGTGCGTGACGGTCAGCTCATGGCCGCCCAGGGCGACCCGGAAGGCCGTGTCGCCGCCCGCGTTGACGATCCGCAGCCGGATCCGGTCGCCGGGCTTCGCGGTGAACACGGACGGGTCGTCGGGGGTGCGGCCGTTGACCAGGTAGTGCGGGTAGGCCACGTCCCCGGCGTCGCCGCCGAGGATGTCGCTGCGCGCGCCCATCATCATCCGCGACGGGCTCTTGGGGTCGGGGCTGCGGCGCAGCGACACCGGCGTGATCCCGCCGTGCCCCTCGTGGCCGCCTCCGCCCATGCCGCCGCGCAGCTCCTCCAGGACCGCGTCGGGGGTGGAGCCGTCCACGCCGTCGACCCAGTCGTCCAGGACGACGACCCACTCCCGGTCGTACGCCAGCGGCTCCTTCGGGTCCTCGACCACCAGCGGCGCGTACAGGCCACGGTCCTGCTGGACCCCGGAGTGCGGGTGGAACCAGTAGGTGCCCGGGTGCGCCAGGGCGAAGCGGTACGTGAACTCCGCGCCCGCCGCGACGGGCCGCTGGGTGAGGCCGGGGACGCCGTCCATGTCGTTGCGGAGCGCCAGGCCGTGCCAGTGCAGGGAGGTCGCTTCGGGGAGGTTGTTGGCGAGGGTGAGCGCCAGGGTCTCCCCGGCGGTGGCCCGGACCTCGGGGCCGGGCAGCTCCCCGCCGTACGCCCAGGAACGGACCGAGCGTCCGCCGCCCAGCTCCAGGGTCGCGGCGGTCGCGGTCAGCCTGACCTTGCGTTCGCGTCCGCCGCGCCGGGCGGCCTCGGCGGCGGCGACCTCCGGGCCGTCGGGGGCGACGAAGCCGGTGGGTGACGTGGTGGCGCCCGGCGATGTGGTGGGGCTTGCGGCGGGGGCCTTGCCGCCGCCGTGCCCCGCGTGTCCGCCGGAACCGGAACCGGAACCGGATCCGGAGCCCGAGCAGGCGGCGAGGACGCCGGTGCCGGCGGTGGCGAGGGAGGCGCCGATGAGGGAACGGCGGGTGATGGGCGTACGCATGACGAAGTGCACCTCGTGGTGGTGTCGGAGAAGGCATACGGATACGGCCGTGTGCGCCCCGGGGAGAGCGGGGGCGCGGTACGGCTGCTAGATCCGCAGCACCGACAACCGGGTGAGCGCGGCGCGGGGCGGCGGCGCCCGGGGCGTGTCGGCCCCGCCGGCCCGGGCGCCCGCCACGGGGGCGCGATCCCCGGGCCCGCGCCGCCGCAGCCAGCCGCCGGCGCCGACGAGGACGACGCCGACCGCGCCGAGGACGGCGAGACACACCAGCGCGGGATTCATCCCGTGCCCGCCCCCGCCCTGCCCGCCGGCCTCGTGCCCGGCCCGCTCGGGGGCGTCGACCACGAGGGGACCGTGCCCGGTATGGCTTCCGGGACGAGGGCCCGAGCCGGGGCCCGCGCCGGGGGCCGGGGCCCCACCCTCCGGACGGTGGGCTCCGGCCGTTCCCGCGAGGGGGCCCGGCGGGCTGTCCTGCCCGGAGGGGATGTGTGCCGGTACGGGGTGGGCGGCGGCGCTGTCGGTGCCGTGTCCGGCGGGTGCCGCCAGGGTGGCCGGGAGGGGCGTGGTGGTCCCGGGGCCGGTCGCCCCTGGCCGGTCGTTCTGTCCGGTGGGCATGTGCGCCCGTACGGCGTCGGCAGGGACCCGGTCGGTGCCGTGCCCGGTGGGTGTCACCCCGGTGGCCCGGCCGGGGCGGAGGTCTCCGGTGGCGGTCGCCCCTGGCGGACCGTCCTGCCCGGTGGGCGTGCGTGCCGGTACGGATGGTGCGGCGGGACGGTTCGTACCCCGGCCCTCGGCGGCATGCCCGGTGGGTGTCACCCCGGTGGCCCGGGCAGGGGCCTGTGGGCCGACGGCAGCAGCCCCGGCCGCCGTCGCGCCCGGGGCGCCGTGCGCGGTGGCCGTGTGCCCCGGGCCGTCCCCGGCCCGGGGATCCATGGCCGCGCCCGGGGCCGGACGCACCGGCTCCGGGGCGGGCCGCGCGTGCGGCGGCGGCCCCGTGACGGCGTGGTCCGCCGCCGTGGCCCGGGAGGGGTGGCCCACCGTGTGCATCGTGGCCAGGCCGAAGAGCAGCGCGATCAGCAGCAGCAGCCGCCCCGCGTACCCGTTCCGCCCCCACGTCATGATCTGCATCTTACCCCCACCGGGTATACGTGACCCGAGGGGGGCGGGCGCCGACGCGTCGGCGATCATGGGGCGTATGACCGCAGTCGTCCTGATCGCCCTCGGCGCGCTCCTCTACAGCGCCTGGCTCCTCGAAGCCGTCCTGGACACCGGGATCGACCCGGTGTCCGCCTATGTGAGCGAGCTGGCGGCGCAGGACCAGCCCTTCGGCGAGCTGTTCCGCGCCACCGACCTCGTCGCCGGGCTGCTGGTGCTCGCCGGGGTCCTGTTCGCGCTGCGCCGGGGCCCGCGCCGGCCCTGGGAGCTGGCCGGCTGGGCCGGGACCGCCCTCTTCGGCGCGGCCACCGCCGTCGACTCCCGGCTCCCGCTGAGCTGTCCGCCCACCACCGACCCCGCGTGCGCCGTCCGCGAGGGCGCCGGACTCGTCCCGACCACCCACACGGCGCACGCCGTCAGCTCCTCCCTCGCCATGACCGGGGCGGTCATCGGCATGATCGCGCTGACCGTCGCCGCCCGCCGCTACGGCCGGTGGCCCGCGCTCGCCCGGAGCGGACCGGTGCTCGTCGCCGTGGAACTCGCCGCCGGCGGCTGGACCCTCGCCTCCGTCGCCGCCTTCGAGGCCGGGCACGGCACCTACGGCCTGGGCGTCGGTCAGCGGATCCAGGTGCTCGTCGTGGCAGTCTGGCTGGGAGTCCTCGCGCTGTCCCTGGCGCGGGAACGGACACGCGGGCGGACAGCGAAGGCGGCGGTCTGATGGGCGGCGACGGCGACGGTGACCGTGATGGCGACAGGCCGTACGGCAGCGGTCACGGTGGTCACGGTGGTCACGGCGGCGCGTACGACGTGAAGGCCCACGGCGGGCGGTTCGTCGCCGTCGGCGGCGTACCCCACCACGTGGTCGTCGAAGGCACCGGACCCGTCTGCGTGCTCTCCGCCGGCCTCGGCCTGAGCTGGTTCGACTGGGACCCCGTCGTCCCCCTGCTCGCCCCCCACCGCACGGTGGTCCGCTTCGACCGCCCCGGCCACGGACTCAGCGGCCCCGCCGCCGGACCGCCCTCCGCCGCCGGTGAGGCGCACCGGATCGCCGCCGTCCTCGACGCGCTCGGGCTCACGGACCCCGCCACGATCGTCGGGCACTCGATCGCCGGGTTCCACGCCGAGGCGTTCGCCCGGCTCCACCCCGCCCGTACCGCCGGGGTCGTCCTCGTCGACTCCAGCGTGGAGGAGCACGCCCGCATCCCGGCCGCGCCCGCCGTGCGCACCGCCGCCGCCCGCGTGCTCGGCCGGGGCGCCATCGCGCTGGGGATCCCGGCCGCGCTCGGACCCCTCGCCCGCCGCGCGGCCGTACGCCTCGCCCGCGCCGCCGGCGGCGACCCGGCCCCCGCCGCCCTGGTCCGCCGCTGCTACCGCACCTCACGGGTGACGCGGGGCGTCCTCCTGGAGAACGCCCACTACGGGGCCGTCGCCGCCGAACTCCTCGCGCTGCGCGCCCGGTCCCCGCTGCCGGACGCGCCGGACGCGCCGGTCACCGTGCTCGCCGCCACGGACGGCGGACGGCGCTGGACCGCCCGGCAGCGCGGTCTCGCGCTGGAGCTGGGGGCCCGCTTCCGGCAGGTCGCGCCGGCGGGTCATCTGCTGATGCTGGACCGGCCCGACGCGGTGGCCCGCGCGGTCCTCGGGCAGCCGGAGCCAGAACCGGAACCGGAACCGGAGCCCGAACCGGACTCGCGGCCGGAACCCGTGCTCAGCTCCTCGCGTACACCCGCTCCACCCACCCCGCCAGCTGCTCGTCCGAGAGATGCCGCGCCAGGTCCGCCTCGCTGATCATCCCCACCAGGCGCTTGTTCTCGATCACGGGCAGCCGGCGGATCTGGTGCGACTCCATCTCCTGGAGCACCGCGTCGACCTCCGAGCCCGCGTCGATCCAGCGCGGGGTGCCCTGCGCCATGTCCCCGGCGGTGACCTTCGCCGGGTCGTGGCCCCGCGCCACGCAGTTGATCACGATGTCCCGGTCGGTGAGGATGCCGCACAGGCGCTCGTCCGCGTCGGCGATGGGCAGCGCGCCCACGTCCAGCTCGCGCATCAGCTGCGCGGCCCGGTCCAGCGTCTCGTGCGCGGGGATCCACTGGGCCCCGGCGTGCATGATGTCCTTGGCTGTGGTCATGTTCTTCGAGCCTCCTTGGCCATGGACGGATGGGAGCGACCTCATGGTGGTCGCCGTTCCCTGAGTACCGCGACCGGTGTAGGCCAAACGGGTGAGGCCGGGGAAGGCTCCGGCCCGGGGGAGTGGAGAGAGTCGTCATGGCTGCACTGACGCTGAGAATCACCGGGCGTGATCTCCCGGGCGCCGTGTGCGGCGACTTCCGGGACGTCCATGTCGGCGCCCAGCGCGGCCGTGAGCCGGTACAGCTGGTTCGCGCGGACGCGGCCGAGGCCGTCTTCGTCGTCCCGGTGGAGACCGTCCCCGGCCCGGATGGCACCACGGACTTCCGCGGCCCGTACGTCCAGGGCCCGCGCGGCTCCCGGTTCATCTATCTGACCTGGGGCGAGCTGCCGCCGGGCGGGGAGTTCACGATGTTCCGGCGGCTGAAGTTCTTCCTGGCCGACCTGGCCGACCTGGCCGACCTGGCGCCGGAGGCCGCCGGGGGCGGTGTCGCCGAGACCCGGATCGGGCTGACCGACGAGCACGGGCTGCCGCTGTGCGCGGGGGCCCGCCCGCCCCGGATCGCCTGGCGGCTGACCGGGGCGGACGGCGGCTGACCCATGAGGCAGGTCCTGACCTGTCAGGTCCTGACCTGGGCCCCGCGCTTCTTCAGCAGGTCGACCATCAGCTCGACCTCCGAGCGCTGCGCGTTCACCATCCCCTGCGCCAGCGACTTCTCCGTGTCCACCGTGCAGAGGTCGACACAGCCCTGGGCCATGTCCACGCCGCCGTTGTGGTGGACGATCATCAGCTGGAGGTACTCGATCTCGGCGGCCCGGCCGCTCAGCTCGCCCAGCCGCTCCAGCTGCGCCTGCGTCGCCATCCCCGGCATCGGGGCCGTGTCGGCGTCGCCGGAGCTATTGGCGCTGGCGGCGTCCTTCGTGCCGTGTCCGGCGTGCGCGCCGCCGGCCTTCGCCATCCACGCCATCGGCGCCTCGCCCGGGGCGACCTTCGGCAGCCCCCACAGGTCCAGCCAGCCCATCATCATGCCGCGCTGGTTGGCCTGGGTGTTGGCGATGTCGTACGCCAGGCTGCGGATCTCCTCGTTCTGCGTGCGGTCGCGCACGATGAACGACATCTCCACCGCCTGCTGGTGGTGGACGGACATGTCCCGGGCGAAACCGGCGTCGGCCGATGCCGCGTCCGGGGTCGCGGGCCCGGCGGGTCCGTCGTCCTCGCCGGCGACCACGGTGGCCGTCCCGGCGAAGAGCAGCGCCAGCACGACCGCCGCGATGGACGCCCAGTGGGTACGGGTCATACCCATCACTTGGCGCTCACACCGTTGGTGCACGCGGCACCCGGCTCCGGGGTCTGCGGGCCGTTCACGTACTTCCCGAGGAACTGGTCGACGCGCTTGTCACCGGCGCTGTCCACGCTGACCTGCTTGCCCCAGGCCGTCATCATGAGCGGGTCCTTCTGGTCCTTGACCGGGCTGATGAAGGTGTACGAGGTGTCCTTCACCCGCTTCTCCAGCTTCTCCACGTCGGCCTTGGGGGCCTTGTCGTTGTACGTGATCCACACCGCGCCGTGCTCCAGCGAGTGCACCGCGTTCTCGTTGGGGACCGGCTCCTTGTAGACCTGCCGGTCGCAGTTCAGCCACACCTTGTTGTGGTCGCCGCCGACCGGGGGCGTCTGCGGGTAGGTGACCGGGGTCTCGACATGGGTCTGGCTGAGCTTCTTGAAGGACTTCTCGCCGGATATCGGCTGGGCGAGCAGCTTCTCCTCGGCCTTCTTCTCCTCGTTCTCCTTGTTCAGCACATAGCCGCCGAAGCCGACGAGACCGGCCACGACCACGCCGCTGATGGCGATGGTGATGACGCGGTTGCGGCGCTCGCGGGACGCCTCGGCCTTCCGCATGGCCTCGATGCGGGCGCGGCGGTCGTCGTTGGTCTTGCGGGGGGTACGGGAACCCATGGTGATGTCGTCCTTCGTCGTGGGGTGATCAGGAAACGATCGAATGATCGGAGGTGGAGCGGGGCGGAGCGGGAGCCTGTCTGATGGATCAGCGGGGCGCGGCCGTGCCGGGCCCGTCCACCGGCGATGGACGGGCCTTATGTCCGCAGCACCTGAAGGACGTGCAGGTCGGGGGCGCGCGACCGGACGGGTGTCGCCGGGGCCGCCCCGGCCGCGGCCGACCGGTCCGGCCGGGGCGCGGGCTCCTCGGCGGCGGGGACGGAGTCCGGGGGCGGCACGGTCAGAACGGCGGCGGAGAGCACCGGCCGCAGCCCGCAGGAGCCGTTCTCGTACGGGCACGAGAAGGCCGGGGCGGACTGTGCGGCAGGCGTCAGCGTGATGCCGGGCCCGTGGTGGTCGTCCGGCGTCGTCGCGAGGCAGAGGAAGAGCGCGCCGAGGAGCGTCGCCACAGCACTCAGCAGTGCCGTGGGACGCTGGTTCGGCGGACGGTGTCCGGACGGCGAACCCCCCATGTCCGCAGATCGTAGCGAGCGGAGCCGCCGCGCACCTCATACGGGGCGCCGGGGCACCGCCCACAGGGCGCCGGGGCGGGCCTCCCGCCCGTGGCCGGGGACGTGCCGGGGACGTGCCGGGGATCCGCCGGGGACCTTCGGGGTCGTTTCACCGGGAGCGCTGACCCACAATGGGGCTTGGCCGCGGGTTCGCAATGTGCCGGAAACCCGCGGATGGGATGCTCGGCGGGGCAGGCGGCTTGACCAGCAAGGATTGGGTGGAAATGGATAAGCAGCAGGAATTTGTGCTCCGCACGCTGGAAGAGCGTGACATCCGGTTCGTGCGCCTGTGGTTCACCGATGTGCTCGGCTTTCTGAAGTCGGTCGCGGTGGCCCCCGCCGAACTCGAACAGGCGTTTGACGAGGGGATCGGCTTCGACGGCTCGGCGATCGAGGGCTTCGCCCGGGTCTACGAGTCCGACATGATCGCCAAGCCGGACCCCGGCACCTTCCAGATCCTGCCCTGGCGGGCGGAGGCCCCCGGCACCGCGCGCATGTTCTGCGACATCCTGATGCCGGACGGCTCGCCCTCCTTCGCCGACCCGCGCTTCGTCCTCAAGCGGGGTCTGGCCAAGGCCTCCGACCTGGGCTTCACCTTCTACACCCACCCCGAGATCGAATTCTTCCTGCTGAAGGACAAGCCGCTGGACGGCTCCCGCCCGGTCCCCGCCGACAACTCCGGCTACTTCGACCACACCCCGCAGAACGTCGGCATGGACTTCCGCCGCCAGGCGATCACCATGCTGGAGTCCATGGGCATCTCGGTCGAGTTCAGCCACCACGAGGGCGCCCCCGGCCAGCAGGAGATCGATCTGCGGTACGCGGACGCGCTCTCCACCGCCGACAACATCATGACCTTCCGGCTGGTGATGAAGCAGGTGGCGCTGGAGCAGGGCGTCCAGGCCACCTTCATGCCGAAGCCGTTCAGCGAGTACCCCGGCTCCGGGATGCACACCCACCTCTCGCTCTTCGAGGGCGACCGGAACGCCTTCTACGAGTCCGGCGCCGAGTACCAGCTCTCCAAGGTGGGCCGCTCCTTCATCGCCGGCCTGCTGAAGCACGCCGCCGAGATCTCCGCCGTCACCAACCAGTGGGTCAACTCCTACAAGCGCATCTGGGGCGGCTCCGCCCGCAGCGCCGGCGCCGGCGGCGAGGCCCCCTCGTACATCTGCTGGGGCCACAACAACCGCTCCGCGCTGATCCGGGTCCCCATGTACAAGCCGGGCAAGACCGGCTCGTCCCGCGTCGAGGTCCGCTCCATCGACTCCGGCGCCAACCCCTATCTGACCTACGCGGTCCTGCTCGCCGCCGGACTCAAGGGCAT
This sequence comes from Streptomyces yaizuensis, assembly GCF_034961445.1. NCBI lineage: Bacteria > Bacillati > Actinomycetota > Actinomycetes > Kitasatosporales > Streptomycetaceae > Streptomyces > Streptomyces yaizuensis. The sequence goes on from NZ_BSBI01000002.1 coordinate 733,711, forward strand.
CGAGGAGGGGTACGAGCTGCCGGCGGGCGCCGACGACGACGTGTGGGCGCTCTCCGACGCCGAGCGCCGGGCCATGGGCATCGAGCCGCTGCCGCAGAACCTGGGCGAGGCCATCTCCCTGATGGAGCGCAGCGAGCTGGTCGCCGAGACGCTGGGCGAGCACGTCTTCGACTTCTTCCTGCGCAACAAGAAGCAGGAGTGGGAGGAGTACCGCTCCGAGGTCACCGCCTTCGAACTGCGGAAGAACCTGCCGGTGCTCTGAGGCCCGGCCCCTCGCTGCCTGCCGCCCGCCCGGGGCCCGGCTCCCGCCCGCCCGTCGGGATGCGGAGCGCTCCGGGTGCGGCCACCCTTGAGGTGGGGGAACGAGGGCGAAGGGAAGAGTCCATGTCCATGCTGGACAAGCTCAAGCAGATGCTCAAAGGCCACGAGTCCAAGGTGGACCAGGGGGTCGACAAGGCGGGTGACGCGTTCGACGCGCGGACGAAGGGGAAGTACAGCCGCCATGTCGACACCGCCCAGGAGAAGCTGAAGGGCCAGTTCGGTACGGGGAGCCAGGCGGGGCGGCCGCCGAACGAGCCGCCCGCGCAGTCGCCGCCCACCCAGCCGCCGGCCGGGGGCTGACGGCCGGAGGCTGATGCAGACCCCGGCCCCGGGGTGCGTCGGAGAGCCGCCCCGGGGCCGGGCCGGTCAGCGCTCCGAGAGCGGGGCCGGCGCCTCCTGGACCGCCCAGCCGTTGCCGTCGGGGTCGCTGAAGAAGCAGAACGAACTCCAGACGCCCCCGAAGCCCTCCTCCCAGCCCGCCGCGCCGATGGTCTGGACCGGGGTGACCGCGACCCCGCGCCCGATCATCGCCTCCCGGGCCGCCGCCAGGTCCGTGACGCAGAGCTGGAGGCCGTGCAGGCTCCCCGGGGCCATCGAGGTCTGGCCGGGCGCCTCGGGGAAGCCCGACATCAGCGCGATCGAACAGCGCGAACCCGGCGGGGTGAGCTGGACGACGCGGACGCCCGGCGACACCTCCTGGTCGACGTCGACCGCGAAGCCGCACCCCTCCGCGTAGAACTTCTTCGCGACCTCCACGTCCGAGACCGGCACCCGGACCACTTCGAGCGTCAACTCCACTGCCACCGACGTCCTTTCGTACACCTGTTCGTATATGCGTGTCCCATCATGGCCCCGGCACCCGGGCGGAGGAAGCGGTTCCGCCAATATCACCGGCCCGCTCGGCCGGTGAACTCCCACCGGGTCTGGCCGTACGGGTCACGGGCGAAGCCGAACGCCGTGCGCGGCTCCACCCGGAACACCAGCGCCCGCCCGCCGCCGCCCACGAAGGCCCCGTCCCGGACCCCGAACGTCCACTCCTCGCCGTACTTCGCGGTGTACGCGCCGGCCAGCGCCCGCAGCCGGTCCTCGTCCTCGACCCGCACCGCCGTGCCCTCGACCACCAGGTCGAGCCCCGCGTCCAGGGCGTTCGAGCCGGTGGTGAGGACCACTTCCGGGTTCTCCCGCAGATTGAGCGCCTTGCGTTCGGCGGGGCCGGTGCAGAAGTGCGGCGCCCCCTCGTGCCAGACCGCGAGCAGCGGGGTGACGTGCGGACGCCCGTCGGGCCGTACCGTCGACAGCCAGAAGATCCCCGCCGCCGCGAGCAGCGCCTCCGCCTCGGGCCAGGCCACCGCCGTGGCCTCCCGCGCGCTGTAGCGGGCGTCCAGCGCGGTCCTCGGAACACTCTGCGGCATGCTGCTCTTCCTTCCTGACGCCCGCGAACCCCGCGGGCCGGGCCGGCGGCGGCCGCCACCGGAGGGGGAGACCGCGCCGGAGGCCGGTACTCATCGCCGCGGGGCGGGCGGCGTGGGCCAAGGGGCCCTGCCTGGGGCTAGTCTCGATCCCACGGGTCTTGATCGCAGGACTGCGGGATCGCGGAACTGCGGGATCGCGGTACGCACGGCCCGCGGGCGACGCTCAAGCGGGCCCGGCCACAGCGCGGACGCGACGCAGACGGATCGCGGAACGAGGAGACGGCGGGATGACGGCGGTGCCGGGGCGCAGGAGCAGTACCTTCACGAGGCTGCTGCGGCACGGCTTCACCGACCCCGGTGGCGCCGAGCAGCTGCTCGACCTGGACGAGATGGCCCCCGTACGGGAGGACTCCGTCCTGCTCGACGCCCTCGGCGCGAGCGCCGACCCCGATCTCGCCCTGCGCGGCCTGGTCCGGCTGGTCGAGGCCCAGCGCGCGTCCGACCGGCAGGTCCTCCTCGACACCCTGGTCACCGCCAAACCGCTGCGCGACCGCCTCCTCGGGGTCCTGGGCGCATCCGAGGCCCTCGCCGACCACCTCGCCCGCCACCCCGGCGACTGGCGGGCCCTCGCCACCTACGAGTCCACCGACCTCCACCCCGGCGTCGAGGAGTTCGAGGAGTGCCTCGGCGACGCCGCCGACCCCGTGGCCCTGCGCATCGCCTACCGCCGCTGCCTGCTCTCCATCGCCGCCCGCGACGTCTGCGGCACCATCGACCTCGCCGAGACCGCCGCCGAACTCGCCGACCTCGCCACCGCGACCCTGCGGGCCGCGCTCACCATCGCCCGGCTCGCCGCGCCCGACGACGCCGGACAGTGCCGCCTCGCCGTCATCGCCCTCGGCAAGTGCGGCGGCCAGGAGCTGAACTACGTCTCCGACGTCGACGTCGTCTTCGTCGCCGAACCGGCCGGCGGCGCCGAGGAGACCGACGCGCTGCGCGCCGCGACCCGCCTCGCCTCCCACATGATGCGGATCTGCTCGGAGACCACCGTCGAGGGCACCATCTGGCCGGTCGACGCCAACCTCCGCCCCGAGGGCCGCAACGGGCCGCTGGTGCGCACCCTCTCCAGCCATCTCGCCTACTACCAGCGCTGGGCCAAGACGTGGGAGTTCCAGGCCCTGCTGAAGGCGCGCGCCGTCGCCGGCGACCCGGCGCTCGGCCAGAGCTACGTCGACGCCGTCTCCCCGCTGGTGTGGCAGGCCGCCGAACGCGAGAACTTCGTCGCCGACGTGCAGAAGATGCGCCGCCGGGTCATCGACAACATCCCCGCCGACGAGGTGGAACGCGAACTCAAACTGGGGCCGGGCGGGCTGCGGGACGTCGAGTTCGCCGTCCAGCTGCTCCAGCTGGTGCACGGCCGCAGCGACACCACCCTGCGCAGCGGATCGACCCTCCAGGCCCTCGCCGCCCTCGCCCGGGGCGGCTACGTCGGCCGCGTCGACGCCGCCCAGCTCGACGACGCGTACCGCTTCCTGCGCTCCATGGAGCACCGGATCCAGCTGTACCGGCTGCGCCGCACCCATCTGGTCCCCGAGGACCCGGCCGATCTGCGCCGCCTCGGCCGCTCCCTGGGGCTGCGGATGGACCCCGTCTTCGAACTGAACCGGGAGTGGCGCCGGCACGCGGCGGTGGTGCGCCGGCTGCACGAGAAGCTGTTCTACCGGCCGCTGCTGGACGCGGTGGCGCAGCTCGCCCCCGGCGAGGCCAGGCTCAGCACCCGGGCGGCGGGCCAGCGGCTCGAAGCCCTCGGGTACGCGGACCCGTCGGCGGCCCTGCGCCATCTGGAGGCGCTGGCCTCGGGCGTCACCCGCAAGGCCGCGATCCAGCGGACCCTGCTGCCGGTACTCCTCGGCTGGTTCGCGGACTCCGCCGACCCCGACGCCGGGCTGCTGGGCTTCCGCAAGGTGTCCGACGCGCTCGGCAAGACCCCCTGGTACCTGCGGCTGCTGCGGGACGAGGGCGCGGCGGCCGAGAACCTGGCCCGGGTGCTGTCGGCGGGCCGGTTCGCCCCCGATCTGCTGCTGCGGGCCCCGGAGGCCGTGGCCATCCTGGGCGACCCCGGCGGTCTCAAGCCGCGCGGCCGGGGCCATCTGGAGCCGGAGATCCTGGCCGCCGTCGGCCGGGCGCAGAGCGCGGAGGACGCCGTCGCGGTGGCCCGCGGGGTCCGCCGCCGGGAGCTGTTCCGTACCGCCGCCGCCGACCTCATCGGCTCGTACGGCACCGAGGACCGGCCGGCCGCGAGCGACACCGGGGCCCTGGTCGACCAGGTCGGCCAGGCGCTGACCGACCTCAACGCGGCCACCGTCGCGGGCGCGCTGCGGGCCGCCGTGCGCGAGCGCTGGGGCGACGAGCTGCCGACCCGGTTCGCCGTCATCGGCATGGGCCGCTTCGGCGGCCACGAACTGAACTACGGCTCCGACGCCGACGTGCTCTTCGTCCACGAGCCGAGGGAGGGCGTGGACGAGCAGGAGGCGGCCCGCGCCGCGAGCACCGTCGTCTCCGAGATGCGCCGGCTGCTCCAGCTGCCCACCGCCGATCCGCCGCTGCTGATCGACGCGGATCTGCGGCCCGAGGGCCGCAACGGCCCACTGGTGCGCACGCTCTCCTCGTACGAGGCGTACTACCGGCGCTGGTCGCTGGTGTGGGAGAGCCAGGCGCTGCTGCGGGCGGAGCCGATGGCCGGCGACCGGGAGCTGGGTGCCCGCTTCATCGAGCTGGCCGACCCGCTGCGGTATCCGGCGGAGGGCCTCGGGGAGGGCGCGGTGCGGGAGATCCGCCGGCTGAAGGCGCGCATGGAGTCCGAGCGGATGCCGCGCGGCGCCGACCCCACGCTCCACACCAAGCTGGGGCGCGGCGGGCTGAGCGACGTCGAATGGACCGTCCAGCTGATCCAGATGCGCCACGGCTGGGCGGAGCCGGGGCTGCGGACCACCCGTACCCGCCCGGCGCTGGCCGCCGCGCACCGCGCCGGTCTGATCGCCACCGAGGACGCGCAGATCCTGGACGAGGCGTGGGTGCTGGCGTCCCGGGTGCGCAACGCGGTGATGCTGGTACGCGGCCGGGCGGGGGACACCTTCCCCTCGGACGGGCGGGAGCTGGCGGCGGTGGGCCGCTATCTCGGGTACGAGCCCGGGCACGTCGGGGACATGCTGGACGACTACCGCCGGACCACCCGGCGGGCGCGGGCCGTGATGGAGACCCTGTTCTACGACGCGTGACCCCGTCCGCCGCGGCGCGCGCGGGCGGTCAGGACCCCTCGTCCAGCAGCGCCCGGAAACGGTCCAGACAGGCGCCGAGGGCCAGCTCGAAGGAGGCTTCGCGCCCCTCGGGACCGGCGGCGAGCGCCCGCGCCAGCAGCGGCGTCCGTGCGGTGTCGTCGCCCAGCTCCCACATGGTGTCCGGGGCCGCGAGGTCGAGCGCCGAGCCCAGGACCAGGTTCTCCAGGGCGATGATCACCGTCAGCACGTCCCGGGCGGCGAAACCGGCGTCCAGGAGCGCGCGGACGGCCGCCTCGTACTGGCCCAGCACCCGGGGCGCGCGCACCGGCGCCGCCATCAGCAGGGGGATCGCCCGGGGGTGCGCGGCGAAGGCGGCCCGGTAGGAGCGGGCCCAGGCGGCCAGGGCGGCGTCCCAGGGGAGCGCCCCGAGCGCCGAGGCGTCGATCGCGGCGCAGACCCGTTCCCGCAGCAGCTCCACGATCCCGTCCCGGCCGTCCACATGGTGGTACAGCGAGGCGGTCCGCACCCCCAGCTCCCGGGCGATCGCCGGGACGCTGAACTCTCCGTGCTCGTCGACGAGTCGAAGGGCGACGGTGGTGATGCGCTCCCGGTCGATCAGTGGTGTGCGCGGCCTTCCCATGTGCCGACTCTCTCCCCGCCTCTCCCCGCGTCCGTCCCCGCGAGGTCTTCCCTGTCCTGTCCCGCGGAGGTTACATTGCCCGAACCGAAAGCCTTTAGGTTTCCTGGTCCGCTCCGCCGTGCCCGGGGACCGCCGGCCCGCCCCGGCCCGAGGAGTGCACCCGTGCCCACAGCCGACACCGTCCTGACCGGAGCGAAGATCCGCACCCTGGACCCCGGCCGCCCGCACGCCACCGCCGTCGCCGTCAGGGACGGACTGATCGCGGCGGTCGGCGACGACCGGGACGCACGCGAATGGCGCGGCCCCGGCACCCGCCACCTCGACCTCGCCGGAGCCACCCTCACCCCCGGCTGGACCGACGCGCACAGCCACCCCGTCTGGGGACTCGAACTCGCCACCGGTACGGACCTCTCCGGCATCGACCGCCTGGAACCGCTGCGGGCCGCCCTGCGCACGGCCGAGCGCGTCGACGGCTGGATCCTCGCGTACGGTCTCGACCACAACGCCTTCGAGGGCCGCGAGCCCCACCACACCCTCATCGAGGACGCCGTCGGGGGAGCCCCCGCGTACATCCGGCTCTACGACGGACACTCCGCCCTCCTCAGCGAGCGGGCCCTGCGCCTCGCCCGGATCGACGGGCCCCACGCCTTCGACCAGCGGGCGAGCGTCGTGTGCGACCCGCAGGGCCGGCCCACCGGCCATCTGATCGAGCACGCCGCCATGGAGCTGGTCACCCCGGTCCTGCCCAAGACCCCCTGGCGCGAGCGCGCCGACCGGCTCACCGCCCTGCTCTCCTCGATGGCCGCGACCGGACTCACCTCGGCCCATGTCATGGACCTCGGCGGGGACGCGCTGCGGCTGCTCGCCGCCGTCGAGTCGGCGGGCGACCTGCCGCTGCGGCTGCGGCTCTCGCCGTGGTGCATGCCCGGCGCCGACGCCGCCGAACTGGCCTCCCTGGTCGCGCTCCAGCGGGAGCGGGGCCGCGACTGGTACGTGGACGGCGTGAAGTTCTTCATGGACGGCACCGTCGAGGGCGGCACCGCCTGGCTGGACCACCCGGACTGCCACGGCCGGGGCACGGAGGCGTTCTGGCCGGACCCCGGGGCGTACAGCGCGGCGGTACGGGTGCTGCACGGCGCGGGCGTCGCGACGGCGACCCACGCCATCGGGGACGCCGCCGTACGGCACGTCCTCGACACGGTCGCCTCGCTGCCCGAGGCCGCCGGCGGGCCGCTCCGGCACCGGATCGAGCACATCGAGACCGTGCCCGACGACCAGATCGGACGGTTCGCCCCGCTCGGCGTCGTGGCGTCGATGCAGCCGCCGCACGCCGCGTACACCCGGGCGGACCACAGCGACGCATGGTCCCGGCGGCTCGGGGACGAGCGGGCCGCGCGCGCCTGGCGCTGCCGTGATCTGCGGGACGCGGGCGCGGTGCTGGCACTCGGCTCGGACTGGCCGATCGCCGGCTACGACGCCCGGGGCATCCTCGCGACCGCGCGCGAACCCCGGGGCGCCTCGCCGGGCCCCGGGCTCACCGGCCTCATGGCCCTGGAGGGCCTGACCTCGCACGCCGCCCTCGCCGCGAACGAGCCGGAGCGCGCGGGCCGGATCGCCCCCGGGTTCCGCGCCGACTTCACGGCCCTGGCCGTCGACCCGGTAGGCGCCCCGGCGGACGAGGTGGCCTCGGCCCCGGTCACCCTGACCATGGCCTCGGGCCGCGTCACCCATCTCCTGGGACGACCTGTCTAGACGCGGGGCCTGGGCGGGGCGAGCTGACCCGTCGCGGTCAGCGCGAGACGGGAGAAGAGGGTCCCCGAGAAGCCGAAGAGCAGGGCGATCGCCAGCGCCAGCGGCCGGGTCGGGGCGTCCCAGGAGTTGGCGAGGAAGACCTCGCCCAGCAGATTCAGCTCCGGGTCGGACAGCATCCGCACCAGCAGCAGACCGCCCGACGCGGCCAGCGCGCCGCCGACCGGCGCGAGCACCAGGACACCCCACGACGAGGGGCGCTGGGACCGCAGCACACCGATCACCGGGGAGAGGAAGCCGCCCAGCGCGCCCATCAGCATGGTCAGCCGGTGGTCGAAGACGAGACCGAGGAGGAGCACCGCGCCCAGGCCGGTGATCGCGAGCCAGAGGGCGATGCGCTGCTGCTCGTACTCCTGCTCCGCCGCCGTGTCGTCCCGCCGGTGCACATGCTCCGTCGCGGCGATCAGCAGGGCCCGGGCGGCGGGCCCCTCGGCCGTGGCCAGGGACGCCGCCAGCTCCGCGTCGTCCCGCTCCGGCGACGCGGCCAGCCGCAGCCGCAGCGCCAGCACCCGGGCGGTGGTCTCCTCCGGCGGTTCGAGCCGCAGCAGCTGCCGTTCCGCCGCGTGCAGCACCCGCCAGGCCGCCGCCAGCTTCGACAGCGGGATCGCCACCACCAGCGCGTTGGGCCGCAGCCGCCAGACCACCATGTGGCCGCGCTCCAGGTCGTCCAGCCGGGCGTGGACGGCCGTCAGCGCCGCCGTCCGCGCCGGGTCCTGCTCCCCGCCCCCAGACGCGCCCAGCACGTCGGCCCGCGCCCGGCAGTCGCGTATCCGCCCCTGGAGCTGGCGGTAGCGGGGCGCCGCGATCAGCCCCCGGCTGGTGATGTACACGACGATCAGATAGCAGGCGCACACCAGCGCCAGGTCCCAGTCGCCGCCGCGCGGCAGTAACCCGCCCATCCCGAACCCCCGTTGTCCGAACCCCTGTTGGCTGAATCCCCGTGATGACCCCCCGGACGTCCCGGACCCGGACGTCCCCTGGCGCCCTACCCATTTCGGCGCATCCGCCATCGCTTCCCGGCCAAGGTGTTTCCGTGGATCAACCCCCGCCCGAGTGCCCACGGTCCTCTCTGGTGACATCCGATCGCGACCGCACCACCGGCATCAGGGGAGCAGCGATATGACGGCAGGACGACGGGTACGGCGTACACGGCGGGCAGGGCTGGTCGGGGTGGTCGCGGCGGCGGTGGCCGCCACGGTGTTCACCGTCCCCGCGCAGGCCCGCGACACCGGCGGCACCCGGGGCGGCGGCGGGGGACACGAGGCGACCCAGCGGGCCTTCGACACCCTGGTCGCGCAGGGCATCCCGGGGGTCACCGGCGAGGCGAGGGACTCGAAGGGGGTGTGGAAGGGCACGTCCGGGGTGGGCGACCTCGTGACGGGCACCCCGCGCGGGGCGCACGACAAGTACCGCGCCGGCAGCATCACCAAGACCTTCGTGGCGGTGGTGCTGCTCCAGATGGAGGCCGAGGGCCGGCTCGATCTGGACGACAGCGTCGAGAAGCATCTGCCGGGGCTGGTGCGCGGCAACGGCAACGACGGCCGGAAGATCACCGTACGGCAGCTGCTCAACCACACCAGCGGCCTCTTCAACTACACCAGCGACCCCGACTTCCGCGCGCGCAGCCTGCTCGCCCCCGGGTTCTTCCACTACCGCTACCACACGTACACCCCGCGTGACCTGGTACGGACCGCCCTGGCGCACCGGCCCGACTTCGCGCCCGGAACCCATCACTCCTACTCCAACACCGGTTATGTCCTGGCCGGGCTGATCATCGAGAAGGCCGGCGGGAACAGCTACGAGCACGAGATACGGGAGAGGATCATCGAGCCGCTGAAGCTGCGCGGCACCAGCCTCCCCGGGCGCGACCCCCGGATTCCGGCACCGAGCGCCCGCAACTACGCCACGATGAGCGACGACCCGGCCGCGACCAGGTACCACGAGGTGACCGAGAACAACATGTCGTGGGCGTGGGGGGTCGGGGACATCATCTCCACCACGGCCGATCTCAACCGCTTCCTGGGCACCCTGCTGCGGGGCGGGCTGCTGCCCGCGCGGCAGCTCGCCGCGATGAAGACCGCCGTCGCCACCCCCGGTGACGCCCTGTACTCCAGCTACGGCCTCGGGATCTACACCGTCCGCAACGGCTGCGGGGCCACGCTGTGGAGCCACAGCGGCGGTGTGAACGGAGCGGTGAGCGAGATGGTCGCCACTCCCGACGGCCGCCATCTGTTCAGCTACAACCTCAACGGGGTACGGGGGATGCCCACCGCGAACCCGGTGGACGCGGAGTTCTGCCCGCCCACGGGTGCCCCGGGAGGCACGGCGGGCACTGCGGCCACTGAGAGGGCACACCGGGAGCGGGACGCGGCCGCCGACCGCTGGGCGGCCCTGTCCCGCTGACGCCGGGGAGCCGAAGACCCCCTGTCGATTGCCGCATATCCCTGTGGCATATGCACACGCGCGCGGAACACTCCGGCCGGCAGGGCCTGTACGCGGGCCCCGCCGGCCGGAGTTCCGGTCTCAGGCGTGTGCCTTCTCACGCGCCTCGCGCGCCCCATTCGCCTCGGGCGCCCCGCCCGCGCGCTCCGCGCCGGGGGTCTTCGGCAGCCGGTGCGGCAGCGCGCGGTACCAGCCGTACGACAGTGCGAAACCGGCACCGAGGCAGAGAATTCCGCCCACCGCGTCCAACCAGAAATGATTCGCGGTGGCCACGATGACGACCAGGGTCGCCACCGGGTACAACAGGCCCAGAATCTTCGCCCAGGGCGCCGAGGCCAGCGCGAAAATGATGAGGCCGGACCAGAGCGACCAGCCGATGTGCATCGACGGCATGGCGGCGTATTGATTCGACATGTTCTTCAGGTCGCCGGAGGCCATGGAGCCCCAGGTCTCATGGACCAGAACGGTGTCGATGAAATGCACGCCCTCCATCAGCCGGGGCGGCGCGAGCGGGAAGAGGTAATAGCCGACGAGGGCCACCCCGGTCGTCGCGAAGAGCACCAGACGGCCCGCCGCGTAGCGCCCGGGATGCCAGCGGTAGAGCCAGACCAGGACACCGATCGTCACGATGAAGTGCAACGTCGCGTAGTAGTAGTTCATGGCCACGATCAGCCATGTGACCGAGTTCACGGCATGGTTGACCGTCTGCTCGAAAGCCAGGCCCAGGGATTTCTCGAACTCCCAGATCCAGTCGGCATTGCGCAGCGCGGCCACTTTCTGCTCGGGCACCGCGTTACGGATCAGTGAATAGGCCCAGTAACTGATCGCGATGAGCAGGATCTCGAACCAGATATGGGGCCGCCGGGGCGACCGCAATCCCTGGAAACGCTCCCGGAAAAGCCCCTGGAAAGAGGTGGGGCGACGGAGTCGCACGGAGCGGCGGGGGCCGGAGTTCGCGGACGTGGCAGGAGGGGAATCGACTGCGCCGTCCGCCATGAGTGAGGAGTCGATGGCCCTGCCATCCTTTGTCCGTGTGTTCGTCTCACCCATGGAACGAGAGTCTGCCAGACGCACGCTCACCCACCGATCATCCCCCGGGCTCGTCACCACCGCGACCGCTCCACCCCAAGGAGGATACGGCCTGCCCTTACGGAGGGTTTACAAGCGGTGGTAACGGGCACTGGAGCCGAGGCCGGTGCCGGTGCCGGGGCCGGACCGGATCCGACTCGGGGGCGCTCAGCCGCGCGGGGCCACCTTCGGACCCGACGCCGTGGAACCCCGGACCACCAGCTCCGGCATGAAGACGAACTCCCCGTACGTACCGGAATCCTCCCGGTCCGCCCCCGGGGCCGCCGACCCCGACCGGATCTCCTCCAGGAGCGCCCGCACCGCCGCCTGCCCCATCGCCGGCACCGGCTTGCGGACCGTGGTCAGCGGCGGATCGGTGAAGGCGATCAGCGGGGAGTCGTCGAACCCCACCACCGAGACGTCGTCCGGCACCTCCAGACCGCGCTGCCGCGCCGCCCGGATCGCCCCCAGCGCCATCATGTCGCTGGCGCACACCACCGCCGTGCACCCCCGGTCCAGCAGCGCCGACGCCGCCGCCTGCCCGCCCTCCAGCGAATACAGGGAGTGCTGGATCAACTCCGACTCCACGACCCCCGCCGCCAGCCCCAGCTGGTCCCGGACCACCGCCACGAAGCCCTCGATCTTCCGGACCACCGGCACGAACCGGCGCGGCCCGAGGGCCAGCCCGATCCGGGTGTGGCCGAGCGCCACCAGATGCGTCACGGCCAGCCTCATCGCCGCCCGGTCGTCCGGCGAGATGAAGGGCGCGCGCACCTTCGGCGAGAAGCCGTCGACCAGGACGAACGGCATGCCCTGGGCGCGCAGCTCCTCGTAGCGCCGCATGTCGGCGGTGGTGTCCGCGTGCAGCCCCGAGACAAAGATGATCCCCGAGACCCCCCGGTCCACCAGCATCTCCGTGAGCTGGTCCTCGGTGGCCCCGCCCGGCGTCTGCGTCGCCAGGATCGGCGTGTAGTCCTGCCGGGTCAGCGCCTGCTGGATCACCTGCGTCAGCGCCGGGAAGATCGGGTTGTCCAGCTCGGGGGTGATCAGGCCGACCAGCCCCGCGCTGCGCCGGCGCAGCCGCACGGGTCGCTCGTAGCCGAGTACGTCCAGGGCGGCGAGGACGGACTGACGGGTGGTCGCGGCGACACCGGGCTTGCCGTTGAGCACGCGGCTCACCGTCGCTTCGCTGACCCCCGCCTGGGCTGCTATGTCGGCCAGTCGTGCGGGTGCGGTCACAGGGGTGGACTGTACCCGCCGCATGTCAGACTGCCCACCAGACGCAGGTCTCGCCGGGGATACGGACCGAGCCGCCGCCGAACTCCAGCGCCGCCGAGGAGATCACCGGACGCCCCGGAACCGCCATCTCGGCCTCCGTGGCCAGGGTGTTCAGGGTGCAGACCAGGCCCGTGCGGCCGAAGGACAGCACGCCCTCGGGGGCCGCGAGCCACTCCAGCTCCCCGTCGCCGAGGCCCGGCAACTCCTTGCGCAGCGCCAGCGCCGAGCGGTACAGCTCCAGCGTGGAGCGCGGGTCGCCGCTCTGCGCCGCCACCGACAGGCCCCGCCAGGACTCCGGCTGCGGCAGCCAGCTCCCGCCGGGGCCGAAGCCGTACGGGGCCTCGGTGCCCGACCACGGCAGCGGCACCCGGCAGCCGTCCCGCATCCCGTCCTGGCCGTCGCCCCGGAAGAACGCCGGGTCCTGGCGGACCGCGTCCGGCAGCTCCTCGACCTCGGGCAGCCCCAGCTCCTCGCCCTGGTAGACATAGGCCGAGCCGGGCAGCGCCAGGGTCAGCAGCGCCGCCGCGCGGGCCCGGCGCAGCCCCTGCTCGCCGCCGCCGTAGCGGGTGGTGTGCCGGACCACGTCGTGGTTGGAGAGCACCCAGGTGGTGGGCGCGCCCACCGACGCGGTGGCCGCCAGCGACTCGTCGATCACCTTCCGCATGGCGGTGGCGTCCCAGTCGCACGTCAGGAACTGGAAGTTGAACGCCTGGTGCAGCTCGTCGGGGCGGACATAGAGCGCCAGCCGCTCGGAGGTGGGCGCCCAGGCCTCGGCGACGCCGATGCGCTCGCCCTCGTAACCGTCGAGCAGGGTCCGCCACGAGCGGTGGATCTCGTGCACACCGTCCTGGTCGAAGAAGGGCAGCACCTGGGCGCCGATCAGCTTGGCCTGCTCGCTCAGCCCGATGTCCGGCAGTCCTTCGGCCTTGACCATGCCGTGGGCGACGTCGATCCGGAAGCCGTCCACGCCCAGGTCCAGCCAGAAGCGGAGGATCGAGTCGAACTCCTCGCGGACCTCGGGCCGGTTCCAGTCGAGGTCCGGCTGCTCGGGTGCGAAGAGGTGCAGATACCAGTCGCCGGCCTCGGTGCGGGTCCACGCGGGGCCGCCGAAGACGGACTCCCAGTCGTTCGGCGGGAGTTCGCCGTGCTCGCCCTTGCCGGGCCGGAAGTGGTACAGCTCGCGCTCCGGGCCGCCGGCGAGGGCGGCGCGGAACCAGGCGTGCTGGTCGGAGGTGTGGTTGGGGACGATGTCGACGATGACCCGCAGCCCCAGCCGGTGGGCCTCGCGGACCAGGTCGTCGGCGTCGGCCAGGTCGCCGAAGAGCGGGTCGACCACCCGGTAGTCGGAGACGTCGTAGCCGCCGTCGGCCTGCGGCGAGGCGTAGAAGGGGGTGAGCCAGACGGCGTCGACGCCCAGCTCGGCGAGGTAGGGCAGCCGGCGCCGGACGCCGCGCAGATCCCCGATCCCGTCGCCGTCGCTGTCGGCGAAGGAGCGTACGTACACCTGGTAGATGACGGCGTCCCGCCACCAGCCGGCCTGCTGGGCGGCGGACTGGTCACGGAGGGTGGGAGCGAGCTCCTGGGTCATGTACGTTCCCTTGAAAGTCATCAAATACGTTGTTGTGCTGGCATCTGCTGGGAGTTGTCCGCTGCGATACCGTCTGCTACGGAGTTGTCCCCGTACAGGATGTTTTCCCGGTACGGGAGTGTTCTCCCCGGTGTCCCCGTGCTCAACGCTTCCGGTACGGCCCCGGACACCAGAGCGGGCCCCCGGCCCGGGCACACGGGCGGGCCCCCGCCCGCGCCGGGCGCCTCGCGGCTCAGCCCTTGGTGCCGCCCGCCGTCAGCCCCGCGACCAGATGCTTCTGCGCGAAGAAGAACAGCAGCGCCGCCGGCAGCATGATCAGTACCGAGGACGCGGTCATCAGACCCCATTCGGCGCGGTGCGGTCCGACGAAGGTCTGGAGCCCGACGGCCAGCGTGTACTTGGTCTCGCTGCTCATGAACTGGGTGGCGAAGGCGACCTCGCCCCAGGCGGTGAGGAAGGTGTAGAACGCGGTCACCGCGAGCCCCGGCCGGGCCAGCGGCACGATCAGCCGCCAGAACGTGCCGAACGGAGTGAGCCCGTCCACCCGGCCCGACTCGTCGATCTCGACCGGGACGGTGTCGAAGTACCCCTTCAGCATCCAGGCGCAGAACGGCACCGACACCGAGCAGTAGGTCAGGATCAGACCGCCGTAGCTGTCCAGCAGCCCCAGCGCGCCGAGGATGTTGTAGAGCGGCACGATCAGCACCGCCACCGGGAACATCTGGCAGATCAGGAAGGTCCACATCAGCGGCGCGTGCCCGGGGAACCGCATCCGGGACAGCGCGTACCCGGCGCTCGCCGAGATCAGCACGCCCACCAGCATGGTGCCGACGGCGATGACGACCGAGTTCAGCATCCAGGTCGCGAACTCGGTCTCGCCCAGCACATGCGTGTAGTTGGAGAGCGTGAAGCCCTCCATCTCCATGGGGTGGGTCCAGCCGTTCTCGCCCCGGATCGACACCAGGAAGATGAAGACGACGGGGAAGACGGCGATCAGGCTGGCGACGGCCAGGGTGGTGTGCAGGGCTATGGAGGCGCCCCGGGAGCGCTCGTCGCGGCCGCGCACCTGAAGCGGTACGACGTCCGTCGTCCGGGCCCGCTCCCGCTGTTGCAGGGTGGTCACTTGGCGGCCTCCTGACGCTTGAGCATCCCTCGGTAGAACACGGAGAAGACCAGGAGCAGGGAGAGGATCACGATGCCGTACGAGGCGGAGCCCGCGTAGTCCCGTACGCCCTGGAAGGCGAGCCGGTACGCGTAGGTCACCAGGATCTCGCTCTCGGTGCCACCGGCCTGGCCGATCACCAGGAAGATGATCGGGAACATGTTGAAGGTCCAGATGGTGCCCAGCAGCACGATCGTGGAGCTGACCGGCCGCAGCCCGGGCAGGGTCACGTTCCAGAACCGCTGCCAGGGCGAGGCGCCGTCCATCTCGGCGGCCTCGTACAGCTCGCGCGGGATGGACTGGAGGCCGCCGAGGATGGCGACCATCATGAACGGCACCCCCAGCCAGGTGTTCACCGCGATGACGGACAGCTTCTGGACGAAGGGGTCGCCCAGCCAGTCCACCGGGGCGACGCCGATCTTCCCCAGCAGGGCGTTGAACACACCGTTGTTGGTGTTGTACATCAGCTTCCAGGCGAACGCGGCGACGAACGCCGGGACCGCCCACGGCAGGATCAGCAGCACCCGGTAGACCGAGCGGCCCCGCAGCTTGCGGTTGAGCAGCAGCGCCAGGGCGAGACCGATGGTGTAGTGCAGGACGACACAGCTCGCCGTCCAGGCGATCGTCCAGGTCAGCCGGGGGTAGAAGGAGCCCTCCCGGCCGGAGAGGATGTGCCAGTAGTTGTCGAGTCCGACGTACTGGTAGGTCGCCGGGACGGTGAAGTCGCCGATCGTCCGGCCGATGTTGGCCTCGTTGGCGTCGGTGAACGAGAGATAGATGCCCCGGCCCAGCGGATAGCCGACGAGCACGGCGAGGACCACCACCACGGGCAGGACCATGGCCCACGCGTACCAGTGGGTGGCGAAGGACCGTCTGGTCCTGACTATGAGGGTGCTCATCATTCTCCGGTTGTCTCCGGGAGGTGGCTTGCGGGGTCGTACGGGTACGGGCCCGGGGGTCCGGGCCGGGGGCCGGACCGGCCGGCTGGGCGCGTGGGAATCCGTCCCACGCGATGGCGGGGCGGCTCCCCCAGCCGGCCGGACCGGGGCCTGGGGGCCGCGCGCGTGGCGGCGGCCCGGTGCCCTTCCGGTGCGGCCCCCTGCTCCGGTGCGGTCCGGTGCGGTGCTCCGGGGGCCGGGGCGGGTGGGGTCAGCCGACCGTGTAGTCCTTCAGGAGCTTGGTGTTCCACTCCTTGGCCAGCGCGTCCAGGCCGTCCTTCGGGGAGGTGTCGCCGCGCAGGATCTTCACGTAGTGCTGGTCGAAGGCGACGAAGAGGTCACCGACGCCGGGGATCACCGGGCGGGACTTGGAGACGGTCAGGGCCTGCTGGAACGCCTTCTTCACCGGGTCGGCCACCACCTCGGCCGTGTACGCGGACTTCCGCGTCGGCAGGGTGTTGATCTCCTTCGCGGTCAGCTCCTGGCTCTTCGCGGAGGACATGAACTTCACGAAGAGGTAGGAGGCGTCCTTGTTCTTCGAGCCCCGGTAGACCGAGTAGTTGTGGCCGCCGATCGGGGCCGCCGCCGTACCGGAGGAGCCGCCCGGGATGTTGGCGATGCCCAGGTTGGCCTTGTCCGTGAACGCCTTGCCGCCGTAGCTGTCGCTCACCGACCACGGCCCGTTGACGATCATGGCGACCTTGCCGTCCTTGAACGCCGTCTGCGCCGCGACATAGCCGTCGGTGGTGGCCGGCTTCAGGGCGACGTCGGACTTGGTCAGCTGGAGCGCGGTCTCCATGGCCTTCACGGCCTCCGGCGAGTTGACCGTGATCTTCTTCTGCTCGACGTCGAGCATGTCCGCGCCCTCGCCGTAGAGGAACGCCAGCGAGAAGTAGCCCTCGGGGTTGAGCATGGTGCCGGTGACACCGGTCTTCTTCTTGATCGTCTTCGCCGTGGCGATGAACTCGTCCCACGTCGCCGGCGGCTTGGCGATCCCGGCCTTCTCGAACAGCTCCTTGTTGTAGAGGAGCCCCAGGGTGTCGGTGACCTGCGGGACACCGACGGTCTCGTTGTTCCACTTCGCGGTGGACAGCGGGCCGGGCAGGAAGTCGGCCGCGTCGTCCAGGGCGGGGGTGCCGTCGAGCGGCTGGAGGTAGCCGAGGTTCGCGAACCCGGCGGACCAGCCCACGTCCGTGCGGATGACGTCAGGGGCGCCCTTGCCCGACTGCGCCGCCGTCTTGAACTTCTGCTCCGCCTGGTCGAAGGAGACCGAGGTGCGGTTCACCTTGATCTTCGGGTACTCGTCCTGGAAGGCCTCGACCAGCTTGTCGTACGTGGGGCCCTCGGCCTCGTTGGACGTGTCCCACCAGGTGATGGAACCGGACACGCTCTGCGGGTCCTCGGCGGCCTTCTTCCCACTGCTGTCGCCGCCGCCCTCGCTGCCGCCGCAGGCGGTGGCGGTCAGAGCCAGCACGCCGGCTATCGCGGCGACGGTGATGCCCCTGCGCATGGTGATCTCCTCATTGAGGTCAGGCGCCTGGCCTGTCCTCGGGCCGGGCTGCGGCGTGAAGTTAACAGTCCTGCAAGACTTTGCGAAAGACCTTGCAGAACAAAATCGGCAAGATTTCGATGTTGTGACCTCCTCGTGTCCTGCGGATGTCGTAGCAGCTACCAGGCGGTGTGCTGCGGGGGTT
The DNA here is from genome assembly GCF_034961445.1 of Streptomyces yaizuensis. Lineage (NCBI taxonomy): Bacteria > Bacillati > Actinomycetota > Actinomycetes > Kitasatosporales > Streptomycetaceae > Streptomyces > Streptomyces yaizuensis. Next base: position 751,341 of record NZ_BSBI01000002.1, read on the forward strand.
GACCTGCCGACCGGGCTCTTTTACGGTCTGCTGCCAGGCAGTGAAGGAAGGTTGCCGCACCATCCGGCGAGCCGCCCGGACATGACAGGAAACCGACGTAAACGGCAGGAACCCGACAGGGTGACCGGCTGTCCGGCAGTCGGCTTGCAGAAAAGTTCAAGAGCCTTTCAGGGCACGGCGCGTTGTCTGACGAGGCTGTCCGCCCCCGGCCGAGAGCCCTCACAGGGCCGGGGGTGCCGCACACATCCCCCACCCGTGCACAGCGTTGTGCAGGAGGAGATATGGCCAGCAGACCTCTGGCGGCCGCGCTCGCCCTCGTGGCAGCCGTGGCGGCCGCCGTCATGGCGCCCGCGGGCACCGCGCAGGCGGCCCCGCCCGGAACGAAGGACGTCACCGCCGTCCTCTTCGAGTGGCGCTTCGACTCGGTGGCGAAAGCCTGTACCGACACCCTCGGCCCGGCCGGCTACGGCCAGGTCCAGGTCTCCCCGCCGCAGGAACACATCCAGGGGCCCCAGTGGTGGACCTCGTACCAGCCCGTGAGCTACCGGATCGCCGGACGGCTCGGTGACCGGGCCGCCTTCGCCTCGATGGTGAACACCTGCCACACCGCCGGGGTGAAGGTCGTCGTGGACGCCGTCATCAACCACATGGCCGCGGGCGACGGCACCGGCACCGGCGGAACGGCGTACCGCAAGTACGACTATCCCGGGATCTACTCCGGCGCCGACCTGGACGACTGCCGCCACCCCATCGTCAACTACCAGGACCGCTGGCACGTCCAGCACTGCGAACTGGTCGGCCTCGCCGACCTCGACACCGGCGAGGAGTACGTCCGGGGCCGGATCGCCGGCTATCTGAACGACCTGCTCTCCCTCGGCGTCGACGGCTTCCGGATCGACGCCGCCAAGCACATGCCCGCCGCCGACCTCGCGAACATCAGGTCCCGGCTCACCCGGCCCGGCGTGTACTGGAAGCAGGAGGTCATCCACGGCGACGGCGAGCCGGTGGGCCCCGGCGAATACCTGGGGACCGGCGACGTCCAGGAGTTCCGCTACGCCCGCGACCTCAAACGCGTCTTCCACCACGAGAACCTGGCCTACCTGCGCAACTACGGCGAGGGCTGGGGCTATCTGCCCTCAGGGCAGGCCGGCGTCTTCGTCGACAACCACGACACCGAACGCCTCGGCGACACCCTCAGCTACAAGGACGGCGCCCTCTACACCCTCGCGAACGTCTTCATGCTGGCCTGGCCCTACGGCGCGCCCGATGTGCACTCCGGTTACGAGTGGACCGACAAGGACGCGGGCCCGCCCAACGGCGGCCGGGTCGACGCCTGCTGGCGCGACGGCTGGAAGTGCCAGCACGCCTGGCCCGAGATAGCCGCGATGGTCGGCTTCCGCAACGCCGTCCGGGGCGAGCCGGTCGCCCACTGGTGGGACAACGGCGCCGACCGCATCGCCTTCGGGCGCGGTACCAAGGGCTATGTGGCCATCAACCGCGAGGCCGGGACGCTGACCCGCGAATTCCAGACCGGGCTGCCGGCCGGGACGTACTGCGACGTCCAGTCGGGCCGCGGCGTCACCGTGAACCCGTCCGGCCGCTTCACGGCGAGCCTCGCCCCGAACACCGCCCTCGCTCTCCACGTGGCCAAACGTTCCTGCTCGTAGTCGTACCCCCATCGACAACCCTCCGCACACGGGAGACAACCGTGATACGCCCCAGAACGGCGGCGGCCACCCTGGCCGCCGCCCTCTGCGCCACCCTCCTGCCCGCCACGCCCGCCCTCGCGGCGGCGCCCGGCGCCAAGGCCCCCCGTCCCCCCTCCGACGCCCGGCTCGCCGCCGAGCCCACGCGCCACGACCGGACCCGGGAGCAGTTCTACTTCGTCCTGCCGGACCGGTTCGCCAACGGCGACACCCGCAACGACCGGGGCGGCCTCACCGGCTCCCGGCTCGCGACCGGCTTCGACCCCGCCGACAAGGGCTTCTACCAGGGCGGCGACCTCAAGGGCCTCACCGCGAAGCTCGACTACATCAAGGGCCTCGGCACCACCGCCATCTGGCTCGCCCCGATCTTCAAGAACCGGCCCGTGCAGGGCGAGGGCAAGGACGCCAGCGCCGGCTACCACGGCTACTGGATCACCGACTTCACCCAGGTCGACCCCCACTTCGGCACCAACGCCGACCTGGAGCGCCTGATCGACGCCGCCCACGCCAAGGGCATGAAGGTCTACTTCGACGTCATCACCAACCACACCGCCGACACCATCGACTACGCCGAGAAGAAGTACGGCTACAAGCCCAAGGGCGCCTTCCCCTACCTCGACCGCACCGGCCGGCCCTTCGACGACACGGCCGACCGCGACGGCGTCCCGGCCGTGGACGGCGACACGTTCCCGTACACCCCGAGCCCCCGTGACACCGGCAAGGTGCCCGCCTGGCTCAACGACCCCACGATGTACCACAACCGGGGCGATTCCACCTTCGCCGGGGAGAGCGCCGAGCACGGCGACTTCTCCGGTCTGGACGATCTGTGGACCGAGCGGCCCGAGGTCGTGCGGGGCATGGAGCGGATCTACCAGAAGTGGGTGCGGGACTTCGACATCGACGGTTTCCGGATCGACACCGTGAAACACGTCGACATGGAGTTCTGGACCCAGTGGGCGACCGCCCTCGACGCGTACGCGGCGAAGCAGGGCCGGGACGACTTCTTCATGTTCGGCGAGGTCTACTCCGCCGACCCGGCGCAGACCGCGCCCTACGTGACCCGGGGGCGGCTCGACTCGACCCTCGACTTCCCCCTCCAGGACGCCGCCCGCGCCTACGCCTCCCAGGGGGCGCCCGCCGACCGGCTGGCCAGGGTCTTCGCCCAGGACCACCGCTACACCACCGACCGGGCCAACGCGTACAGCCAGGTCAGCTTTCTCGGCAACCACGACATGGGCCGGATCGGGACCTTCCTGAAGCAGGACAACCCGAAGGCCACGGACGCCGAACTCGTCCGCCGGGCCCGGCTCGCCAACGAGCTGATGTTCCTCTCCCGGGGCAACCCCGTCGTCTACTCCGGCGACGAGCAGGGCTTCACGGGCGCCGGCGGCGACAAGGACGCCCGCCAGCCCCTGTTCGCGTCGGCGACCCCCGACTACCTGGACGACGACCAGCTGGGCACCGACCGCACCCACGCCGCCGACGCCTACGACACCGCCCACCCCCTCTACCGTTCGATCGCCGCGCTCTCCGAGCTGACCACGGCGCACCCGGCGCTCCGGGACGGCGTCCAGCAGCAGCGGTACGCCGAGGGCTCCGTGTACGCGCACTCGCGCACCGACGCCAAGCGGCGCGTCGAGTACGTCGTCGCTGTCAACAACGCCACCGGGCCCCGCACGGTGGAGCTGACCACCGGCACCGCCCACGCCTCCTTCCGCGGCCTCTACGGCGGCCACGCGCCCGTCCGCAGCGGCGCCGACCGCCGGATCACCGTCACCGTGCCCGCGCTCTCCACCGTCGTGCTCCGGGCGGACCGGCCCCAGCCGCTGCCCACGGAGAAGCCCGTGGTCAGCCTGCAGACCCCGGCCGCCGGGGCCAGCGGCACCGTGGAGATCGGCGCGGACGCGGACGGCGGACAGCTCGGCCGGGTCGTCTTCGCCGCGCAGGTGGGCAACGGCCCCTGGCGGACGCTGGGCACCGCCGACCACGCCCCCTACCGGGTCACGCAGTACCTCGGCCCCGAGGTGAAGGCCGGGACGCCGCTGCGGTACAAGGCCGTCGCCGTCGACGCCGCCGGACGCACCGATTCCGCGACCGGTTCCACCACCGCCGGAGCCACCCCGCCGCCGCAGAAGCCGGTCGCCGTCGAGCGCGCGTACGCGGTCGTCCACCACCGCCGCGCCGATGGGGAGTACGAGGGGCTGCGGCTGCGCACCCCGTACGGCGAGGCCGCCTTCACGGGCCGGGACGCGTACGGCGCGTTCGCCTGGGTGAAGCTCCCCGAGGGCGCCGCGACCGTCCCGTACACGATCATCGGCGGGGACGGGAGCGCGGACGGACCCGAGCGGACCGTCGACCTCTCCCGCACCGGGCAGGTCTGGACCGAGCAGGGCAAGGACGGCCAGGCCGACCGCGCGCCCGCCGGGGTCTACCCGCCGCAGGACAAGTCCAAGGCGCTCCTGCGCTACCACCGCCCCGGCGGCGACTACGACGGCTGGGGGCTGCACACCTGGACCGGGGCCGCGAACCCCACCGACTGGGCGAAGCCGCTGATGCCCGTCAGCAAGGACTCCTACGGTGTCACCTTCGAGGTCCCGCTCGCGCCCGGCGCCACCTCGCTCAGCTACATCCTCCACAAGGGCGACGAGAAGGACCTGCCCGCCGACCAGTCCCTCGACCTCGCCACCCACGGCAACGAGGTCCATCTGCTCGCCGGCCGGCCGGGCTATCTCCTGCCCCAGGCGGGGGCCGTGCCCGCGCTCGACCTCGGCAGGGCCGAGGCCCAGTGGATCGACCGGGACACCGTCGTCTGGAAGGTGCGGGCCACCGACGCCACCAGCCAGCAGCTCGTGTACGCGCCCGGCGGCATCGACGTCGTGGACGGCGCCCTCAGCGACGAGGGCCGCTGGCTCCGCCTCACGACCGGCACCCTGACCGACGCGCAGAAGGCGAAGTTCCCGCACCTCGCCCAGTACCCGGCGTTCACCGTCGACCCGCGCGACCGCGACCGCGTGAAGGACGCCCTGCGCGGCCAGATCGTCGCCACCCAGCGGGCCGCGAACGGGGCGCTCCTCGCCGCGACCGGGGTGCAGATCCCCGGCGTCCTGGACGACCTGTACGCGGGCAGGGCCACGAAGGCCGCCCTCGGCCCGGCCTTCGACCGGCGCGGCGTCACCCTCTCCGTGTGGGCTCCCACCGCCTCCGCCGTCCGTCTCGAACTCGGCGGCCGTACGGTCCCGATGCGCCGCGACGACGCCAGCGGCGTCTGGTCCGTGACCGGCCCCCAGAGCTGGCGGAACAAGGCGTACCGCTACCAGGTCTCCGTCTGGGCGCCCAGCGTCCGCAAGAACGTCGTCAACAAGGTCACCGACCCCTATTCCACGGCGCTGACCACCGACTCCGTCCAGAGCCTCGCCGTCGACCTGCGCGATCCGAAGCTGGCCCCGAAGGGCTGGCGCACCCTGCGCAAACCCGCCGCGACCCCGCTGCGGAACGCGCAGATCCAGGAGCTGCACATCCGTGACTTCTCCATCGCGGACCGCACGGCGAAGCACCCCGGCCGCTACCGGGCCTTCACCGACCGGGGCTCCGACGGCATGCGGCACCTGAAGAAGCTCGCGGACGCGGGCACCTCGTACGTCCATCTGCTGCCCGCCTTCGACATCGGCACCATCCCCGAGCGCGAGCGGGACCAGCAGCGGCCCGGCTGCGACCTCGCCTCCTACGCCCCCGACTCCGACCGGCAGCAGGAGTGCGTGGCGAAGGCCGCCGCGAAGGACGGCTACAACTGGGGCTACGACCCGCTGCACTACACCGTCCCCGAGGGCTCCTACGCCTCCGACCCCGAGGGCCCCCGCCGGACCGTCGAATTCCGGGAGATGGTCGCCGGGCTCAACGCCACCGGGCTGCGGACCGTGATGGACGTCGTCTACAACCACACCGTCGCCGCCGGCCAGTCCGACAAGTCCGTCCTGGACCGGATCGTCCCCGGCTACTACCAGCGGCTCCTGGCCGACGGCTCCGTCGCCACCTCCACCTGCTGCGCCAACACCGCGCCCGAGCACGCGATGATGGGCAAGCTCGTCGTGGACTCGATCGTCACCTGGGCGAAGGAGTACAAGGTCGACGGCTTCCGCTTCGATTTGATGGGCCACCACCCCAAGGCCAACATGCTCGCCGTGCGCGCGGCCCTGGACGCCCTGACGCCCGCGAAGGACGGCGTCGACGGAAAGAAGGTCATCCTGTACGGGGAAGGCTGGAACTTCGGCGAGATCGCCGACGACGCCCGCTTTATTCAGGCCACCCAGAAGCACATGGCCGGAACCGGTATTTCCACCTTCTCCGACCGGGCCCGCGACGCCGTGCGCGGCGGCGGCCCCTTCGACGAGGACCCCGGCGTCCAGGGCTTCGCCTCCGGTCTGCACACCGACCCCAACCCGGCCGCCGACAACGGCACCCCCGCCGAACAGAAGGCCCGGCTGCTGCACTATCAGGACCTCATCAAGGTCGGACTGACCGGAAATCTCGCCTCGTACACCTTCACCGACACCCGGGGCCGGACCGTCAAGGGCTCCGACGTCGACTACAACGGCGCCCCCGCCGGCTACGCGCGGGACCCGGGCGACGCGCTCGCCTATAGCGACGCCCACGACAACGAGACGCTGTACGACGCCCTCGCCTTCAAGCTCCCGAAGGGGACGACGGCGGCCGACCGGGCCCGCGCGCACGTCCTCGCGATGGCGACGGCGACCCTCTCGCAGGGGCCCGCGCTCTCCCAGGCGGGCACCGACCTGCTGCGTTCCAAGTCGCTCGACCGCAACTCGTACGACAGCGGCGACTGGTACAACGCCATCCAGTGGGACTGCCGCTCCGGCAACGGCTTCGGCCGGGGGCTGCCGCCCGCCGCCGACAACCGCCCCAAGTGGGAGTACGCCAAGCCGCTGCTGACCGCGCCGACCCTCACCCCGGGCTGTACGGAGATCAACGGCGCGGCCGCCGCCCACCGCGATCTGCTCCGGATCCGCACCACTGAGAAGGCCCTCGGCCTGAGCACGGCGGAGCAGGTGCGCTCCGAGGTCTCCTTCCCGCTCTCCGGACCGGACGAGACCCCCGGTGTGATCACCATGCGCGCCGGTGACCTGGTCGTCGTCTTCAACGCCACCCCGGAGCGGCAGGTCCAGCGGATCGACGCGCTCGCGGACACCGCGTACGCGCTCCACCCCGTGCAGGCCGGCGGCGCGGACCCGGTGGTGCGGACCGCGTCGTACCGGAAGGGGTCCTTCGAGGTCCCGCCGCGGACGGTCGCCGTCTTCCAGCGCCGCTGACGCCTCCCCCGCACGGCAGGGCCCCGGGGCCCCGCCGTGCGGGGGATCAGCCGCTGCGGGGCCTCGGCACCCGGGCCATGGGCGACAGGGCCGCCGGGGCGATGGCCATCAGCCGCGACACCAGCACCCCCAGCGGGCCCTCCAGCGGCTCGTCCGCCAGCATCCCGGCGACGATCCGGGCCATCTCGTCGTCGTACACCGCGCTCACCGCGCACAGCGCCGCGAAGTCGTGCACGAGCTGCAACTCCAGCTCCGCGCGCGGTATCCGCCGCCCGTCCAGCCAGATCAGCGCCGTGGACTCGGCCAGCGACACCCACGAGCGCACCACCAGCGACAGCCGCACCGGCGGGTCGTCCACGTCCAGATGGGCGAGGATCTGCTCGTACCCCGCCTGCCGGACCTCGTCGATCATCGCGTTGGTGGTGGTCGACCCGACGGCGGGCCCGCCGCGCATCAGCGCCGAGAAACCCGGCCCGTGCTCGTCCACGAAGTCGAAGTACCGCCGCATCACCCGCAGCAGCCGGGCGCCCAGCGGCCCCTCGCACGGCTCCTCGAACCGGGCGGCCAGATCGTCGGCCGCCCGCCGCAGCGCCGCCTCGTACAGGCTCTGCTTCCCGGGGAAGTAGTGGTAGACCAGCGGCCGGGAGATCCCGGCCGCCGTCGCGATCTCGTCGATCGACACCTCGTCGGGGGAGCGGGCGCTGAACAGGTCCAGCGCCACACCGATCAGCTGCTGTCTGCGCTCCTCGACGCCCATCCTGCGGCGAACCCCGGTCGTCATGGGAACAGCCTACCGAGACGGCTCCGCACACCTGTTCCCCGCGTCGCGTACCGGCCGCACCGGACCCTCACCCTCACGGGAATCAGCCGCCGCTCACCGCCCACCGGCTGAAACGGACCGTGCCACGCGCCCCGCTGCCCCCGTTTATGGCCGTCATGAACAGGCCCACGTCGGCGACGGCGGCGGCCCCGGGCGCCGTCACCGTGCCCACCGCCCGCCAGGTGACGCCGTCGTCCACGGAGAAGGCACCGGTGAAGGAGGCACCCGTGCCCCGCGTCAGCCGCAGCAGCAGCGGCGCGCGGAAGCCCGTCACCCGGCGGTAGGTGTCCAGCGAGCCGTCGCCGTTCGAGTCGTACGAGAACACCACGCCCTGGCCCGGGGTCACCGCCAGATTGACGAAACCCGCGTCCCCGGGCGCCGCCAGGTCGTTGCGGGCGACGATCCCCGCCCGCGCCCACGAACCCGTGTTGTCCTGCGCGTCGACCCGCAGCACCACCGAGGTTCCCGGCCTCAGCGCGCCCTTGCGGTACGCGGTCCCGAAGTGCGCGGTGCCGCGCCAGAGGTCGTTGCCGGAGCCGTTGACCGCGAGCACGCCGCCGAGCTGGCCAAAGACGGCCGCGTTGTTCGTGTACGTGCTCCAGCCGGCGTCCAGCGGCGCCGTCAGGTACAGCGCCCCCGGCTGCGCGACCTTCACCCGGTCGGCGCCCTCGGGCCCGTACTCCACGCTCAGCTCGTACGGGACGGCCCGCAGCGGCTCCGTGAGCGCGTCGGCGGGCGCGGTCACCCGCCAGGACACCGAGCCGGTGCCCCCGGCCGGGACCGACGGGATCGACACCGGGCCCTCCGGCTCCGGTGTCACCCCGGTCGCGGTCAGCGCCAGGTCCACGCGGCCCGTGGCCCGCAGCCCGCTGAGGTTGCGGAAGGTCGCCGTCACCGTCCCCCGGCTGCCGGGGCTGAAGGCCGGCGGGTCCACCGCGACCGTCGTCAGCCCCTGGTAGGGCGCCGCCGCCAGGGTGTCGTGCACCCGCTGCGCCACCCGGTGGGCGTCACCGGTGGGCCGCGTCGGATAGGTCCGCCGCTGCTTCGTCCACGCCTCCTCGCCCGGGTACCAGTCGATGGCCCGGGGCGCGCGGCCCTCCTCCAGCGCGGTCGCCACCTCGGTCAGGTACTGCTCCCACTGCGGTACGTGGACATCGCTGATCAGGCCCTGCCAGTCGCGGTTGGCGTAGTTGCTCAGGTCGGCGGCCGCCACCCGGTCGCCCCAGGTGGTGATCAGCACCCGGGCGGTGCGTTCCAGTTCGACGGCCTCGTCGGTGCTCGTGGCGAATCGTTTGGCGTCCTCCAGCCACGGCCCGAGGAGGAACGCCCGGTGGCAGCCCGCGACCGTGTCCGCGAGCCGCATCAGTTTCAGCCAGAGCGCCGACACCCCCCGGAACGCGGTCACGTCCCGGGAGGCGTACGCGGCCCGCAGCGCCAGTTGCAGGGTCCGGGAGCGCAGCGCCAGCGCCTGGCGGGCCAGGTCGGTGATGTCGTAGCGGTACGCGTCGGAGGCCCGCAGCCCCGCGTCGACCCGCAGCAGCGCGGCGAGCGCCCGGTCGAAGCCCGCCTGGTCGAAGGCGGTCGCCACCGACGACCCCATGCCGGGGCGGCGCAGGAAGAGCGAGTCGACGGGCCGGCCGTCGGTGCTGGTCAGCTTGTACGCGGTGGCGGCCAGCGCCGCGAACGCCTCCTCGGCGGCCGCGTCCCGGGCGCCGTAGCGGATCTGCGCGTACCGGGTGAACCACGCACCGCGGTCGATCTTCTCCCGGCGCCAGGCCAGCTCGGTGAAGAGTTCCAGCGCCGCCGGGTCGCGCTCGGCGGCCTCCGGCATGTACGCGGTGCCGGCCAGGGCGCTGCCCGGCTTGTCGCGCCAGGCGGTGAACTTCTCCGTCCAGCGGTCGGTGTTGGCCCCGAGGGTGGTGCGCCCGCCGAAGTTGGGGATGGTGCCGAACGCGTACGGGGCGCCGCCCCACTCGGTGTCCCGGTCCTTCACCGTGTCCAGGTCGGAGAGCCCGTCCACGATGAGCACCTTGGAGGTGTCGATGGAGTCGAGGAGCGCCGGGCGGGGGTTGGACTGCCAGCCGAGGATGACCCAGGTCGCCCCCGGCCGGGCGGTCTGGAGCGCCGTCTCGACCGCGCGGGCCGCGTCGGGCACCGGGACGTCGCCCGGGGTGCCGCCCTCGTGCAGCAGATCCATCTTGAAGTGGTCGATCCCGCCGAACAGCTCCTCCTCGTAGCGGTAGTACGCGGCGGCGACCTCGGCGAAGACGGGGGTGCGCGGGTCCAGCCAGTCGGGGCGGCGCAGCCCGTTCCAGATGCCCTGGGGGACGACCCGGGCGCCGGGGTTGCGGGCGGTGAAGCCGTCGGGGACGGTGCCGAAGTACCCGGGGACCACGGGCCGCATGCCCAGCCGGCGCATCCGGGTCACGATCCGCTGCCCCAGCTCGGTCCGCTTGTCCAGCAGGGCGGGGGAGAGGGGACCGCCGAACTCGCTCATGTTCTGGAGCAGCCACCACGGCTGGTGCGAGGGGGCGGGCAGCCAGGTGCGGGCCTCGGAGTCGGTGTAGCCGAAGTCGAGGAGCAGCCGGTGGTAGACGGCCTCCTGGCCGGGGGTGACGAGCACCTCGTTGCAGCCGTGCAGGGCCAGGACGTCGATGAGCCGCTCCCAGCGGGCCCAGTCGGCGTAGGGGCCGGTGTAGCCGTCGTGGGTGTCGTTGTACGCGAAGCGGTGCGGCACGGTCGCGGACCGCTCCAGGGCGGGCCCGGGGGCGGGCAGCCGGGCGGGCAGGTCGAGCTGGGAGCCCGCCCAGGAGATCACCGCGTGGCAGACGTACTTGAGGTACCAGTGGACCCCGGTGAGCAGGACGGCGGGCGAGGTCCCCGCGACCTCGATCCGGCCCGCGGAGCCGGTCACCCGGAACCGCTCGGCGCCGTCGAGGGCCCGCAGCCGGAACTGGTCCTCGTGGCGGGGGAGCAGCCGCCGCAGCGCGGCGCGCGCGGGTGCGGTGTCGAACGGGACGGCGGAAACCGCCGCGCCGCCCGCGATCGCTCCGGCCGGTGCGGCCGTCGCGGCGGAGGTGTGGCCGGCGAGGGCCGTGCCCACGCCGATCGCCCCCGCGGTGCCCAGGATTCTGCGTCTCGACAGCTCGTACATCAGCGCCTCCGTGTTACCCACGTCACAGCCGGTGCATGCGTGGCGCAGGTTACCCGCCGTTCGGCCCCGCCGAACCATGTCCCGGGGGCACGATGGCCGGATGCGGACAAAGGTGTACCCGGGTGCCCTCCGTACTTCCGTCGCGGCGGGGGCAGTTGTGCTGCTGACGCTCACCGCGGCGTGTTCCTCCGGCGGCGGTGGCGACGGGCGTGGCGCGGACCGGAGCGCCACCCCGCCGGGGCCCTCCGTACGGGCCCCGGCGGCCGGCACCCTGGAGGAGCTGGCGGCCCTGGCGGGGTGCGTACCCGATCTCCAGACCGACGCCGACGAGCTGCGGCAGGCGAACTGTGCCACGGACGACGGGAGATATGTCCTGGTCACCTTTGCCACCGAGCGGGGGCGGCGGGCCTGGCTCGATGAGGCCGACGACTACGGCGGGACCCATCTGGTCGGCGGGCGCTGGGTGGCGGCCGGTCCGGAGCGGACGCTGACGGCGGTCCGCGCCCGGCTCGGGGGCGCGCTGGAGCGGGCGGCGGGCCATGGGAGCCCTGGTACGGGCGGGGAGCACGAGGGGCACGGGAAGAGCTGACCCGTACACCTGGTGACCTCGGATGGGCGTCCCGGTGCGGCGGCCAGAGGTGACCGAGAACAGACCTCGGCTCTTTCCGCCACACCGGCCTGATCCGTGCCCTGCGGCGGCGGTGCGGGTGCCGGTGCGGGTGCCCTGCGGCGGAGGTGCGGGTGCCGGTGCGAGCGGGCGTCCGGTCCGCGCCGGACGCCCGCCCGCGGAGCGTTTCGGTGGGTCAGCGGCAGCGCCGGCCGCTGTTGACGCACCGCACCACGCGGTCCATCAGCTGCTCGTCGAAGACGTTGATGAAGTCGCCGTGGTCGGTCACCGGCTTGTGCAGCTGCTCCGGGAACGAGTCGACCGCGAAACCGGGCCCCGGCGGCACGTCGTAGACGATCCGCTGCACCAGCCGCGGGATCGCCCGGAAACCGTCCCCGCACCGGCCCTCCCGGTCCGCGAAGGCGACATGGGAGCGGTGGTCGGCGCTGTCGGTGTTCCGCCCGTCCCAGCAGCTCTGGAAGCGGAACGTGCGCACCACCCGGCTGCCCCCGGGGCAGATCGGGTACTTGTCCCGCAGCTGCCGGTCCTCGAACCCGGTGCAGCTCCACGACGCGTTGGCGTTCGCCGGGCCGTTCACGAACGCCTTGGCGTCACCGGTGATGATCCGCAGCAGCCGGGGCATGGCGGTCACCTCGCCGACGGGGCTGCCGGTGAACTCCAGGGTGACCTCGGCGGGTGTCCGGATCTCGCCCACGTTCCCGTCCCGGCCCCCGCCGTCGGCGTCGGCGTCGCGCTCGGCCCGGCCGTTCCGGAGCCGCAGCACCGGCCAGTAGTACGAGGAGCGGTCGCCCGGGTTGCGGCAGGTGGTGCGGGCGGCGGCGAGGTCGTCGTCGCCCGCGAAGGCGTCGTTGGCCTGGTTGCCGATGTAGTCGTGCATGTGGTGGGCGCCGTTGGACACGCCCGGGGCGACGATCACATTGTCGGGATTGCGCAGGCCGTTGGCGTTGACCCCGCAGTCGCTGGTGAAGCTGCCGGTGGAGGCGGAATCCCGGGGCCGGGGCGGGGCGTCGGCCTGCGGCGCGGTACGGATGTCGGCGAAGTCGGAGGGGCCGGGTCCGTTGCCCTGCCCGGACTGGTCCGCCGCGCCGCCCGGCCCAGGTGGCCCGCCCACGTCCCCGTCGCCGTCCCCGTCGCCGCCGTCGTCGCCCGTCCCCCGTAACGAACAGTCGCCGAGCGCGGTCAGTTCCCCGCCGCCACCTTGGCCCACGGCGGCGGCGATCCGCCCCAGGGCCGCCCGCCGCTCCTCGTCCAGCGGACCGAGGACCTCCCGTTCCACGCGCCCCGGGTCGTCCCGGAGCGGCCCCGCCCGGCCGGCCAGCCGCCGGTAGGCGTCGGCGACGGCCGTGTCGATCAGGGCCAGTTCGCGGTCGACGGCGGCCCGGGCCCCCGGCGGCAGCTCGCGGGGCAGCGCCCGCGCGGCCTCCGGACAGTCGACGGTGGCGGGCCCGGCGGCGGCCGCGTTCCGGAGCCCGCCGCCCGGCGGCCCCGCGCCGTCCTCCCCGGCCACCGCGTACACCTGGACCGCGACGAGCCCGCCGCCGCCCAGGGCCAGCGCCAGCGAGGCGACGACGAGCCGGTGGGCGAGCCGGGAGCGTTTTCTCGTTCGGTGTCCCATGGAACTCCTTGCTTCGTCGCCGGGCACAGGGCCCGGGCGGAGGGAGAAGCGCGCCGTTCCATACGGCCGGAAGCCCCCGGAGGTTCAACGGGGTCCCCGACAACACATCTGGGACCCCGGCTCACCCCCGGTCGAGATAGGCCAGGACCGCGAGCACCCGCCGGTTGTCGTCGTCGGAGACTTCGAGACCCAGCCTGGCGAAGATGTTCGACGTGTGCTTGGCCACCGCCCGCTCGGTCACCACCAGCCGTTCCGCGATCGCCGCGTTCGACCGCCCCTGCGCCATCAGCTCCATGACCTCCCGCTCGCGCGGCGTCAGCCCGCCCATCGGCCGGTCCCGCTCCCGCCGGGTCAGCAGCTGCGAGATGACCTGCGGATCCATCGCCGTACCGCCCCCGGCCACCCGCCGGACCGCGTCGATGAACTGATCCGCGTCGAAGACCCGGTCCTTCAGCAGATAGCCGACCCCGCCCGTGCCGTCCGCCAGCAGCTCCCGCGCGTACAACTGCTCCACATGCTGGGAGAGGACCAGCACCGGCAGACCCGGCCGCGCCCGGCGGGCCGCCAGCGCGCACTGGAGGCCCTCGTCGGTGTGGGACGGCGGCAGCCGCACATCCACCACGGCGACGTCCGGCTCCAGCTCGGCCAGCGCCTTGGACAGCTCGGGCCCGCTCTCGACGGCGGCCAGGATCTCGCAGCCGTACGCCTCCAGCAGCCGCACCAGCCCGTCCCGCAGCAGGAACAGGTCTTCGGCTAGGACAACACGCAAGGGATCTCCATGGTGACCATCGTGGGACCGCCGGCGGGCGAGCCGACGGCCAGGACGCCGTCGAATGTACCGAGCCTGCGTTCGACCCCGCGCAGCCCGGTTCCGGAACCGTCCGAGCGCTCCGGGCCGACGACCGCGCCGCCCCGCCCGTTGTCGGTGACCGAGATCCGCAGCGCGCCCTCCACGTACGTCATGTCCACCCAGATCCGGTCCCCGCCCCCGTGCCGGACCGCGTTGGCCAGCGTCTCGCTCACCGCGAAGTACGCCGCCGACTCCACCGGGGCGTCCGCCCGGCCCGGCAGCTCCACCGTCACCTCGCAGGACACCGGCAGCCGCAGCGCCAGCGCCCGGACCGCGTCCCCGAGACCCCGCTCGGCCAGCACCGGCGGATGGATGCCCCGGACCAGGTCGCGCAGCTCGGTCAGCGCCTCCGCCGACGACTCCCTGGCCTGGGTGAGCAGGGCCTTCGCCTGCGCCGGGTCCTTCTCGATCAGCGCCTCGACCACCCCCAGGTTCATCCCCACCGCCACCAGCCGGGCCTGGGCGCCATCGTGCAGATCACGCTCGATCCTGCGCAGCTCGGCGGCCGACGTGTCCAGGGCGTCGTGCCGGGTCTCGGTGAGCCGGTCGATCCGCTCCACCAGCTCGCCGCGCCGGCCCGGGTCCAGGACCGCCGCGGTGATCCTGAAGTGGAGCCGGACCAGCGCCGGGTTGGCGCGGAGCGTCACGGCCAGCAGGACGATGCCGACCAGCGCCGCCAGCACGGCGGTGACCCAGCTGTCCACCGGGACGAACAAGTACCAGTAGGCGGCGCCGTCCTGCGCGTCCACGATCGGCCGCCACACCCCCGCCAGCAGCACCAGAGCGAAGACACCCTGGAGGATCAGCCCCGGCGCGAGGACCGCGACCGCCGGGCCCGCCGTCATGTCCGTGCACAGCCACAGCAGATCCCGCCAGGTGGCCGGATCCTTCAGCATCACCGCACAGCGCTCGACCTGGCCGATGATCCCGCTCCGCACATCCCGGGGGAGGGGCCGGTACGCGACCGGGATCCGCAGCGACTCCCAGCGCTCCGCCAGCCCCCGGCGGGCCATCGCGTGCGCCCGCACCAGCCCCAGCAGCGACGGAGTGGAAAGGACACCGATCCCGATCGGGATCAGCGAGATGGACACCACGGTCAGCACGAACAGGGTCACCGACCCCACCCACCCCAGCAGCGCCAGCCCGAACCCCCGGGCGCCGGCCACCGCCGCCGCACGTACCTTCATCGTGTCCACTTCCGTCCCCCTGATGTCCCGCCCGATGTTCCGCCGCGACACCGCTGCCCGGCCCGTCGGTGCGCCCAGTCTCTCCCGGCCGCCCCGCGCCCACACGCCCGCCCGCCCCCGGGCGGGGGTGTACCCAGCACCACCGTCGAATGCTCGCCCTGACCCTCCTGAGCAGGGGGCTTCGACGGCTGGGGCCGACGGGCGCCGCTTCCTACGGTCGTTCTCGACACCGAACGGGGGCCACCCCGGACGGATCGGATCCGGGAACGGGGGGCCATGAAGGGGAACATCGCGGCGCGCGTGGGGATGTGGAGCGCGCGCCACCGCAGAACGGCGATCATCGGCTGGCTGCTGTTCGTCGCGCTGACAGCGGGCATCGGCGGTGCCGTGGGCACGGTCAACATGAGCACGTCCGAGATGGGCGCCGGCGACTCCGCCCGCGCCGACAGGATCCTGGAGGACGCCGGACTCGACCGCCCGGCGGGGGAACTCGTCCTCGTCGCCGCCGGCCGGGAAGGCGGCTGGCGGCAGGCCGCCGCGGAACTCGCCGACGTGGTCGAACGGACCGGCGCGGTCGCCGACATACCGCCGCCCGTGCCGTCGGCCGACGGCCGGGAAGCCCTCGTCAGCCTGGAGATCACGGGGGACGCCGACACCGCGCCCGACCGGGTGGGCCCGGTCCTCGACGCCGTCCGGGCGGTCGACCGGCGCCACGAGGACATCGAACTGCACCAGTTCGGCAGCGCCAGCTCCCAGAAGTGGGTGAACGACCTGCTCGCGGACGACCTGCTGAAGGCCGAACTCACCGCCGTCCCGCTCGCCCTCGGGATCCTGCTGGTCGCCTTCGGCGCCGTCGTCGCCGCCCTGCTGCCGGTCGGCCTCGCGCTCACCGCCTGCCTCGCCGCCTTCGGGGCGCTCTCGCTCATCAGCCACCAGCTGGCGCTGTCCCCGACGACGAACTCCGTGATGTTCCTGATGGGGCTCGCCGTCGGCGTCGACTACTGCCTCTTCTACCTGCGCCGCGAACGCGACGAACGGGCCGCCGGACGGGACGCGGACACCGCGCTGCGGATCGCCGCCGCCACCAGCGGCCGGGCCGTCCTGGTCTCCGGCGTCACCGTCATGGTCGCCATGGCCGGAATGTTCCTCTCCGGGCTGATGCTCTTCGAGGGCTTCGCCGTCGCCACCATCACCGTCGTCCTCATCGCGATGACCGGCTCGGTCACCGTGCTGCCCGCGCTGCTCGCCTCGCTGGGGGACCGGGTCGAAGCGGGCCGGATCCCCTTCCTGGGCCGCCCGCGCGGCAAACGGGCCAACGCCCCCGCCCGCTCCGGCCGGGAGAGCGGCGCCGTCGCCGGGGCCGTGCTCCGCCCGGTCCTCGCCCGCCCCCGGCTCTTCGCCGCCCTCGGTGCCGTCGTCCTCCTGGCACTCGCCGCGCCCGCCACCGGAATGCGCACCGAACAGCTCGGCTGGCAGAAGCAGTTCGGCGCCGACAACCGGATCGCGGTCGCCCACGAGCGGATCACGGACGCCTTCCCGGGCGGCCCCGAACCCGCGCGGGCCGTGGTCAGGGCCGACGACATCGACGCCGCACCGGTCCGCGACGCCCTCGCCGGCTTCGACAAGGACGACGTCACCGTCCACCCGCGGCACAACATCGCCGAGATCGAGATCAAACTCGCCGGGGACGGCACCGGACAGCGCTCCGTCGACGCGCTGACGAAGCTCCGCACGAAGACCCTCCCCGCCGCCTTCGACACCACCGGCGCCGAGGTCAGGGTCACCGGCGAACTCGCCAGGTCCGTCGACTTCAACGAACAGCTCCAGGACGGCATCGTCCCCGTCTTCGTCTTCATCACCGCCGTGACCTTCCTGCTGATGCTGTTCTGCTTCCGCTCCTATGTCATCGCGGTGACGTCGATCGTGCTCAACCTGCTCTCCGTGGGCGCCGCGTACGGGGTGATGGTCGCCGTCTTCCAGCACGGCTGGGGCGCGTCCCTGCTGGCCACGGAGAAGGTCGGCGCGGTCCAGAGCTGGCTGCCGCTCTTCGTCCTCGTGGTGCTCTTCGGACTCTCCATGGACTACCACGTCTTCGTGGTCTCCCGGATCCGCGAGGCCCGCGACCGGGGCGCCACCACCCGGGACGCGATCCGGGAGGGCGTGTGCCGCACGGCGGGCGCGGTCACCGGAGCTGCGGCGATCATGGTGGCGGTCTTCGCGGTCTTCGGCACGCTCTCCATGCAGGACATGAAGCAGATGGGGGTGGGGCTCGGGGTCGCGGTCCTGCTGGACGCGACGGTGGTCCGGATGGTGCTGCTGCCGTCGGTGATGGCGCTGCTGGGCGAACGCAACTGGCACACGCCGAGGGCGCTGCGACGGCTGCCGGCGCCGGGATCCCACTGAGCGGCGGGCCGCTTCCCCGGGGGAAGCGGCCCTGTCCTCACCCCTTTGTCCTCACCCCTTTGCCCTCACCCCTTTGCCCTCACTCCTTGTCCGCGAGGATGCGTTCCTCCACGGCCCGGTCCAGCCCCACGGTCCGGCGCGGGGCCCGCCGGGGCCGGTCCGGGTCCTCGGTCCGCATCCACGCCCAGGTGTCCGCGACCGTCTCCGCCACGGGCCGGCACCGCAGCCCGGCCGCGACCGCCTTGCTCACGTCCTGCCGGTAGACGGCGTTGAACAGCTCCGGCGTCTCCTCCCGGGGCACCCAGACCGGCAGCTCCGTCCACGGCTCGACCCCGGCGTCCAGAACCGTACGGGCGTCGACCCAGCGCAGCTCCGCGTCCGACCCGGTCACCCGGACACAGGCCGTCAGCAACTCCTCCATGGTGGCGTGCCCCTGTTCGCTCACCATGTTGTACGGGCCGTGCAGCCCCGCCGCGGCCGCGTCGAGCGTCCACGCCGCCAGGTCCCGGATGTCGATGTACTGGAGCGGATTGCCCCCCGGCCCCGGGGCGAGCACCGGCCCGCCCTCGGCGACCCGCCGCAGCCACCACGGCAACCGGTCCACGTTCTCCCACGGCCCCAGCAGCAGCCCGGCCCGCACCAGCAGCGAACGCTCCGCACCGAACACATCCAGCACGGCCAGCTCACCACCCCGCTTGGCCTGCGGATACTCCACCTCCCCCGCATCCGGGTCGCCCGCGACCAGCGGCGCCGACTCGTCGAACCCGACCGGCTGCGGAAACGCGTACACCGAACAGCTCGACACATACACATACCGCCCGACGCGCCCCTGCAGCAGCCGCGCGGTGTCCCGGACGGCCCGCGGCTGCGCCGCCCAGGTGTCCACGACGACATCCCACTCACCCGCTTCGAGCGCGGCGAGCCCACCCGGCTCCGTACGATCCCCGACGAGCGTCTCCACGCCCGCCGGGACGGGGCGCGTCCCCCGGTTGAAGACCGTCACCTCCCAGCCGCGCTCGACGCCCGCTGCGACGAGGGCCCTGCCCGCGAACTCGGTTCCACCCAGCACCAGTAGTCTCATGCGTCGAGCTTGCGTGTCGCGTCGCCGCGGGGCCAGTGGGTTTCGCTCGCGGACGAAGTAATCAGCTCTCGGGCGAACGGGGAACCACCCGTCTCCCCCGTCCCGGTGGTACGGGTCGCCCTTGCGGTGTCCGCCTGCGGCGGTTCGGGCGGGGCGCGCTCGTCCGGGCTCCCGGTGGCCCGCCCGCGTCGGTACGTTGGCCAGCACCCGCGCGAGGTGGCCTCGCCCTGCCTGGCCCGCGTCGGTACGAGGACGCCGCGCTCGTCCTGGGCCCCGCCCTGCCTACCCGTGTCGGTACGGGTTGCTCGCGCTCGTCCGGGGTCCCGGCTGCCTGGCCCGTGTCGGTACGGGGTCCCGCACCTTCCCTCCCCCCCCCCCCGCCGGGGGTACGGTCCGCCTTCGCTGACTGTGTGGGTGGGGGTGCAGGGTCGCCCCCGCAGGGGATCGGCGGAGGCCGACCCGCACAAAACCCCGTGAGTACGCTCGCCGACCCCGAGGAGGTGAGCCCGGAGGCCCCGCCAACCCGCACCACTACCCGGGCCGGGTCGACCCGCACAAACCCGTCTCGCCGTCGACCCGAGCAAAATCCAGCCTCTTGGGGGTCCCCCCGGACGAAGTCTGGGGGAGTTTGAGGCGCGGGGGCTCGGGGGCTGGCCCTCGACACGGGCCCGCACATGCCATGTGCCCGAGAACCTGTCCGCCCCTGCGGCAAGCTGGACAAAATTCAGCCCCGCAGGCGTTTGAGGCGCAGGGGTTCGGGGACTGGTCCCCGACGAGGGCCCGCAGGTTCGCCTGTGCGGCGGGGCAGGGTGCGGGTCCGTCCTCAATCGCCGGACGGGCTGGTTTTGCTCGGGTTGTCGTCGGGGGCCAGCCCCCGAGGCCCCCGCGCCTCAATCGCCGGCGAGGCTGGTTTTGTTCGGGTGGTTCCGGGACCGGGTGTGGTGCGGGTTGGTGGTGGCCTCCGGGCTCACCTCCTCGGGGTCGGCGGACCGAGGGCTTATGGTCAGCGCAAGCCGGACTTACCGCCGATCCCCTGCGGGGGCGACCCTGCACCCCCCACCCACGCAGCCAGCACAGGCGGACCGGTACCCCAAGCCGGGGGAAAAAGGGTGCGGCCCCCGTACCCACGGGCCAGGCAGCCGGGGCCCGGACGAGCGCGATGTACCCGTACCGACGCGGGCGGGCCACCGCAAGGCCCCGGACGAGCGCACCGCACACGTACCGACGCGGCCCGGACACCGCAAGTCCGAACCCGTACATGTGCGGGCAAACGGTCACCCCGGCCGGCGAGAGGCCCGGTCACCCCTCCCGCCCGCCCCCACCCAATGGCAACATGTCCGCACCATGACAGATGCCCGGTCGCCCCTGCGCACCCTCCGCGCCGCCCTCTTCGCGGCGATCTGCATCTCTCTGGCCGCGATGGGTCATTCGTACACATCCGGGCACGACCTCCCCCTCACCGTCCTCCTCCCCGCCTTCCCGGTGACGACCGCCCTCGCCTGGGTCGCCGCCCGCCGCCGCCGGGGAACGGCCACCATCGGCCTGGGGCTGCTCGCCGTCCAGGGCGGGCTGCACCTCGTCTTCGCCCGGGTCCAGAGCCACGGCCCGGCGCCGGCCGCGCATGGCGGCACCGGCCATGAGCCAGGTCCCGCCATGGACCTGCTCGGCCCGTCGCCCGTCGCCATGGTCACGGCCCATCTGCTCGGCGCCGCCTTCTGCGCCCTCTGGCTGGCCCGGGGCGAGGCCGCCTTCCTGCGGCTCGCCGGAGCCGTGGGCGCTCTCGCCTTCACCCCGCTGCGGCCGCCGGTCACCGCCGTGCCGCTGCCGGGTGCCCCCCGGCTCCCGGTGCGCACCCGGACCGCCGCCCGGCTCCGCCCCGGGGTGCTCCTCGGCCACACCCTGGTGCGCCGGGGTCCGCCCGCGTCCGCCGTATTCCGTGCCACGGTCCCCGGAGTGACTGTCTGACCTGGGGGCCGCTTCCCCATGTCGACCTCCCACACCGAGGACCACCATGTCCATCGACACGTCCGCCGACAGCGGACCCGCGAACGACGCGGACACCAGAGCCGGTATCAGGACCGAGACCGAGCAGGAGACCGCCCGGGAGACCGCCGGCTCCACCCGGCCGCCCGGCGTCTGGACCGCGCTGCGGCCCCTCGTCCTCCGTATCCACTTCTACGCCGGCCTGCTGGTCGGCCCGCTGCTGCTGATCGCGGCGGTCAGCGGACTGCTGTACGCCCTCTCCATCCCGGCCGAGAAGTTCGTCTACCGCGAGGAGCTGACCGTCTCCGCCGGGGAGCGCGCCCTGCCGCTCTCCGCGCAGGTGGACGCCGCCCGCGCGGCCCACCCCGACGGCACCGTCACCGCCGTCTGGCCCGCCGCGTCCGACGACGCCACCACCCGGGTGCTGATGAGCGCGCCCGGCGTCGAGGAGGGCAAGTCGCTCGCCGTCTTCGTCGACCCGTACACCGCCGAGATACGCGGCGAGCTGCCGTCCTTCGGCAGCTCCGGCGCCCTGCCGCTGCGCACCTGGCTGGACGAGCTGCACCGGGATCTCCACCTCGGCGAGTCCGGCCGTCTCTACAGCGAACTCGCCGCCAGCTGGCTGTGGATCGTCGCTCTCGGCGGTCTGCTGCTGTGGCTCGGCCGCCGGCGCGCGGCGAAGCGGGCCCTCGTCCTCCCGGACCGTTCCCTGCCGAAGGGCCGCCGCCGCACCCTGTCCTGGCACGGCTCCGTCGGTCTGTGGGCCGTGATCGGTCTGGTGCTGCTCTCGGCCACGGGCCTGACGTGGTCGAAGTACGCGGGGGAGAACATCGGCACCGTCCAGGACCGCCTCGGCGGGGCCACTCCGGTGCTGTCGGTCACCGTGGGCGACGCGCCCGCCGGTGCCGGGGGCGGCGGCGACCACGCGGAGCACGGCGCCGGGCACGGCGGCACCCACGAGGGCGCGGACATCGGGATCGACCGGGCGCTGGTGGCGGCGCGCGGCGCCGGGATCGACAGCGGCATGATCGCGATCTCGCTGCCCGCCGAGGGCACCGGCTATGTCGTCAAGGAGCGGGACTCCACCGTCCCGGTCGAGCTGGACGCGGTCACCGTCGACCCGGCGAACGGCAAGGTCGTCGACGAGCTGCGCTTCTCCGACTTCCCCGTCCTCGCCCAGCTGACCCGCTTCGGCATCGACGCGCACATGGGCCTGCTGCTGGGGCTGCCCAACCAGCTCGCCCTGGCCGCGCTCACGCTCGGACTGATCGTGCTGATCGTCTCCGGCTACCGGATGTGGTGGCTGCGGCGGCCGACCCGGGGCCGGGCGCTCGGCGGCCGGCCGGTGCCGCGCGGCGCCTGGCGCAGGGTCCCGGTGACGGCGCTGCTGCCGCTGGCGGCGGCGGCCGCGTTCGCGGGCTGGTTCGTCCCGCTGCTGGGGTGGTCGCTGCTGGCGTTCCTGGTGCTCGATCTGGCGCTCGGGGCGGTGGCCCGTTTCCGCGCCCGCGTGCCTGGGTGATCCGGCGGGGCCGATGACCGTGGCCCGGTCCACCCTCGGGGGTGGGCCGGGCCACGGCCGTTCTGCCAGGTGTCAGGGGGTGTACTTGTAGCCGACGCGCCGCACGGTCTGGATGGTATGCCGGTAGCGCTCGCCCAGTTTCCGCCGCAGCCGGGCGACATGGACGTCGACGGTCCGCCCGTCGCCCACGTGTCCGTACCCCCAGACCGTGGTCACCAGCTGGTCCCGGGTGTGCACCCGGTGCGGGTGGGCCACCAGGTGCGACAGCAGCTCGAATTCCAGGTAGGTCAGGTCCAGCGCCCGCCCGTCGACATGGGCGACCCGCTCGGCCGCGTCGATCCGTACCGGACCGGGGTCCGTGGCCTCCGCCGCCTCCGCCGCCTCCATGGACGGCCGCTCCACGACGGCGGTCGCGGCCGTGGCGGGGCGGACCGCCGGGACGAGGAGGAGATAGCCGAGCATCGGCGGCCGCCCCGGCAGGCTGGGCAGGTTGTGCTGGGGCGCGGGCACCCAGGTGGCCCCCGGCGGCAGCAGCTCGACCACGTCGGCGAGGCCGCCCGGCGGCACCACCTCGTCGCGGTCTATCGCGCGCAGCCGGTGCCGGCCGCGGTTCGGTGCCGCCGTGCCGCCGGCCGCCGTCGCGGTGGCGTGGGCCGCGTGGGTGGCCTGGGCGGGAACGGCGTGGAAGGGGCGGGAGTTCGCCATGAGAGGTCAGCTCTCTTTCGCGCTGAGGAGTCGTCGAACCGAGGAGGGCGGGACGTACGTCGTGCGCGCCGGGCCGAAGGCCGGTGGGTGACCGGCTTTAGTGGGCCCGCGCGTTCAGCGCGTGGCAACACTCACGGTCGAAATCATGGTGCTGACGGGAAGGCCAGAACGGCTCCAGGTCACAACGACCTGCCGCGGGGTTCTCATAGCCGACCATGGCCCTCATTGAAGCAGACCGGCCGGGCCGGAACGAGCCTTGCTCTCACGGTTCGAGACGGCGATCTCATCACACCGCACTCTTCCCGCACGGCGGCCGGGGGAAACGCCGGGAATGCCCGAGGGGCGCCCGCCGGGTCGGCGGGCGCCCCTCGGGGCCGTGCGGTCCGGTCCGGTGGTCAGACCTGGCCGGCCTTCTCCAGCGCGGTGCAGCAGGTGTCCACGATCAGCCGGGTCACGAGGTACGGGTCGACGTTGGCGTTGGGGCGGCGGTCCTCGATGTAGCCCTTGCCGTCCTGCTCCACCTGCCAGGGGATCCGGACCGAGGCACCCCGGTCGGAGACGCCGTAGCTGTACTCGTTCCACGGCGCCGTCTCGTGCAGCCCGGTGAGCCGGTCGTCGATGCCCGCGCCGTAGTTCTTGACGTGGTCCATCGGCTTGGAGCCCTCGCCCAGCGACTCGCAGGCGGTGATGATCGCCGGGTAGCTCTCCCGCATCGCCCGGGTGGAGAAGTTGGTGTGCGCGCCCGCGCCGTTCCAGTCGCCCTTCACCGGCTTCGGCTCCAGCGTGGCGGAGACGCCGAAGTCCTCGGCGGTGCGGTAGAGCAGCCAGCGGGCCACCCACAGCTGGTCGGCGACCTCCAGCGGGGAGAGCGGGCCGACCTGGAACTCCCACTGGCCGGGCATCACCTCGGCGTTGATGCCGGAGATCCCGAGACCCGCCGCGAGGCAGTTGTCGAGGTGCGCCTCGACCACGTCACGGCCGTGGATCTCGTCCACGCCGACGCCGCAGTAGTAGCCGCCCTGGGGCGCCGGGAAACCGCCGGCCGCCGGGAAGCCGAGCGGCCGCCCGTCCTTGAAGAAGGTGTACTCCTGCTCGATGCCGAAGATCGGCTCCTGGGCGGCGAACCGCTCCGCCACCTCGGCCAGCTCGGCGCGGGTGTTGGACTCGTGCGGGGTCATGTCCGTGTTGAGGACCTCGCACAGGACGAGGACGTCGCCCTCGCCGCCGCGGACCGGGTCCGGGCAGGAGAAGACCGGCTTGAGGACGCGGTCGGACGCGTGCCCCTTGGCCTGGTTGGTGCTGGACCCGTCGAAGCCCCAGATGGGCAGCTCCGCCCCGGCGGCGAGGATCTTCGTCTTGGAACGGAGCTTCGCCGTCGGCTCGGTGCCGTCGATCCAGATGTACTCAGCCTTGAAGGTCACGGGTCTCATCCTTTGCGGGTCGTGCGGTATGCCCCGCAGCTTCGCAATGCCCCATTTCCCGGCCGTTGCCCGTTTGTGAACCCTGTGTTACGAGGTACCTCAGGTGCTTGTGTGACGATCCGCTGTCTGCTGCCGACGGTGACGGTGTCGGCGACGGCGGCCCGCGGCTCAGCGGCCCGCGCCCGCGTCCGGCCTCAGCAGCTCCCCGAAGCCCGCGTCCCGCAGCCTGCGCACCAGCTCCGCCCGGTCCGTGCCGATCGCCTCCGCCGTCCGGTCCAGCCGCCAGTCGTGCTCGTGCAGCCGCCGCAGCAGATACGCCCGCCCCGTCTGCGCCTCCGACAACCGGAACGTCTTCAGATACGCCACCCGCCCCTTGTGGTCCGTGATCGTCTCCCCGATGTGCTGCTCCGGCTCCCCCCGCCGGAACGACGGCAGGAACCGCCACAGCGTGAACGACCCCAGCGCGTACACCCGCTCGAAGGCGTACGAGGGCTCCAGCAGCCGCCCCGCCATCAGCGTGTCGTGCCGCTCCCGCCACAGCCGCTCCTGGGCCACCGCCGCCGACCGCAGCTCCGCCACCGAACGGATGTACCGCCCGTCCCCCAGCGACGCCGTGAACTCCGCCACCGGCCGCCCGTAGTACGCGTACTGGTGCACCAGTTCCCCGTACAGATCCTCCACCAGCGACGGATGCAGAGCCCGGTAGTCCGCCGGATGCGGCACCACGAACGCCCCCGCGAGCGCGTCCGACACGTACACCAGCACCCCGCACTGCCGCGGATCGATCTCGAAGACCCGCAGCGCCTCGGCGAGACCCGGCACCGCACGGCCCGTGTACGCCGCCTCCGCGCGCGGCGACAGACCCCGCCGCACCGCCCGCCGGGTCCACGCGTCCCAGACCACCGACGGGCCCCTGAAGTGCAGCGACAGATAGCCCTCCAGCGCCAGATGGAGCGGCAGGAACCGCAGCCTCGGCTCCGGGGCGCCGGAGCGCGCCCGGCCGCGCTTCGCCAGCCGGTGGTGCTCCCGCAGCGGAATGCGCACCGGCGGCCCGCACCCGCCGGGGCCGTCGCCGCCGGCCTCGGCGAGCTGCGTCCCGTACACCGCCGTCGGAGCGCCGCCGCCCCCGGCACCCTCCCGCGGCCCCCAGTCCGCGACCAGGCCGTGCGGTACGTACGACACATAGCGCTCGCGCGGGCCGGTCCGCACCGACGCGTACTCCCGCCCGTACACCTCGGCCCGCAGCCGCAGCCCCGCGACCGGCTCCGAACGCAGCAGCGGCACCAGCCGCACACCGCCCCACACCTGCGCGGGACCGGCCGTCAGACCGGTCAGGTCCAGCTTGTTCACCGTGCCTCCCGCCGTCCGTGCCGGGCCAGGAAATCCGCCGTCCGGCGATCCAGATAGGCCCGCAGCCCGGCCGCCCCGGTCCGCCCCTCCGCGAACCGCGCGATCTCCACCAGCGCCGGCAGATCCTCCGCGTCCCGGATCCCCGCCGTCGGCACCCCGGGCGCCAGCCGGCGCACGTCAAAGCCCTCCGCGTCGTATACAGGGTTCAGATGCACTACGGCCGTACGCCGCAGCGGATCCAGCCGCGTCCGCCAGATCCGCAGCACCTCGCCCGCGAGCCCCGGCGGCGCGTTGTCCCAGCCGTCCGAGACGATCACCAGCCGCTCCGGGGAGCCCTCCAGCGCGTCCAGGACCCGCATCCCCAGCGGGGTCGCCCCCCACGGACGCACCAGCAGCGGATCCTTCGCACCGGACGTCCAGTACGCGCGGTACGACCCCGCCAGCGCCTCCAGCAGGAAATGCGCGCCCAGCGCCACCGCCAGCGGCCGGCGCCGCTTCACCGCCGAACCCGACGACGAACAGCTGTCGTCCAGCACCGCCGCCACCCGGCCCCAGCTCCCGGCGGCCGGACCCGCCGCCCGCCGCGCCGCCGACCGCAGCGCACCCGTCAGCTCCGCCCGCCGCTCCACCCGCTCCGCGTACGGCAGCGACAGCACATACAGCGCGAGACGGGTCAGCGGCATCACCGACAGATCCGTCCGGCCCGCCGGAACGGCACCGGCACGCTGGGTACGCAGCCGCTCCAGCCGCGTCATCCGGGGCGCGATCCGCTCCAGGAACTCCGCCCGGTCCACCCCGCGCCGGGCCGCGACCCCCTCGGCCACCGTGAACGGCAGCTCGTACAGGGCGTCCTTCTCGTAACGGCTCCGGCGGTACGCCTCCAGCAGCGGATGCCCGTAACGGGTCCGCGCCCCCGGCCGGAAGAGGAAATCACCCAGCTCCTCCGTGGCGGCCCGGTGGTGGCCGTGCCGCAGCGCCGACCGCAGCCCGCCCCGGTACTTCACCGCGTCCAGCGCCGGATCGGGCCGGGCCGCCAGCCACTCCCGCTGGATCGCCCGCGTCCGCCGGTTGTTGACCCCCGCCGCGCGCAACGCCCTGAAGAGCCGGTACACCCGCTGCGGCGGCAGCGCCGCCAGCCGGGCCGCGATCAGCGCACCCTCCCGGCGCCGCTGCTCCGGCCCCGCCTCGCCCGCCGCGCACAGCAGCCCCTCGACGATCAGGGCCGCGTTGTGGTCGTTGATGTCCAGGGCCAGCGCCGCCGCGTACAGCGGCCGGTGGTTGACCCGTACGTACTCGTGCAGGAAGGCCAGGGACAGCCGCTGCTCCCCGGCGCCGGAGCGGAACTCCCGCTGCCCGGTGGCGGTGACGGCCGCGTTCACGAACAGCAGGACGTCCTCGGCGGCCACCAGCTCCGCCCGGTCCCGATCCGCCCGGTCCCGACCGTGGCCCGTCCCCTCGACGTGCTCCATCGCTCTCCCCCCGGAAACCGTGAACCGGCCGGGGAATGAGGGCGCGAACAGCGAAATCGATTGCTGACAGGCAAGTCCCGGAAGTCGCGCCGGAGTCCCGCGGCCGGCCCGATGAACATAACACCCGGTCGGGTACGGCTCCCCGGGTTTTCCTGCCGTGCGCGGCCCACGGCGGCACACTGGGCCCATGACCACCCACACCCCTCCTCCGAAGCTGCGCTGCGGACTCTTCGGCGCCGGGCCGTGGGCGCGACAGGCCCAGGCCCCCGCGCTGAGCGCCCATGGCGGAGTGGCCTTCACCGGCGTCTGGGCCCGGCGGCCCGAGGCGGCGGCGGAGCTGGCCACCGCCCACGGCGTCACCGCCTACTCCGGCGAGGCCGGGGTGGCGGCGCTGCTCGCCGACTGCGAGGCCGTCGCCTTCGCCGTGCCCCCGGACATCCAGGCCCCGCTGGCGGCCCGCGCGGCGGCGGCCGGCCGCCATCTGCTGCTGGACAAGCCGGTCGCCACCACCGTGGCCGCCGCGCGCGCCACCGCCGACGCGGCCCGGGACGCGGGCGTCGCCTCGGTGGTCTTCTGCACGCTGCGGTTCGCACCCGACACGGAGGGCTGGATCGCCGAACAGATCGCGGCGGGCGGCTGGTTCACCGGGCACGTCCGCTGGCTGGGCGCACGGTACGCCCACGGCGTCGACAGCGCGGGCCCGCCCTCGCCCTGGCGGCAGGCGAAGGGCGGACTGTGGGACGTCGGGCCGCACGCCCTGTCCGTCCTGATCCCGGTCCTGGGCGACGTGACCTCGCTGACGGCCGTGCCGGGACCTGCGGACACCGTCCATCTGACGCTGCGGCACTCCTCGGGGGCGTCGAGCACGGTCACGCTGGGCCTGAGCGCACCGGCGGGCGCGGCCGGGACCCGGGTCGAGCTGGTGGGGGAGCACGGCAAGGCGGTGATGCCCCGGTGGAACGACCCCGTCACCTCCTTCCGGGGCGCCGTGGACGAACTGCGCGCCACGATCCGTACCGGGCGGGCCCATCCGTGCGACGCGCGGTTCGGGCTGCGGCTGACGGAGATCCTGGCGGAGGCGGAGGCGCAGCTCGGATGAGGCCGGGCCCCGGCCCCGGTTCCGGCTCCGGTTGCGGCCCGGGTGCGGTCGTACAGGTTTACGTACGGGTTTACGCACAGGCTTACGTACGGGCTTGTGTACGGGTGGCGACGCCCGCCGTCCCACACGCAGGGGCTCTCCCGCCCCGGGCCCGGCGGCCGGACGCAGGCCGGGAGGCAGGGCCCGCGGGTCAGCCGGGCGGCAGGGCCCGGCAGAGCGTGTCCAGGGCGTCCGGGTAGCCGTGGTCCGGCGGGGTCGCGTAGCCGACGACCAGCCCGTCCCGCTCCTTCGCGCACTCCGGGTGCCGGTACTCGCCCAGCCCTTCGACCGCGAGACCCTGCCAGGCCGCCGCCTTCACCACCGACCGCTCGGTGCCGGGCGGCAGCTCCAGGACGGCGTGCAGCCCGGCCGCGATCCCGCTGACGCGGACGCCCGGGGCCCGTTCCGCGAGTGCCTGCGTCAGCCGGTCCCGCCGCCGCCGGTAGCGCTGCCGCATCCGCCGCACATGCCGGTCGTACGAGCCGGAGGCGATGAAGTCGGCGAGCGTCAGCTGTTCCGTGGCGCTCGACCACTGCTCCCGCTCGCCCTTCGCCGCCACGACCGGCGCCACCAGCCGCTCCGGCAGCACCATCCACCCCAGGCGCAGCGTGGGGGAGAGGCTTTTGCTCACCGACCCCAGCAGGGCCACCGCCTCCGGGGCGAGGGACTGGACGGCCCCCACGGGCCGGCGGTCGTACCGGAACTCCCCGTCGTAGTCGTCCTCCACCACCAGCGCGCCCGTCGTCCGCGCCCACTCGACCACGGCCGCCCGCCGCCCCGGCCCCAGCGGTCCGCCGGTGGGGAACTGGTGGGCGGGGGTGAGCAGGACGGCGTGCTCCCGCCGCAGCGCGGAGACGTCCGCGCCGTGCGCGTCGACCGCCAGCGGCACGGTGGTCACCCCGGCGGACGTCAGCAGCCCCCGGTGGAAGGGGAGCCCGTACGCCTCCACCGCCCAGCGGCGGCCCAGCACCCCGGAGAGCAGCCGCAGCCCGTGGGCGGCGCCCGAGCAGACCACGATCCGCGCCGGGTCGGTCCGCACGCCCCGCACGCGGGCCAGATACTCCGCCAGCGCCTCGCGCAGCTCCGGGCGCCCGTGCGGATCGCCGGGGCCGAAGGCGTCATGGGGCGCCGACGACAGTGCGCGGCGGGCGGACGCGAGCCACGCGGAACGGGGGAAGGCGGACGGGTCCGGGTTCCCCTGCACCAGGTCGTGCGGGGGCCGCCGGGCCGGGGGCGGCAGCGGCACCGGGCGCGCGGGCGTGGACGCGGCGGATCCGGCGGATCCGGTGGATCCAGCGGGTCCGGAGGGTCCGGCGGGTCCGGCGGAATCGGTCCGCCGCGCGACCCGGGTGCCCGACCCCTGGCGGGCGGCGAGCCAGCCCTCGGCGACCAGTTCCGCGTACGCGTCGGCCACGGTGTTCCGGGCGATGCCGAGATCGGCGGCGAGCGAGCGGTACGGGGGCAGCCGGGAGCCCGGCGCGAGGCGGCCGCCGCGGATCGCGTCGCGCAGCACCCGGGTCAGGGCGGCCCGCCGGCTGCCGGCGCCCGACAGCTCCAGATGGAGGTCCGCGCCCAGGACCTCCGCCGAATTGACCCATGATTTCGCCATGGAAATGCACCCCCCTGACAGTCGCCCGCGATTCTAGAGTCGTACCCATGACGACGACAGAGCAGCCCGCACCGGCCGGACAGCAGCCGAAGGCCACGGCCCGGATCGACTTCGCCCGGCAGGCCCCCAAGGTGTTCCGCGCCGTGATCGGCCTGGACGCGGCCGCCCGCGAAGGGCTCGACCCGACCCTCGTGGAGCTGGTGCAGATCCGCTCCTCCCAGCTCAACCACTGCGCCTACTGCCTGCACATGCACACCACCGACGCCCGCGAGGCCGGCGAGAGCGAGGAGCGCCTGCACATGACCGGGGTGTGGCGGGAGGCCCCGCACTTCTTCACGGAGCGGGAGCGGGCCGCCCTGGCGCTGACCGAGGCGATCACCCTGATCGCGGACGGCGGCGTTCCGGACGCGGTGTACGCGCAGGCGGCCGCCCACTTCGAGGAGAAGGAACTGGCACAGCTGATCGCCCTGATCCTCACCATCAACACCTGGAACCGGATCGCCCTGGCGACGGGGAAGGTCGCGGGCACGGACGAGCGCTGAGAGCCGGGTGAGGGGACCGGCGGCCCCTGGCGTACCGTACGCGGGTGCAACTGCTGGAAATATCCGACCTGGTCGTCTCCCACGACCCGGTCACCCGTGAACGCCTCCCGGTCCGCCGTGACGCCGTCGTGGCCCGGCTGGCGGCGGCGGGCGACCGGCACGGCGCCCGGATCGCGGCCACGCTCCCCTGCGACGGGGACGGGGTGCTCGACCCCGTCGCCACCGACCGCCGGCTGGTCGCCGTCCACACCGAACTCCAGCGGCTCAACGAGGAGCTGCGCATCGGCGACCGCATCACCGAACTCCTCCGCCCGGTCCTGGCCGCCATCCGCGCCGCCGAACCCGGCCGGCCGCTCCGGGTCGTCGACATCGGCTGCGGCCTCGGCTATCTGATCCGCCGGCTCGCGGCCTCCGGTCCGCTCCTCGCCCCCGGTACGTCTGCCGCCCCCGGGACGCCCACGGCCCCGGGCGGCGGGCCCGGCGTCGAACTCGTCGGGGTGGACCACCACGCCGCCCTCGTCGCCGAGGCCGACCGCCTCGCCCGCGCCGAACACCTGCCGTGCCGCTTCGTCCGGGGGGACGCCTTCCGGCTCGACCAGCCCGCCACGGTCTACATCTCCAGCGGGGTGCTGCACCACTTCCGGGGGCCCGACCTGGACACCTTCTTCGCGGCGCAGTCCGTCACCGGGTCCGGGGCGGCGGCCTTCTGCCACTTCGACATCGCCGCCACCGGACTCGCCCCCGTCGGCGCGTGGATCTTCCACCGGGCGCGGATGCGGGATCCGCTGGGCCGCCACGACGGGGTGGT
This sequence comes from Streptomyces yaizuensis, assembly GCF_034961445.1. Classification (NCBI taxonomy): domain Bacteria; kingdom Bacillati; phylum Actinomycetota; class Actinomycetes; order Kitasatosporales; family Streptomycetaceae; genus Streptomyces; species Streptomyces yaizuensis. The sequence goes on from NZ_BSBI01000002.1 coordinate 782,653, forward strand.
CTCGGCCCTGCGGGCGCACGACGACGGCACGCTGCTGCGCGCCGCCGCGCACGCGGAGGGAATGGTGCCGCTGGTGTACGAACCGCGCGCCCGCAGCAACCCCTTCTGCACCACGATCCGCCCGGTCCTGGGAATCCGTCCGGACCTCCTCCCGGCCCTGCGCACGGCCCTGGGCCGCCGCCCGTCGAACCGCCTGGCGACCCCGGACACCCTGCCGCCGCGCCCGCGCCCACCGTGGAACCCCTGGCTCCCGGGCACGCCCCGCCGCCGGGCCGCGACGGAGCCCGTGGAACGGTCGGCCGTACCGGAGGCGGCCGTACCGGAGCCCGTCGTACCGGGGCCGGGCGGCGACGGGGGCCGGCCCGCCCCCGTGGGTCCCGGCGTACAGGAGCCCGCCGTGGTGCGGCGGCCGCCGGGTGCGACAGGGGCCGGCCGGGCGCGGTCCGCACCGCCGCTGACGGCGGATGGTCCCAAGCCGGCCGTACCGGGTACTGGGCGTGCGGGGGAGAGCCGGACTGCGCCGGAGCCCGGCGTACGGTCCGGTACACCCCGGTCATCGGCGGCACCGGCCGCCACGGAGCCACGGTCCGCGCCGCGGCCCCTGGGCGCCGCCCCCGGTTCCGTACCCGCGCACGGCACCGCGGCGCCGGAACCGGCCGTACCGGACAGGGAGCCTCCGGGCGTCCCCGGTCGCGTCCCGCGCGGACGGAGCCCCCGGTGAGTGCCGTCCTGCTGCTGCTCCTCGGCCTCGCCGACGCCGCCTTCGCCGGGTTCCGGGCGTCGGCCGGCCGGGACGGGCGGATCCGCCGGGCCGCCGCCCACGCCCGGGCCGCCCGCCGGGGCGTCGCCCTCGGTGCCCCCGGGCTGCTGCTGACCGCGCTCGTCGCCGGGACGCTGCTGCTGACGGCCGGCAGCCCGGCGGACCGCTACGCCGAACTGGACGCGGCGGCCCGCCGGATGCTGCTCGTCCTCGCCCCGTACACCCTGGCCGTGGCCGTCTCGCTGGTCGCCTACCTCTGGGCCCCGCACCGGGTCGGCACCCTCGCCGTGGTCATCGGGCTCGGGCCGCTGACGCTGCTGCGTCCCCTGGTCGTCGCGGCCGGAGCCGTCGCCGCCGCCTGGGGTTCGCCCGCCGCCGGAGCGGTCGCGGTGACGGCGGCGGCGGGGGTGCTGCTCGTGGAGCCGCTGGTCCACCGCCGCTGGTACGCGACCCCGCTCTGACACCTCGCGGGCGGGCCCGCCGGTTCAGCGGCGGCCGAGCGCGTCCCGTACCGCCTCCTCCGTACGCGCCACCACCGCCGTCCCGTCGTCGGCGGTGATGATCGGCCGCTGGATCAGCTCGGGCCGCTCCGCCAGCGCCGCGATCCAGCGCTCGCGCGCGTCCGCGTCCCGGGGCCGGCCGGCGAGCCCCAGTTCGGCGGCGGCCGGCTCCTGGAGGCGGGTGATGTCCCAGGGCTCCAGGCCGAGCCGCCCCAGCAGCTCCCGGATCTCGCCCGCGCCCGGGGCGTCCGCCAGATAGTTCCGTACGGTGTACGTCGCGTCGGCCTCGTCCAGCAGCCGGAGCGCGCTCCGGGACTTGGAACAGGCCGGGTTAACCCAGATCTCCATGTCCCGACCCTACCGCCGCGACCCGCCCCGCTTACCCCGGTAAATACGGCCTGGCCAGGGCCGATTGTCAGTGCCGGGACCTAGAATGGGCAGTAGTTCGAGACGGTCCCGAGAGGGTCCGCGCAAGCCCGAGAAGAGCCAGCGAAGGGTCCGAGAAGAGCCCTGAGAAGGGTCCGCGAAGGCCCGCGAAGAGTCCGAGAAGGTTCCGCCACCGTGCCCGGAGGTTTGCCGATGGCCGCTGCCCACCTCACCACGATGCCCGCGTCCACCACCACCCGGCCGCGCCGGACCACCCGGTCCCGCCGGCCGGCCGAGACGGTCGTCACCGCCACCGTCTGCGCCCCGCTGCTGAAGCAGCCCCTCCCGCCGGGCCGGCCCCGGGAGTGGTACGTCACCCACAACCGGCGGCTGAAGGCGATGCGGCTGGCCATCGCCCTGCTCGACACGGGCGTCCACCACCCGGCCACCGCCGACAACGCCCGGATACGGGACACGGCGGAGCGGATCGGGATCCACCCGCCGTCCGACACCACCTGCCGGATGGTGCGGGCGCTGATCCGCTACGGCTGCTGATCGGGACCGGTGTGCCCGTACGGGTTCGCTCGTACGGGCACACCGGGCACACCGGGCATGACGGGTGTTCCTGCCCGTGTGCCCCGTACGGGGTTGCCGCGTGCCCGTATGGCGGCAGCCCGCCGTGTTGCGCACGGGCCGGGGCACCGCCCCGGGGCATCCTGGCCGCACCGGTCCACGCCACGCCACACCCCGGGGGTCCCATGCGGCTGACGCACCCTGCCCCACCGCCCGCCTCCCGGCACCGCAGCCCCGGCCGGCTCGCCGCCCTCGGGACGGCCGCGCTGCTGCTCGCCGCCTCGGGCCCGCCCGCCGCCGCGCAGCCGGCCACGTCCGTCGCCTACCCGGCGGGTGCGACCGCGACCCGGTTCACCGGCAGCGCCTTCGACACCTGCACCGCGCCCTCGCTCACCGCGATGCGGGCCTGGCGGGCGTCCCCGTACCGCGCCGTCGGCGTGTACGTCTCCGGCGTCAACCGCACCTGCGCCCAGCCCCGGCTGACGGCCTCCTGGGTGCGCTCCGTGTCCGCCGCCGGCTTCCGGCTGCTGCCGATCCACAAGGGGCTCCAGCCGCCCTGCGGGGCCCGCGCCCGCGACGCGAAGATCAGCCGGACCCCGGCGAAGGCCCGCGAACAGGGCACAGCGGCGGCGCAGGACGCGGTGGCCCGGGGCCGGGCGCTCGGGATGCGGCCGGGCAGCGCGTTCTACAACGACATCGAGCACTACGCCCAGACCGACACCGGCTGCCGTACCGCCGTGCTGTCGTACCTCTCCTCCTGGACGCGGGAACTCCACCGCACCGGCCATCTGTCGGGCGTCTACATGAACCTGGGCCAGGGCGCGAAGCAGCTCTCCGACGCGTACACCTCGACCCGGTACGCCCGCCCGGACGCCCTCTGGGTGGCGCGGTACGACAGGGTCGCGTCCCTCACCGGCTGGCGCGGCGTCCCCGCCACCCGGTGGGCTGCGCACCAGCGCGCCAAGCAGTACCGGGGGACGCACGACGAGCGCCACGGCGGGGTGACGATCAGCATCGACGGCAACCGGGTCGACGCGCCGGTCGCGACCGTCGCCCACACCTACCGGGTGACGGGCGCGGGCCCGCTGCTCGTGCGCTCCGGCCCGTCCCCCGCGTACACGGTGCTCCGCAGCCACGCGGCCGGGGCGTCGCTGGCGGTGGTCTGCCAGACACCGGGGCCGGCGGTGGGCCGCACCCGGGTCTGGAACCTGCTCGCCGGGGGCGGTTATGTCACCGACCACCAGGTCACCACACCGTCGGCCACCGGCTACAGCGCGCCGCTGCCGCGCTGCTCCCACCCGTACCAGACGACGGAGCCGGGCGGCGGTCTGGCGGAACGGACCGGTCCGGGGGTGTCGTACCCGGTCCGGGCGCGGCTGCCGCAGGGGTCGCTGGCCTGGGTGACCTGCCAGCGGACCGGATCGGATGTGGGCGGGACCCGGGTCTGGAACCGGCTGGCGAACGGCCGTTACGCGACCGACCGCCATGTGGCCACCCCCGGCACCACGGGCTTCAGCGCGCCGCTGCCCCGCTGCTGAGCCCCGTGAGGCCCGCGCTCCCCGCATGCCAGGCGACGGTGACGGTGTCGCCCACGGAGAGGACGCCGGGCCGGACGACGGCCGCCTTCGCCCCGAAGGTGACCTTGTTCTGGAGCCGGGCGTCGCGCCGGTAGGTGGAGAGGGTACGGACGGGCTCCGGCCCGTCCCGCTCGCCGGTGACCTGGTCCACCATCGGGACCGCGCACCGGGCCGCCGGGGTCGCGTGGGCGAAGGCGGCCGTACCGATCTCCATCCGCCGCATCACGTCCTCGGCGTGCGGCGCGGGGCAGCCGTCGAGCACGACGTTCGGCCGGAAGCGGTCCATGGGCACGGGCCGGCCGCCGTTCGCCGCGATCCGCGCGTTCAGGTCGTCCAGGGACTCCTGGGAGGCGACGAGGAGGGCGTGGGCGTCGGCGAAGGCGACCTTGCCCGGGGTCTCGCCCCAGCCGTCCCGGTCGAACCCGGGCACCACCCGCACCAGCCGGGCGCCGACCCCGAGCACGCCGGAGAACCACGCCGCGACCTCGTCGCCCTGGTCGACGGCCTCGCCGAGGGGCCTGCCGAAGAGGCTGACCGCACGCCGGGGCCCGTCCGGGACGACCGGCAGGAACAGGCTCTCCGTACCGTCGGCGGACAGCCGCAACCCGGCGCCGCCGTCCACGACCTCAGGCCGGACGGCGGCCATCCGGGGCAGCGTCCGCTGGCTGTGGAAGGTGCCCTCGGCCGGGTCCACGACCATGAAGGTCCGGTCGTGCTCCAGCCCGGTCTCCCCGACCCGCGCGGTGGGGACGTCCGTACCGGCGCAGCCCTTGACGGGGAAGTACGTCAGCCGCCGTACGGTGATCACGGCCTCGGCGCCCCTCATGCGGCCGCTCCCCGACGGCGGGCTTCCGCATCCAGCCGCTCCCTGACGGAGGGCCACTCGTCGGCGAGGACCGAGAAGTAGACGGTGTCCCGCCAGGTGCCGTCGGGCCGCCGCACATGCCGCCGCAGCACCCCCTCGCGCCGGCCGCCGATACGGGCGATGGCGGCCTGGGAACGCTCGTTGAGATGGTCGGTCTTCAGCTGCACCCGGCCCATGCCGAGTTCGTCGAAGGCGTGCGTGAGCAGCAGCAGCTTCGCCTCGGAGTTGACGGCGGTGCGCCAGTGGGCGCGGCCGTACCAGGTCCAGCCGATCTCCAGCCGCTCGTGCGCCGGGTCGATGTCGAGGAAGGTCGTCCAGCCGACGGCCCGGCCGGTCTCCAGCAGCACGACGGCGAAGGCGACGACCGCGCCCCGCTCGGACTCGGCCAGCAACTGCCGGACGGTTTCGGCCAGCTCCTCGGGCGTCCGGGGGGCCGGGGTGCTCAGCCAGCGCCAGACCTCCTCGTCGCCGCCGCCTGCGGCGAAGAGATCGGGGACGTGCGCCGGGGTGAGGGGTTCCAGCCGGATATGGCGTCCGGTGAGGACAACGGGCAGGGGAGTCTTCGCGGGCATGCTCCCGAAAGTAACCCGAATCTGCACTAGCCGCAACGATATTCGCACTAGTGCAAAGCTCTCACCTGGGGTGTCACCGTGTCGCCTCAGTGCGGGATGCCGTCGATCAGCTCGCGGGCGCCCTGGCGCAGCAGCGCCACCGCCACCGACGTCCCCAGGGTCGCGGGATCGAGCGGACCGGCCCACTCGTGGGCGTTCAGGACCCGCTTGCCGTCGGGCGTGAAGACCTTGGCGCGCAGCGACAGATCACCACTCGGCTCCGCCCGCGCGTACCCGGCGATGGGGGAGTTGCAGTGCCCCTGGAGCACATGGAGCAGCATCCGTTCGGCGGTGGTCTCCCGGTACGCGGCCCGGTCGCCGAGGGCGCTCACCGCCTCGATGGTGACCTCGTCGTCCTCCCGGCACTGGAGCGCCAGCACCCCGGCCCCGATCGGCGGGCACATCGCCTCGACGGACAGCACCTCGCTGACGACGTCCATGCGCCCGATCCGCTCCAGACCCGACACGGCGAGCAGCAGCGCGTCGGCGTCCCCGGCGGCCAGCTTCTCCAGCCGGCGGTTCGCGTTGCCCCGCATCGGCACGCACTCCAGCTCCGGATGGGAGGCGGCGAGCTGTGCCACCCTGCGCACGGACGAGGTCCCGATCCGGGTCCCGGCGGGCAGTTCGTCCAGGGTCAGCCCGCCGGGGTGCACGAGCGCGTCCCGGATGTCGTCCCGCCGCAGGAACGCGGCGAAGGTGGTCCCGGCGGGCAGCGGCCGGTCGGCGGGGATGTCCTTCACGCAGTGCACGGCGAGATCGGCTTCCCCGGCGAGCAGCGCCGCGTCCACCTCCTTGGTGAACGCCCCTTTCCCGCCGAGCGCGGCGAGGTCCCCCATCCACCGGTCCCCGGACGTGGTCACGGGCACCACCTCGGTCCTGACCCCGAGCCGCAGCACGGCCAACTCAGCGCGGACGCGCTCGACTTGGGCGAGGGCCATGGGGGACGACCGGGACACGATCCGCAGCACTTCAGCGTCAGACATGCCGAACACCCTAGAGGGTCCCCGGGCCCACTTCCGGCCCCCGCGCCGGGCCCCGGCCCGGGCCCGTCAACCTGGCGGTCCGCCTACCTCGGGCGATACGAAAGGACCGCTCTTACACGTGATTTCAGGACAATCTCGCGGGAGGGGTTCCGGGGGCGGTCGGTGCGTGCTGCTCGGTGCCCCAGGTCTCCCTGGCAACGCCGCGGATCCCCGTCCCCGGGCCTGGATCGATCACGCCGGTGGTGCCGACCACTCCTTGATCCGTTGTGCCAGACGGGCGATATTGGCCAGGGCGCTGTCACGGTCGGCAACGAGCTTGGCGAGGTACTCGTCGACCTGCTCGCGGTCGTAGCCCCGCCGCACCAGCTCGAACCCGAACCGGTCGGCACGGCTCCTATCCGCACGCTCGACCCGGTTGTTGACCTCGGCGATGATGTCCTCGACCTGGTGCCGTGCGTCCGCGTACCGGTCGTCGTTCTGCGCGACGTCCGGCGAGGCGAGTTGCAGCTCTTGCGTGAGCCTTTCCAACCTGTCGATCAGCACGAGCGCGGCGTCGCGGTCGCTGACGAGGAGGGTGATGTACTGGTCCACTTGCCCGCGGTCGTAGCCCCGCCGAACCAGCTCGAATCCGAAGGGTGAACTCCGGTCCCCGGTGGCACGGTCCATGCCGACCGTGCGCTGATGCCCGGCTTCGGCGCGGGGAGGGGCCGCCTTGGCGTCGGCCGCGACGATCTGTTCCGCCTGACGTCGCGCCGCCTCCACGGTCCTGCGTGCGTCCCGCTCGGCGTCGTTGCGCAGTTTCACGGCCTCCAGACGGAGCTCTTCGCACCGGTGCTCGACCTCGGCCAGCCTCTGCATGGCCTTGGCCTCCCGAGCGGCGAGGTCACGGGCGGTCTGTTCGCGGCGCTTGGCGAGGTTGGTCTCGAAGTCGGCGGCGGCTCGCGCCGCTTTGGCCCGGGTCTCCTCGAAGTGAGCGTCGGCGGCCTGTCGCCTGGCCGCGCCGTGCTCCTCCGTATCCCGCCAGACCTGCCATGACTTCCTGAGGATCCGACCGGCGAGGGAGTCCTCGTGCCCCAGGTGGACAACGTTCAGAACGTCTCCGCCGGACAGTGCGGCGGCGTGGTCGATCAAGAGCGTGGTCAGCACATCGTGGACGGCGGCGGCATCAGCCGGCCGGTCCTCCGGTCGCTTGGCGAGCAGGCCCATGATCAGATCGTTCAGCGCTCCGGGGATGCCCTCGGCCAGAGCGCTCGGCTCGACCGGTGTCTCCTGCACCTGCATGCGGAGCACCGCCAGCATGCTGGTCCCGGTGAAGGGCGGCCGACCGGTCACCGCGTGGTAGAGGAGGCAGCCCAGGGAGTAGAGGTCACTGCGGTGATCGATCTCCCGGACACCCTCGGCCTGTTCCGGAGACATGTACGGCGGGGAGCCGAGCAGGGCACCGGTGGCGGTGAGGTCGTGGGAGGACAGGGTGTCGCCGACGAACTTGGCGATACCGAAGTCGAGAACCTTGACCGTGCCCTCGGGGGTGAGCAGGACATTGGCCGGCTTGATGTCCCGGTGGACCACACCGTGGCCGTGCGCGGTGTGCAGGGCCTGGGTGATCTGCGCGGCCCATCCGACAGTGAGCGGCCAGGCGGGCACGGACGTCTTGAGCCGGTGGTGGAGAGAGGTACCGGGGACCAGCTCCATCACGAGGTAGAGGGTCTGGCGCCCGTTGACCGGGACCTCGCCCCAGTCGTGGACGGTCACGATGTTCCGGTGGGCGAACCGCCCCGCCGACTGCACCTCGCGCTGGAACCTGGCCTTCGTCCCCGCCTCGCTCGTGCGGGGCAGCGCGTCGACGAGTTTGACCGCCACGTCGCGCCGCATCCGCTCGTCCTGCGCGGACCAGACCTCGCCCATGCCGCCCGCACCGAGACGTTCCATGATCCGAAACCGTTCGGCGAGCAGAATGCCCCGCACGTGCGTCCTCCCCAGTCGGCCTTGTGTTCCCGCCGCGCGGCGGTCTGTGACGCGGAATCCCCTGGAAGGCGTCCGTTCGATGCCCCGGGAGTCAGTATCCCAACGAGTTGCCCGAGCTGCCGAAGGAGCCGCCCGCCACGCGGCGCAGGCGCCTGGCCTCCTCCTCGATGCGGTGGGCGACGCCGCCGGTGCCCGAGGCGTCGTCCAGCCCACTGGCGAGGAGCTGCGCGGCGAGGGCGGTGAAGTAGTGGGCGGTGGACAGGAGATGGCCGTCCGCGTCGAAGGGGCCCCCACTCGTGGAGAGGCCCTGGGCATCGTCGAGGACCCGGCCGATCTGCTGGGTGATCTCGTCCCGGGCATCCGGTGCCAGGTCCACCGCCCGGCCGACCTGGGAGAGGATGGAGTGGCAGGAACGGGTGAGCTCACGCAGCAGTCGGTGATCCCGGTTGAAAGCCGTCGTCCCCGCCGACCTGACATTTCCCTGGGCGATGCGATGGCTTGCCAGAAGCGGCTCGTAGCGGCGCAGATCGATCGCGCTGGTGGCACCGAGCGCCTCGCGGAAGCAAGGGTGGACGTGGAACTCCGGTTCGTGCGGCTGCACCGGCAGGTCGTCGTCGCCGGCGAACACCACGTCGTTTCCGCGCCGCACCCCGAGGAAGCCCACCCCATACAGGACGTCGATCACTCCGGAGAGCGTCAGCGCGTCGGCATACGCGGGAAACAGCCGGTGGAGCGTCTCGGCCGCCGCGTCGAAGCGGCTGCTGAGAGCCGAGCGGGTGACCACGTATCCGGTGTTCTGGAAGAGAGGGAAGAGATGCTTGAGGAACGGATGGGCGACCAGGTACTCCAGGGACAGATCCTTGAGCTTCCACGCGGAGAACTGCCGGCCGGCCTGGAGGACGTCGGCCTCCGTGATCCGGTCCCGGGCGTGGACCAGCCAGGCCGTCTCCTGGCAGAGGTTCAGGAACTGGATCGCGTCCCGCGGCCGGGGCAGACAGCGGCTGAAGAGGTACTGTGCGGTCTCCTCGCCCCGGACCCTCTCCGGGAAGATCTCCCGCCACAGCTGCCGCGCGGTCAGCTCCGCCCCGGCGGAGGCCCGCGCCCGGGCCAGGGCGAGATCGCGCAGGGTCTGTTCCGTCCAGGCGATCCGTAATTCGTCGCCGTGGAATTTGTCGCCTTCCCCGAACGACAGCGAATCGTAGATGTCGGAGCGCAGGAACAGCGACAACCGCACGTTCCGCCCGTAGACGCCCGCCGCGTACTTCGCCGCCAGCAGCAGTCCGATCACCATCGAGTTGCTGTCCGGCTCGGCGGACCACACCTGCTCCAATTGGTCGACCATGAGCAGCAGGGGCCCGTGGCTCTCGCAGCCCAATTCGACAAAGGCCCGCGCCGCCCCTTGCTCGACGACCTCCAGCTGCCGGGCGGCCCGTGCGCCCTCGGACAGCGGCTGTGCCATGTCCAGGCTGGCCTTGACGCCGAACGCCTCCAGCGACATGGAGGTCTGCAGGGCCCTCGCCCCCTGCGCCAGGCGGTCCCCCAGCCGTCCACCGGTCAGCTGCTCGTTCTGCTTGAGGAAACGCTCCAGCGCCTTCACCGATCCGGGCTTGCGGCCGTGCGCGGCCTTCGCGTGCGTCACCAGGTGGCGCGCGGCGTGCACGGCGAAGACGTAGCGCCAGATCAGTGCTCGCGCCGAGTCCCCGGGCAGCCCCTGGAGCTCGAACCGCCTGATCTCCTCCCCCGCGGCCTCGTCCGGAGTGACCAGGATTTTCCCCTCGTGGGGAACGCCGTCCGCCATCAATTGCATGCAGATGGCGCTCTTGCCGGAGCCCTTACGGCCGATGATCAGCATCTTCCGTCCGGTCACCGCCGCCCGGTAGGCGGCGGTGGACAGGAACCCGCCCCGTAACAGCAGCCCGTCCGTCACATCCCGCTCGGCGTCCTCGCGCCCGAAGTGCAAGTCCGCGAGAGCTGATCGCTCAGCCACCCTTGTCCCCCTGATGTCCTGCCACCGGCCCCGCACCGGTCCACAGCCCACACCGTATCCGTACGGACCGACACCGGAGTCCTGAACTCCCGCTCCAGGGGGTGGAGATGGTGGCAGAGGCCGTCGGCCGGCCCCCGTGTCCGGCACGATGAACCACGGAGAGTTCGGCTGCCGGCCGTCCGGCCCGGCCGGCGGGTGCGGGCCCCGGCCCCGGAATCCGTCCGCTTCGCCGGCACGGTCCGCACAGGAAATGACTCAGGAGGAAATGCGATGACCAGTTCCGTGCCATGGCAGGAGCGTCTGTCCACCGGTACCGAGGCGATCCAGGACGAGGTGGTCCGCCGGTACCAGGAGACGCGCGAGGGTGTGGCGTATGTGCCCGCCATGATCTGGGGGACGCTTCAGACGGAGGCGTACGCCACGGTGATCCTGGGCCAGGTGGTCGAATTCCTGGGAGTCCCGAACGACGTGCCGGCGGGTGTCGCCAAACGTATGCAGCGCCAGCAGGTGCTGTACGACGGTGAGCACAGCTACGACGTCGTTCTCGGGGAACAGGCGCTCTACACGGACATCGGCGGACCCGAGGTCATGTGCGAGCAGATCGACCGGATCCTCCGCGATATCGACCTGCCTTCGCTCACGCTCGGGATCGTTCCCGCGTCGGCCCGAGTGAACATGCATCCCGTCCACGCCTTCAACATGTACGGCGACGAGGTCCATGTGGAGTTGGTCTCCTCGGGCGTGACCGTCACCGAGCCGGACGAGCTGGCCCTCTACCGCAAGGCGTTCGCCAGGATGCGTGAAGCGGCCCTGCACGGCGATGCCGCCAAGGAACTCCTGCGGAAGGCCCTGTCCTTCTGGACCGGCGCCCCGTCCCGCGATCAGGGCATTCGCTAGAAAACATGGCACATGGCCTACAGGTCGCAGGGGGCGATCAGGGGCACTCAGCCTTGAGTGTGCCGGGCTGCGGCCAGTGCTGTCAGGAGTGCCTCCTGGTCTCCGGTGTGGACGATGACTTCCTCGTCCTCCGCCGGGGTGTCGAAGCGGGCGAAGAAGTCGTCGAGGGCTTCGGGAGTGACGGTGAGGGCGTTGGCGTCCTCGCGCTGGTTGCGTTCGGCCAGGCGTCGTAGCAGTTCGTCGCGGTCGGCGGGGAGATAGACGACGACGGGGTGGCCGCCTGCTTGACGGGCGGCCTCCCGCCATGCGTCCCGGTCGGTGCGGCGCCACAGCCCGTGGTCGAGGACGACGTCGTTCCCGGCCTGGAGTTCCTTGGTGAACCGTTCCCGGATGGTCTCGACGGCGGGTCGCTCGCGCTCGAAGTAGGTGTGCTCGGGGTAGTCCACGCCGTACCGGCCGTGGAGGCGGTGGACCTCTTCGTCCACGGACAGCCGGACGTAGCCGTGGCGGGTGAGCGTCTGGGCGACGGTGGTCTTGCCGGAGCCGGTGAGGCCGGCCAGGAGAACGGCGAGGGGCACGGGGTCATCCCTTCCGCGACGGGCGTGCACGAGCGCGGTCATTTTCCCCGATCCCGGGTGGAGCCGGCGGACGGCCGCCAGGCGGTGACGATGTCGCGGGCCTCGGCGGGCCAGGTGTCCGGCATCCGGTCCAGGCTCACCCGCCGGAACGCGAACCGTGGATCGCCGGTGTCGATCGAGCCGCTGTGCTGGCGAACGTGTGACAGGAGACGAGCGGCTTCGTCGCGTACAGCCGGGGTCTGCTCCTGCCAGGTGCCCGTCGAGAAGTGCTGGACCCTGCGGCGGAGGTCGTCCAGGACGCCGGAGCGCCACTTGAAGTGGTGAACGGCGCAGAGGCGGTCCGGGTCCGGTCGGTGTCCGGGGGATCGGTGGTTGCCGGAGGAGACGGGGATGTCGTGGCGGACCAGGACGATCTTGCGGGGGTCACCGTGCAGGAGCCGGTGGGTGAGATGGCCGCCGAGGGGGTACGCGTGATCCAGCCCGTCTTCGGGGCGCCAGCCGGTCAGATGCCCAGTCGCGGTGACGCGGTCGAGCATCAGCCCGCCCACGGCCCGGTGTCCGGAGTGTTCGGCCTGGTCGATTACCTCGGGGAGAGGTGCGGCGTACTGCTGGAATTCGTCGGCGTCAGCGAGCAGATGCCAGCCGCGTCCGGCGTGGTGCCGCAGGGCGTCGCGGAGCTGTGTGTTCGTGTGCTCGTGCCAAGGGCCGGTCGAGGTACCGGTGGGAACGATGCCCAGCTCCCGGCAGGCTGCCTGGAGCCGGTGCTGCTGGGCGTCGGGAACATGCTCGGGGAAGTGGAAGGCGATCAAGAAGCGTTCGGCGCCGAGCTTCCGGTAGTGGTGGACCCATGCCTCGAACAGAGAGGGCTCGACGGGCCCGACGACGGCGATCAGAGCCGGAGGTGTGTTCAGCATCGGGACTCCGTGCTCGTGAGCGAGGCGAACGTCCGAGTGAGGAAGTCGGCCTGATCTGCGCCGGTGGGCATCCCCAGAAGGCCAGGCGCCTCGGGGCCGGGGCGCTCGGGCGGGTGGCGGATGACGCTGTGCAGAGCGTGGGCGAGGCCGTCCGGGTCGCCCGTGGGGAACGTGAGGGCCCACGGCCGGCCCCGGAGCCGGCCGGTGAGCGCGGGGTCGTGATCAGAGACGATCAGTGGGACGCCGAGCCGGGCGGCGTCCATCACCAGGCCGGACTCCTTGCCGACCCCGGGGCGCCGCGCGACGAGGGCAGCGTCGGCCGCGCCGTAGACGAGCCGTAGCGCGCACTCCGCGACGGGTCCGGGGATCACGTGCAGGTGGAGGAAGGGGAGGCTCCGCCAGCGCGCGAGCACCGAATCGTCCAGCGGATCGCCCGTGACCACGAGGTGCAGCGGTTCCCTCAGCCGGGCCAGGGCGGTGTCGATGACATCGAGGTCCTTGTACGGCCACCAGCCGCCGACCAGGCAGACCACGGCACCGGTGCCCGGGATCCCGAAGGCCGTCCGACCACTTTCGCGTTCGGTATCGGTCAGACGGCGATCGTCATCGACCGCGAAGGGCCGGATCACGGCCAGCAGGCCGGGGAAGTCATCGGCGAACTGATCACAGACCGCCTGGGTCGGATACATGGCGATCACTCGCTGCTCGCCCCTGCGGGCCAAGCAGCCGATGAACCGCACGAAGGCGTCCTCCGTCGTCACAGCCTCATGAACGAATCGCAGATGCGGTTGGCCGCCGAGGAGCGCTGCCGCGCCGTGAAGGGCTTCGCTCGCGGTGAGGATCACGACCGCGCCGGCGTCATGCTGTAGCCGACGGGCGGTCCGCAGCGCTGAGGCTTCGGCCAGGCAGCGGGCGATGAGGGTGATCTGGTGTGGCAGCCGCCGCAGCCGGTCCGGCCATCGACGAGAGCGAAAGACCCGCCGGACGACCGTCGAAACACCAGCGAGGAGGCGTGATGCGGCGAAGAATCCGGCGGAGACACGCCCCACGGGCACGGTCACCGTTCGCGCTTCCGTCTCCCGGAGCGCGGCCACCACATCGGGTGCGATTCCGTTCAGGGCGACGACCAGGCTGCCGGGTCGTGCCTGGGCGAGCGCCACCAGAGTGCGCTGATGATGCCCTCCCAACCGATCGGCGTACGGCTCGATCAGGACGAGTGGCCTGGTCATCCGGAAATCGCCTGATCCCCGTGGTCCGTAGTGAACCTGTGCCGTAGCCACGACGGGTCGTTCAGCCGCTCGAACCGGTCCGGGTGACGGGCGGCCTCGTTCGCGAAGGCGACGCCCTCCCGAGCCCCTGCTGCGGCGAAGGCGGCGAACTCGCCGTCGCTGCTGCGCTGCCAGGCCTCCACCCGCCAGCGGGCGTCGCCGTCGGCCATGCCGTACTCGCTGCCGCGGGTGAGCATCGCGCACTCCCGGAAGCCCGCCTTCCAAGAGTGAAAAGGGCTCTGGTTGAAGCGGGTGACGCCGGCGGCCTGTTCGGCGAACTCGACGCGTCCGGGCAGTGCGGCGAGGACGTCCACCGCCTCGCCCATCTCCCGCAGAGCGCTGCGGCGGATGAGCTTGAGCCCGCCGTAGCCGTAGGTCAGGCCGTTGACGGGGTTGACCGCGCGCCACACGCGCATGGAGACGCCCTCGTCCAGGGGCTCCACAGCGGTCGGGGCGAAGCCCGGGTCGAGGGCGAAGTCGCCGTCGGCGAGGAAGAACTGCTCATGGTCGACGGCCTCGGCGCACAGTCGGTAGGCCCGACGCATCCCGTGCACTCCGTGTAGGCGCTTCACAGCGCCCCCGAGGGTCCGCTGGAGGCGGGAGTGGAGGGAGTCGGCCATCGGTTCGTCGTACGAGAGGAAGACGGCATCGAAGCCGGTCACGAGATCGCCTCCAGATAGCGGGCGGCGACCAGCTCGGGGGTGAAGTCGGCCGTGGAGGCATGGGCGCGCTTGGCATGCAGGGCGTGGAACGCGTCGTCGGAGGCCAGCCGCTCGGTCAGGGCGACCGCCTCGGACGTGGTGGTGAAGCACAGCTCGGGGTCGATGTGCTCGGCGAGCCAGCCCAGGCGGGGCGAGATGACGGGCAGGCCCATGCCCTGGCAGTCGATCACGCTCATCGACCACGGGCAGCCGGGCCGGAACGGAGCGATGCCGAAGCGCCCGCCGGCCAGCAGATCCCGGTAGCGGACCCGGTCGCCCCGGTCCGAGACGATCTGGACGTGGGGCAGGGCGGCCAGCTTCTCCCGCATCCTCTCGGGGCTGTCGTTCAGCCCCGTTCGGGCCGCGCTGCGCTGCCCGAACAGGTCCATGACCCGAAGCCGCACCGAGCCGGAGGCCGTGAGATCGCGCGCCAGGTCCACGAATTGTTCGGTGCCGTAGTGCGCGTACAGCCTGTGGTTGTAGATCCCGATGGACTCGCCGCCGCTGGTGGTGATGGGGGCCCGAACCAGACGCTCGTCACGCGGAGCTGGCACCTCCCGCAGCCGATCGCCCACGTCCACGGTCAATCGGTCAGCGGCGGCCGAGACCCAGGAGGCGGCCGTGGAGGAATGCACCAGGACTCGGTCACACGCGGCCAGGCCGGCGGCGAACGCGAGCAGCACCGGCCAGCCGAGCCCGGCGTCGTCCAGGGACGGGTCGGCCAGGAGCTGTCCGTCGTCGAAGGAGAACGGCAGATAGTGGCAGTACCCGGCCAGCAGCGCGCCGGAGCCCGCTTCCAGCAGGGCCGTACGGATCGCGGGTGCCTCCTCGACCTGGTTGGCCACCACGACATCCGGCTTCTCGGCCCGGATGAGGGCCACCAGCTCGTCGATGTCCGCCGAGAAGCGGGCGCGGTACTTCGTTCCGGGCAGCTTCGTCTGCCGGAAGCCGCACCGGTCGTCCCCGGCCGGTGCCGGCGCGGCGATTGTCACCTCGGCTCCGGCGTCCGCGAGCGCCGGGGCGAGCAGGTCGGCGAAGATCCAGCCGGAGTCCGAGGACAGCCGGTCGGGGTTGGAGATGTTCAGCAGGTACAGCACGCGCATGATGCGTCGCCTCCGTCATCCGCCCGGGGATCGATCCGGGCCGCTGAGGGAAGGAAAGCCGCGACGTGGCCCATGACGGGATGATGAAGTGGGATCACTCACGGTTCATTCATGCTCACCGAAGATGACACGGGGCGAGGGTTTGATGGACACCCAGGACGAGGAGATCACCGCCGAACAGGCAGCCGAGGACTTCGCAGCCGAGGTGGCCCGCTGGCGTGAGGTACGGGGTCTGTCCAAGCGGGCGTTAGCGCAGGCCATGGGTTTTGATCCCTCCTACGTCAGCCACGTGGAATCCGGTCGCCACAAGCCCAGCGCGGAGTTCGCCCGGCTCGCCGACGAGGTCATGAACTCGGGCAAGGCAATCTGGCGCCGCTGGCTCGACTACGAACAGGCGAAGTCCAGAGAGATCCGAGCACGGCGCCCACCCGCAGCCCCGCCGGCCCAGCGCAGGCCCGAGCAGCCATACGCCGCAGGCTCCGCCCTCGTCGTCGAACACGACGCCGCCCACCTCCACTACGACGGCCGCGCCTACCGGCTCACGATGCGACGACGGCTCCGGAACACAGGCACCGAACCGGTCACCCGCTACCTGATCCGCATCTCAGTCGACCGCTACCCCGGCGACCCGGAACAGTCCAACGCCCACTACCGAGCCCATCCGCTCACCTGGGACGAACTCGACCTCACCGCCACCTGCCGGGGTGAGGCAATGCGCTGGCAGGCCAAGCACGACCGCGATGCCTTCAAGGAGATCTGGCTGCTGTTCGACAACGAACACGGCCGCTTCCCCCTCTACCCCGGCGAATCCGTCTGGATCGAATACGCCTACACCGTCGGCGACGACAAATGGGGCAACTGGTTCCAGCGCGCCGTCCGCCTGCCCACCGAACAGCTCGAAGTCCAGCTCGCCTTCCCCGCCGCCCTTGACCCCGTGGTCTGGGGCACCGAGACCTCCATGACCGCCGAAGCCTCCCCGCTCCGCACCCCACCCGTCCGCCGTGACGATGGCGCGGAGCGGACTTTCACCTGGATCACGACCACACCCGCCTTGCACGCTCGGTACCGTCTGGAGTGGCGGTTCCGCGCGCGACCCGAACACGATATGGAACAAGGGGAGTTCAGTTGACGGACGTTCGACCCAGCCGACAGATGCGCGACCTTGGTGTTGTCCAGGAGGGTGCCGCCATCCTCGTAACCCCGGCCCGTCCCTTTGATCTGCCCGCCGAGCGCGACGAGGCCGAGCGCATCGTGGACGAACTGTTCGCCGCCCTCCACCGCATCAGCCAGGTCCACCCCTTCGCCAAGGGCATGGGCATCGCGGCCCCCCAGATCGGCATCGGCCGCGCCGCCGCCGTCGTTCAGCCGCCGGGAGTTGCGCCGGCGATCATCATGCTCAACCCACGGATCACAGCGCGCGTGGACGCGAGCGACGAGCAGTACGAGGGCTGCCTGAGCTTCTTCGACGTCCGCGGCCTCGTCCCCCGCCCCCTGGAGATCACGGCGGAGACCACGACCCTGAGCGGCGAGACCGTGACCACTGTGTACGAACGTGGCCTCGCCCGCCTGATCCACCACGAGATCGACCACCTTGACGGCCTGTTGTACACCGCCCACATGCGAGCCGGAGTGACGCCGATTCCCGTGGAGGAGTACCGGCAGGGCGGACAGGCGTGGTCGTACAGCCGGTCATGAAATGCGAGGGCGGAATCCGTCTGCTCGAACAGACGGAGGCGTACGCCACGGTGATCCTGGGGCAGGTGGTCGAAATCCTGGGCGTTCCGAACGACGTTCCGGCGGGGTCGCCAAGCGCATGCAAAGCGATGTTCTTCTGGACCGACACCCCACGCGGCTGACTGCACGACCGAGGGCCGCCACCTCCAAGAGACTAGGCGATGCCGACCGCGCTGGCACCTGGCGGAAGCCCCGCGCGCGGTGCATGATCCCGGCAAGGCGGTGCTGGATAGACAGGCAGGATGACTCATCCATGCACAACCACGACGCGCACGGGCAGGAGGGAGCCCGAATCGCTCAAGTCGTCACTAAAGCCGTCGGAATTATCGATTTGACGCTCAGGGTCGTAAACAAGCGCAAAGAGGCCTCGAACCTCAGAATGTCGTCCGTATCCGAAAATGTCATCGACAAGCTGTGTCTTCACCTTGGCCCGTGTCAACGAGCGATTCATCATCTTCGCTTCGACTGCAATGCCCTCTTTTCGCAGCAAGAAGTCGATCCGATAGGAATTACCGGCCCAGCTGGGAGTGGTTTCCTCCGCTCGCACGTCATCAAAATGGATCACCAGCAGGGCATGGAGGATCCGCTGAAGATCATACTCGTCACCCATGGGAAGACCTGGCCGGCCGTGAATGGGGCGTTGTAGGACGCTCATCGCGGCGGGGAGGCGGCGCGACATTTTGGATAGAGCTTCGAACGTGCCAAATGTCTCGGAGGGGTAAACCCGGCGACCAGAGGCTCGTTTGAGTATATTCTTTTGCTCTCGGAATGGCTCACGAAAGCACGTCTCGAACGGATATTGCCAGATGCCGTGACTCTTCAGAGGTCTGGGCATCCAATCGTAGAGCGCCCACTTTTTGTGCGGATCTTGCACGTATTGTTTAATGCGGGGTTTGATGAGGGTTCCTTCGTACTGCTCACGAAACCTCTCCAGGGATGAATCCGGAAGAAAGGTCAACGCTTCCGCGTACCACTGCTGATATCGATCCCGTAATTCAATCGCGCCCTCCTGTGTCGATTCCTCGCTCTGTGCGCGCTGTGCAATATTCTCCAAGGCGTCGCTTTCTCCGAGGAGATCATCAATCTTATTACTGCTCAACACGGCTATGTGTACTGCCTTTTACTTGAATACCCGTCGTCCAAGACGATTCGGGCACGAGGGCGGCGTAGAGGGATCCATCAAGGGCGACTCGATGGTGGAGGGTCAGCGCAGGTCAGGCAGAGTTGTGGTGCTCGATCGGGCGACGCCACCACTCCGTGGACTTGAAGCAGCTCATCAGCCAGTGGGCTTCCGCGGTATCCAGGATGATGTGGCCGATCGTCGCGATCGGATGGAAGCGGAGCATCCCTTCCTGGATACGTACCGGCTCCCAGTCCAAGTCGTGGTGCAGCAGGACGGCGTGCGGCTCCCCACGGCGCTGCCAGAAGACCATGGGCTCGGAGACTTCGTTCTCGAAGGGTTTGACGATGTCGCCCGGAGTGAACTCGACGTTCGCCATATCGGCCCATCTGCCGACTCCCTCGCGTTCCCGGATGAGATAGCCCCGCATGGCTTGCACGAACAGGTCGAGGCTCGTGTCGTCCAGCACGGACTCCCGGGAAACGACGATCGACCTGACCGTTTTACGCAGCGCCTGTGCCCGCCGGAGTTGACGGGTGGCATTTGCCCAGAAGAGACCGCCGCGCTCAGGGTCATGGATCACACAGAGCACCGGGAGGCTGCCGTCGCGCCAGTTCCCTCCATGGTCACCGACCTTGACCCGGTGCCCACGTCCAGTGCGAGTCGACGTCCCGCCTTTCACCTGCATGAACACGGAGTCCTCCGTGCGCTGCCCGTCATGGACGAACGTCACATGAAGGTCCTCGCCATGGTCATTACCGCCGTCGATCTCCTGCACGATGTGGCCGTGGCGTTCCAGCAGTGCACGTACCTCGTTCACCGCCATGCGTCCGATGCGACGGCTCTCGGTCACCTTTGGCACTGAATCCCCCTCGTAGTGAGCGACATTCAGGTTACCGCTGGCCACTGACAGACCAGGGGGCTTCGGTGAGTCATGGCTTGGCTCCGGGCCCCGCGGAGACTCTGTCCGGGCGCGAGCCGACCTTGATCGAATCGTCGCAGCCCGGACAGCCGACGAGGGCCGCTGCCCTCGTACGGGGTAGCGGCCCTCGTGGTGCGCTGGCGTGGCGTCAGGGAATCGGCCGGGCGGTGCACACGCGGTGCACAAGGGAGGTAGAAGTCAACGGTGACAGCGAGAACTGTTGAGAACAGTTTTCGCAGGTCAAAGCCCGTTTACAGGACTTCCGCCCAGGTCGTCCCGCCCTGCCTCTTAGATGTCGAAGTACAGCTCGAACTCGTGCGGGTGCGGACGCAGCTGGATCGGGGCGATCTCCTGCGTGCGCTTGAAGTCGATCCAGGTCTCGATCAGGTCGGCCGTGAAGACGCCGCCCGCCTGGAGGTACTCGTTGTCCGCCTCCAGGGCGTCGAGGACCGCCGGGAGGGAGGTCGGGACCTGCGGGACGCCCGCGTGCTCCTCCGGGGCCAGCTCGTAGAGGTCCTTGTCGATCGGCTCGGCCGGCTCGATCTTGTTCTTGACGCCGTCGAGGCCGGCCAGGAGCAGGGCCGAGAAGGCGAGGTAGGGGTTGGAGGACGGGTCCGGGGCGCGGAACTCGACGCGCTTGGCCTTCGGGTTGGAGCCCGTGATCGGGATGCGCATCGCGGCGGAGCGGTTGCGCTGCGAGTAGACCAGGTTGACCGGCGCCTCGAAGCCCGGGACCAGGCGGTGGTACGAGTTCACCGTCGGGTTGGTGAAGGCCAGCAGCGACGGGGCGTGCTTGAGGATGCCGCCGATGTAGTAGCGGGCGGTGTCCGAGAGGCCCGCGTAGCCCTGCTCGTCGTAGAAGAGCGGGAGGCCGCCCTGCCACAGCGACTGGTGGACGTGCATGCCCGAGCCGTTGTCACCGAAGATCGGCTTCGGCATGAAGGTCGCGGTCTTGCCGTTGCGCCAGGCGACGTTCTTCACGATGTACTTGAAGAGCATCAGGTCGTCGGCGGCGGCGAGCAGCGTGTTGAACTTGTAGTTGATCTCCGCCTGGCCGGCCGTGCCCACCTCGTGGTGCTGGCGCTCGACCTGGAGGCCCTGCTTGTCCAGTTCGAGGGAGATCTCGGCGCGCAGGTCGGCGAAGTGGTCGACCGGGGGAGCCGGGAAGTAGCCGCCCTTGTAGCGGACCTTGTAACCACGGTTGTCCTCGACCGCACCGGTGTTCCAGGCGCCCGCCTCGGAGTCGATGTGGTAGAAGCCCTCGTTCGCGGAGGTGTTGAAGCGCACGGAGTCGAAGACGTAGAACTCCGCCTCCGGGCCGAAGTACGCGGTGTCCGCGATGCCGGTGGAGGCGAGGTAGGTCTCGGCCTTCTTGGCGATGTTGCGCGGGTCACGGCTGTACTGCTCGCCGGTGATCGGGTCGTGGATGAAGAAGTTGATGTTGACCGTCTTGTCCCGGCGGAACGGGTCCAGGCGGGCGGTCGACAGGTCCGCGCGCAGCGCCATGTCGGACTCGTGGATCGCCTGGAAGCCACGGATCGACGAGCCGTCGAACGCCAGCTCCTCGTCCGGGTCGAACGCCGCGGCCGGGATCGTGAAGTGCTGCATCACACCGGGCAGGTCGCAGAACCGGACGTCGACGAACTTCACGTCCTCGTCGGCGATGTACTTCTTCGCGTCGTCGGCGTTCTGGAACATCCAACTCCTCCTACTCCCGTCCCCGGGTCGGTGGGGCGGGGTTGCGGCTGTCGCGGCCAGTGCGGTGGCACACGCGGGACCGACCTTAGGCAGACGGGATTTCTCCAGCATGACCCATTTGTTTCGCTCAGGTTAACCAGGAGGTCGGAGCCCTCGGCGACGCGGCCACCGGTACCGCCCGGGCCGCCGGAAAGATCCGAAACGGGCACAGTACCGTGGACGGGTGGACAACAGGCAAGCAATCGGATCGTGGCTCTCCGGGCCCCGTGCGGCGGCCGAGGACATGGGTGTCGAATTCGGACACCGGGGCAAGCGGCTCGGCCTGCCGGAGGCAGGACCGGGCTCCATCGCCCCCCTCGGACGGCGCTTCGGTGCCCTCTTCATCGATTGGGGGCTCTGCTTCCTGATCGCGTACGGGCTGCTCGCCCGCGGTGAACCCGCCCAGACGCAGTCCAACTGGGCGCTGGGCATCTTCCTCGCCCTCCATGTGCTGACCGTCGGCACCGTCGGCTTCACCCCCGGAAAGCGGCTGCTCGGCATCTGGGTCGTCGCCGCCGACGGGGGCCGGCTCACTCTCGGCCGGGCCGTGGTGCGGAGCGTTCTGCTCGCCCTGGCGCTCCCCGCCCTGATCTGGGACCGCGACGGGCGCGGTCTCCACGACCGCCTCTCCCGTTCCGTCCAGGTCCGGATGTAGAGAAAACTCCAGCGAGCAGAAGACAGCAAGACACGGCAGAGGGGCCTCCGGACGGAATCCGGAGGCCCCTCTGGCATGCAGTCTGCGTCGCGCGATCAGCGCATCTTCGGGCCGCCGCGCGGCATCCGCATGCCCTTCGGCATCGGACCCTTCGGCAGCGGCATGTTGCTCATCAGGTCGCCCAGCGCCTTCAGCCGGTCGTTCGCCGCCGCCACCTGCGCGCCCGAGAGGATCCGGGGCAGCTTCAGCATCGTCGTACGGACCTTCTTCAGCGGCACCTGGCCCTCGTCCGTGCCGACGACGATGTCGTGCACCGGTACGTCGTAGACGATGCGCGCCATCTTCTTCTTCTCGGCGGCCAGCATCGGCTTCAGCCGGTTCGGGTTGCCCTCGGCCACCAGCACGATGCCCGCCCGGCCGACGGCCCGGTGGATCACGTCCTGGCTGCGGTTCATCGCCACCGCCGGCGTCGTGGTCCAGCCGCGCCCCACGTTCTGGAGCACCGCGGCGGCCGCGCCCGGCTGGCCCTCCATCTGCCCGAAGGCCGCCCGCTCGGCGCGTCGTCCGAAGACGATCGCGACCGCGAGGAAGGCGATCAGGAAGCCCAGAATGCCCAGGTAGACCGGGTAGCCGAGCCAGAACCCCAGGCCGAGGAAGGCACCGAAGGTGACGATTCCCACAGCCGCGAGGATCAGCGCGACCTTGGGGTCGGCCTTCCGGGTCATCTTGTACGTCAGAGCGATCTGCTTCAGTCGCCCCGGATTCGCAGCGGCATCAGCGCTGTCAGAGTTAGCCTTCCTCGCCATAAAGCGAAGTTTACGTGGCCTTCGGGCCCCGGACAGCCACGGCCTCCAGTACGTGCTGGGTCTCGACCCGGTCCCTGGCCCGGCGCCGGTCCTCCAGGACCGCCGTCCAGGCGTTCCGCCGGGCGGTCCGCTGACCCCCGCCGAGCAGCAGGGACTCCATGGCGCGCAGTGCTCCGGTGACGGACGGGATGGCATGGGCGCGCACCAGGCGCGCCGAGCTGAGGGACGGACGGATCGGGCGTACTGGCGCCGCCTGCATGGCTGTGGCCCCCTCGGGACGGTCGGTCGGTCGACAGGTGGTGGGTGCTCTCCGCCCCGGCCGGTGCGGACGGCGTCGGGCGGGCGTGCGGTCCCCGGTGGTGCGAGGTGCAAAGCTCGGTGGTGCAAAGCTCAGTGGTGCGGCGGTGCGGCGTAGTGCGACGTGCGGCGGTGCGTGAAGCAACGGTTACTCGTCGGTGTTACCAGTGCGTGTCCGGGGGGTCAAACCCCAATGAAACCTATACGCGCCCCCGCTAAAGCCTGACGCGACCCGTACATCCCCCTCGACCTGCGGGGGAGTACGGGCCGCGCCGTGAGCAAGCGGTTACCGATGGGTAAGTGCTTGTGCTTCAATTCACAGACTGCCCGGGATCCGGGCGTACGCGGACGTCAGACCGCCTGCGCCGCCGCGACCTGCTCCGTGCGCCGCTCGATGGCCTGCCCGTAGAGCCGGCCCGCGCGGTACGAGGACCGCACCAGCGGCCCCGACATCACACCGGAGAAGCCGATCTGCTCGGCCTCGTCCTTCAGCTCCACGAACTCCATCGGCTTCACCCACCGCTCCACCGGGTGGTGCCGCACCGAGGGCCGCAGATACTGCGTGATCGTGATCAGCTCGCACCCCGCCTCGTGCAGCTGCCGCAGCGCCTCGCTGACCTCCGCGCGCTCCTCGCCCATGCCCAGGATCAGATTGGACTTGGTGACGAGCCCCGCCTCGCGGGCACGGGTGATGACGTCCAGCGAACGCTCGTAACGGAAACCGGGGCGGATCCGCTTGAAGATCCGGGGCACGGTCTCGACGTTGTGCGCGAAGACCTCGGGACGGGAGTCGAAGACCTCCGCCAGCAGCTCCGGCACCGCGTTGAAGTCGGGCGCCAGCAGCTCCACCTTGGTGCGGCCCTCCGCTCGCCCGGCGGTCTGCTGATGGATCTGCCGCACGGTCTCCGCGTACAGCCAGGCACCGCCGTCCGGGAGGTCGTCCCGGGCCACACCGGTGATCGTGGCGTAGTTCAGGTCCATCGTGACGACGGACTCGCCGACCCGGCGGGGCTCGTCACGGTCGAGCGCCTGGGGC
This sequence comes from Streptomyces yaizuensis, assembly GCF_034961445.1. Taxonomy (NCBI): domain Bacteria; kingdom Bacillati; phylum Actinomycetota; class Actinomycetes; order Kitasatosporales; family Streptomycetaceae; genus Streptomyces; species Streptomyces yaizuensis. The sequence continues at coordinate 806,608 of NZ_BSBI01000002.1, forward strand.
TTGCCGGTGTCGATCTGGCAGAAGTCGCAGCGCCGGGTGCACTGGTCGCCACCGATGAGGAAGGTCGCCTCGCGGTCCTCCCAGCATTCGTAGATGTTGGGACAGCCCGCCTCCTGGCAGACGGTGTGCAGGCCCTCGCCCTTCACCAGATTCTGCATCTTGGTGTACTCGGGGCCCATCTTCGCCCGGGTCTTGATCCACTCGGGCTTGCGCTCGATGGGGGTCTGGGCGTTCCGGACCTCCAGGCGAAGCATCTTGCGTCCGTCGGGTGCGACAGCGGACACGTCGGCGCCCCTTTCTGCTATCGCGGCATTCGAATCTGCGGCGTCCACCAGGGTACGCCCGTCATTTGTTCGGCTTTCCCTCCGGCCAACCCGGGGACCTCGGGACCCATTCCCCCGAACGGCCCGGACTCCCGGCTGTGAAGGGGGGCTACGCCGGAGTGCCCACCGGGCGCGGCCTCAGATCCGCCGCCTCCAGGATCTCCCGCAGCCTGCGCTCCACCACCGGCAGCGTCTGTTCGATCGTGATCTCCCGCCCCAGCTCCGCCGAGAGCGACGTCACACCCGCGTCCCGGATTCCGCACGGCACGATCCGGTCGAACCAGGTGTTGTCCGGGTTCACATTGAGCGCGAAGCCGTGCATCGAGACGCCCTTCGCGATCCGGATCCCGATCGCGGCCAGCTTGCGGTCCTCCCGGCGCTGCCCGGCGTTGGACGGCGCGTACTCGGGACCGTTCAGCCGGGGGTCGAACTCCTCGTCGTGCAGACGCGGGTCGAAGTCGAGCGAGAGCCCGCCGGCCGCCGGCCGCTCCGCCACCGGGTCGCCCAGCACCCACACCCCGCTGCGGCCCTCCAGCCGGCTGGTCTCCAGGCCGAGGTCCGCGCAGGCGAGGATCAGCGCCTCCTCCAGCCTGCGGACATGGGCCACCACGTCCACCGGCCGGGGCAGCTTCATGATCGGGTAGCCGACGAGCTGGCCCGGACCGTGCCAGGTGATCTTGCCGCCCCGGTCCACGTCGATCACGGGGGTGCCGTCCAGGGGACGTTCGCTGTCCACCGTCCGCCGGCCCGCCGTGTACACCGGCGGGTGCTCCAGCAGCAGACAGGTGTCCGGGACCTCGTCCGCGAACCGGGCGGCGTGCACCTCGCGCTGCTTCTGCCACGCCTCCTGGTACTCGACCGCTTCCTCGCCGAAGCCCAGCCGGACGAACCGCAGCTCACTCACGGCACTGCCTCCCTAACGCGTTCACCATGCACTGATCGAGCCCCAGCCACTGTACGGCGGCACCGCCACGGACGACCGGCCGGAGTGGCCGGGAGACGACCCGGAGCCGGCCCCGGGGGACGACCCGGCGGCGAGCCGGAGCCGGCCGGGGGACGGCCGGGGGACGGATCACCCCGCAGGGCTGCGGCGCATCCCCCGCAGGAGGGGCGCGAACCGTCAGTACCACCCCCGATCCTCACACGATCGGATGAAAGTGGGGTCACGGCGGCGGTACTCACGGTAAGGGCCGCTACATTCACGCCGTTCCTTGAGGGCCACCAGGGCTGTGACCGGCCCGGAAGGCAGGAGACCGCATAGCTGATGACGGAACGACCCTCGCCGCGCATGCCCAACCGCCAGCTCGCCGCGCTCATCCAGGAAGCCGGATTCTCCCATGCGGGCCTGGCCCGGAGGGTGGATCAGCTCGGCCTGGAACACGGCCTGGACCTGCGCTACGACAAAACGTCCGTGACACGGTGGCTGCGGGGCCAGCAGCCGCGCGGGACCACGCCGGCGCTGATCGCCGAGGTCTTCACCCGCCGGCTGGGCCGCCGGCTCTCCGCCCAGGATCTCGGCCTCGACGCCTGTGCCCCCGTCTACGCGGGCCTGGAGTTCGCCGCCACCCCCGAGGAGGCCGTCGACATCGTCAGCGGACTGTGGCGGAAGGACTCCGGCAGCCACACCGAACTCCGCAAGATCGCTTTCACCCCGGCCGGTCTGGTGGTCCCCAGCCGGGACTGGCTGATCGGCCGGGCCGACGACCGCGTGGGCCGCAGCGAGGAGCGCTACGGCCGGGTCGGGCACACCGCGACCCGGGTACCCGCCCAGGGCCTCGGCAACGTCCCCCGGCAGCGCGATCGACTCCTTGAAGGCGCAGCAGGCGCAGCAGGTGCAGCCGGCGCAGCAGGTGTCGGCGGTGCCGCCGGACACGTCGGCCCGGCAGCGCCGGGGCTTGGCGCCGACCGGGGCCCCGGGCAGCGCGTCACCAGCGGTGACATCGCCGCGCTGCGCTCCGTCGGCGAACTCTTCCGCACCCTCGACCACGCCTACGGCGGCGGCCACGCCCGCCAGGCCCTGGTGCGCTACCTGGAGCACGAGGCCGAACCGATGCTCCGGGGCACCTACGGCGAGGCCGTCGGCCGCCGGCTCTTCGGCGCCGTCGCCGACCTCACCCGCCTCGCGGGCTGGACCTCGTACGACATCGCCGCCCACGGCCTCGCCCAGCGCTACTTCGTCCAGGCGCTGCGGCTGGCCCAGGCGGCGGGCGACCGGGCCTACGGCTCGTACGTCCTCGTCACCATGGCCCGCCAGGCCGTCCACCTCGGCCACGGCCGGGAGGCCGTCCAGCTCGCCCGGGTCGCCCAGCAGGGCGTCGGACCCGCCGCGCCCCCGGTGGTCCAGGCCCTCCTGCACGCCGTCGAGGCACGCGGGCACGGGGTCCTCGGCGAGGCCCGCGCCTGCACCGCGTCCCTGCTCCGCACCGAACGGGCCTTCGCCGCCGCCCGCCCCGCCGACGAGGCGCCCTCCTGGGCGCGCACGTTCGACGAGGCGCAGCTCAGCGACGAGTTCGGGCACTGCCACCGCGATCTCCAGCAGTACCGGCAGGCCGTCCAGTACGCCGAGCGCTCGCTCCAGCTGCGCCCGGTGGCGATGGCCCGCAGCCGGCTCTTCTGCCGGGTGGTCCTCGCCTCGTCCCGGCTCGCCCTCGGCGAGCTGGACCAGGCGTGCGCACTGGGGGCGGAGGCCGCCCTCCAGGCCGCCGAGATGCGGTCGGCGCGGGCCCTGGAGTACATCCAGGACTTCGAACGCCGGCTGGAGCCCTACCGGGACGCGGCGGCGGTACGGGGGTACCGCGACCGGGTCGCCGCCCTCGGCTGACCGTTCGGGGGCCGGTCCCGTGGACAGTCCGGCCCCCGGTACGAGCACCGGCCCCCGGACAGGCCGGTCCCGGTATGAGCACCGGCCCCCGGCGGTCCGGGTCAGGCCGCCTCCGGGCGGGCCGGCCGGGCCTCCGGCGGCCGGACTGCGAAGTCCCGCAGGATCGCGCTCGCCGTGCGCCGGGCCGACAGCAGCGCCCCCTGCACCGTGCTCGTCGCCCGGTGGTCCCCGCACACATAGAGCCCCGCGAGGACCCGCACCGGCCGGTGCACATCGTGCGGCGCGTCCATCGCGGGTACGGCGTACGGGTCGTGGTGCACCGCCAGCAGCTCCCAGTCGTCCGTGCCCACCCCGTACAACCGCGCCAGCTGCCTGCGTACCGCCAGGTCCAGACCCGGCGCCGGCGGTCCGAGGACCGTCGAGGAGATCAGCGCACCGCCCCGGGGCGCCCGCGCCGGGTCCACCTCGCTCATCACCGCCGTGTGCGACACCGGACCGCCGCCCTCCCCGTCCAGCACCAGCGACGCCCCCGTCGGCGGCGGCTGCGGCGCGCTGTGGTGCACCACCGTCACCGGGTGGAACCGGGGCACCCGCAGCCCCGGCAGCACCTCCGCCGCCTCCCGCGCGCCCGTCGCCAGCACCAGCGCCCGGCAGGACAGCGTCCCGTACTGGTCCGTGGTGACCCGGTCGATCGACGCGTCCCGCACCCGCACCCCGCAGCTCACCGTCCCCTCCGGCAGCGCCGCCGCCAGCCGCTCCGGCAGCAGCGACGCACCCCCGGCGGGCACACACAGCCGCCCCCGCGCGAAGCCCCGCAGCGCCAGATCGGCGCACCGGCTCGACGTCGTCAGCTCCGGGTCGCACAGCAGCGCGGACAGCAACGGGCGCAGAACCCCCTGCGCGGTACGGAACGGCAGGCCCCGCGCGGTCAGACTCTGTGCCGCCGTCCGCTCAGGGCGGGCCATCAGCCGCTCCACCGACGTCCCCGCGAGCCGGGCCAGCGACGCGCTCAGCCGGGCCTCGTCCAGCGGCCTGGGGGCGCTTGCCAGGGCGCGCGCCATGGTGAGTGCGCTCCTCGCGCTCCCCGCCTCGCCGGGGCGGCGCACGCTCTCCCCGGTCCGCTGGAGCCGCCCGCCACTGTGGACCAGCACCCCCGGCGCGAACGTCCGCAGCGGCACGTCCACCAGGCTCGCGGTGCGCCGCAGTTCCGTGTACGAGGTGCTGAGCAGCTGGCCCACCCGGTCCAGCCGGAACCCGTCGATCTCCTCCGTCGAGAGTCTGCCGCCCGGCCGATCGGCCGCCTCCAGAACGCTGACGCTGATGCCGGCCCTGGTCAGCCGATGGGCCACCGAGAGACCGGAGATACCGGCCCCGACGATGACGACGTCCGCGTGGTCCGCGATATGAGCGGTGCTGATGAGCACGTGCCCCTCCCCGAGGTCGGCGTGCGCGGCGTGCCGCTGTGCGGGGGACATGCCCCCGGCGGGCGCGTGGGATGCCCGCGTTCGCATCGAGCGTAGGGAGGGGGAACCCGTGTGCGACGCGCGCACGGAGCGGGGCACCGGAGCGCGGGGGCGCACTGGCGGAGGGGGCCGCCGGACGGCGGTGGGGGCGGGTGTTCCGGCTGGGCCCGGGGGGCCGTCCGGGGCGTCTGCGCCATGGATTCGGCGGGGGGTGGGCGGGCGTGGGCGGGTGGCCGCGCCCCCCCCGCGTGCCCTGGGGGGTGTTCCCGTGCCGGCGTCGGCGGGCAGCCGGCGGGCTGCTTGCGCCCCCCCCGCGCAGCCCGGTAGGCGTTCCCGCGTCAGCCCTGCGCCAGCGCCGCTCCGATCGCCTCCTCGATCCCCGGGAACGCGAACGTGAACCCCGACTCCAGCAGCTTCGCCGGGACCGCCCGCTGACTGCCCAGCACGTCCCCCGCCATCTCCCCCAGCACCGCCCGCAGCGCGAACTCCGGCACCGGCAGCAGCGCCGGACGCCGCAGCACCCGCCCCATCGCCGCCGTGACCTCCCGATTCGTCGCGGGCGCCGGCGCCGACAGATTCACCGGCCCCGCCAGCGACTCCGTGTCGATCAGCTGCCGCAGCGCCGCCACCTCGTCGTGCAGCGCGATGAAGCTCCAGTACTGGCGGCCGTCCCCCAGCCGCCCCCCGAGCCCCGCGCGGAACAGCGGGAACATCCGCCCCCACGCCCCACCGTGCCGCGCCACCACCAGACCCGTGCGCGCGTACGCCGTCCGGATGCCCGCCTCCTCCGCCGGAGCCGCCGCCTCCTCCCACTCCACGCACACCCCCGGCAGAAAGCCGTCCCCGGGCGGAGCGCTCTCGTCCACCGCCCGGTCCCCGGTCTCGCCGTAGTACCCGATCGCACTCCCGGACACGAACACCCGGGGCAGCGGATCCAGCGTCGCCGCCGCCTCCGCCAGCGCCGCCGTCCCCAGGACCCGGCTGTCCCGGATCTGCCGGCGGTACGCCTCCGTCCACCGGTGGTCGCCGATGCCCGCGCCCGCCAGATTCACCACGGCCTCGCACCCGACCAGGCCCGCCGCGTCCACGTACTGCCCCAGCGGGTCCCACTCCACCTCGTCGCCCGACCGGGACGGGCGCCGCACCAGGCGGACCACCTCGTGTCCGTCCGCCCGCAGGGAGCGGGTGAGTGCCGTGCCAATGAGACCGGAGGAGCCGGAGATCGCGATCCGCATGAAAACCAGTCTGCCCCGCGACCCCCGCGTGACACAGTTGCCGCATGGAAGAGTCGTATCCGCGCCCCGCCCGGCTCACCGACGACGCGGCGCTCGCCCAGCTCGACCACGACACCTGGTCGTCCCTGCACGCGGTCACCCCCCGCGCCGAGCCGCCCTTCGAGCCCTTCTTCCACGAGCGCACCCGGCCCGAGAACGTCCTCGTCGCCGAGGACCCGGCCGACCCCGCCGCCGGGCTCCTCGGCTACATCAGACTGGTCCCGCCCACCCCGCTCGCCTGCAACCGCCACGTCCTCCAGATCCAGGGCTTCGCCGTCGCCGAAGCGGCCCGGGGGCGCGGCGTCGGCCGCGCGCTGCTGCGTGCCGCCGCCGACGAGGCCCGGCGGCGCGGCGCGGTCCGGATGACCCTGCGGGTCCTGGCCCACAACGCGCCCGCGCGTGCGCTGTACGAGGCGGAGGGGTACGTGGTCGAAGGCATCCTGCCGGGTGAGTTCCTGCTCGACGGGGAGTACGTGGACGATGTCCTGATGGGGCGCGCGCTCTAGGTCCTTCGGGTGTCTCGGAGGGTGGGTCAGCCGGCGGTTCCGAACCGCTCCCACAGCAGCGGGAACCGCCGGGCCAGCTCCGCGTCGTCCTCGAAGTCGACCGGCGTGCCCAGCGGCTCCTCCGGCCCCGGCGGAAGCCCCAGATCCGGCGCCATCACGCCCGTGAGCTGCTCGTACGCCTCATCCGCTGCGAACCCCAGGTCCTCCCCGTCCCCGTCGATCTCCGGGTCGAACTCGTCCAGCAGCCCCGCGAGCGAGTCCGGGTCGTGCACCCCGCCCTCGAAGACGTCCCGGCCCTGCCCGATCAGCCAGCACCGGAACCAGTCGAATACGTCGTCACTCGCCCCGTCGAGCAGCACGGCCGCCGCGCCCCACAGGTCCCACGTGTACGCACGGATGTAACGGGCCTCGAAGTGCCGGGCGAAGTCCAGCACGGAATCCGGATCGAGCCGGGTCAGCCGCTCCACCAGCAGATCGGCGTGCTCCTCGGGGTCGCCCTCGGCGTCCTCGCGGGTGCGGTCCACGATCTCCCAGAACTCCGTCTCGTCCATCACGGGTCCAGCATCCAGGGTGCGGGCGGGTGGCGCGAGCGGAGGTGGTGCGGGTGGTTGTCGGGGGCCAGCCCCCGAGGCCCCCGCGCCTCAATCGCCGGCGGGGCTTGGTTTGTGCGGGTTGCCTGTGCCCGGCGGTGCGGGTCTGTGTTTCTGCGCCCTGGGCGGGGTGCGGGTCCGTCCTCAATCGCCGGACGGGCTGGTTTTGTGCGGCCTGTCCCGGGCGCGGGTGGTGGTGCGGGTTGGCGGGGCCTCCGGGCTCACCTCCTCGGGGTCGGCGAGCGTACTCACGAGGTCCGGTGCGGGCGAGTCTCCGCCGATCCCCTGCGGGGGCGACCCTGCACCCCCGCCCTCGTCCACGGCGCGGGCGACCGGTACCCCGCGCCGGGGGAAAAGAGGCGACCGGTACCCCGCGCCGGGGGAAAAGAGAGGTGGCCCCGGCCGCCTGTGCGGGGGAATGGAATGGCGACCGGGGCCGGGGGCCGCTTCCGCGCGGTGGTGCGCAGTGGCAAGGGACCACTGCCGCGCGAAAGCGGAGTCTGGGAGTTTCTTAGATCTGGTCGCGCGCTGCGGATATCAGCAGCCCGACTATGGAGAGATAGGCGGCTATGAGGACCGCCGTCGCGGCGCCTTCCTTGAGCTTTTTCATAGGGCACCTGCCGCGCTGCTGCGTTTGTTCGTCTCGGTCAGCTCGGGCCTGATCTGATCGGTGACGGTGGCGGGCCGGATGTCGCCCCGGGGCGCGTCCCACTCGCACCCGCCGTGCGGCGGACGGAGGTAGTAGCGCGTGCCGTACTCCGCCATCACCACGCCGATTGACCTGGTCACCGTGTCGAACGCCAGTGCACCGACGGCGAGTTGGGGATCCTGTCGTTTTGTGGGACCGTTCCCATCATCCACAACGGCTCCTCTCCGTAGTGGGCTCACTACCAAGTGACGTCAGCGTGGCCCATCAGGCAGGGCCCTTCAACTTGCTGGAAGTGAAGGAAGGAATGGTCATCCGGTGGTAAACCGTAAGGAGTTGAATCCGGACGCAGGGCCGGTCGCAGCGTTTGGCGTGCGTCTGCGCAGTTTGCGCGAGGCGCGTGAATGGACGCAGGAGAGACTTGCCGAGCGGTTGGACTACTCCAGCCAGCACATTTCGGCGGTCGAAACTGGTCGTAAGCCTCCGACCCGGCGTTTCTCGCGTGATCTGGACGCGTGCTTCGGGCTCGAAGGATTGGCCGATTCATTCGAACGCGCGTGGGGCGAGATCCGGCACGGCAACCTGCTCCAGGGCTTTCCGGAGTACCTGAGGTACGAAGGCCGGGCGGTGGAGATCCGGTTGTTCGAGGTCGGGATCATCCCGGGGCTTCTTCAGGCGCCGGGCTACGCGCAGGCGCTGGTGAACGGCGCCGTTCATCGCGGTGCCATCACGGAGGAACAGGGCGTTGAGCGAGTGGAGTTCCTGGCTGAGCGTCAGGCCGCGCTGGTGCGTCCTCGTCCCCCCATGGTGACGGTGGTGATGGACGAGAGCTGCATCCGCCGACCCGTCGGTGGCCGTGAGGTCATGGATGCTCAGCTGGCCCGGCTGGTGGAGTTCGCCGCGCTCCCCAACACTGTGCTGCACATCGCCCCGTACGACATCGGGGAACGCAGGACGTTCAACCGGCCGGTCAACTTGCTCACCTTGCCCGATTGCTCTTTGGTCTCGTACGTCGAGTCTCAGACCCAGGGGCACATGGAGCGTGAAACAACAGCTGTCAGGCCCCTGTTGACGGCCTACCATCAGCTGCAAGCCGTCTCGCTGGCGCAAGCGGCATCGGTGGACATGATCAATGAGGTACGAAAGGGCACCCCGTGATGACCACGATCGAACCCCTCCGCTGGGTCAAATCCTCCTACAGCGACAACGGCGGCACCTGTGTCGAATGGGCCCCTGCGTACGCGTCCGCCACCGGCGTGGTCCCCGTCCGGGACAGTAAGAGCCCGGCCGGTCCGGCCCTGATGGTCTCGGCAGACGCCTTCGCCGGGCTCGTCGCCCTCGCCCGCTCCACTCAGCTGTAGCCCCTCTCCATGATCCGCGAGTTACGAAAGGGCACCTCGTGACGACCGAATCCCCTCGCTGGTTCAAGTCCTCCTACAGCAACAACGGCGGCACCTGTGTCGAATGGGCCCCCGCCTACGCGTCCGCCACCGGCATCGTCCCCGTCCGGGACAGTAAGAGCCCGAGCGGCCCGGCCCTCATGGTCTCCGCAGACGCCTTCGCCGGGCTCGTCGCCCTCGCCCGGCACGCCGCCCGCTAGACCCCCGCGACGCCTCCGAGCCCCGCCGCCCCGAACGCCGGAGCGGCGGGGCTCAACCCCGTCCCACGCCCGCGCGCCGCCGAAGGGCTGACATCCCCGTACCGCCGGGGAATGCCGGACAGAAGCTGTCGGGTATCCGTGCGAGCGTCGCCCGTATGACACAGACACCGAACACCCCCCTCGCCGGACAGGTCGCCCTCGTCGCCGGAGCGACGCGTGGCGCAGGGCGGGCCATTGCCGTGCAGCTCGGGGCGGTGGGGGCCACCGTGTATGTGACCGGGCGGACCGCCCGGGGGAAGGTCAGTGAGATGGGGCGGGCCGGGGAGACCATCGAGGAGACCGCCGAGCTGGTCGACGCCGCCGGTGGGCAGGGGATCGCCGTGCCCACCGACCACATGGAAGCGGACCAGGTACGGGAGCTGGTCGCCCGGATCGACCGGGAGCAGGGGCGGCTCGACATCCTCGTCAACGACGTCTGGGGCGGTAACGCCTACCTCGACTTCGACACCCGGATGTGGGACGTCGACCTCGACCGGGGGCTGCGGATGCTCGACCTCGGGGTGCGGACGCACATCGTCACCAGCAGCATCGCGCTTCCGCTGCTCGTCCGGCGGCCCGGTGGGCTGGTCGTGGAGGTCACCGACGGGACCGCGCGGACCAACCGGGAGCCCCGGGAGAACTTCTACTACGACCTCGCGAAGAACGCGCCCATCCGCATGGCCCGGCTCCTCGGGGACGAGCTGATGGTGCTCGGCTGCACGGCCGTGGCGGTCACCCCCGGCTTTCTGCGGTCCGAGGAGATGCTGGACCACTTCGGGCTCACCGAGGAGAACTGGCGCGAGGGCACCCAGGCCCAGCCGCACTGGTCGCTGTCCGAGTCGCCCGTCTATCTGGGGCGGGGGGTCGCAGCGCTCGCCGCCGACCCGGGGCGGCACCGGTTCAACGGGCAGTCGCTGGACAGCGGGGAGCTGGCGCAGGAGTACGGCTTCACGGACAGCGACGGCAGCCGGCCCGATGTCTGGGGGTTCATCCTCGCGGAGAAGGCCGGCGGCGAGCCCGACCCGAAGGACTACCGGTGAGCGGAGCCGTACAGATCGGCCGTCCGGCGGGCCGCGTCCGCGAACCGGTCCCGTAGCTCTGCGGGCTCCAGTACTTCGAGGTCCGGACCGAGGGCGAAGAGTTGCGCGAAGGCCACGTCGGGGGACTCGACGGGCAGGGTCAGGGTGAGCCGTCCCGCCGAGTCGGGCGGGCCGGCCGCCGCGAGGGCCTCGCGGGCGGTGGACCGCTCGGTCAGGTACGGCAGCCGCCGCGCGCCCTCGGGGGTGACCCGGACGACGGCCTCCGAGCGGAGCAGGGAGCGGTTGAACTCTTCCGCGCGCTCCGACCAGAAGCCGGGCAGGTCGAATTCCTCGTTCCGTTCGAAGGGATCGTCCGGCGCTGGCTCGGTGGCCGATACGAGACGGTCCAGCCGGTAGACCCGGTACGAGCCGTCCACCCGCGCGCACAGGTACCAGACGCCCGCCTTGAGGACGAGCCCGTACGGCTCCAGGTCCCGTTCGACGGGCTCGTCCCGGCGGTTGCGGTACTCCACCCGCAGCCGCCGGTCCGCCCACACCGCCCGCGCCACCACCGGCAGCAGCTCGGGCGTCTGTGGCTCCTGGAACCAGCCCGGGGCGTCCAGATGGAAGCGCTGGGCCGCGTTCGCCGGGGCGTCGCTGAGGGACGGCAGCAGCGCCGCCGACACCTTCAGCCGCGCCGCCGACGCCGCGTCCTCCAGGCCCATGTCACGCAGGGCCTGCGGCAGACCGGAGAGGAACAGGGCCTCCGCCTCGCTGCGCCCGAGGCCCGTCAGCCGGGTGCGGTAGCCGCCGAGGAGGCGGTAGCCGCCCGCGCGGCCCCGGTCCGCGTAGACCGGGACCCCCGCCTCCGACAGGGCCAGCGCGTCCCGGGTCACGGTCCGCTCCGACACCTCCAGCTCGCGGGCCAGCTCCGCCCCCGTCATCGAGGGCCGGTTCTGGAGCAGGAGCACCATCTTGATCAGCCGGGCAGCGCGCATCCCCCCATCATGGCCGAGGGGGCCGCGCGCGGCCGTGGGGGATCACACCAGGGGTTCCTGGAGTTCGACCACCCACGCGGAACGGTCCTCCGGAGCCTCCAGGTAGACCTCGCGGGAGTACCCGGCCGACCGGTGGCCGCCGGCCTCGATCCAGCGGGCAAGGATCTGCTCCGTGGCCACGACGTTCTCGATCGGGCCCCGGTGCACGATCGTCGCCGCGTGCTCGACGGCCGGCAGGTCCACGACGGCGAAGTCCCCGCCGGCGCGGAGCGGCACGTCCGCGCCGACGGTGAGGGCCGCGTGCACCACGACCCTGCCCTCGCCGCCGGGGACCTCCTCGTAGTACGCGACCGACGGCCCGGTGGGCACCACTCCGGCGGTCTCCAGCGCCGTGCACAGCCGGTCGTACAGCGGCTGGATCACCGGGCCGATGTCCTCGGGGGAGTAACTCGCCGCCTCGGCGGACAGCTCCGCCACCCGGACGGCCGGGACGGACTTCACAACGATCTCGTCGCTGGGCATGTGCCCCTCGCTCTCGATGGACCGGAGCCTCGCCTCGACCTGGCCGAGCAGCGCCGCCGACCGCGCGACGGCCTGCGCCAGCTCCGCCCGGCGCAGGACCAGCATCCCCCGCAGCTCCTCCGTGGTCACCTGGTCCGCGAGGATCCGGCCGACCTGTTCCAGGGAGAGGCCGAGATCCTTGAGGGCGATGATCCGGTTGAGCCGGGAGAGCTGATCCGCCGTGTAGTGGCGGTAGCCGGTGAAGGGGTCGGTACGGGCGGGCCGCAGCAGCCCGATGGCGTCGTAGTGCCGCAGCATGCGCGGCGACACCCGGCCGTGCCGGGCGAAGTCTCCGATGGTGAACATGACTCCCTCAGTGCACCGGTTCACACAGTGTCAAGGTCAACATCCGCGGCGGGTGGCGCCCGGACAGGCCCTCAGGGCTACGCACCGGTCCGCGTGACCGGGGACCACACGCCGAACCACTGCTCGGCGCCGTACGCCTCGAACCGCTCCACCTCGGTGAACCCGAGCCTCGCCGCGAGGCGCATCGAGCGTTCGTTGGCGGTCTGGGTGGCGAGCACCACCGGCTCGCCGGGGAGCGCGCCGGCGAACCAGCCGAGTGCCGCCGTGCACGCCTCCGCGGCGTACCCGTGTCCCCACGCCTGCGGCAGGAACAGATAGCCCAGCTCGGCCCGCCCGGCGGCCTGAGGAAGATGTCCCGTGTCCTTGGCGAGGGTGATCCAGCCGATCATCTCTCCGCCGAGATCGACGATGAAGAGGCCGGGGCGCCGACCGGGCGCCCCGGGTATCTCGCGCTCGACCTCGTCACGCGGCCTGGGGCCGCCGAGGTAGGTGTTCACCTCCGGCGAGGCCAGCAGCTCGATGACCGCCGCCCGGTCCTGGGCCCCGGGCTCGCGGAGCACGAGCCTCTCGGTCCTGATCGGGGCGGGTGGCCAGGTGACGGGTCCGAGATCGGTCATACCGGCCAGCCAAGCAGCGGACCCCGCAGCGATCAAGGCCCGGGGGCCGGTCGACCGCGTCCGAGCGACCGGGTACGGGAAAGCCCCGCCGGGCGGACCGCGAAAGGGTCCGTCCGGCGGGGCTCAGCCGGGGGATCAGAGGCCGTAGCGCTCCCGGGCCTCCTTCACTGCCGTGGCCGGGACCTCGCCGCGCCGGGCGAGCTGCGCCAGCGCCGCGACGACGATCGACTGCGGGTCGACGCCGAAGTGGCGGCGGGCGGCCTCACGGGTGTCGGAGAGGCCGAAGCCGTCCGTGCCCAGCGAGGACCAGTCCTGCTCCACCCACTGGCTGATCTGGTCCGGGACCTGACGCATCCAGTCGCTGACCGCGAGCACCGGGCCCGGGGCGCCCGCGAGCGCCTGGCGGACGTACGGGGTGCGCTCCTCGCCGCGCAGGAGGGCCGCGTCGGCCTCCAGCGCGTCACGGCGCAGCTCGCCCCAGGAGGTGGCGGACCAGACGTCGGCCGTGACACCCCACTCGGCGGCCAGGATCTCCTGCGCCGCGAGGGCCCAGTGGATCGCGGTGCCGGAGCCGAGCAGCTGGATACGGGGGGCGTCGGCCGAGGCGGGGACGCCCTCCTTGAACCGGTACAGGCCCTTGACGATGCCCTCCTCGACGCCCTGGGGCATCGCGGGCTGCGGCTTCGGCTCGTTGTAGACGGTGAGGTAGTAGAAGACGTCCTCGGGGCTCTCGCCGTACATCCGGCGCAGACCGTCCTTGACGATCACCGAGATCTCGTATGCGAACGCCGGGTCGTAGTTGAGCGACGCCGGGTTCGTGGACGCGATCAGGTGCGAGTGGCCGTCCGCGTGCTGGAGGCCCTCACCGGTCAGGGTGGTGCGGCCGGCCGTGGCGCCGACGATGAAGCCCTTGCCGAGCTGGTCGGCGAGCTGCCACATCTGGTCGCCGGTGCGCTGCCAGCCGAACATCGAGTAGAAGATGTAGAACGGGATCATCGTCTCGCCGTGCGTCGCGTACGACGTGGCGGCGGCGATGAAGTCGGCCATGGCGCCGGCCTCGGTGATCCCCTCGTTGAGGATCTGGCCGTCCTTGGCCTCCTTGTAGTACATCAGCTGGTCGCGGTCGACCGGCTCGTACGTCTGGCCCAGCGGCGAGTAGATGCCGGCCGACGGGAACAGGGACTCCATGCCGAAGGTACGGGCCTCGTCGGGGACGATCGGCACCCAGCGGCGGCCGGTCTCCTTGTCCCGCATCAGGTCCTTCATCAGCCGGACGAAGGCCATGGTGGTGGCCATCTCCTGCTTGCCGGAGCCCTTCTCCAGGGCCTGGAAGGCACGCGGAGAGGTGGCCGCCGGGTCCGGCAGCGCCACCGCGTGGACGCGGCGGGCCGGGGCGGGGCCGCCGAGGGCCGCGCGGCGCTCCTGGAGGTAGCGGACCTCGGGGGAGTCGGCGCCGGGGTGGCCGTAGGGCACCACACCGGAGTCGAAGGCGCTGTCGGCGATCGGGAGCCCGAGCAGGTCGCGCATGCCCTTGAACTCGTCGATCGACAGCTTCTTCATCTGGTGGTTGGCGTTCTTGGACTCGAAGCCCTTGCCGAGGGTGTGACCCTTGACCGTCTGCGCCAGGACCACCGTCGGGGCGCCCTTGTGGGCGAGGGCCGCGCGGTAGGCCGCGTACACCTTGCGGGCCTCGTGGCCGCCGCGCGAGGTGTAGAAGCACTCCGCGATCTTCGCGTCGGTGAGCAGCCGGCCCAGCTCCGCGAGGGCGGGCTCGGCGCCGAAGAAGTGCTGGCGGATGTAGCCGATGTCGCGGGTGGCGTACGTCTGGAACTGGGCGTCCGGGACCTCGCGCAGCCGGCGGACCAGCGCACCCGTGGTGTCGAGCTGGAACAGCTCGTCCCAGGCGGAGCCCCACAGGGTCTTGACCACGTTCCAGCCGGCGCCGCGGAACTGGGCCTCCAGCTCCTGCACCACGCGGAAGTTGGCGCGGACGGGGCCGTCGAGGCGCTGGAGGTTGCAGTTGATGACGAAGGTCAGGTTGTCCAGCTGCTCGCGGGACGCGAGGGCCAGGGCCGCCGTCGACTCGGGCTCGTCCATCTCGCCGTCGCCGAGGAAGGCCCAGACGTGCGAGTTCGCCGTGTCCTTGATGCCGCGGTTGTGCAGGTAGCGGTTGAACCGCGCCTGGTAGATCGCGGAGAGCGGGCCGAGGCCCATGGAGACGGTGGGGAACTCCCACAGCCAGGGCAGCCGGCGCGGGTGCGGGTACGAGGGCAGTCCGGCGCCGCCCGCCTCCTGGCGGAAGTTGTCGAGGTGCGCCTCGGTGAGGCGGCCGTCGAGGAAGGCGCGGGCGTAGATGCCGGGGGAGGCGTGGCCCTGGATGTAGAGCTGGTCGCCGCTGCCGTCCGCCTCCTTGCCCCGGAAGAAGTGGTTGAAGCCGGTCTCGTACAGCCAGGCGGCGGAGGCGAAGGTGGCGATGTGGCCACCGACGCCCAGCTTGGAGCCGCGCGTCACCATGGCGGCGGCGTTCCAGCGGTTCCACGCGGTGATACGGGA
Organism: Streptomyces yaizuensis; assembly: GCF_034961445.1. Classification (NCBI taxonomy): domain Bacteria; kingdom Bacillati; phylum Actinomycetota; class Actinomycetes; order Kitasatosporales; family Streptomycetaceae; genus Streptomyces; species Streptomyces yaizuensis. Next base: position 821,924 of record NZ_BSBI01000002.1, read on the forward strand.
CTCCATCGCCTCGTCGCCGTCGAACGCGGGCTCGGCGGCGGTGGGGATGGTGTTGACGTAGTCCGTTTCCAGGAGCCGGGGCACGGGGACCCCGGCGGCTTCGGCGTGCTGGAGCGTGCGGCGCATCAGGTATGCGGCGCGGTGCGGGCCGGCGTGGTGGGCGACGGCGTCGAGAGATGCCGTCCACTCGGCGGTCTCATCGGCGTCGCGGTCCGGGAGCTGGTCCAGCTCGCTCGGAAGCAGCTTGGCTACGGGGTCGGTCATGTCGCCGCCTTCCGGAGTGGAGTGGGGAGTAGGGGGTGGGGGTGGTGCGGGTGCCTTGTCGGGCAGGACAGGGCGACGGGTGGGTGAACCCGAGGATGACTGTAAGCCGCTGATCGATGATCGATCAAAGTATTCGCACATAAAAGTTCTCCGGAGGGCGAAATTGGCATTCCGTGCCGTGAAATGGGGCACCCGATGCCAAGATGCGCACTTCTCCGGCGCTCATCTGTGGCGGGGTTGCTGCGGCTGGGCGATGCGTCGGCCTCGGCCCTGTCGCGAGTGAGCCGAAGGGGCGCCGCGGGTGTCGAAAGGGAGAACGCGCGGAAGGTCCGAGGTACGAGGACCAGAGCACGATCGACCGTCGACACTCGCTCCAGCGCCCCGGAGGCGAACCGAGCTGAAAAAATCATGGCCGAGGCGCACAGCCGAGGACGTGGGCCTTCACGAGGGCGCCGATCTGCGGGTCGTGCCGCTGGAACGCCTCCACCAGCGCCTGGTGCTCCTCCGCGTAGGACTGCTGGACCGTGCCCAGCCAGCGGATGGACAGCGCGGTGAAGACCTCGATGCCCAGCCCCTCCCAGGTGTGCAGGAGCACCCCGTTCCCGGCGGCGCGGACCAGTTCCCGGTGGAAGCCGACCGTGTGGCGGACCTGGCCGGCGGAGTCGCCGGTGCGGTCGGCCTCGTACAAGGCGCTGACGTGCGGTTCCAGCGCCGAGCAGTCCGTGGCGAGACGGTCCGCCGCCAGCTCGGCCGCGATCTGCTCCAGACCGGCCCGGACGGGATAGCTCTCCTCCAGGTCGGCGGCGGTGAGGTTGCGGACCCGTACGCCCTTGTTGGGCGCCGACTCGATCAGGCGCAGGCTCTCCAGCTCCCGCAGGGCCTCGCGGACGGGGGTCTGGGAGACCTTCAGCTCGGTGGCGATGCCCCGCTCCACGATCCGCTCGCCGGGCTTCCAGCGGCCGCTGACGATGCCCTCCACGATGTGGGCACGGATCTGTTCCCGCAACGACTGGACGACGGGCGGGGTCATGTGGGGGCTCCTTCGGGGGGACGAGGCCCGTCGATTATCCCCTCCGGGGCCGGTGGACACCGTAGGGGGACACCGGAGAGCCGCGGAGGTACGCCGGGGGGAGGGCGGGTCGGACACCAGAGCGCCCCGCCCGGTCTCGCCGGGCGGGGCGCCTGTCATATCGCTGGGGCCGGGGCTCAGAGGCCCAGGTCGACCTCGAATTCACCGGCTTCGAGGATCGCCTTGACCGCCGTCAGGTAGCGGGCGGCGTCGGCGCCGTCCACCAGACGGTGGTCGTAGGAGAGCGACAGGTAGGTCATGTCACGGATGCCGATGACCGTGCCCTCGGCGGTCTCGATGACCGCCGGGCGCTTGACCGTGGCACCGATGCCGAGGATGGCGGCCTGGTTCGGGGGCACGATCACGGTGTCGAACAGCGCGCCGCGCGAGCCCGTGTTGCTGATCGTGAAGGTCGCGCCCGACAGCTCGTCCGGCGTGATCTTGCTGCCCCGGACCTTGGCGGCCAGGTCGGCGGTGACCTTGGAGATGCCCGCCAGGTTGAGGTCACCGGCACCCTTGATGACCGGGGTCATCAGGCCCTTCTCGGAGTCGACGGCGATGCCGATGTTCTCCGAGTCGAAGTAGGTGATGGTGCCCTCGTCCTCGTTGATCCGGGCGTTGACGACCGGGTGGGCCTTCAGCGCCTGGGCGGCGGCCTTGACGAAGAACGGCATCGGGGACAGCTTGACGCCCTCGCGGGCGGCGAAGCTCTCCTTGGCACGGGCGCGCAGCTTCATGACCTTGGTGAGGTCGACCTCGACCACCGTGGTCAGCTGCGCCTGGCCGTGCAGCGCCTTCATCATGTTGTCGCCGATGACCTTGCGCATGCGGGTCATCTTGACGGTCTGGCCGCGCAGCGGGGAGACCGCGAGGGCCGGGGCCTTCGCGGCGGCCGGAGCTGCTGCCGGAGCGGCGGCGGGGGCCTGGGCGGCGGCCTTGGCGGCCTGCGCGGCGTCGATGACGTCCTGCTTGCGGATGCGGCCGCCGACGCCGGAGCCCGACACGGTGGTCAGGTCGACGCTGTTCTCGGCGGCCAGCTTGCGCACCAGCGGGGTCACGTACACGTCGCTGCCGGCGGGAGCCGGAGCGGCGGGCGCGACCGGCGCCGGGGCGACGGGGGCGGGCGCCGGGGCAGCGGCGGCCGGAGCCGGAGCCGGAGCAGCCGGAGCCGGGGCAGCGGCGACGGGGGCCGGAGCCGGAGCGGGCGCGGCGGCGGGCGCCGGAGCGGCCGGGGCGGGGGCGGCGGCAGGAGCGGCACCCGGGGCGCCGATCACGGCCAGCTTGGCGCCGACCTCCGCGGTCTCGTCCTCGCCGACCACGATCTCCAGCAGCACACCGGCGGCCGGGGCGGGGATCTCGGTGTCGACCTTGTCGGTGGAGACCTCCAGCAGCGGCTCGTCGGCCTCGACGTGCTCGCCCTCTGCCTTCAGCCAGCGGGTGACGGTGCCCTCGGTGACGCTCTCGCCGAGCGCGGGGAGAACGACGTCGGTGCCGACGGCGCCGGCGGCAGGGGCCTCGGCGGCGGGCGCGGCGGCCGGAGCCGGAGCCGGAGTCTCGGCCACCGGAGCCGGGGCGGCGACCGGCTCGGGAGCCGGGGCCGGAGCGGGCGCCTCGGCGGCGGCCGGGGCAGGGGCCGCGGCGGGAGCACCGGTGCCGTCGTCGATGACGGCCAGCTCGGCGCCGACCTCGACGGTCTCGTCCTCGGCCACCTTGATGGACGCCAGGATCCCGGACGCGGGCGCGGGGATCTCGGTGTCGACCTTGTCGGTGGAGACCTCCAGCAACGGCTCGTCGGCCTCGACGTGCTCGCCCTCTGCCTTCAGCCAGCGGGTGACAGTGCCCTCGGTGACGCTCTCGCCGAGCGCCGGAAGGGTTACGGAAACCGCCATGGTTTCACTTGCTCCTAACGGATGGTGTCTCCCCGGCCCGGATGAAGCGCGGGCCGGGGAGGTGCGGAATGGTCGGCGTGCCCGGGGGCTGCTCAGTCGTGGGCGTGGAGGGGCTTGCCCGCGAGGGCGAGGTGGGCCTCGCCCAGGGCCTCGTTCTGGGTGGGGTGCGCGTGGATCAGCTGCGCGACCTCGGCCGGCAGGGCCTCCCAGTTGTAGATGAGCTGCGCCTCGCCGATCTGCTCGCCCATCCGGTCACCGACCATGTGGACGCCGACCACGGCACCGTCCTTGACCTGGACGAGCTTGATCTCGCCCTGGGTCTTCAGGATCTTGCTCTTGCCGTTGCCCCCGAGGTTGTACTTGAGGGTGACGACCTTGTCCGCGCCATAGACCTCCTTGGCTTTGGCCTCGGTGATACCGACGGACGCGACCTCGGGGTGGCAGTAGGTCACGCGGGGCACGCCGTCGTAGTCGACCGGCACCGGGCTCAGGCCCGCCAGCCGCTCTGCCACCAGGATGCCCTCGGCGAAGCCCACGTGCGCGAGCTGGAGGGTCGGGACCAGGTCGCCGACCGCGGAGATGGTGGGGACGTTCGTCCGCATGTACTCGTCGACGAGGACATAGCCGCGGTCCATCGCGACGCCCTGCTCCTCGTAGCCGAGACCGGCGGAGACCGGGCCGCGGCCGACGGCGACGAGCAGCACCTCGGCGTCGAAGGTCTTGCCGTCCGCCAGGGTCACGCGGACACCGGACTCGGTGTACTCGGCCTGCTGGAAGAAGGTGCCCAGGTTGAACTTGATGCCGCGCTTGCGGAAGGCGCGCTCCAGCAGCTTGGAGCTGTTCTCGTCCTCGACCGGGACGAGGTGCTTCATGCCCTCGATCACGGTGACGTCGGTCCCGAAGGACTTCCACGCGGAGGCGAACTCGACACCGATGACGCCGCCGCCGAGCACGATCGCGGACTGCGGGACGCGGTCCAGCTTCAGCGCGTGGTCGGAGGAGATGATCCGGTTGCCGTCGATCTGGAGGCCCGGCAGGGACTTCGGCACGGAGCCGGTCGCCAGCAGGATGTGGCGGCCCTCGACGCGCTGGCCGTTGACGTCCACGGAGGTGGGGGAGGCCAGCCGGCCGGTGCCCTCGATGACGGTGATCTTGCGGGAGGCGATCAGCCCCGTCAGGCCCTTGTACAGGCCGGAGATCACGTCGTCCTTGTACTTGTGGACCGCCGCGACGTCGATGCCCTCGAAGGTGGCGCGGACGCCGAACTGCTCGGACTCGCGCGCCTGGTCGGCGATCTCGCCGGCGTGCAGCAGCGCCTTGGTGGGAATGCAGCCGTAGTGCAGGCAGGTGCCGCCCAGCTTGTCCTTCTCGATCAGGGCGACGTTCAGACCCAGCTGGGCACCGCGCAGCGCCGCAGCGTAACCGCCGCTACCGCCGCCGAGGATCACTAGGTCGAAAACGGTGCTGGCGTCGTTCGCCACGTCACGTCCTCCATGCATGAGCGCCGGTCGCCGGGGTCCCCTCACCCGGGGGGATGTCCGGCCCTTCGGCTGGTGTTCGGCCGATGTCTCGTCGGCCCTCTGGTCGGGGCCCTGTCCTGCCGAGGACCCATCTTTGCACTTGTTGCGGAAAGACGGGACGCGGGGCGGGGCTCTGAGGGAGTCTGATCGATCACCCCAAGGGTTACCAGTCGGTAAGAACGAGCTGTGCCGACCCCTGATTCCCTGGTGATACGGGGTTTCGTCCAGAGCGAACGCCGGGGGTGCCCGGCGGCCGGTCGCACGATACGGCCCGGCCCTGGAGAGCGGCCGGACCGTATCGAGTGACGGAGAGTGATCAGCCGAGTTCGCCGTCGGCGATCTTCTCGGCCAGCCGGACCAGGGTGCGGACCGAGGAACCGGTGCCGCCCTTGGGGGTGTAGCCGTACGGGGCGCTCTCGTGGAAGGCCGGGCCCGCGATGTCCAGGTGGGCCCAGGTGATGCCCTCGCCCACGAACTCCTGGAGGAAGAGACCGGCGACCAGGCCGCCGCCCATCCGCTCACCCATGTTGGCGATGTCGGCGACCTGCGAGTCCATGCCCTTGCGCAGCTCGGCGGGGAGCGGCATCGGCCAGGACTGCTCGCCGACCTCCCCGGCGGTCTCGTGGATCGCGGTACGGAACGCCTCGTCGTTGGCCATCACGCCGAAGGTGCGGTTGCCCAGCGCCAGCACCATCGCGCCGGTCAGGGTCGCGACGTCCACGATCGCGTCGGGCTTCTCCTCGGACGCCTTCCACAGTGCGTCCGCCAGCACGAGCCGGCCCTCGGCGTCGGTGTTCAGCACCTCGACCGTCTTGCCGCTGAGCATCCGCAGCACGTCGCCGGGGCGGGTCGCCGAACCCGACGGCATGTTCTCGGCCAGCGCCAGCCAGCCGGTGACGTTGACCCCGAGGCCCAGGCGGGCGGCGGCGATGACGGCGGCGAAGACGGCGCCGGCGCCGCTCATGTCGCACTTCATCGTCTCGTTGTGGCCGGCCGGCTTGAGCGAAATGCCGCCCGAGTCGTAGGTGATGCCCTTGCCGACCAGGGCGAGCGTCTTGGCGTCCTTGCCGGCGGTGTAGGTGAGCTTCACCAGGCGCGGCGGGTTCTGCGAGCCCTGGCCGACCCCGACGATGCCGCCGTAACCGCCCTTGATCAGCGCCTTCTCGTCCAGGATCTGGACCTTGACGCCGTGCTCCTTGCCGGCGGCGGCGGCCACGGCGGCGAAGGCCTCGGGGGTGAGGTCGTTCGGCGGGGTGTTGATGAGGTCGCGGCAGCGGTTCAGCTCCTCCGCGACCACCTGGGCACGCTCGGCGGCGGCCTTGAACGCCTTGTCGCGCGGCTTGGCGCCCAGCAGGGCGACCTCGGCCAGCGGCAGCTTGACGCCGCCCTTCCCGCCCTTGCCGCCGTCCTGGTAGGCGGTGAACGCGTACGCGCCGAGCAGCGCGCCCTCGGCGATCGCCTCGGCGTCCTCGACGGCCTCGATCGGCAGCGCGAACCCGGCCTTCTTCGATCCGTGCAGCACCCGGGCGGCGGTGCCCGCCGCGCGGCGCAGGGCCTCGGCGTCGTACGCCTCGCCCTCCTCGGGGACGACACCGAGGCCGACGGCCAGCACGACGGGGGCCTTGAAGCCCGCCGGCGCGGCCAGCTTGGTGGCCTCACCCTCGGCGCCGGTGGCCCCGAGGGTCTCCAGGACGGCGGCGAGCTTTCCGTCGAACGCCTGGTCCACGGCCTCCGCGCCCGGTGCGACCACCGGGCCCTTGGCGCCCTTCGCGACCCCGACGACAAGGGCGTCGGCGCGCAACGTCGCAGCGCCGGCAGTGCTGAGAGTGAGAGCAGTCACGGTGGTGAAATCTCGCTTCCATTGAGTTCCGGGGCCTTTGGCGGCCGTTGGGGGATAGGTCGACATCCCCGCGCTGGAAAGCGTACGCGCGCCCGCGCCGCCCGCTCACGGCGGCAGTCGTTCACCCGGGCGTGATCACCGGTGGCGTGAACCCGCCCGGCGCGGAACTCCCCAGCATGGGATGGCCGTTGCCCCGGCGCACGGAGGGCGGAGACGGGGGGCGGGCGCACCCGGACGGGTTCGCTTCCGTCCGCTTCCGGTTCCGGTCGGGGGCGCCGCGAGCCCGCCGGTCCGGGCAGCCACCGGGTGCCGGAGGGGTGTCGGGGCGGCCGATCCGGGAGGGAGTTATGCCCGCATTGGGTAGGGAATGGTTGCCGGGCTCGATGCGGGGTCGCGGCCCTGTCCGGCCACGGACGGGTCCTGTGCGCTCAGCCCACGACGAGGACGGGTCCTGTGTGCTCAGCCCACGACGAGGACGAGCAGGCAGGCCGTCGCCGCCGTCTCCGCCAGCGCCCCGAAGACATCCCCGGTGACCCCGCCGAAGCGCCGCACGCACCGCCGCAGCAGCGCCAGCGCGGCCACCAGCGCCAGGGCCACGGCGAGCCCGTACCGCAGTGCCCCGTACCCGCCCAGGAGCGCGCCCACGCCGGCCGCCGCCAGCGTGACCAGTACGGCGAGGGCCCACGCGGTCCGTACGGGCACCACCTCCGCGACGGCGGCGCCCAGGCCCTCGGGGCGGGCCGCCGGGACGCCCGAGCGCGCGGCCAGCGTGAGCGCCAGCCGGGCGCTCACCCCGCTCACCAGCGCCCCGAGCGCGCCTTCGGCCCAGCCCGCCCCGTACAGCTGCGTCAGCGCCGCGATCTGCGCGAGCAGCGTGAACAGCAGGGTGACCACCCCGAACGGGCCGATGTCCGACTGCTTCATGATCCGCAGGGCGTCGTCGGCGGGCCGGCCGCTGCCGAGGCCGTCGGCCACATCGGCGAGGCCGTCCAGATGGAGCCCCCGGGTCAGGACGGCGGGGACGGCGGCGGCGGTGACGGCCGCGAGCAGCGGGCCGGTGCCGAGCAGGAGGGCCACGGCTCCCGCCGCCCCGGCGAGCGCGCCCACCACCAGCCCGGCCAGCGGCGCGCAGAGCATCCCGGCGCGGGCCGCGTCCCGGTCCCAGCGGGTGACCTCGACCGGCAGCACCGTCAGGGTGCCGAAGGCGAAACGTATTCCGGGCAGACCGCGCAGCTCACTCACCGCCGCAGGGTAGCCCGCCGCAGGCCGCGCACCGCGATACATTGCCCGCAAATAGCGCGAAAAGAGGTGATAGCGGGATGGGGGTCTGGTTCAACGAGAACATCGTGGTGCCGGGCAAGCTGCCGATGCTGCTCGCCCTCACCGCCTTCGTCGTCACCTTCCTGGTCACCCGGCTCGTCACCCGGCTGATCCGGGCCGGGCGCGGCCCGTTCCGGAACATCAGCGCCGGGGGCACCCATATCCACCATGTGGTGCCCGGGGTGGTCCTCACCCTCGTCGGCGGCTTCGGCGCGGTCGGCGCCGGGCGGCACGGGCTGGGCGCCGCCGTCTGCGCGGTGCTCTTCGGCATCGGCGCGGGGCTGGTTCTGGACGAGTTCGCGCTGATCGTCCACATCGACGACGTGTACTGGACGGAGGAGGGGCGCCAGAGCGTCGAGGTGGTGATCCTCGCCGCCGCCCTCGCCGCCCTGGTGATCAGCGGGTTCTCCCCGCTCGACGTCTCCTCGCTCAGCCCCGGCGAGCGGCAGAACCGGGCCGTACTCGTCGTCTCCCTGCTGCTGAACTTCCTCTTCGCGCTGATCGCGCTGGCCAAGGGCAAGGCCCGGATGGCGCTCATCGGGACGCTCGTACCGCTGGTCGCGCTGGTGGGGGCGGTACGGCTGGCGCGGCCCGGCTCGCTCTGGGCCCGGCGCTGCTACCGGGCGAGGCCCCGGGCGCGGGCCCGCGCCCGGATCCGCTCGTACCGCCACGACCGGCGCTGGGGCCGGCCCCGCCGCTGGTTCCAGGACCTGATCGGCGGGGCACCGGACCGGCCGGATCCGCCCCGGCGGTAGGGGGCATGGCATGGTGCCGGGGCGGCCGCGTCGGGGTGTCCGTCAGGCCGTGGCACTCCCGGCGGGACGGCTGCCGTCGGCTTCCACTTCCGCTTCCGTTTCTGCGTCCTCTGCGTTTCCCGTTTCCTCTGCGTCCTCTGTGTCCTCCGCGTCCTCTGTGTCCTCTGCGTCTTCCGTCCGCTCCGGCAGCTCGGCCGCCAGCGCGGACGCCGCCTGGAGCAGGGGGAGCGCGAGCAGTGCCCCGGTCCCTTCCCCCACCGTGACACCGTGGTCCAGCAACGGGTTGAGCACCATCCGGTCCAGCGCCTTCGCCGCCGCCGGCTCCCCGCTCACATGCCCCGCCAGCCACCAGTCCGGCGCCCGGAACGCGGCCCGCTGCGCCACCAGCGCGCACGCCGCCGACACCACACCGTCCAGGATCACCGGCATCCGCCGCACCGCCGACTGGAGCAGGAAGCCCGTCATCGCGGCCAGATCCGCACCGCCGACCGCCGCCAGCAGCTCCAGCTGGTCCCCCAGGACCGGCCGGGCCCGCCGCAGCGAGTCCCGGACCGCCGCGCACTTGCGCATCCACGCCAGATCGTCGATGCCCGCGCCGCCGCGCCCCGTCACCACGGAGGCGTCCGTCCCGCACAGCGCCGCGATCAGCGTGGCCGCGGGCGTCGTACCGCCGACGCTCAGATCGCCCAGGACCACCGCGTCCGTACCGGAGTCGGCCTCCTCGTCGGCGATGGCCATGCCGAGACGGACCGCGCGCTCGGCCTCGTCCGCCGTCAGCGCGTCCTCGATGTCGATCCGTCCGCTGCCGCGCCGGATCCGGTGGCGCACCACCTCGTCCGGCAGCAGCGCCGGATCGCAGTCGAGACCCGCGTCCACGATCCGCAGCGGGACCCCGGCCCGGCGCGCGAGCACCGCGACGGGGCTCGCGCCCTCCAGCGCGGAGCGCACCAGCAGATGCGTGGAGCCCGCCGCGCGGCCGGAGACATCGAGGGAGGCGACGCCGTGGTCCCCGGCGAACAGCACCACCTTGGGGCGTTCGATCGGGCGCACCGGCACCGACGCCTGAGCGGCCGCGAGCCATTCGCCCAGCTCGTCCAGGCGCCCCAGGGCCCCGAGGGGGACTCTCAGACGCTCCCGGTGCTCCTCGGCGTCACGCCGGACGCCGCTGTCGGGTCGCTCGATCAGTTCGGAGAAGTCATCGAGATTCAGCCTGCTCATTCGCCGAACAGTACCGGGTGGCCCCGGGTCAGTTCCGCAGGATCAGTGCCTGCCCCGCCACCACCAGCACCACCTGTTCGCACTCGGCGGCGAAGGCCGCGTTCAGCCGCCCCAGCTCGTCCCGGAAACGGCGGCCCGACGCCGTCGCCGGCACCACCCCGGAACCCACCTCGTTGGTCACCGCGACCACCGTGCGCCCACTCTCCCGTACCGCCGTCACCAGCTCCGCGACCCGCTCCCGCAGCTTGCGGTCGCCGCCCCCGTACCAGCGCTCGTCGTCCCAGGCGCCCACCCGGTCCATCGCGTCCGTCAGCCACAGCGACAGACAGTCCACCAGCAGCGGCGGGCCCTGGGCGCGCAGCAGCGGCACCAGGTCGCAGGTCTCCTCCGTACGCCACGAGTTCGGCCGGCGGTCCCGGTGCAGGTCCACGCGCTGCGCCCACTCCGTGTCGCCGTCCCGGCCGCCGCCGGTGGCCACGTACACCACACCGGGGAACGTCTCCAGCCGCCGTTCCGCCTCCACGGACTTGCCCGAACGGGCCCCGCCGGTGATCAGCGTGCGGCGCGGTACGTCCGGTACGGCGTGGTACTCGCCCACGATCAGCGTCGTCCCGTCGGGCACCGCCCGCGCGCCCGCCGCCGCGAGCCGCCGGTCCAGCTCGGGGCCGCCGGGCACGTCGTGGTCCAGATGGGCCGCGATCACATCGGTCGTCGCCCCGATCCCGCCGGACGCGCGCAGCCGGGCGACCGCGTCGGGCCGCCCCACGACATCGGCGACCACCATGTCGTACGGGTCCTGCGCGGCCCCGTTCGCGAGCCCGGCGGGGGCGCCCCCGGGCGGCAGGTACAGCAGCCGGTCGCCCTCCGGCGAGGACACCTCGTACCCCGTCCCCGGGGTGTCCATCGACACCGCCCGCACCCGGTGCCCGCTGATCAGCGTCAACACCCGCCCGTCGGGCACCCGGCCCGCCGCCGGCAGCCCGGCCGGCACGTCCACGGCGGGTCCGTCGTGCGGATGCGTCAGCAGCACCTGCCGCACCCCCACCAGCGAATGCCCCGCGCGGGCGGCGGCCAGCGCCGCCCCCGGGGTGAGATCGAGCAGCAGCGCCCCGTCCACGAGCAGCGCCGTCGCGGCCCGGGCCCGGGGCCCCCGGGCGGCGGCGCACACGGCACACGGGCAGTCGGGACGGGGGAGACCGGAGGGGGCGCCGGTACCGAGCAGTGTCACTTCCACACCCCGATCCTCCCGCGTCACCGCGTGCCGTGCGCGCCCGGCTACGCTGCGGGCAGGACGAGAGATCACTTCAGGACCCTGGGAGGCGGACATGGCATGGACGTGGCGGTTCGAGAAGTCCGACGGGACGGAGGTCCGGCCGGCCGTGGAGCCGGAGGAGTTCACCACACAGGGGGACGCCGAGACCTGGCTCGGTGAGAACTGGAAGGAGCTGCGCGAGGGCGGCGCGGACCAGGTCCACCTCTCCGAGGACGCGACCGTGATCTACGGCCCGATGAGCCTGCACCCCGCCGAGTAGCACGCGTCTTCGTTCGAGGCCCCGGCCACCGGGGCGGGATTCCGGTGGCCGGGGCCGGCGGGACGGGAGGCGTATTCCGTCCCGCCCTTCCCGGGCGGTGCCCGGGGGTCCGCCCGCCCGGCGGGGCGCCGTACGGGCGGGGTCTTCAGAGCCGGGCCGCTATGCCGTGGCTGAGACAGCTGACAGCGACGCACCACACGACGACGGCCCAGACGGCCCGGGGGCTCATACGGGCCCCCGCCGCTGCTCGTCGTTCACCTGCCGGATCCGCTCGCGCAGCCGGGCGACGGCGGGACTGTCGGCGAACCCGTCCCGCGCCCGGCCGCCGGGCCGCTTCAGCGAGCAGTCGGGATCGGGACACGCGCAGGGCCCGAAATCGAACGGATTGAAATCGATCCCGGCTCCCGGGCGGGCCCCGGATCCGTTCCCCGCTCCGCTCATCACTGCCCTGCCCTTCTCCGCAGCCCCGGTGGGCCTCGGCTCTCACTCCAGGCAACGCGATGACTACGCAGAGCGGTACGGTGGTGTCCGAGGTGCCCTTTCAGTGGCTTAAGTGCTTGATCGGCACAGGGAGTTGATGACCATGGGAGCGCTGCGCCCGAACCAGGGTCTCCAGCGGCTGTTCATGGAGTCGGGGTGGACGCTGCGGCAGTTCGCGATGGCGGTCAACCGGCTCGGTACGGAGCAGGGGACGCCGCTGCGGTACCGGGAGGTCTCCGTCCATCAATGGCTTCGCGGCTCGATTCCGAAGGAATCCGTGAGACCGCTCGTGGTCGAGGCTCTGGCCCGCAGGCTGAACCGGACTGTCACGCGCGGCGAAGCGGGATTCCCTGAGCTGCCAAAGGACAGCGGACCCCGTCCGGGTTCGACGGCGGCGCTCATCGAGCTGGGTACCCAGGACATGCTTCCCTCGCGGCGCGGAATACTGGGCGTGACCCTTTTCTCGGTCGCGCTGAACGTGCCGGAGTGGCCCGAAGTGGTCGGCCGGATGGAAGCCGTCCAGTCGGGCACGACCCGGCGCATCGGCATGAAGGAAGTCGAAGCGGTCAGAGCGATGACCGAGCACTTCTCAAAGATCGACGACCTTTTCGGAGGCCGGTACGGACGGCCTTCCGCAGCCGCTTTCCTGGTGAACGTGGTGGCGCCCTGCCTGCGCGCGGAAGGCCCCGACGCCGTACGCAAGGCGATGACGTCCGCCGCCTCCGGCCTGTGCTATCTCGCCGGCTACATGGCCGTGGACGAGGGTCTGCAAGGGCTCGCCCAGCGGTACTACCTGAGCGCGCTCGACCTCGCGGGAGCCGCCGAGGACCATCTCGCCTTCTGCACCACCCTGCGGGGAATGAGCGTCCAGGCGGTCGAACTCGGCCATGGCCGCAAGGCCCTGCGCCTGGCGGATTCCGCTGCTGCCGCACTCCCCAAGGCGGGCCCCCGGATGCGCGCCTTCCTGGCGGGCCAGCAGGCCCACGCGGCGGCGCAGAACGGTGACCGCGTGCCCGCCCTGAAATACCTCCAGGAGGCGGAGATCGCCCTGGAGAAATCGGCGGCGCAGGCACAGGAATTCGGCTTTGGATCGTACAACTCGTCTTATTTGCACTACCACACCGGTCAGGTCCGTTTCGAATTGGGAGATGTGGCCGGATCGGTGCGCGCGATGGAGGAGTCGGACCAGGTACGTGAATCGGCTTTCCGGCGCAGCCGGGTGCGCCACCGCGCCATCCTCGCCGAACGGCAATTGCAGATCGGCCACCTGGAAAAGGCGTGCCACACCTGGCACCTGGCCCTTGACGACTACCCTTCGGTCGACTCGGGCCGGGTGGACGAGCGCATCCGGTTCATGTTCGCGTCGCTGCGGCCCTATCTGAGGAACCCGGCCGCGAGGCAACTCCACGAGCGGGGCCGCGAGGTCGCCTCGAAGGCCCTCGCGGCCTGACCACCCCGTACCAACGACGCTGGTCGAGCCCAGGAGGCCGCTGATGGACCCGTCCCGCCGCCGTCTGCTCGGGGCAGGATTCTTCCCCGCAGCCGGCACCTTTCCGGCCTGGGAGGACATCGACGGGAGGGCGGCGGTCGCCCAGGACGGCACGGCATGGCGTATCGGCGAGGGAGATGTTTCCGCGGTCACCGACATGACCCGGAGGCTCTCCGACTTCGACTACGAGTTCGGTGGCCGGATCACCCACGCGATGGCGGTCGCGTTTCTGACGCACACGGTGATCCCGGATCTCTCCGCGCCCGGTACCGAGGCCGTCAGGAAAGCGATGCTCTCCGTCGCCTCCGAACTCAGCTATCTGATCGGATACATGGCGGTCGACGCGGGTCTGCACGGGGCCGCGCAGCAGTACTACCTCCAGGCGATGGAATGGGCCGGGGCCGCGTCGGACCCGGGCGCCTACTGCCTGGCCCTCCATGGCGTGGGCTCGCAGGCCCTCCAGCTGGGGCACGGCCGGGCCGCGCTGCGGGCGGCGGTGGCCGCGCGGAGTACGGCGGTGTCGGTCGAGCCGAACCTGCGCGCCTTCATCGCCGGGCAGCACGCCCGGGCGAGCGCTCTGGCCGGTGACCGCAGGGAAGCGCTCTCCCTCCTGAAGGAGGCCGAACGGGAGATGTCGCGGGCGGAACCGTCCGGCCGGGCCGTGGTGGGTCACTACCGGGAAGCGACCCTGGAGCTGGACATCGCGCAGGTCGCCTACGCCTTCAAGGACATCGAAGGGTCCGTGGCGTCCCTGAAGCGATACAGCGACCTCCAGAGGGGCCGGTGGAAGCGTCGGCGGAAGGTTCTCGACAGAGGGACCCTGGCGGAACGCCAATTCCGGCTGGGCCACCTGGAGGAGGCGTGCGCGACCTGGCGGCAGGTGCTGGCGGACTATCCGCACATCAAGTCGGCCCGCGCGGACCAGCGCATCGTCTCCATGGGCAGGGCGCTCCGGCCGCATCTGAGGAACCGCCTGGCCCGGCAGCTCTACGAGCGGGGCCGCGAGGTCGCCCCCGGGCTGCTCGCGGTCTGACCGCGTTCGTGACCCGGACCCGCGACGGGTCGTTGTGAGGGGTGCGTCGTCCGACGACAGAGGCGCGGGGCATGGGTCAGGTGAACGCCCCCGGCCTTCCCTCACCGAGCCGGGAGGCATCCACCCGTGAAGTCCGCACGTTCTTCCCCGGGCGCTGTGATGACGGTCCTCGCGATGCTCGGCCTGTCCCTGGCAGCGGCCCCGTCGGCGAGTGCGACGACCCATGGCTGCGGGGACCTGTCGAACGGGCTGCTGTGCAACACCGGCGGCACCCTCGGCAGGTCCGGTACCTACACGTTCACGACCAAGTACCACCGGTTCCGTGGTGGTGAGGTCACGGTCAAGCTGGGCACGCAGCGGAAGAACAGCCGGATCACGGCACTCCCGCTGTGGTTCGGTTCGCAGAGGACCGCCAACGGCCACGCCTCCCTGTCCCGGAGCCACCCTCTGGACGCCGACAACTGTGTCCGAGGGGTCATGGAGCACGACGACACCATGTACGTCACCAAGTGGCGTTGCCCCTGACCGGCACCGGCTGCCCAACCCGGGGGGACCCGGGCGTCCGTCGTCCACGCGTACCGGAAAGCACCCCATGTGGCAGATCGTCCTCTTCGTCAGCCCGGTCACCGTGGCCCTGTTCCTCCTCGCCTCCCTCGCGCTGGCGCTCGTACTGGCCCGGTGGCGGGAGCGTGCCGACGCGCGGCGGGTCGCCGATGTGACACGGGGGATGCTGGCGGTGTGTGTCGCCGTCGTCCTCGTCGCCACCGTGCTGCCGACCCAGCCGCTCGGCAGCGGCGGGCACTCCGTCTCCTGGGTCCCGGGTGGGGGCCTGTGGGGCACCGGGGGTGGCTACGGCGGTGCCGGGCTCTTCGCCGAGGAGGCGGACATGATCCAGCGCCTTCAGATCGCGAACGCCGCCATGTTCGTGCCGCTCGGGACCCTGCTCGCCTTCCTGGGGCGACGGATCCGCGTGGCGGAGGCCGTGTTCTGGTGCTTCGCGGGGAGCCTCGCGATCGAAGCGGCCCAGTTCGTCATGGCTGCCGGCCGCACCGTCGATGTGGACGACATCCTCTGCAACACGCTGGGCGGAGCACTGGGCGCTGTCGCCGCCCGGGTCGCCATCGCCATCGCCCGCTGCCGACCGGTGCCGACCGGGCTGTCCGCGAGCACCCGGAAGGAGACCGGACCCCATGGCCACCGGCGCTGACAGCGGCCTCGCCCGCTTCCTCGTCCGCGTCGGGGACGTGGCCTTCCGCGCCGGGCCTCGCGGAATCGAGCTGTGCCGGATCGACTGCGAGGAGCGGCACGTCACCTTCCGGGATGCCGGGGACCCCGACCCCCGGCTGCCGGTCTTCCCCGTCGGGCCGGTGCCGGACGACGACGAGGAACGCAAGGACTGGGTGTGGATGCCCGCCGCGCCGTCGCCGGCCTGGGCGCATCTGGCCTGGCTGGTCGGGGAGCTGGGGGACCAGTTCGGGGCGCTCCGGGACCATGGTGTGCGGCTGGTCGACGTCGACATCCCCGGGAGGGCCTGGGCCGACCTCGGAGTGACGCACGGTGGTGAGCGGTGGCGGGTCCGGGTGGCGCTGGAGGGGGGCGCGGAGCCGATCGAGTTCCCCGCGTGCTTCATCGGGGAGTTGTTCACGGAGCGACGGCACACCCGGTATCTCGTCCCCGTCGCCGGGAATCTCGTGGACCTGACGGACGTGCTGTGACCGGGCGCGGCCCGACGGCCCCACCGCGCCGGGCCAGCCACGATTTCGCGCCCTTTCCCCTACCGCCAGGACGCGCGGTGACAGGCCGGAAGGAACAGGTGTGCCCATCTGGCCGGAGACTTCCGGTCAATGTCCGCTTCACGGACAGTGGCAGACCGTGACCCACCCCGCCATCATGGCCGGGCACTCGCTCGCACAAGGAGGTCAGCCGATGGGGAAGCACGAGAAGCCGCCCGCCGACCTGTCCAAGGGGAAGCCCCCGCCGGGCAATTCGGATGGACAGGTTCCGCCGCCGCCACCCTCTGACGGCAAGCACAAGAAGTAGTGGGCGGTCTCGACGGACGACGCGGAGACCTCGCACGGAGGATGCAGGAGCGCGGGGACTGGCCGGAGCGGTCCCCGTGGATCCGGCAGGCGGTCGACCGCCTGCCGCGCGATGTCTTCGCCCCCGACCGGCTCTGGCACTGGAACGGTCACGCCTACCTCCCCGCCGACCGGGCAGCGGACCCGGACGAGTGGGCCGAACTGCTCTACGGCGACCCCGACACGGCAGCGGTCACCCAGGTCACCGACGGGGTGGCGACCTCCAGTCTGTCCTGCCAGGCCATCGTCGTGGACATGCTCGACTCGCTCCTCCTGGAGCCCGGCCACCGCGTCCTGGAGCTGGGCACCGGAACCGGCTGGAACGCGGCGCTCGCGGCAACGCGTGCGGGAGGCGACCGGACCACCACGGTCGAGGTGGACCCCGTGGTGGCCGAGGCAGCCGGCAGCCGCCTGGCCGTGCACGCCCCAGGGATCCGTCTCGAAATCGGTGACGGGGCCCTCGGACTTCCCTCGGGCGCACCGTACGACCGGGTGATCGCGACCTACGCCGTCGAGCGCGTGCCCTGGGCGTGGATCGAGCAGACCAGGCCCGGCGGCCGGATCGTCACCCCGTGGGGACGGCTCGGGCATGTGGCGCTCACCGTCGCCGACGACGGGCGCTCCGCGAGCGGCTGGGTCCAAGGGCTGGCGCAGTTCATGCCCGCTCGCGGTACCACCACGGAACCGGACTTCTCGTCAGTGCGCGGTGCCGGACCGGCCGAGGACGAACGCCCTTGGCTGCGGGACCTCGCTCCCCTTCAGGAGGACTGGGACCTCCGGTTCGCGCTGCGTGTCGCCCTGCCCGGCCTCCGGGTCGCCGTCGCGGAGGACGAGGACGGACTCAACGCGTGGCTCCACGACCACACGTCGTGGGCCATGGTCTCCGCAGTGGGGGACGGCACCGCCATCGCCTACCAAGGAGGCCCCCGCCGCCTCGCCGACGAACTCGACCGCGCCTGGGCCGTCTGGACGGAGGCAGGCGCTCCGAGGCGATTCGACTACGGCCTCACCGTCACCCGGGACCGGCAGTACGCCTGGGCGAAGGACCCCACCGGGCCGTGCTGGTACCAGCCCTGACGGGCGTGCCGCGACCCGGCGCGGCCCGACGGCCCCACCGCGCCGGGGGCCGTCAGATCTCCCCCAGCGTCACCCGCACCGTCCGCGCCTCCCCGTCCCGCAGATACCCCACCACCACCTTCTCGCCCGGACTCTCCGGAGCCAGCGCCTCCGCGAGCGAGGTGATCGTCGTGATCTCCTGCGAGCCCACCTTCGTGATGATGTCGCCCGCCCGCAGGCCCGCCTTGTCCGCCGCGCCGCCCGCGACGACCTCCACGATCGCCACGCCCGCCGGCTGGTAGTTGTCGTCCAGGACCGTACGGCCGGTGATCTCCAGGGCGGCGCGGCCCGAGTCGGTGACCCTGCCGGTGGAGATGATCTGGTCGGCGACCGTCGTCACCATCGAGACGGGGATCGCAAAGCCGATGCCCGGCGCCGCCGCGTCCCCGAGGCCCGGGTCCGTCGCCGCCAGGGTCGGGATGCCGATGACCTCGCTGTCCAGGTTGACCAGGGCACCCCCGCTGTTGCCGGGGTTGATCGCGGCCGAGGTCTGCACCATGTTGCCGATGGTCGCGCCCGTGCCGCCGTCGGCCGCGCTCTCCGTCACCGTGCGGCCGATGCCCGAGACGATGCCCTGGGTGACGCTGCTGGAGAGCCCCAGCGGCGAGCCCATCGCCAGGACGATCTGGCCGACCGTCACCTCCGACGAGTCGCCGAACTTGGCCGGTTTCAGGCCGACCGGGAGGCTGTCCAGTTTGATGACGGCGAGGTCCTGTTCCGGGTACGAGGACACCAGCTTCGCCGTCAGCGGCTCCTCGCCCGTGGCGACGGTGACGAGGAACGAGCGGCCGCTGCCCACCACATGAGCGTTGGTGATCACATGGCCCTTGCTGTCGTACACCACGCCCGAGCCGAGGCTGTTCCCCGACTCGATCTGCACCACCGACGGCAGGACGTTCCTGATCACCGTCTCGTAGTCGGTCTGGAGATCGTTCAGGGCCTGCGGCGCGGGCACCGGGCGGGTCGACGTCGAGTTGCGGGACTGCTCCCAGGCGGCGGCCTGGTCCGGTCCGCCCGGGGTCTCGGCACAGCCGGCGGTGGTGGCCAGGACGGCCGCGCAGAGGAGGGCGGTCAGGGGCAGCAGCCGGCGTGGCGATATCTCCATGTACGGAGTCTCACCGCGTACCGCCCTACCGGCATGCCGTGCGCGCCCGAACAGGTGGCCCCGGGAGGCCCTACGCGGTCGCCGTGAGGAACTGCGTCGCCGCCAGCTCCCCGTACAGCGGGTCCGCCGCCACCAGTTCGTCGTGGGTGCCCACCGCGCGGACCCGGCCCGCGTCCATGACCACGATCCGGTCGGCGAGGGTCACCGTGGAGAGCCGGTGGGCCACCACCAGGACGGTCACCTCGCGGGAGACCTCCGTGACCACGTCCCGCAGCGCCAGTTCGTTGACCGCGTCGAGCTGGGACGTGGCCTCGTCCAGCAGCAGGAGGCGGGGTCTGCGCAGCAGCGCGCGGGCGATCGCGACGCGTTGGCGTTCGCCGCCGGAGATCTGCGAGCCCCGGTGGCCGACCAGGGTGTCAAGACCGTCCGGCAGCCGCTCCACCAGCGCCTCCAGCCGGGCCCTGCCCACCACGTCCCGGATCTGTTCGTCGGTGGCGTCGGGCGCGGCGAAGACCAGGTTCTCGCGGAGGGTGCCCGAGAGGACCGGGGAGTCCTGCTCGACGTACCCGATCGAGGCCCGCAGTTCGGCCAGGGGCCAGTCGCGGATGTCCCGGCCGTCCACGAGGATCCGGCCGCCGGTGGTCTCGTAGAACCGTTCGATCAGGCCGAAGACGGTGGTCTTGCCCGCGCCGGAGGGGCCGACGAACGCGGTCATCCCGGGGCCGGGGACCTCGAAGGAGACCCCGTGGTGGACCGGCGGCAGCTCCTCCCGGTAGCGGAAGGTGACGTTCTCGAACGTGACGGAGGCGCCCCCGGCGGCCGGCGAACCGGTCCCGGCGGGCGCGGGTGTCCCAGCCGGTTCCTCGGTCTCCAGCCGTTCCGCCTCCACGATGCGGGCGATCGCGGCCGAGCCCTCCTGGTACTGGGTCGCCGCCTCCACCAGCTTGTTGACCGGGTCCATCAGATAGAAGAGGAAGAGCAGGAACGCCACCAGGGTGCCGATGGAGATCGCCCCCGAGGCCACCCGGGCGCCGCCGATGCCCAGCACCGCCAGGAAGGACACCTGGACGGCGAGGCCCACCGAGGACCACGCCACCGACTCCCACTTCGCGGTCCGCACACCCTGGCGCCAGGCCTCCTCGGCGGCGCGGGCCACGATCTCGGTCTCCCGCTCCTCCGCGCCGGACGCCTTGACCGTGCGGAAGGCGCCGAACGCCCGCTCCAGCCGGGTGGATATCTCCGCGACCGCCTCCTGGGCGCGCTGGGTCGCCTTCGAGATCCGGGGCATGATCAGCCCGACGGCGCCGCCGATGACGACCAGGACGCCGAAGGTCACCGCGAGCAGCACCAGATCCATCAGGGCCAGCATCACCATGGTGGCGACGAAGCCGACGATGCCGGTGGCGGCGGAGACGATGGCCTGGGTGGTCACCGCCCGCAGCAGGGTGGTGTCGGAGGTGACCCGGGACATCAGGTCGCCGGGCTGGGTCCGCTCCATCTCGGTCAGCCGCAGCCGCAGCAGCCGTCCGATGAGGCCGCGCCGGGCGGCGAGCACCACGGACTCGGCGGAGCGGGCCATGATGTAGCCGCCCAGCGCCTCGATGGCGGTGCCCAGCACCACCAGCGCGGTCAGCCCGACGATGATCCCGGCGATCGACTCGTCGTCGCCGAGCCGTTCCACCAGCTCACGGGCGGCCAGCGGCTGGAGCAGCGCGGTGACCGTGCCGAGGAGCGCGAAGAACGCGCCCAGGGCGACGCGGCCGCGGTGGGGGCGGAAGTGGCCGTAGAGCGCGCGCCAGGTCTCCCTGGCGGGCAGCCTGGCGATGGGTTTCTCGTTCGTTTCGGTGGTTTTGGGTGTGGTCACTTGGGTACGGACGCACAATCCGCGCCGTTGCCTGAGCCGTCACGGTGATACGGCCGGAAATCACGCGTGAGGGGCCCGGTGGTCGGGACGGTTCAGGCCCCGGGCCCCGCTCTCGGGTCCCGCTCTCAGCTGTCCCGGGCGCCGCAGAGGTGCAGCAGCGCGGCGATGCCCCGGTACGGGTCGGTGCGCCCGGCCCGGTCCTCGGTCGCGAGCAGTTGTTCCAGCTCGGCGGCGGCCGGCAGCTCGGAGTCGGGGCCCCAGGGGGTGAAGACCTGGACGCCGTACCAGGCGTGCAGGGGTGCCGCGATCCCCGCGAGCGTGCCGGTGAGCGCGTCGAGCCGGTGGGCGCGGTGAGCATGGTGGGCATGGACAGCGCCGCCGGTGCCGGCCGGGCCGCGGTCGGCGGCCGGATCCGGCTCCAGGGCCGCCAGCGCGGTGGGCCAGTCGCCCGCCAGGCCGGGACCCATGGCCAGGGCCTCCGCGTTCCGTACGGTCAAGGAGAGCAGTCCGCCGGGGGCGAGCATGCGGGCCAGCCCGGCGAGCAGGTCGTCGGGCTGTTCCGAGGACATCAGGACGCTGTGGCACAGGACCACGTCGAAGCTTCCGGGGAGGAAGTGCACCCCGGTCTCGCGGCACTCGCCCTGGATCAGCCGGAAGCGTTCCCGGATCCCGGCGGGCTCGGTGGCCAGCGCCTCCTGGACCCGGCGCAGCGGCGCGGGGTCGGACTCCAGGCCGGTGATCTCGTGCCCGGCCCGGGCCAGGCGCAGTGCCTGGGTGCCCCGGCCCATGCCGACGTCGAGGATCCGCAGGCGCTGGCCGACCGGGTAGCGCGCGGCTATCTGCTCGTCGAGCTGGCGGGCGAGCAGCTCCTGGCGGATGGTCTCCTGGAGCCCCCCGCCGGCCCCCGGGCCGCCGAAGGGCGGTCCCGCGAGGCCGACGGATTCCGTGCTCAGGGTCGCTCTCCGCGCTTGACCTGCGGCTTCGGCAGCCGGAGCCGGCGCATCTGGAGCGTACGCATCAGGGCGTAGGCGACCGCGCCGCGCTTGGGCTCGTCCGGGAAGCGCTCGTTGAGCTGCTTCTTCAGCCGCACGCCGAGGCCGATCGAGTCGATGACGATCATGACGATCACACCGAGCCAGATCAGCAGGGCGATGCTCTGGAGCTGGGCGGCCTGGATCATGCTCATGATGAGGATCAGGACCGCCAGCGGAAGGAAGAATTCCGCGATGCAGAAGCGGGAGTCCACGAAATCCCGGGCGAAGCGGCGCACCGGGCCGCGGTCCCGGGCCGGGAGATAGCGCTCGTCGCCGCTGGCCAGCGCCTCGCGCTGACGCGCCAGGTCGGCGCGGCGGGCGTCCCGCTGGCGGCGGATCGCCTCCTTGCGGTCGAGGGGCTGGGTGGCGGCCCGCCGGCGCTGCGTCTGGGCCGCACTCCGCTTGGGAGTGGGGCGGCCCTTGGGCGCCTGGGGGTCGCGGGACTGGGCGGCGTCCCCCGTCACCTTCTCGGTGGGGGTGGCCTTCTCTGTCTTGGCACGGCTACGGAACACAAAGCCCAAGGGTACGGGGTGAGTGGCGGGGACCCAACGCCGGAGGGGAACGATCCCGCAACACCATGCGTCTTTACGGACAGACCGGTCCGAGTCGGGACGACCCTGAGGCTCGTGTACTCCTTGGGCCGGAGTGGTGGCGGTGAGCAGTCGTTCTTGGGGATGAGCGCATCGGCGTCCGACAAGTGCGGTAATGGATGCAGGGCCCGTACTGTGGGTTCTGTTGGAGTGCAGGATCCGGAGTCCGTCAGAAGGGGGCGCGCGAAGCCCATGAGCGGTGTCATGAAGCGTATGGGGATGATCTTCCGCGCGAAGGCCAACAAGGCCCTGGACCGGGCCGAGGACCCGCGCGAGACCCTCGATTACTCGTACCAGAAGCAGCTGGAGCTGCTCCAGAAGGTCCGCCGGGGCGTCGCTGACGTGGCGACCTCCCGCAAGCGTCTTGAGCTTCAGCTCAATCAGCTCCAGGGGCAGTCCGCCAAGCTGGAGGACCAGGGCCGCAAGGCGCTGGCGCTGGGCCGCGAGGACCTGGCGCGGGAGGCGCTGTCCCGGCGGGCCTCGCTCCAGCAGCAGGTCACCGATCTCCAGACCCAGCACCAGACCCTCCAGGGCGAGGAGGAGAAGCTGACCCTCGCCGCCCAGCGGCTCCAGGCCAAGGTCGACGCCTTCCGCACCAAGAAGGAGACGATCAAGGCCACCTACACCGCCGCCCAGGCCCAGACCCGGATCGGCGAGGCCTTCTCCGGCATCTCCGAGGAGATGGGCGACGTCGGTCTCGCGATCCAGCGGGCCGAGGACAAGACCGCCCAGCTCCAGGCCCGGGCCGGCGCCATCGACGAGCTGCTGGCCTCCGGCGCCCTGGACGACCCGTCCGGGATGGCGAAGGACGACATCGCCGCCGAGCTGGACCGGATCTCCGGTGGCACGGACGTCGAGCTGGAGCTCCAGCGGATGAAGGCCGAGCTGGCCGGCGGCACCGGCGGCTCGCAGCAGGCCATCGAGGGCGGTGCCGGCGCGCAGGACGCCTCCCGGCAGCAGACCGGCCGGCCCAACTTCGACAAGCAGTGACCCGGCGGCACCGGCCGTGTGCCGGTGCCCGAGCGACAGGGGCCCGTCATGATCGTACGGATCATGGGGGAGGGGCAGGTGGAGTTGGCGGACCGCCACTTCGCCGAGTTGAACAGACTGGACGACGAACTGCTGGCCGAGCTGGAGCAGGGTGACGAGCCCGGCTTCCGCCGGACTCTCGCCGCACTGCTGGCGAGGGTCCGCGAGGTCGGAGAGCCACTTCCGGACGACGTACTGGAGCCGTCCGAACTGATCCTCCCGGCCCCCGACGCCACCCTGAGGGAGGTCCGGGCCATGCTGGGCGACGAAGGGCTGATCCCCGGGCTCCCCGGCTGACGCCCGGCCCGCGCCGGTACGAGTGGCCCGCACCCTTTCCCCGTCCGGGGCTGGTTCTCTTCGTCCCGTGTCGGTACGGGTTCCCGCGCCCTTCTTCCCCCCGGCTCGGGGTACCGGCCACCCTCCGGCTGTTCCGTGGGTGGGGGGTGCAGGGTCGCCCCCGCAGGGGATCGGCGGGAAGTCCTGCTCGCGCTGACGGTAGGCCTTCGGTCCGCCGACCCCGAGGAGGTGAGCCCGGAGGCCCCCACCAACCCGCACCACACCCGGTCCCGGAACCACCCGAACAAAACCAGCCCCTGGGGGTCCCCCCGGACGAAGTTTGGGGGAGATTGAGGACGGACCCGCACCCCGGCCCGGGGTGAACGGCACAACCAACCCGCACCACCCGGGCCTGCCCCCCACCGCACCCCACGCCGTAACGTTTCCCGACGTGACCCCCTTCGTCAGCGGCCTCGCCCGCACCCGGTGCTGGGTCGGCGCGCATCCGCTCGCGCTCGACGGAGCCATAGCCGCCCTCTCGCTGGCCGCGATGGTCGTCGGCTCCTTCGCCGTCAACGGGGTGCACGGCCCCGAGTTCGGCGCCCGGACCCCCGCCGCGCGCAGCGTCATCCTGATGGTGCTCGTCGCCGCCGCGCTGCTGTACCGCCGCCGCAACCCCATGGGCGTCCTCGCCCTCACCAGCGTCCTCGCCGTCGTCGAGCTGAGCTACGGCGACCCCTCCGCGCCGGTCGCGATGAGCGCGGTCATCGCCCTCTACACCGTCGCCTCCCGCACCGACCGCCCCACCACCTGGCGCACCGGCCTGCTCACCATGGCCGGCCTCACCGGCACCGCCATGTTCTTCGGCTCCACCCCCTGGTACACCCAGGAGAACATCGGCATCTTCGCCTGGACCGGGATGGCCGCCGCCGCCGGCGACGCCGTCCGCAGCCGCCGGGCCTTCGTGGACGCCATCCGGGAACGCGCCGAACGGGCCGAGCGCACCCGCGAGGAGGAGGCCCGCCGCCGGGTCGCCGAGGAGCGGCTGCGGATCGCCCGCGACCTCCACGACGTCGTCGCCCACCACATCGCCCTCGTCAATGTGCAGGCCGGGGTCGCCGCCCACGTCATGGACAAACGCCCCGACCAGGCCAAGGAGGCCCTGGCCCATGTCCGGGAGGCCAGCCGCTCCGCGCTCAACGAACTCCGCGCCACCGTCGGGCTGCTCCGCCAGTCCGGCGACCCCAGGGCCCCCACCGAGCCCGCGCCCGGCCTCGGCGTCCTCGACGAACTCGTCACCACCTTCCGCAAAGCCGGACTCCCCGTGGAGGTGGCCCGCGCCGACGACGGCGTCAAACCCCCCGCCGCCGTCGACCTCGCCGCCTACCGGATCATCCAGGAGGCGCTGACCAACGTCCGCAAACACGCGGGCGACCAGGCCCGCGCCGAGGTCAGCGTCGTCCGCGTCGGACTCACCCTGGAGGTCACCGTCCTCGACAACGGCATCCCCGCCCAGGGCGCCGCCGCCCGCACCCCCGCTCCCGACGGCGGCCACGGCCTCGTCGGCATGCGCGAACGCGTCAGCGCCCTCGGCGGCCGGCTCAGCGCGGGACCCCGGTACGGGGGCGGCTTCCGCGTCCAGGCGATACTGCCCCTGAAGGCCCGCACGGGGGAGGACCGATGACCATCAGGGTGTTGCTCGCCGACGATCAGACGCTGCTGCGCAGCGCGTTCCGGATCCTGGTCGACTCCGAACCCGACATGGAAGTGGTCGGGGAGGCCGCCGACGGTGCCCAGGCCGTCGCCCTCACCCGCTCCGAACAGGTCGACGTCGTCCTCATGGACATCCGGATGCCCGGCACGGACGGCCTCGCCGCCACCCGCGAGATCACCGCCGACCCCGCCCTCTCAGCCGTCCGCGTGGTCATGCTGACCACCTTCGAGGTGGACGAGTACGTCGTGGAGTCGCTGCGCGCCGGGGCCTCCGGCTTCCTCGGCAAGGGCGCCGAACCCGAGGAACTGCTCAACGCCATCCGGATCGCCGCCGCCGGCGAGGCCCTGCTCTCCCCGGTCGCCACCAAGGGCCTGATCGCCCGCTTCCTCGCCCAGGGCGGCGACACCCGCGAGGCGACCGCCGCCGCGTACAGCGCCCGGCTCGACGCCCTCACCGGCCGGGAGCGCGAAGTCCTCGTCCTCGTCGGCGGCGGGCTCTCCAACGACGAGATAGCCGACCGGCTCGACGTCAGCCCGCTCACCGTCAAGACCCATGTGAACCGGGCGATGGCCAAGCTGGGCGCCCGCGACCGCGCCCAACTCGTCGTCACCGCCTACGAGTCGGGACTCGTACGCCCCCGGACGGAGTGACCCCCGCCACCGCGTACTCCAGACGCGGTATGGGCGGCGTAAAGAACGGGACCTGGGGCCGACGGGACCCCCCTTCTGATGGCTGATCATAGGCGGGCACCGCTCTCCACCCTGTTCGCGTACGCCACAGAAGAGAGAACTCATGTCCTGGCTGTCGAAGTTCAGCCTGTCGCAACGCGCACTCGTCGGGCTGATGTCGATCGTGGCGATCGTCTTCGGCGCGATCGCGATACCCCAGCTCAAGCAGCAGCTGCTGCCCTCCATCGAACTCCCCGTGGTCTCGGTCCTCGCCCCCTACGAGGGCGCGTCCCCCGACGTGGTCGAGCAACAGGTCGTGGAACCCCTCGAAAGCACCATCGAATCCATCGAGGGCGTCAAGAGCGTCACCGCCACCGCCAGCGAGGGCAACGCGGTGATCATGGCCAGCTTCGACTACGGCGACCAGAGCGGCAAACAGCTCGTCTCCGATGTCCAGCAGGCCGTGAACCGGGCCCGCGCGCTGCTCCCGGACACCGTCGACCCCCAGGTCGTGGCCGGATCCACCGACGACATCCCGACCGTGGTCCTCGCGGCCTCCTCCGGCGAGGACCCCCAGGCCCTCGCCGACCGGCTGGAACGCGTCGTCGTCCCCGCCCTGGAGGACATCGACGGCGTCGGCCAGGTCACGATCGACGGCGTACGCGAACTCCAGGTCTCCGTCACCCCCGACGAGCGGGCCCTCGCCCGCGCCGGCCTCACCACCGCCGCCCTCGCCGAGACCCTGCGCGCGGGCGGCGCGACCGTACCCTCCGGCGCCTTCAGCGAGGACGGCCAGAGCCGCACCGTCCAGGTCGGCGGCGGCTGGAGCGACCTGAAGCAGATCGAGGACCTGCGGCTCGCCCCCGCACCCCCCGCGAAGGGCCGCCCGGTCCGCCTCGGCGACATCGCCACCGTCCGCCAGGAACCCACCGCCCCCGCCTCCCTCACCCGTACCAACGGCAAACCCAGCCTCGCGGTCTTCGCCACCATGGACAACGACGGCAGCGCCGTCGCCATCTCCCGCGCCGTCGAGGACGAACTGCCCGCCCTCCGCCGCGACCTGGGACCCGGCGCCGAGCTGACCGTCGTCGCCGACCAGGGCCCCGCCGTCGCCAAGGCGATATCCGGGCTCACCACCGAGGGCGCGCTCGGCCTGGTCTTCGCCGTCCTCGTGATCCTGGTCTTCCTGGCCTCGCTCCGCTCGACCCTGGTCACGGCGGTCTCCATCCCGCTCTCCGTCGTCCTCGCCCTGATCGTGCTCTGGACCCGCGACCTCTCCCTGAACATGCTCACCCTGGGCGCGCTCACCATCGCCATCGGCCGGGTCGTGGACGACTCGATCGTGGTCCTGGAGAACATCAAACGCCACCTCGGCTACGGCGAGGAACGCCAGAGCGCCATCGTCGCCGCCGTCCGCGAGGTCGCCGGGGCGGTCACCGCCTCCACCCTCACCACCGTCGCCGTCTTCCTCCCGATCGGCCTGGTCGGCGGCATCGTCGGCGAGCTGTTCGGCTCCTTCTCGCTCACCGTCACCGCCGCGCTCCTCGCCTCCCTGCTGGTGTCGCTGACCGTGGTGCCGGTGCTGTCGTACTGGTTCCTGCGCCCGCCCAAGGACGTCCGGGACAAGGACCCCGACGAGGCCCGCCGGATCGCCGAGGAGAAGGAGGAGCGCAGCCGGCTCCAGCGCTCGTACATCCCGGTGCTGCGGTTCGCGACCCGCCGCCGGATCACCAGCGTGCTGATCGCCTTCGCCGTCCTCGCCGGTACGTTCGGACTCGCCGGGCTGCTCAAGACCAACTTCTTCGACCCCGGCGAGCAGGACGTCATGTCGCTGCGGCAGGAACTGCCCGCCGGCACCGCGCTCGACGCGTCCGACGCGGCCGCCCAGCGGGTCGAGAAGGTCCTCGCCGGCATCGACGAGATCGAGACCTACCAGGTCACCGTGGGCTCCTCCGGCTGGATGGCGGCCTTCGGCGGCTCCACCGGCGCCAACCAGGCCCAGTACCAGATGACCCTGAAGGACTCCGGCGACTTCGAGAAGGTCCGCGACCGGATCGAGGACGAACTCGACGGGCTCGACGGCGTCGGCGACACCACCATCGCCGCCGGCGACGGCTTCGCCAACCAGGACCTGAGCGTCGTCGTCAAGGCCGCCGACCCCGCGACCCTCCAGGAGGCGGCCGAGGCCGTCCGCGCGGAGATCGCCGAACTGGACGACGTCACCGACGTCCAGAGCGACCTGGCGCAGAGCGTCCCCCGCATCTCCGTCCGGAGCAACGAGCGCGCCGTCGCCGCCGGATTCACCGAGGCCGCCCTCGGCATGGCCGTCACCCAGGCCGTCCGGGGCACCCCCGCCGGGAAGGCGATCCTCGACACCACCGAACGCGATGTCGTCGTCACCTCCGCCCGGCCCGCGAAGACCCTCGCCGAGCTGCGGAACCTGCCGATCGGCCCCGGGAAGCTCAGCGACATCGCGACCGTGGAACAGGTCCCCGGACCGGTCTCCCGGACCCGTATCGACGGCGCCCGCGCCGCCACCATCACCGCCAAGCCCACCGGCGACAACACCGGCGCGGTCAGCTCCCAGCTCCAGACCCGGCTGAACGGGATCGACCTCCCGGCGGGCGCGGAGGCCTCCATCGGCGGGGTCTCCGAGGACCAGGAAGAGGCCTTCGCGGCCCTGGGCCTGGCGATGCTGGCGGCCATCGCGATCGTCTTCATGCTGCTCGTCGCGACGTTCCGCTCGCTGATCCAGCCCCTGATCCTGCTGGTGTCCATCCCCTTCGCGGCCACCGGCGCCATCGGCGGCCTGCTCGTCACCGACACCCCCCTCGGCGTCCCCGCCCTGATCGGCATGCTGATGCTGATCGGCATCGTGGTCACCAACGCGATCGTGCTCATCGACCTGATCAACCAGTACCGGAAACAGGGGTACGGGGTGGTCGAGGCCGTGGTCGAGGGCGGCCGGCACCGGCTGCGCCCGATCCTCATGACGGCGCTGGCCACGATCTTCGCGCTGCTGCCGATGGCCCTCGGCGTCACCGGCGAGGGCGGCTTCATCGCCAAACCCCTCGCCGTGGTGGTGATAGGCGGTCTGCTCACCTCCACCCTGCTCACCCTGCTGCTGGTGCCGACGCTGTACGCGACGGTCGAGCTGCGCAAGGAGCGCCGGGCCGCCAAGCGGTCGGAGCGGCGCGAGAAGCGGGAGCGCGAGGCGGGCGGACCCCCGGCGGAGCCCGCGAACGCCTGATCCACAGTCGGAACGCCCCCGGCCCCGGTCCCGCAGCACGGGATCCGGGCCGGGGGCTTTCCGTCGGCTCACACCGTGCGTGCGGCTGTGGCTGTCACGCTGCCCGCGTGACCCGGCCCCTCACACCGCTCGTACGGCCGCATCCGGGCCGGCCGTGCCCGCGCCGCCGGCCGCCCGGAACGCCAGCCGTGCCGCCCCCAGCGCCAGCACCGCACAGACCGTCATCCCGGTGAAGAGCGGCACCGCCGTGTCCGCGCCGCCCAGCCCCACCAGCGGGGCGACCACCGCGCCGAGCGCGCTCTGCGCCGTCCCCAGCAACGCCGATCCGGTGCCCGCCGCCCGGGGCACCCGCCCGATCGCGAGGGCCGCCGCGTTGGCGAACGCCAGCCCGATCCCGGCGGTCACGACGGCGATCAGCGTCAGGCACACCACCACCGTCAGCACCCCCGCCACCGTGGCCACCAGCAGCGCCGCACACCCCGAGAGCATCGCCCACAGCCCCACCCGCAGCAGCGGCTCGGGGCCGGTCCTGGTGACGAGCCGCGCGCTGACGGTGCCGGTGACGGCCGCCACCAGCGCCCCGCCGCTGAAGGCGACCGACGAGACGCCGACGCTCAGCCCCAGGACGTTCTGGAGCAGGAACGGCGACCCGGCTATGTAGCAGAAGAGCGCGCCGAAACCGAAGGTGAAGGAGAGGGTGTAGCCGGTGTAGGCCCGGTCGGCGACGACCTCGCGCACCGAGCGCGCGAACGCCCCGAAGCCGCCCGCCAGCCGCCGTTCGGCGGGCAGGCTCTCCGGGATCCCGGCCACCACCGCCGCCGCGACCAGCACCGCGACCACCGTCAAGACCCAGAAGACGGCCCGCCACCCGGCCCGCTCGATGATCGCGCCCCCGGCGAGGGGCGCCACGATCGGGGCGATCGTGCTCAGCGTCATCAGCAGCGCCAGCAGCCGCGCGGCGGCGGCCCCCGCAGCGACGTCGGACACCACCGCCCGGCTGATCACCACCCCGGCGGCGCCGCCGAACCCGGCCAGGAAACGGGCGGCCACCAGCCACTCCAGCGAGGGCGCCAGCGCGCACCCGGCCGTGGCGAGCGCACAGACCGCCGCGCCGGCCAGCAGCGGCCACCGGCGCCCGTACCGGTCGGAGAGCGGCCCGAAGACCAGATGCCCCAGGGTCATGCCGACCAGGAAGGCGGTCAGGGTCAGCTGCACCCCGGACGCGTCCGTCCCCAGCTCCCCGGCCATCCCGGGGAACGCGGGCAGATACATGTCGGTCGACAGCGGACCGACGACACAGAGGAGCGCGAGCGCGCCCGTCAGCACCGGCACAGCGGATATCCCCATCCAGAAGAGAAGAAGAGCGCCCTCGGCGGGCGGGCGGGAGCGCGGCAGAGCGGCCACGGCCACGGCCGGCGGAGCGGGCAGGACACGCGTCCGGCGGACGGTCACACGCGATCACACGCTAGAGGGACCGTACGGGAATGCCAAGGGGCGCCCCCCGGCGGGGGACGCCCCTCATGACCGGACACGGCCTACGGCAGGGCGAGCATCCGCTCCAGGGCCAGCTTGGCGAAGCTCTCCGTCTCCTGGTCCACCTGGATCCGGTTGACCAGCTTGCCGTCGGCCAGCGACTCCAGCGCCCACACCAGGTGCGGCAGGTCGATGCGGTTCATCGTGGAGCAGAAGCAGACCGTCCGGTCCAGGAAGACGACTTCCTTGTCCGGGTGGGCGTTGGCGAGCCGGCGCACCAGGTTCAGCTCGGTGCCGATGGCCCACTTCGAACCGGCCGGGGCCGCGTCCAGCGCCTTGATGATGTACTCCGTCGAACCGACCTGGTCCGCCGCCGCCACGACCTCGTGCTTGCACTCGGGGTGCACCAGCACCTGGACGCCGGGGATCCGGGCCCGTACGTCCGCCACCGACTCCAGCGAGAACCGGCCGTGCACCGAGCAGTGGCCGCGCCACAGGATCATCTTCGCCGCGCGCAGCTGCTCCGTGGTCAGCCCGCCGTTCGGCTTGTGCGGGTTGTAGAGCACGCAGTCGTCCAGGGACATCCCCATGTCCCGGACGGCCGTGTTCCGCCCGAGGTGCTGGTCCGGCAGGAACAGGACCTTCTCGCCCTGTTCGAAGGCCCAGTCCAGCGCCCGCTTGGCGTTGGAGGAGGTGCAGATGGTGCCGCCGTGCTTGCCCGTGAACGCCTTGATGTCGGCGGACGAGTTCATGTACGAGACGGGCACCACCTGCTCGGCTATGCCCGCGTCGGTCAGCACGTCCCAGCACTCGGCGACCTGCTCGGCGGTGGCCATGTCGGCCATGGAGCAGCCCGCCGCCAGGTCGGGGAGGACGACCTTCTGGTCGTCGGAGGTCAGGATGTCGGCGGACTCGGCCATGAAGTGCACACCGCAGAAGACGATGTACTCGGCCTCGGGTCGCGCGGCCGCGTCCCGGGCCAGCTTGAAGGAGTCGCCGGTGACATCGGCGAACTGGATGACCTCGTCGCGCTGGTAGTGGTGGCCGAGGATGAAGACCTTGTCCCCCAGCCGCTCCTTCGCCGCGCGGGCGCGCGCCACCAGGTCCGGGTCGGAGGGGGAGGGCAGGTCGCCGGGGCATTCCACACCGCGCTCGCTCCGGGGGTCGGCCTCCCGTCCGAGCAGCAGCAGGGCGAGCGGTGTCGGCTGTACATCGAGCACGTCACGCGACTCCACGGGGGGCTGGGCGGTGGTCACCACACACACCCTTTCTCTTTCAGCACAGATTCGGCAAAGCCTTTTCGTCTATTTGACGCTATCTATGATAACGGCTTCACGTCACTTTGACGATGGCCATAGCGTCGATGTGACGCACCCCCGCCCACCGGCCGTGCCCCGCCGCGGGGTGGTGTGCGAGCATGAAGGGGTACGAACGCCACGGCATGCCAGGGTCCGGAATGAAACCGCGGCCACACCGGTTGCACTGGTCGGCAAGCAGTCTCCGTAGCTTCCCCTGCCCTCGCGTGGGGAGACACATCCCGGGAGTGATGAAGCAGATGTCCGTATCGGACGAGACCACCACCGCGAACGACGGCATCCTCCTGTCCGACGCCGCCGCGTCCAAGGTCAAGGCCCTGCTCGACCAGGAGGGCCGGGACGATCTGGCGCTGCGTGTCGCCGTTCAGCCCGGTGGCTGCTCCGGCCTGCGGTACCAGCTCTTCTTCGACGAGCGCTCCCTCGACGGCGACGTGGTCAAGGACTTCGACGGGGTCAAGGTCGTCACCGACCGCATGAGCGCGCCCTACCTCGGCGGCGCGTCCATCGACTTCGTCGACACCATCGAGAAGCAGGGCTTCACCATCGACAACCCGAACGCCACGGGTTCCTGCGCCTGCGGCGACTCGTTCAACTAAGGTCTCCTGACCTCACACACAAGGCGGCGGCCCGCGTACCGCGGACCGCCGCCTTCGTGCTGCCCGGGAGCCCCCGGGACCGGGTCAGGACCGGGCCAGCGCCTTGCCGGTCTCCGCGTCCACGACCTTCCGGTCGCCCAGCGGCCGGTCGAGCACCGCCGACTCCCGCAACTCCTTCGCGACGGCGGCACAGACCTCACCGGGATCGGGGGTCCGCACCACCTCGGCCACCACCCGGTCGTCGCTCTCCTTCACCGTCAGCCGGTGGTCGTCGCAGATCCCGCCCCAGAACGTGACCGTCAGCTTCCGCCCGGAGACGCTGTACGAGGGGGAGCCCGGCACGGCCTCCGGCGGGTTCGGGGGCTCCTTCGCGGCCGGCGGCTCGACCGGCTCGACCGGTTCGGACGGCTCGTCGGGAACGGGCGCGGCCTCGCGGCCCTTGCCCGACGAGGACAGCGCCGGCCAGCTCGCCGGCGCGGGACGGGCCAGGGTGTACGGCTGCTGTCCGGCCTGGCGGGGCTCCACCCGGAAGAGCCAGGACGGCACCAGCGCCGGAGTCCCGTCCGGGTACTGGAGCGACAGGCCGAGCACGGCCGAGGTGACCGTCAGCCGCCGGGGAGCGGCCGGCGGCATCGCCTTCGAGCAGGTGATCTCCGCGTCGCCCTGGCCGTCCGCCGGGAGATCGGTGGCGCAGTGCCCGCACGGGATCCGGGGCGGCGACTGGGCGCCCCGCGCGGTCGTCCTGGCCGAGGTGGCCGCGTGCGGCACGGCCCCCGGCTTCAGCGCGGGACCGGTAGCGTGCGGCAGGTCGATGCCGCAGGGGGCGAGGATCCGCGACTCCCTGTTCAGCCCCTCCAGGGTCTTCGCCGCCGACAGGACCTTCTCCGCGCCGGCCTTTTCGACCTCGGTGAACCGGCCGGAGCCGCCGACCACCGCGCCGCCCGCGCCGATCCGCAGCTCGGTCGACCAGCCGAACGTCACCGACCCGCCGACCACCGGGTCCGCGGTGACGACCCGGACCGCGCCGACCGCCTGCCGCGCGGAGACGGAGGCGTTCGCCAGGCCCAGCGCCCGCAGCACCGGACCGGCGGCGTCCGTCGCCGCCCGCTCCCCGGGCGCGTCCCCGGCACCGGCACCCGGCGTCTGCGCCGGGCAGTCCCGGCCGCGCCGGCAGTCGTCCGAACCGGACCCGCCACCGAACGCGCTGTACGACCACGTCCCCGGGGCCGCCTTCGCCACCCGCAGGCTCGGCTCCGCGCCGTCCTTGCCGGCGCCGATCACCCACTCCGCGCCGGACGACCGGGGCACCTCGCCGGTCAGCCCCAGGGCCCGCGCGAGCCGGGTGGCCTCGGCCGCGGAGACCGAACCCACCGGGCGGTACACCGTCGCGCGCGCCGGCCCCTCGGGCAGCTCGCCCGCCGCCCGGTAGACCGTGCCACCGGAGGGGCCGGGCCCGCCCGGAGCGGGGGTGGCGAGCGATTCGGGCGACTCGGGCGGTACGGAGAGCGCGGGCGGCGGCGCGGCGGCACCGGTGTCCCCGCGTGTCCCGGCCGCCTCGCCCGCCGTGGTGGTGCGGTCCTTTGCCGGCCCGTCGCCGCCCCGGTCGGCGGCGGCGATGTACGTCCCGGCGCCGCTCGCCACCAGGACCACCGCGACCGCCACGCCGATCAGCGGGCCGCGCCGGCGGGCACCCCGCCGGCCGTCGGCCCGGTCCAACTCGCTGCTGTCCACCGGATCGCTCCTTCCCTCCCGCCCCCGCGACGCGTGGGCAGGGATGGGACGGAACAGCGGCCCCGGCGGTTCCCCCACGGCTCCGCGCCCTTCCGCGCGCCGGCCCGCCCGCCCGCGCCCGCGCCGGTCCGCGACAGGTGCGCCGTGGCCCGTCGCCGGCTCGCACGAGGGGTCCACCCGGTGCTCGCGCCCGCCGGCCCCGGGTGGGCGCGGGTGGGCGCGACGGCTCCCGAACCGGGCGCCCGGTGCTCGCAGGGGTGCTCGTACGAGGGACCGGGCTACGCCTCGCGGGCGGTCCGCCCGCAGGCGCCCGGGACCCGCCCGCCGGGGGCCCGGCCCGCGACAGGTGCGCCTGCCACCGGCTCGCACCGGCGCGCCGGCCGTGCGGTGCTCGTACAGTCACCGGGCCGTGCCCCGCCGCCCGCCGGTGCTCCGGCGACCCGGGCGCGGGTCCCGGCCCGCGCGGCCGCTCAGCCCCCGTACTCGGACATCGCGTCGATCAGCCGGTCGGCGGCGGCGGGCACGGTCACCCCCCGGATCCGGGACGGCGGCACCGGCGCCGGAAGTGGCTCGGCGGGCACCGCCCAGTGCGGAGCCATCCGCACGCAGTCGCCCCGCAGCTCCGCCAGCGAGTACTCGTACCCCCGTGGCTGCTGTGCCTCCTGTGGTGTGGTGGGCCAGTGGTACGGAAGGGGGGAGGTGTACCGGTTCATATCTGCACCGTACGCAGCCGGAAGCGCGGCAAAAAGACCTACTATCGGGTAGTTTCGTATGCCTGCCTCACGCTGCCCGACCAGGTAGCGTGAGGTGTCATGTCCGCCGCCTCCTCGGGAGCACCCACCGCCGTGCGCATCGCAGTCACCGGCTCCATCGCCACCGACCATCTCATGACCTTCCCCGGCCGTTTCGCGGACCAGCTGGTCGCGGACCAGCTGCACACGGTGTCGCTGTCCTTCCTGGTCGACACCCTCGATGTGCGCCGGGGCGGGGTCGCGGCCAACATCTGCTTCGGAATGGGACAGCTCGGCACCACCCCCGTCCTCGTCGGCGCCGCCGGCTCGGACTTCGCCGAGTACCGCGCCTGGCTCGACCGCCACGGCGTCGACACCGGATCCGTCCGCATCTCCGAGGTGCTGCACACCGCCCGCTTCGTGTGCACCACCGACGCCGACCACAACCAGATCGGCTCCTTCTACACCGGCGCCATGAGCGAGGCCCGGCTGATCGAGCTGCACTCCGTCGCCGAGCGCGTCGGCGGCCTCGACCTGGTCCTCATCGGCGCCGACGACCCCGAGGCGATGCTCCGCCACACCGAGGAGTGCCGCTCCCGGGCGATCCCCTTCGCCGCCGACTTCTCCCAGCAGATCGCCCGCATGAGCGGCAACGACATCCGGGTCCTGCTGGAAGGCGCCACCTACCTCTTCTCCAACGAATACGAGAAGGGGCTCATCGAGTCCAAGACCGGCTGGAGCGAGGAGGAGATCCTCTCCCGCGTCGGCCACCGGATCACCACCCTCGGCTCGCGCGGTGTGCGCATCGAGCGCACGGGCGAGGACGCGATCGAGGTCGGCTGCCCCGACGAGGACGCCAAGGTCGACCCGACCGGCGTCGGCGACGCCTTCCGGGCCGGCTTCCTCTCCGGCCTCTCCTGGGGCGTGGGCCTGGAGCGCGCCGCCCAGCTCGGCTGCATGCTCGCCACGCTCGTCATCGAGACCCTGGGCACCCAGGAGTACACCCTGCGCCGCGCCCACTTCATGGAGCGCTTCGTCAAGGCGTACGGCGAAGAGGCCGGCGCCGAGATCCAGCGCCACCTGGCCTGATCCGGCCGCATCCCGGACGACGCGGGGCCCGCACCGATGATGGTGCGGGCCCCGCGCCGTATCCGCCGCCACGCTCACACCAGCCGGCGCACCCCGTACGCCGAACCCCGCTCCCGGCGCTCCTCGCCCAGGTACTCCTGCCCCCGCATCCCGCACCACGCCGGGATGTCCAGCCGGGCCGCCGCGTCGTCCGACAGGACCGTCACCGTCCCCCCGACCGGCACCCCGCCGATCACCTTCGCCAGCTCGATGACGGGGATCGGACACCGCTTCCCCAGCGCGTCCACCACCACCGGGCCCGCGCCCGGAGCCGCGGCGGACGCCGCCCCCGGGGCGCCCAGCCGCTCCCGTACCGAGGACACCACGCCGGGCAGCACCCCGAGGAAGCGCTCCACCTCCTCCTCCGTGGCCCCCGCCCCCAGCGACACCCGCACATTGCCCTCGCTCAGGACGCCCATCGCCCGCAGCACATGGCTCGGCGTCAGCGTCCCCGACGTGCACGAGGAACCCGACGACACCGAGAACCCCGCCCGGTCCAGCTCGTGCAGCAGCGCCTCACCGTCGACATAGAGACAGGAGAAGGTGACGACATGGGGGAGCCGGCGCACCGGGTCGCCCACCACCTCCACGTCCGGCACCAGCGCGGGCACCCGCGCCCGGATCCGGTCCACCAGCGCGGACAGCCGCAACCCGCCCTCGGCTGCCTCCGCCCGCACCGCCCGCAGCGAGGCCGCCGCCGCGAGGACCGCCGGAATGTTCTCGAAGCCGGGGGACCGCCCCGACTCCCGTTCGTCCGCCGGGTCCTGCGGGGCGAACCGGGTCCCCTTCCGTACGGCCAGCAGCCCCACACCGGCGGGCCCGCCCCACTTGTGGGCGCTCGCCGTCAGCAGCGACCAGTCCCCGTCCACCGGACCCCACCCCAGTGACTGGGCCGCGTCCACCAGCAGCGGCACCCCGGCCGCCCGGCAGGCCTCGGCGGCCTCGGCCACCGGCTGGACCGTCCCCACCTCGTGGTTGGCGGACTGGAGCGCGGCCAGCGCGGTATCGGCGGTGAGCGCGCCGGCGAAGACGGCGGGGTCCACCCGGCCGAAGCGGTCCACCGGCACCTCGGCCGCGTCGTCGCCCGCCGCGTGCAGGACCGACGAGTGCTCCACGGCCGACACCACCACCCGGCTCCCGACCCGCCGCCGCGCCGCGCGCACCCCGGCGACCCCCAGATGCACCGCCCGGGTACCCGAAGGAGTGAAGATCAGCTCGTCCGGGCGGCAGCCGACCGCGTCGGCGGCCGTCTCCCGGGCGGCGTCCAGCAGCAGCCGGGCCCGGCGCCCCTCGCGGTGGAGCCGGGCGGGGTCGGCCCACCCCTCGTCCAGGGCGGCGATCAGGGCCTGACGGGCCACGGGGTGCAGCGGGGCGGAGGAGGCGACATCGAAGTAGGACACGCCGCCAAAGCTAACCCCCGGTACCCGAGGGGGCGTCAGACGCCCGCGCCCGACCCGCTCCGGCGGGTGCCCCGCACCCTGCCCGACCCCCCGCCCAGGACCCCTCTCCCACCCCCGTAAACCTGTGCCCACCCCCGCTCTGTCCAGCGGAAATCCACCCCTTCGGGGTGTCGGACGGCGCGTTGGGCACCCTCCCCGCGCGACCCCAAATAGCGTCCAGTAGGGTTTGGTCCGCATAAACATCCAAACCCCCTGCCCGCGTCAGGGCCGGCGACCGACCAGCGAGACGGCCGCAGCCCGCCGCGCGGGCCGAGACTCTCGGGAAGGCGCTACGTGAGTCCCAACGGCTCCGACCGCTCGTCGCGGCGCCCGATGCGGCGGAAGCTGCCGCAGGTGCTGACTGCGGGCCTGATCCTGGTGACCGCCACCGGTTGCGAATACACATACAAGGACTTCCCCCGCCTCGGTATGCCAACGCCGGTGACGGAAGAGGCGCCGATCATTCTCTCCCTCTGGCAGGGCTCGTGGGCGGCTGCGCTCGTCACGGGCGTGCTGGTGTGGGCGCTGATCCTGTGGAGTGTCTTCTTCCACCGGCGTACGCGTTCCAAGGTCGAGGTTCCTCCGCAGACCCGGTACAACCTGCCCATCGAGGCGCTGTACACCGTGGTTCCGCTCATCATCGTCTCGGTGTTCTTCTACTTCACCGCGCGTGACGAGTCCCGGCTGCTCTCCCTGTCGAAGAAGCCCGCCCACACCATCAATGTGGTCGGCTACCAGTGGAGCTGGGGCTTCAACTACATCGAGAACGTCCCCGGCGTGACCGGTGACGCGAAGACGGACAAGAACCTCAAGGCCATTCCGGACAAGTACCTGAAGGCCCTGCCGGAGAACGCGGGCGGTGTCTACGACTACGGCATCCCGGGCACCCGGAACCCGCAGAACGGCAACCCGGGCCCCACGCTCTGGCTGCCGAAGGGCGAGAAGGTCCGCTTCATCCTGACGTCCCGAGACGTGATCCACTCCTTCTGGGTGGTTCCCTTCCTCTTCAAGCAGGACGTGATCCCCGGTCACACCAACGCCTTCGAGGTCACCGCGACCAAGGAGGGGACCTTCATGGGCAAGTGCGCCGAGCTGTGCGGTGTCGACCACTCCCGGATGCTCTTCAACGTCAAGGTGGTCTCCCCGGAGCGCTACCAGGCGCACCTGAAGCAGCTGGCCGAGAAGGGCCAGACCGGCTACATCCCGTCCGGCATCAAGCAGACGGACCCGGCCAAAAACGCGGAGAAGAAGCAACTGTGAGCATCCTCAACGAATCCCAGGGTGCCGCCGCAGCAGCTGACGACTCATACGAGAACGAGCTGCCGGTACGGCGCAAGCAGCCGGGCAATGTGGTGGTGAAGTGGCTGACCACCACCGACCACAAGACGATCGGTACGCTCTACCTGGTCACGTCGTTCGCCTTCTTCTGTGTCGGCGGCCTCATGGCGCTCTTCATGCGCGCCGAGCTGGCCCGTCCGGGTACGCAGATCATGTCGAACGAGCAGTTCAACCAGGCGTTCACGATGCACGGCACGATCATGCTGCTGATGTTCGCGACGCCGCTGTTCGCCGGATTCGCGAACTGGATCATGCCGCTCCAGATCGGTGCGCCCGACGTGGCGTTCCCGCGGCTGAACATGTTCGCCTACTGGCTCTACCTCTTCGGCTCGCTCATCGCGGTGGCGGGCTTCCTGACCCCGCAGGGCGCGGCCGACTTCGGCTGGTTCGCCTACTCCCCGCTGTCGGACGCCGTCCGCTCGCCGGGTGTCGGCGCCGATATGTGGATCATGGGTCTGGCCCTCTCGGGCTTCGGCACGATCCTCGGTTCGGTCAACTTCATCACCACGATCATCTGCATGCGCGCCCCCGGCATGACGATGTTCCGGATGCCGATCTTCACCTGGAATGTGCTGCTGACCGGTGTGCTGGTCCTGCTCGCCTTCCCGGTGCTGGCCGCCGCGCTCTTCGCGCTGGAGGCGGACCGCAAGTTCGGCGCCCAGATCTTCGATCCGGCCAACGGCGGTGCCCTGCTCTGGCAGCACCTCTTCTGGTTCTTCGGCCATCCCGAGGTGTACATCATCGCGCTGCCGTTCTTCGGCATCGTCTCGGAGATCATTCCGGTCTTCAGCCGCAAGCCGATGTTCGGTTACATGGGCCTGGTCGGCGCGACCATCGCCATCGCCGGCCTCTCGGTGACCGTGTGGGCGCACCACATGTATGTCACCGGCGGTGTGCTGCTGCCGTTCTTCTCCTTCATGACCTTCCTGATCGCGGTCCCGACCGGTGTGAAGTTCTTCAACTGGATCGGCACCATGTGGAAGGGCTCGCTGTCCTTCGAGACCCCGATGCTCTGGACGATCGGCTTCCTGATCACCTTCACCTTCGGTGGTCTGACCGGTGTCATCCTGGCCTCGCCGCCGCTGGACTTCCACGTCTCCGACTCGTACTTCGTCGTCGCGCACTTCCACTACGTCGTCTTCGGCACCGTGGTCTTCGCGATGTTCGCCGGTTTCCATTTCTGGTGGCCGAAGTTCACGGGCAAGATGCTGGACGAGCGACTCGGCAAGATCACCTTCTGGACGCTTTTCCTCGGATTCCACGGCACATTCCTCGTCCAGCACTGGCTGGGCGCGGAGGGAATGCCGCGGCGTTACGCGGACTATCTCGCGGCCGATGGATTCACCGCCCTGAACACCATCTCCACCATCGCCTCGTTCGTTCTCGGCGCCTCGGTCCTGCCCTTCTGCTACAACGTCTGGAAGACGGCGAAGTACGGAAAGAAGATCGAGGTCGACGACCCGTGGGGTTATGGCCGTTCGCTCGAATGGGCGACGTCCTGCCCGCCGCCGCGGCACAACTTCCTCACGCTGCCCCGGATCCGTTCCGAATCGCCGGCCTTCGACCTCCACCACCCCGAGATCGCGGTCGTCGACCAGCTCGAAAACCGTGGTGAGGTCGACAAGGCCCTCATCGCCGGGAAGGAGGCCGCGAAGTGAAGATCCAGGGAAAGATGTTCCTCTGGCTGAGTGTCTTCGTCCTCGCCGTGGCCATCCTCTACGGCGTCTGGTCGAAGGAGCCGGCCGGTACCACCGCGCTGTTCCTGGCCTTCGGCCTCTGCATCATGGTCGGCTACTACCTGGCCTTCACGGCCCGGCGCGTGGACGAGATGGCGCAGGACAACACCGAGGCCGACGTCGCCGACGAGGCGGGCGAGCTGGGATTCTTCTCCCCGCACAGCTGGCAGCCGCTCTCGCTGGCCTTCGGCAGCGCCCTCGCCTTCCTCGGCGTGGCCGTCGGCTGGTGGCTGATGTACTTCTCCGCCCCGCTGATCTTCATCGGCATCTTCGGCTGGGTGTTCGAGTACTACCGCGGTGCGAACCAGAACCAGTGATCCGGCGGTAGCCCCGCCCCGCTGACACCGCGTCCGGACCCGGGTTCCTCCCAGCGAGGGGCCCGGGTCCGCCGTTTGCACGCGCTCGGCGCGCGGCCCCGGGCCGGTCTTCCTACCCTGGTGACCATGAACCACAAGCCGCACCGGAGCGCCGTTCTCCGCTGTACCGCGCTGGTCCTCGCCCTGGGGGCGGTCGTCACAGCGTGCGGTGAAGAGGAGGGCCCTCACCCGCTCGCGGGCAAGCCCTTCGACGCCGCCGGGCACATCGCGTTCAACACCCCCAGGGGAGGCGCCAAGGCCGACCCGGACAAGCCCTTCGAGGTCACCGCCAAGGGCAAGGAGGCGCGGATCACCGATGTGACCGTCGTCGACCACACCGGACACCATCTCGACGGGGAACTCGCGGCCGACGGCAGCCGCTGGCGTTCCACCGCGGCCCTGTCGGCCGGGGCCCGCTACACCGCCAAGGTCATCACGGAGAGCAAGGAGGGCGCCCCGGGCAGCCGGGTGCACGCCTTCGCCACCTCACCGGCGAAACGCCTGCTCAAAATCGCCTTCCTCCCGGAGGAGGGCACCTTCGGCGTCGGCCAGCCACTGGTGGCCGAGCTGAGCCACCCCGTGCCCGACCGCGCCGGCCGGGCCGTGGTCGAACGCGCCCTGAAAGTCGAGTCCACCCCGTCCGTCGAGGGCGCCTGGCACTGGCTCAACGACGACGCCCTGCACTACCGGCCCAAGGAGTACTGGCCCGCGAACTCCAAGGTCCGGATCGTCAACAACCTCAAGGGCATCAAGATCTCCCACCAGCTCTACGGCGGCACCAACAAGGGTGCGTCGATCACCATCGGGGACCGGATGGAGGCCATCACCGACGCCTCCTCGCACTGGATGACGGTCTTCCGCAACGGTGAGGAGCTGACCAGCATCCCCATCACCACCGGCAAGCCCGGCTTCGCCACCCGCAACGGCATCAAGGTGGTCCTCGGCAAGGAGTACTTCGTCCGGATGCGCGGCTCCAGCGTCGGCATCGGCGGCTCCGAGGCGTACAACCTGCCGGTCTACTACGCCACCCGGGTCACCTGGAGCGGTGAATACGTCCACGCGGCGCCCTGGTCCATCGACTCGCACGGATACGCGAATGTCAGCCATGGCTGCACCGGGATGTCCACCTCGAACGCCGCCTGGTTCTACGAGACCTTCAAGGAGGGCGACATCGTCCAGGTCGTCAACAGCATCGGCGAGTACATGGACCCGTTCGGGAACGGCTACGGCGACTGGAACCTGGACTGGGACGAGTGGCGCGAGGGCAGCGCCCTGGTCTCCGGCGTCAGGGACGGCAGCAAGCCCGACGACGCCGCCCGGCTGCGCCCGCGCATCTGAGCGCCGCGGCCCGGACCGGCATCCCCGCCGGTCCGGGCCGGGCCCGCACGGCCTCCCAGGGGCCCTCAGGCCCCTATGGCCTGCCGTCCGCGCAGCAGACCGGCCAGCGCGCCCGCGAACTCCACCGGGTCCACCGGAAGCGTCACAGCGGCCTCCGCCCGGCTCCAGGTGGCCAGCCAGGCGTCCTGCGGACGGCCGATCAGCAGCAGCACCGGCGGGCAGTCGAAGACCTCGTCCTTGATCTGCCGGCAGACGCCCATGCCCCCCGCGGGGGTGGTCTCCCCGTCCAGTACGCAGATGTCGATCCCGCCCCGCTCCAGCTCCTTCAGGACCGCCGGCAGGGTCGCGCACTCGATGAACTCGACCGGGGGAACGTCCGCCGCCGGCCTGCGCCCCGCCGCCAGCCGGACCTGCTCACGGGTGGTGGCGTTGTCGCTGTAGACCAGCACGGTGGCGGTCGGCTGCATGGTTCCTCCGCGTCGTCGTACCCCGGCGGGCCCCTGACGGGCGCCCCGGGGGATCAGGTACCGATGGGCCGGATGGTACTCGCTCCAACTGCCGGTAAACAGCCGTTCGGACCCTCGCGCGCTGGGCCGAACGGGCCGCGGGGCACCCATGGACACACCGAACGGCACCCCCCGGAGTGAGGGCGGGATAAGCGACCGACATAATGTCGGTCGTGGCGACAGCAACGACAGTAGAAACCGGGCACGCGCACCCGTCGGTCAATCGGCCGAACCTCGTCAGCGTCGGAACCATCATCTGGTTGAGTTCCGAGCTGATGTTCTTCGCGGCCCTCTTCGCGATGTACTTCACTCTGCGCTCGGTTACGGGTGCCGAGTACTGGTCCTCCAGGGCCGACCTTCTGAACTTCCCGTTCTCGATGACGAACACCACGATCCTGGTGCTCTCCTCGCTCACCTGTCAGCTCGGCGTTTTCGCCGCCGAGCGCGGTGACGTGAAGAAGCTCCGCACCTGGTTCATCGTCACGTTCATCATGGGCGCGATCTTCGTCGGAGGCCAGGTCTACGAGTACACCGAGCTGGTCCAGCACGGGGTCTCCCTCTCCTCCGACCCGTACGGCTCGGTGTTCTATCTGACCACCGGCTTCCACGGACTGCACGTGACAGGCGGTCTGATCGCCTTCCTGCTGGTCCTGGGCCGGACCTACGCGGCCAGACGATTCACCCACGAGCAGGCAACCTCCGCCATCGTCGTGTCCTACTACTGGCACTTCGTCGATGTGGTCTGGATCGGCCTCTTCGCCACGATCTACATGATCAAGTAACCGGCGCGGGCTCCGACGCCCGAGCAGACTCAGTCCAGCAAGCATCGACGCAGAAAATCCTGACACCGGGGTAATCCGTGAAAAAGCTCTCCGCACGACGACGCCATCCGCTGGCGGCGGTCGTCGTCCTACTCCTCGCGCTGGCGGCCACCGGGGGGCTGTACGCAGCGTTCGCGCCCGCGGACACGGCACAGGCCGACCAAACCTCCCAGTCCCTCGCCATCGAGGAGGGCAAGAAGCTCTACACCGTCGGCTGTGCCAGCTGCCACGGAACCGATGGTGAGGGCACCACCGACGGGCCGTCCCTGGTCGGTGTCGGGTCCGCCGCCGTCGACTTCCAGGTCGGCACGGGCCGGATGCCCGCCCAGCAGCCCGGTGCCCAGGTGCCGAAGAAGAAGAACATCTACACCCAGGCTGAGATCGACCAGCTCGCGGCGTACGTCGCCTCGCTGGGCGCCGGTCCGATCACGCCGACCGAGAAGCAGTACAGCCCCACCGGCGCGGACGTCGGCAACGGTGGCGAGCTCTTCCGTACCAACTGCGCCCAGTGCCACAACTTCACCGGCAAGGGCGGCGCACTGACCGAGGGCAAGTACGCCCCCACGCTGGAAGGCGTCAGCGCCAAGCACCTCTACGAGGCCATGCAGACCGGCCCGCAGAACATGCCCTCCTTCCCCGACGGGGTCATGCCCGAGCAGGAGAAGCGGGACATCATCGCGTACGTCGAGGCCATGAACGACCCCAAGGTCGCGTCGAGCCCCGGTGGTCTCACGCTGGGCGGGCTCGGCCCGGTCAGCGAGGGTCTGTTCGCGTGGATCTTCGGACTCGGGGGGCTGATCGCCGCCGCCGTCTGGGTCGCGGCCCACACCGCTAAGGCCAAGAAGTCATGAGTAGCCAAGACATTCCAGAAGAGAACCTGCCCGAAGAGCAGGCCGCCGCGCACGGCGCGGCAGGTCACGGCGGCACCACCGCCCTGGCCAAGCGGGTGGACGACG
Organism: Streptomyces yaizuensis; assembly: GCF_034961445.1. Lineage (NCBI taxonomy): Bacteria > Bacillati > Actinomycetota > Actinomycetes > Kitasatosporales > Streptomycetaceae > Streptomyces > Streptomyces yaizuensis. The sequence continues at coordinate 866,522 of NZ_BSBI01000002.1, forward strand.
ACCCGTTCCACGACCCGGGACTGCCGGCCCACAAGCCGCGCATACAGGACATCGACGAGCGGGCCGCCCAGCGGTCCGAGCGCACGGTCGCCCTGCTGTTCACGCTGTCGATGCTGGCCACCGTCGCCTTCATCGCCTGCTTCGTGATCTTCCCGGTCGACAAGCTCGTCTACATCTGGCCCTTCGGCCGGGTGAGCGCCCTGAACTTCTCGCTCGGCTGGACGCTCGGCGCGGCCCTCTTCTTCATCGGCGCGGGCGCGGTCCACTGGGCCCGTACCCTCATGTCCGATGTCGAGGTCGCCGACGACCGGCACCCGATCGAGGCGTCCCCCGAGGTCAAGGCCAAGGTCCTGGCGGACCTCGCGGCGGGCAACGAGGAGTCCGGCTTCGGCCGCCGCAAGCTGATCCGCAACACCATGTTCGGCGCGCTGGCCCTGGTGCCGCTCACCGGCGTGGTCCTCCTGCGCGACCTCGGTCCGCTGCCGGAGCGGAAGCTGCGCGAGACCCTGTGGGCCAAGGGCAAGCAGCTCATCAACATGAACACGCATGAGCCGCTGCGCCCCGAGGACATCACCGTGGGCTCGCTCGTCTTCGCCATGCCCGAAGGGCTGAAGGAGGACGACCACAACTTCCAGATCGAGATCGGCAAGGCCGCGCTGATGCTCGTCCGGATCCAGCCGGAGGACATCAAGGACAAGCGCGAGCTGGAGTGGTCGCACGACGGCATCGTCGCCTTCTCCAAGGTCTGCACCCACGTCGGCTGCCCGATCAGCCTCTACGAGCAGCAGACCCACCACGTGCTCTGCCCGTGCCATCAGTCCACTTTCGACCTCTCCGACGGGGCCCGGGTCATCTTCGGCCCCGCCGGCCACGCCCTTCCGCAGCTGCAGATCGGTGTGAACGCGCAGGGCAACCTCGAAGCGCTCGGCGACTTCGAAGAGCCCGTCGGTGCGTCCTTCTGGGAGCGCGGATGAGTACAGCAACTGACACCAGCAAGCGCGACGAGCGCAAGGCACCCGCCGGTGAGCGGGTCGCCGACTGGGCCGACGGCCGCCTGGGGATCTACACCCTGGCCAAGGCCAACATGCGGAAGATCTTCCCGGACCACTGGTCCTTCATGCTCGGTGAGATCTGCCTCTACAGCTTCATCATCATCATCCTCACGGGTGTGTACCTGACGCTGTTCTTCACCCCGTCGATGAACGAGATCACGTACCACGGCAGCTACATCCCGCTCCAGGGTGTGCGCATGTCGGAGGCGTACGCGTCGACGCTGGAGATCAGCTTCGACGTCCGCGGCGGTCTGCTCATCCGGCAGATCCACCACTGGGCCGCGCTGATCTTCGTCGCCGCGATGATGGTCCACATGATGCGCGTCTTCTTCACGGGCGCCTTCCGCAAGCCGCGCGAGGTCAACTGGCTCTTCGGCTTCCTGCTGCTGGTCCTGGGCATGTTCACCGGCTTCACCGGTTACTCGCTCCCGGACGACCTGCTCTCCGGCACCGGTGTCCGCTTCATGCAGGGCGCGATCCTGTCCGTGCCGATCGTCGGCACGTACATCTCGATGTTCCTGTTCGGCGGCGAGTTCCCCGGCCACGACTTCGTGTCCCGGTTCTACTCGATCCACATCCTGCTGCTGCCCGGCATCATGATGGCGCTGCTCGTCGGCCACCTGATCCTCGTCGTGTACCACAAGCACACGCAGTACGCGGGTCCCGGCCGCACCGAGAAGAACGTCGTCGGCATGCCGCTGCTGCCGGTCTACATGGCCAAGGCGGGAGGCTTCTTCTTCCTGGTCTTCGGCATCATCTCGGTGATCTCCGCGATCGCCACGCTGAACCCGATCTGGGCACTCGGCCCCTACCGGGTCGACCAGGTCTCCACCGGCGCCCAGCCCGACTGGTACATGGGCTTCGCCGAGGGCCTGATCCGGGTGATGCCCGGCTGGGAGATCAACTTCTGGGGTCACACCCTGGCGCTGGGTGTCTTCATCCCGCTGATGATCTTCCCGCTGATGCTGGGCGCCATCGCGGTCTGGCCGTTCCTGGAGTCCTGGGTCACCGGCGACAAGCGCGAGCACCACATCCTGGACCGCCCGCGCAACGCCCCGACCCGGACCGCCTTCGGTGTGGCCTGGCTGGTCGCGTACTTCATCATGCTGATCGGCGGTGGCAACGACATCGTCGCCACCCACTTCAACCTGTCGATCAACGCGATCACCTGGTTCGTCCGGATCTTCTTCTTCGCCGGACCGGTCATCGCGTTCATCGTCACCAAGCGGATCTGCCTGGGCCTCCAGCGCCGCGACCGCGACAAGGTGCTGCACGGCCGCGAGACCGGCATCATCAAGCGGCTGCCGCACGGTGAGTTCATCGAGGTGCACGAGCCGCTGTCGCAGGGCGAGCTGCACACGCTGACCTCGCACGAGCAGTACAAGCCGCTGGAGATCGGCCCCGAGGTCGACGAGAACGGCGTCCGGCGCAAGGTGTCGCTGATCAAGAAGACCCAGGCCAAGCTGAGCCAGGGCTTCTACGGCGAGGGCCACCAGATCCCGAAGCCGACGGCCGAGGAGTACCAGGAGATCACCAGCGGCCACGGCCACCACTGATCGCCTGACCTGATCGTTCACGATCGCCACAGCGGGAGCCCCGTCCACTGCCTGGACGGGGCTCTTCGCCGTTCCCGGCGGCTGGATAGGGTGTAAGTCCCCTTGACCGATGGACCCAGGAGCGGACCATGAACGTTGTGACCCCGGCCGGCGGCGACAGCGTGGCGGACTTCTCCTGGCCCGGCGTGCTGAACTCGCTCCTGGAGAACCACGACCAGAGCGCGGACGCCACGGCCTGGGCGATGGACCGGATCCTCTCCGGGGAGGCCACCGACGCCCAGATCGCCGGGTTCGCGGTGGCGCTGCGGGCCAAGGGCGAGACCGTCCAGGAGATCGCCGGCCTGGTGCGCACGATGTACCGGCACGCCCGGCTGATCGAGGTCCCCGGCCCCAGCGTCGACATCGTCGGCACCGGCGGCGACGGCGCGCGGACGGTGAACATCTCCACGATGTCCTCGATCGTGGTGGCCGGCACCGGCGCCAAGGTCGTCAAGCACGGCAACCGGGCCGCGTCGAGCGCGTCGGGGGCCTCCGACGTCCTGGAGAAGCTGGGCGTCAATCTGGAGCTGGCGCCGGAGCGGGTCGCCGAGGTCGCCGAGGAGGCCGGGATCACCTTCTGCTTCGCGGTACGGTTCCACCCCGCGCTGCGGCACGTCGCCGCCGCCCGCAAGGAGCTGGGCATCCGCACCACGTTCAACTTCCTCGGCCCGCTGACCAACCCGGCCAGGGTCCGCGCGCAGGCGACCGGCGTGGCCGACGCCCGGATGGCGCCCATCATGGCGGGCGTGCTCGCGGAGCGCGGCTCCTCCGCGCTGATCTTCCGGGGCGACGACGGTCTCGACGAGCTGACGACGACGGCGACCTCCCGGGTCTGGAGGGTCCGCGACGGCGCCGTGCGCGAGGAGTCCTTCGACCCCCGGGACGTCGGGATCCCCCTGGTGCCCGTGGAGGCGCTGCGGGGCGCCGACGCCTCCTACAACGCCGATGTCGCGCGCCGGATCCTCGCGGGCGGCACCGGTCCGGTGCGGGACGCCGTCCTGCTGAACTCGGCCGCGGCGCTGGTGGCCCTGGACCCGAGCGACGCGCCCCTCACCGAGCAGATCGCCGCCGGTATCGCCCGCGCGGCCGAGTCCATCGACTCCGGCGCGGCCCGGGACGTCCTGGCCCGCTGGGTCGCGGCGACCAACGCCTGAGGCCCCTGCGCCCCTACGGGACCGGAGTACGAGCTTCCGGTCCCGTGCAACCCTCCGGCCCGTCCCTGCGTCCTACCGGGCAGTAACGGTGAAACGAAAGGGACAGGCGCGATGGAAGCGTTGGGACAAGCGGTGATGACGGCGGGCGGATGGGTCCTGCGTGAGGCCCGCGCGGCCGTCGAGTTCCTGAAGCTGCGCCCCCGCACCCGGCGCTGACCGGCCCGCCGCCGTGCCCCCGTCCCCCCGGACCCCCTCCCACCGGTCCGGGATACGGGACGGGGTTGCGCGCGGCTGATCCACTGGCATACGGTCTCCGCAGGTCATGAGCGACAGCGACTACGGCCCCGGCCCGCTGTCCGGCAACCCTCCGTCCGTGGCGGGGTGCCCCGGGTGAAGACCAGGCCGTGGGCAGCGAGGCCCGCGGCAAGCGCGGACCCCTGCGAACCCTGGGGTCCTGGTCCTCAAGGGAGCAGTCTCGTGAGCAAGCGAATGCGTTAGGGCGAACACCGCCCCTTCTTCGTACCCTTCCGCACTTCTTCGTGCACCCCCGCACCGCGGCACAGCCGCGCGCCCGGGGCATCCCCGTACCCCTTGAGTGCCCCGCGCCCACCCCGGCAGTGACCGGGCCGCGCCGCGCTCCCGTACGGGTCCACGACGCCACTTCGCCCTGTCACACCCGGGAGACTCCGCCATGTCCGCATGCCCGAACACCGCCGCCGCCACCGTCACCGCCCCTGACTTCGCCGCCGCCGTGGGCGCCCCGCTCCCCGTCCTCGGCCGCGATGTCACCGTCCCGCTCGTCACCGGCGGCGAGGTCACCTACGCCGCCCTCGACTACGCCGCCAGCGCCCCCGCGCTCCAGCGGGTCTGGGACGACGTCGCCGCGTACGCCCCGTACTACGGCAGCGTCCACCGGGGCGCCGGCTACCTCTCCCAGCTCTCCACCGACCTCTTCGAGAACAGCCGCGCCACCATCGCCGCGTTCCTCGACTGCCGCGACGACGACCAGGTCGTCTTCACCCGCTCCACCACCGACTCGCTGAACCTGCTCGCGTCCGCGCTCCCCGCCGACTGCCAGGTCTTCGTCTTCGAGACCGAGCACCACGCCTCGCTGCTGCCCTGGAGCGACGCCCGGGTGACCTACCTCAACGCGCCCCGCACCCCGGAGCAGGCCGTCGCAACGCTGGAGCGCGCCCTCGCCGACCGCGACCCGTATGGCCCCGCCCTGGTCTGTGTGACGGGCGCGTCCAATGTGACCGGCGAGCTGTGGCCGGTGCGGGAACTGGCCGCCGCCGCCCACGCGCACGGCGCCCGGATCGTGCTGGACGCCGCCCAGCTCGCCCCCCACCACCCGGTCTCCGTCCGCGACCTCGACGTCGACTGGGTCGCCTTCTCCGGGCACAAGCTGTACGCGCCCTTCGGCTCCGGTGTGCTCGCCGGCCGCGCCGACTGGCTCAAGGACGCCGAGCCCTACCTCGCGGGCGGCGGCGCCTCCCGTACGGTCGCCCGGCGGGCCGACGGCGGCGTCGAGGTCGAGTGGCACACCACCGCCGCCCGCCACGAGGCCGGCTCCCCCAACGTCATCGGCGGCTACGCCATCGCCGCCGCCTGCAAGGCCCTCACCGAGGCCGGCTTCGACTCCCTCGTCGCCCGCGAACAGCACCTCGTCGCCACCGTCCGGGCCGGCCTCGCCGAGGTCCCCGAGGTCACCGTGCTCTCGCTCTTCGGCGACGACGCCCCCCGGGTCGGGGTGATCTCCTTCGTGGTCGAGGGGTGGAACAGCTCCCACTTCGCCGCCGCGCTCTCCGCCGAGTACGGCATCGGCGTCCGCGACGGCCTCTTCTGCGCCCACCCCCTCGTCCGCACCCTGCTCGGCAGCGACCCCCGGGACCCGGGGGAGTGCGGCGCCCCCGACGCCGCCCCCGGCGAGAAGTCCCTCAACGCCATCCGGGTCAGCTTCGGCGCCGGCACCCCCGACGAGCACGTGGAGCGGTTCCTGAACGCCGTGCGCGAACTGGTCGCCCACGGCGCCCGCTGGACCTACCGCACCGAGGACGGCCGCTGCGTCCCCGACACCACCGGCTGAGGCCCGCGGGGGCCGCCCGGCAGCCGGGTCCCGATGAGGATCATCCGCAGGGCCCGCTCGGTGGCGTCGGCGAGGAACTCCCCGCCCCGCCCCAGCGCCTCCGTCAGCGACACCGGCGCCGGCAGGATCGCGCTGTACGCGTCGACACCGGCCGACCGCACCTGGTTCGCCCCCTCGCCGATGGTCCCGGCGAGGACCAGCACCTGACGGTCGTACCGCTTGGCCCGGCGGGCGACCTCGGCGGGCACCTTGCCGCGCGGGGTCTGGTGGTCGAGCGCGCCCTCGGCCGTCACCACCAGGTCGGCGCGGGCCAGCCGCTCGTCCAGGTCCAGATGGTCCAGGAGCACGTCGAAGCGGGGCAGCAGCCGGGCGCCGAGGGCCGCGAGCCCCGCGCCCAGGCCGCCGGACGCCCCCGTACCCGGGCCCTGGCACAGGTCCGCCGTCACCCGCAGATCGCGGGTGAGGACCGCGGCCCACCGCTCCAGCCCCGCCGCCAGCTGCTCCACCTGCGCCGGGGTCGCGCCCTTCTGCGGGCCGAAGACCCGGGCCACCCCGCGCTCCCCGCAGAGCACGTTGAACGGGTTGCAGGCCACCCGGATCTCGGTCTCGGAGAGCCGGGGGTCGAGACCGCTCGCGTCGATCCGGTCGATCCGGGTCAGCTCCCGGCCGCCGAAGGGCAGTTCGCGGCCGTCCGCGTCCAGCAGCCGGGCCCCCAGCGCCTGGAGCGCGCCCGCGCCGCCGTCGGAGGTGCCGGAGTCGCCGCAGCCGACGAGGATCCGCCGTACGCCGGTGTCCAGCGCGGCCGAGATCAGCTCGCCGACGCCGTACGTGGTGGTCGCGCCCGGGTCCCGCAGCTCGCGGGGGACCAGCGAGAGCCCGGCGACGGCGGCCATCTCGACCACCGCGGTCTCCGCGTCGCCGCCCAGGAGCGCGAAGTGGGTGCCGATCCGCTCGCCGGTGGGGCCGGTGGCCCGCAGCGGGACCAGCCGTCCGCCGGACGCGGTCGCCAGCGCGCGGGCCGTGCCCTCCCCGCCGTCGACCAGCGGGATCAGATCGATCTCGGCGTCCGGCACCACCCGCCGCACCCCCTCGGCGATGGCCTCGGCCGCGGACTGCGCGGAGAGGGACTCCTTGAAACCGCTGGGGGCGATGGCGAATCGGGTGAGCATATGCGTACTCCTGACGAACGGAGGGACGGACCGGACGTATGAGGGGGGTGGGGGAGGGGGCGGCCCGGCTCAGCGGAGCGGGACACCCAGCAGGGGCCAGACCGCGACCGCGAAGAACAGCACCAGCGCGGCGGTCATCGGCGCCAGGACGGCGGAGAGCCGCAGCAGGTCGCGCGGGGTGTACGTGGGCACCCCCGGGATCTCGGCGAAGAGGGTGACCGGCTTCGCGGAGGCGGGCAGCGTGTGGCAGAAGCCCGCGGCGGCGGTGGAGGCCAGCGCGGCGGCCACCGGGTTCACCCCGGCGCCCACGGCGGCCGCGACCACCAGCGGCACCAGGACCGACGATCTCGCCGAACGGGACTGGAGCACCAGGTGCGCCAGGGTGGAGACCACCACCACGACCGAGAGGAAGGCCCACGGCGGCAGATCCAGCGGTATCCCGCCGACCAGGTACTTCGCCGCCCCCGAGTCGGCCAGCGCCACACCCATGGCCATCGTCGCCGCCATGAACAGCAGCAGCGACCAGGGCACGGTCTTCAGCGCGTCCTTGAGCCGTACGGTCCCGAGCGCGGGCGACGCGGCCACCACGGCGCCGATGAGGGCGACCACCGCCGGCGGCACCCGGTGCAGGGGCTCGCTGCACCACAGCGCGACCACGGTCGCGAGCAGCAGGGCGCACCGGGTCTCGGCCGGCTCCCACGGACCGGTCACCGGCTTGTCGCTGTGCTCCTGGATCTCCTCGGCGGTGATGTGCACCTCGCCCTTGCGGTCCGCGCGCTTCGTGGTGGTGAAGAGCACGGCCTCGGCGGCGAGATGGGAGGAGACCACGGCCAGCGGCAGCCCGATGAGGAGCCACTCGGTGAAGCCGATGCGCTCCCCGGCGGCCTCCCAGAGCACGGAGACGGTGATCAGATGGGCGCCCGCGCCGATCAGGGTGGCCACCGCCGACAGCAGGATGACGGTGGGGAAGAGGAGCGCGAGCATCACGACCAGCCGGGTCCGGCCGGCCAGGGCCTTCGCCAGGGCGAGGAAGACCGGCATGGCGAGCGCGGCCCGCCCGGAGGTGGCCGGGACCGCGAACGCGGTGACCACCAGCGCGGCGGTGGTCAGATGGACCAGCTGCCGCACCGTGCGCGCCCCGCCGACCAGGAAGGCGGCGGCCCGCCCCGCGAGCCCGGTCCTGGCCACCGCGGCGGCCAGGACGAAGGCACAGATCAGCAGCCACACCGTGTCGTCGCCGAGCGTCCCGAACAGCTCATCGCTGCTGATCACCCCGGTCGCCGTGAGCGCGAGTCCCGCGCCCAGGGCGATGTAGGTGTCGTCTATCGGGGTGCCGATCCAGGCACAGGTCGCGATGGCGAAGATGGCCAGGGTGAGCCGGGCGTCGCCGCTCAGCCCCGGGAAGTTGGTGGGGACCACGAGCAGCGCGCAGATGCTCAGGGCCACGCAGAGGGTGGTCGCTTGTCGCAGGTTCAAGGTCACATGAGAAGGCTTCACCCGGGCGGTGAGCGCTCCATGAGCCCTTCATGAAGGAAACTTCACCCGCCGTGCCCCGGGTGGCCCAACGTTCCCACGGACGAGGGCGGGGGCACCGGTCGTGGTGCCCCCGCCCTCGTACGGTCGTGCGCCCCGCTCACTCGGGGAGCCGGTACCCCATGCCCCGCACGGTCTCGACCCGGCTCGCGCCCAGCTTCTTGCGGAGCGAGCGGACGTAGACGTCGACGATGTTGGACCCGGGGTCGAAGTCGTACCCCCAGACATGGGAGAGGATCTGCTCGCGGGAGAGCACCTGGCCCGGGTGGCGCAGGAAGAGTTCGAGGAGGACGAACTCACGGGCGGTCAGATCGACGGTCCGCTCGCCCGAGCGGGCCCGGCGGGTGCGCAGGTCCAGCGACAGTTCGCCGTTGCGCAGCACCGTGACCTCGGGGGCGCGGGCCGCCGTGCGCAGCCGCAGCCGGACCCGTGCCAGCAGCTCCTCGAACCGGAACGGCTTGGTCATCCAGTCGTCCGCGCCGCCCTCCAGGCCGGCGACGGTGTCCCGGACCGAGTCCCGCGCGGTCAGGATGATCACGGGTACGGAGATCCGGGCCTCGCGCAGCTGCCGCAGGACGGTGAAGCCGTCCTTTCCGGGGAGCCCGATGTCGAGCACGATCAGATCGAAGCCGCCGGTGACGGCGTAGTCGAAGGCGGCGTCGCCGTCGGGGACCACCGTGGTGGTGAAGCCGTTGGCGCGCAGTCCCTTCTCCACGAAGGAGGCGATGCGTTCCTCGTCCTCCACGATGAGTATCCGGTTCACAGGGTGGCCTCTTTCTGGAGTACGAGCACGAAGGTGGCTCCGCCGCCCTCGGTGGGGCGCAGTTCGACCCGGCCGCCGTGTCCCTCGGCTATCGCCTTCACGATGGCGAGGCCCAGGCCCGCCCCGGTGGCGCGGGCGCCGCGCCGCGCGGTGCCCCGCCGGAACCGTTCGAAGATCACTTCGGCGTCCTGGGGCTGGACCCCGGGGCCGCTGTCGGCGACGTACAGCTCGATGCCGTCCTCCAGGCTGCGGGAGCCGATGGCGACCCGCTGCCCCGGGATGGTGTGCTGCACGGCGTTCTGGGCGAGTTGCACCATGGCCTGGGTGATCCGCTGGGAGTCGAGCAGCACTTCGGCGTCGACGGTCTCCGCGAGCTGCCAGGTGCGGTCGCCCAGCGCCCGTGCCTTGACGAAGACATCGGCCGTCAGCTCGCCGAGCTGGACCGCCTCGGGGGTGACGAAGTCGGGCCGCTCGGCCTTGGCGAGCAGCAGCAGATCCTCGACGATGCGGCTCATCCGGTCCAGCTCCTCCATCACGATCCGTACGGTCTCCTCGCGTTCGGCCGGATCGTCGCCCATCAGCTCCAGATGGCCGCGGACGATGGTGATGGGGGTGCGCAGCTCGTGGCCGGCGTCGTCCACGAACTCCCGCTGGGCGGCGAAGGCCCGCTCCAGCCGGTCCAGCATGGCGTTGAACGTCTCGGCGAGAGCCGCTATGTCGTCCCGGCCCTGGACCGGGATACGGCGGGTCAGGTCCTGTTCGGTCAGCTGCTCGGCGGTGGTGCGCACCAGCCGTACGGGCTGGAGGATCCGCCCGGCGACCGCCCAGCCGATGCCGGTGGTCATCAGCAGGGCCACGCCCGAGATGGCGAGCAGCATGGCGAAGATGTCGTTCGCCTTGCCCTGCTCGGCCTCGGGGTGGATGGCGACGACGAACGCCGACCGGGGGATGCCGGGGCCGGTGCCGATCTCCATCTTCGCCCAGCGGATGTCCCCCTGGGCACGGCTGACCGTGCCGGTGGCCTGCGGCGAGTTGAAGACCTCGATCAGGGCGAGCCGGTCCTTGGCCAGCGGGTGGTAGCCGACGGCCTCGCGCACCTGCTCCCGGGTGGCGGGGTGCGAGCCGGGCCGCTCCACCAGACCCAGCAACTCCTCGTCGGGGTCGGCGTACTGGCGGACGAGGAAGGTCTTCAGCAGCCGGTCGGGGTCGGTGAAGTGGCCCCCGGTCTCCGGGTCGACGCCCTGTTTGACAAAGTTCTCGAACTCGGTGGCCTCCTGCACCAGCAGGCCGTTGATCCGGTGGTCCACATCGCGCAGCAGTACGGAGCGGGTGGCCGTGGCGACCGCGCCCAGGGCGACCGCCATCACGAGCAGCAGCCAGAGCAGGATGCGCAGACGTGCGGAGACCCGGCGGCGTACCGGGTCAGCCGTCGTCACCGGAGTCGTCGCCGCCCGCGCCGCCGTCGTCACCACCAGGGCCGTCGTCGTCGTTGTCGTCGCCGGGCGGGTTCTCCTTCACCGGCGGCGGGGCCACGGTCTCGTCCACGGGCGTCTTGGGGGTCTTCTTCGGCGACGTCGGGCGGACCGTCTCGTCGCGCGGAGTGGGCTCCGGGGAGCCGGACGGGGCCGGCGAGGAGGCCGACTGCCCCGGCTCGGAGGGCTCGGAGGGCCCGGGGGACGACGGTGTGCCGTCGGACGGGCTGCCGGCGGGCGGGCTCGTCTGGAGCTCCACCTTCGGCGGCACCTTGCGGTCGTCGGGGCTGTCGGTGAGGGCGTAACTCGTCACCGCGATCCCCAGGGGGATCGCGACGACCGCGGCCAGGGCCGCTATGCGATGAGAGAAGACCATGTACTCAAGGGTGGCGAGGCCAGTGGGGGCGCCGGATGAGACCAGGATGAGGAATTCTTCATCTTGGCCTCATTTCGGGTCGGAGTCGGGATCGGCGGACCGGGCCGGACGGCGGCGGGCCCGGCGGCCGGCGGACCGGGCCGGACCTGCTGGTCGCCGGGCCGGGTCAGGAGTCCAGGCCGATGGCGAACGCCGCCTCCAGGTCGTGCTGGGAGTAGGTGCGGAAGGCGACGTGCGTGTCGGTGCCCTCGACGCCCTCGATCCGGCTGATCCGGCCGGGGATCACCTCGGCCAGCTCGTCGTGCCGGGCCACCCGGACCATGGCGATCAGGTCGTACGTCCCGGTGACCGAGAAGACCTCGCTGACACCCTCCAGCGCGGCGATCGACTCGGCGATCTCGGGAATGCGGTCCACGCTGGTCTTGATGAGCACGATCGCGGTGATCACGGCTGGCTTTCTCCCTCGGTGGCCGCTGCTGGGACCTTCACTCTAGTCCTACGCCACGGCCGTCCGGCCGTGCGCCCGAGCCGCCGCGCCAGGTGCGCGAGCGGCCCTGTTCCGCGCCCGGACCGCGCCCACGCGTAGAGGAACCCCAGGGCGAAGCCGACCAGATGGGCCAGATAGGCCACCCCGGCGCCGCCCGTGCCCGCGCCGGTCGCCGCCATCCCTTGCAGGACAAACCAGAAAATCAGCACAATCCACGCGGGGAAGCGCAGCGGCAGGAAGAAGAGGAACGGAAAGAGACTGGTCACCCGGGCCCGGGGGAAGAGAAAGAGAAAGGCCCCCAGTACCCCGGAGATCGCCCCCGACGCCCCGACGAGAGTCTGCTGGGACCCGGCATGGGCCGCGGCGTAGGCGGACAGCGCCAGACCGCCCGTGACGGCGTAGAAGAGGAAGAACTCCACCCGGCCCATGCGCTCCTCGGCCATCGCGCCGAAGACGTAGAGAAAGAGCATGTTCCCGAGCAGATGCAGCCAGTTCCCATGGATGAAGAGAGCGGTGAACGGCGTCAGCAGCGCGCCGGGGTCCCCGCTCATCAGTTCGGCCGGGACCACCCCCCACCGCTCGAAGTACGCGGTCTGCGCCGCGAGCAGCTGCTCACCGTCCAGGCGCCCCCGGGGCGGATTCAGCCCCGAGACCGGCCCGGCCACGAAGAGCGCGCAGCACACGGCGATCACCGCCGAGGTCACGGCGGGTCCCCTCGCCACTCCCCGGGCCAGGGCCCGCCACTCGATCATGGGCAGATCATGGCGTAGCGGAGGAGAACGGTACAGAGTGCCTCGCCGTGCCCCCGGGGACCCGCGAGGCCATAGAGTTACAGGGAGTACACCCGCAGTTCGACGGCGCACCGCGGGGCCCGCACCCCGCACGGCGACCGTGCGCACGGCGAGACCCGGAGTGCCGTGCCGGAGCGGTGGTGCGTGCGACCAGACAGTCGTACGCCCGACTACGTCCCCGCCGGGATGTACCGGACGTACGGAATGTACGACGGAACGTACGAGATGTACGACGGAAGAGGACGACACTGATGACGACGGTTCCCGCACCGACGGCCGAGACCCGCTGGCGCTGCACGCTCTGCGGCAATCTCACCCGCTTCGATGTCACCCGCTCCTCCAAGGTCGTCGAGTACGTCCATCTGGACCTCGCGGGGGAACCCAAGGTCGAGGAGCGCGAGGTGCTCAGTGAGACCATCGAGTCGGTGCGCTGCCGGTGGTGCAACGCCCAGGACAAGATCGAATTGGTGGACAGGCCGGGTACGGACTCCTGACGGAGCCGGCCGCAGGGTATTGGGGTGACGGATCGTGGAGCAGCCGGGGAGCGGCGCCGAGCCGGCCGGTACGGCCGGTGATGCCGCTGAGGCGCTCGACCGGCCGTTGCCGGAAGGCGTACGGCGCAGGGTCGTCGCGCTGGTCGCGGACGCCTTCGGCGGGTTGACCGTCGCGGAGCTGCCCGCGCAGCTGCGCCAGTACGCACGTTTCACCCCCTCCCGGCGCGCCCGGTTCGCAGGCAACGCGATGGCGGCGGCCCTGGAGAGCGATCCCGTCTTCCGCCAGCGCGTCGGCGAGCGCCTCGCACTGGCCCAGCCGGAGCTGTGCGCGGCGCTGGTCGCCGGGGCGCCGCCGGCCGCCGCCGACCCCCTGGACGTGGCCGCGACCGCCTATGTGCTGCGCCCGGCGGGCTGGGTGAAGCTGGTGGCGGCCGCCGGCGAGGAGGCCCAGCGCGCGGACGCCGAGCGCGCCGACGACGCCGGGCGGCGCGAGCTGGAGCGGCTGCGCGAGGAGCTGACCGAGGTCCGCGACCACACCCGCGGCGAGTCCGACCGGCTCCGCGGCGAACTGGAGGCCGTCCGCAAGGAGGCCGAGTCGCTGCGGCGCCGGATGCGCTCCGCGCAGAGCGACATCAAGCGCGGCGAGGCGGCCCTGCGGCGGGCCCTCGCGGAGGTCGAGACCGTACGGGCCGAGGGCGCGGGCCAGCTGTCGGCCGCGGAGAGCGAGAACCGGCGGCTCAAGGCGCGGCTCGCGGAGGCCGAGGCCGCCGTCGAGGCCGGCCGCCGGGCCGCCCGCGAGGGCCGCTCCGTCGAGGACATGCGGCTGCGGCTGCTGCTCGACACCGTGCTGGAGGGCGCGCAGGGGCTCCGCCGGGAGCTGGCGCTGCCGCCGGTCTCCATACATCCCGCCGACACCGTGGACGCGGTCGCGCCGGGCCGGATGTCACCCAAGGACATCGCCGCCCGCGCGCTCTCCGAGACGGATCCGGCCCTGCTGGACCAGCTGCTGGCCCTGCCCCAGGCCCATCTGGTGGTGGACGGCTACAACGTCACCAAGACCGGCTATCCGACCATGCCGCTGGAGAAGCAGCGGCTGCGGCTCCTGGGCGGGCTCTCCGTGCTCGCCGCGCAGAGCGGCGCCGAGATCACCTGCGTCTTCGACGGGGCCGAACTGGCGGCCCCCGTGCTGCTCGCCCCGCCGCGCGGGGTCCGCGTGCTCTTCTCCAAGCCGGGGATCACGGCGGACGAGCTGATCCGCCAGCTGGTCCGCGCCGAACCGCCGGGCCGGCCGGTGGTCGTCGTCTCCACCGACCGCGAGGTCGCGGACGGCGTCGCCCGGGCGGGCGCCCGGCCGGTGGCCTCCGCGATGCTGTTGAAACGCCTCTCCCGAGTCTGACCCGGCTCGTGGCGATGTGTCACGTAACGCCGTCACTGTAGTGATGGGTACACCACTGGGCGACTTGGGCGGAAATCCAGCGGGACGGGGCGTCAAACACCCATGACGCCCTGTGTGATGTGAGTAAAGAATGCTCTCCCGGCCGGATTTTTTCCCGGTGGGATTTGAAGTGATCACAAGAACGTCACTAAGGTCAGGCGTCGAACCTTCGCGCGGTCGATCATCCATCCGGGATGGCGGCGAAGGACCGCCGAGTCTGCGCACGTCAGCCAAGTCGCGGGGGCCTGAGTGCACGGAGCCGGGGACACCAACCCTGCCCGGTAGGCGGCTCAGAGGAAGAAGGAGCCGTCCTTCGTGGCATCCCACCGTCGTCCCAAGCAGCCCAACCGGGCCCGCGTCACCGTGCTCACGGCGACCGCGGCGGCCGCCGTCGCCCTGACCTCCCAGACCGCGCAGGCCGACCCCAAGCCGACCAAGAACGAGGTCAAGGCCAAGGTCGACAAGCTCTACGAGGAGGCCGAGAAGGCCACCGAGAAGCTCAACGGCGCCAAGGAGCAGCAGGGCAAGCTCCAGAAGCAGATCGACACCCTCCAGGACAAGGTCGCCCGCGGCCAGGACGGCCTGAACGAGCTGCGGGACGCGCTCGGCTCGGTCGCCAGCGCCCAGTACCGCTCCGGCGGCATGGACCCGGCACTCCAGCTCTTCCTCTCCTCCGACCCGGACGACTACCTCGACCAGGCCTCCGCGCTGGACCAGATCGGCTCGAAGCAGGCCGAGGCGATCAGCGACATCCAGGCCAAGCAGCGCACCCTCGCCCAGCAGCGCAAGGAGGCCCAGGAGAAGCTGGGCGACCTCGCCGACACCCGCGAGCAGCTCGCGTCCAAGAAGCGCGAGGTCCAGGGCAAGCTGAACGAGGCCCAGCGGCTGCTGAACTCGCTCACCGCGCAGGAGCGCGCCGAACTGAAGCGGGCCGAGCAGCAGCGCGCCGACCGCGCCGAGGAGCGGGCCAAGCTCACCCCGCCCGGGAAGCCGCAGGCCGGACAGGGCGAGTCGGCGGCCAAGCCCGCATCCGGCCGGGTGTCCTCCGCGTACGCCGCCGCCCAGAGCAAGATCGGCACACCGTACGTCTACGGCGCCTCCGGCCCCAACTCCTTCGACTGCTCCGGCTTCACCTCCTGGGCCTTCGCCCAGGCCGACGTCTCGATACCGCGCACCTCGCAGGCACAGGCCACCATCGGCACCCGGATCAACTCGCAGTCCGATCTCCAGGTCGGCGACCTGGTCTTCTTCTACTCCGACCTGCACCACGTCGGCTTCTACGCCGGCAACGGGCAGATCCTGCACTCGCCGCGCACCGGCGCGGTCGTGCGGTACGAGTCCATCAACAACATGCCGTACATGTTCGGAGTACGGGTCTGACGCACCCTCCGGCCCTCTCGCCCGGCGCCTCCCCGGGCCGGGCGGCCCCCTCCGATCGGGGGAATTCGCGTCCCTCATACTGACGCCGCGCCCCACCGGTGACCTGTGGTCCTACCGGTGGGGCGCGCTCGCGCGCGCCCTTTGGGGTCTTTGGCCGCCCTGTGTCCGCCCGGCTACTGTCTGCGGCGCACCAGCCCAGCCCTTGTCCTCGCGGAAGGGAGCGCTATCCGTGGCGTCCCATAGACGGCCCACCCACCCCGGTTCCACCCATCGCGCCGCCGTACTGTCCGCCGCCGCGGCGACGGCCGCCGCGGCACTCGGACCCGCCCCGGCGGGCGCGGACCCGGGCGACTCCCCGAGGGAGGCACGGGCCGCCGTGGACCGGCTTTTCACCGAGGCCGAACGGGCCACCGAACGCTTCAACGCAGCCGGCGAACGGGTCGCCCGGCTGCGGACCTCGGTCGCCCGCGCCCGCGACGGCGTCGCCCGCGGCCAGGAACGCATCAACCGCATGCGGCAGGGACTCGGCGCCGTCGCGATGGCCCAGTACCGCTCCGGCAGCATGGACCCCACGCTCGACCTGCTCTTCTCCGCCGACCCCGACAGCTACCTCGCCGGGGCGGAGATGCTCGAACGCATCGGCGAACGCCAGCACTTCGTCCTCCGGGACTTCCAGCACGCCCAGCGCGAGCTGCGGCAGACCCGCGCCGAAGCCGTACGCGACCTCGCCGAACTCGAACGCGGCCGGCGCGACCTGGCCCGGCACAAGCGCGCGGTGGAGCGGCGGCTCGCAGCCGCCCGCACCCTGCTGAACTCCCTCTCCGCGCAGGAACGCGCCGCCTACACCCGCGCCTCCCGCGACGACGGGCGCGGCGAACTCCCCGACCTCCCCGGCAACGGCGTCCCCGCGTCGGCCCGCGCCGGCGTCGCCCTGCGCGCGGCACAGACCGCGCTCGGCCGCCCCTACGTCTGGGGCGCCACCGGCCCCGGCGGCTTCGACTGCTCCGGCCTCGTCCAGTGGTCCTACGCCCAGGCGGGCGTGTCCCTGCCCCGCACCTCCCAGGCCCAGCGCTTCGCGGGCCGCCCGGTGCCCCTCGCGCAGGCCCGCCCCGGCGATCTGGTCACCTACCGTGCCGACGCCAGCCATATCGGGTTGTACGCGGGGAACGGGCGGGTGCTGCATGCGCCGTACCCGGGGGCGGCGGTGCGATACGACCCGGTGGGCATGATGCCGATCACGTCCGTGACCCGGGTCTGACGCCCCCGCCCGCCCCATCCGCCGCCGGGTTCGGCCTTGCGCTGTCCGACCCGCGTCGGTACGGGGGCGTTGCGCTCGTCCGGGGCCCCGCCCTGCCTGACCCGCGTCGGTACGGGGTCCCGCACCTGTCTTTCCCCCGCCCGGGGGTACGGTCCGCCTGTGCTTACTGTGTGGGTGGGGGTGCAGGGTCGCCCCCGCAGGGGATCGGCGGAGGCCGACCCGCACTCAACCTGGTGAGTGGGCTCGCCGACCCCGAGGAGGTGAACCCGGAGGCCCCGCCAACCCGCACCACCAACCCGGGCCGGGTCGACCCGCACAAATCCGCCCCGTCAACGTTGACCCGCACAAACCCGCCTCGCCGACGATCACCCGGCAAAATCCAGCCTCGTGGGGGTCCCCCCGGACGAAGTCTGGGGGAGATTGAGGCGCGGGGCCTCGGGGGCCGGCCCCCGACGACGACCCGAGCAAAACCAGCCTCGCCGGCGATTGAGGCGCGGAGGTTCGGGGGCTGGCCCCCGACGATCACCCGAGCAATTCCAGCCGGTCCGGCGCTTGAGGACGGACCAGCACTCTGTCCCGCCGCACAGGCGAATGTCCCGCAGTGTGCGGGCCGGTCGTCGGGGACCAGTCCCCGAACCCCTGCGCCTCAATCGCCGGCGGGGCTGGATTTTGCCCAGGTCGCCGCAGGGGCGGATGGGTCTCGGGCACATGGCATGTGCGGCCCCGTGTCGAGGGCCAGCCCCCGAGCCTCCGTGCCTCAAACGCCGGCGAGGCTGGTTTTTGTGCGGGTCGACGGCGAGGCGGGATTTGTGCGGGCCAACGTTGGCGAGGCGGGTTTGTGCGGGTCGGCCCGGCCCGGGTGTGGTGCGGGTTGGCGGGGCCTCCGGGCTCACCTCCTCGGGGTCGGCGAGCGCAAAGCGGACACGACACTGGGCCGGTAGGTCCGCCGATCCCCTGCGGGGGCGACCCTGCACCCCCGCCCACGGATCAGCCGGAGGGTGGCCGGTACCCCCGGGCGGGGGGAAGGAAGGTGCGGGACCCCGTACCGACGCGGGCCGGACAGCCGGGGCCCCGGACGAGCGTGACGTCCTCGTACCGACGCGGGTCGGGCAGCGCGAGGCCACCCTCGCACGGGTGCGGGTCGACTCGTGGCGGCAGGGCGTACGTGGGTTCGGGGGCTGAAGGGGCGGCGGGCGCGCCGGGGCGCCCCGTACGGGGGGCGCGCCAGGGACACGCGGCCCCGCCGCGACCCGTTCCGTACGATCGGCACCGTGGCGGTTCACCGGCGCGGCGCACGCGCGAGAGGACGGGCGGCGGCGGGGATCCTCGCCGCCGTGGCCGTGCTGGCTCCGGCGCTGCTCGCCGGGTGCGCGCCCCCGCCCCGGCCCGATACCACCGCCGCCGATGTGCAGCGGCTCCTGGATCTGCGGGCGCGGGCGCTCCTGGACCGGGACGAGCGGGGCTATCTGGAGGTGCTGGATCCGGCGGCGACGGGGCTGCGGGCGGCCGAGCGGCGTCAGTTCACGCGGCTGGCCCGGGTGCCGCTGGGTTCCTGGGCGTACCGGCTGGGGCCGGTCGGGCACCGGGCCGGGGGGCGGGTGGTGGCCGGTGCGGAGCTGAGCTACCGGCTCGCGGGCCACGATCCCGGCCCGGTGACCACCGGCCGCGAACTGGAGCTGGCCCGCGACGCCGGCGGCGGCTGGCGGATCACGGCCGACCGGCCCGCGCCGGGCGCGGCCGAGCAGCTGTGGCAGCAGGGCGATGTCCAGGTCGTGCGGGGCGGCGCCAGTCTGGTGCTGGGGGTCGGTCAGCCCGCGGCGCGGCTGCGGGCGATCGCGCGCACGGCCGACCGGTCCGTGCCGGCCGTGGCGCGTTCCTGGCCGTCGCCCTGGGCCGGGCGGGTCGTCGTCCTCGTCCCGCGCACCCTGGACGACATGGGCGCGCTGCTGGGGGCGCCGGCCGCCGGCTACCGGGGGATCGCGGCGGTGACCACGGGCGCGACCGGCACCCGGGAGGAGGTGCCGGCGGACCGGGTGATCGTCAATCCGGCGGCGTACGGGGCGCTCGGGGACTTCGGCAAGCAGATCGTCCTCACCCATGAGACCGCCCATGTCGCCACGCGCACCCACACCTCGGGTACGACGCCCATGTGGCTGTCGGAGGGCTTCGCCGACTGGGTCGCCTACCGGGGGAGTGGTCGCACGGCGGGCCGGATCGCCCCCGAGCTCCAGCGTGCGGTGCGGCGCGGCCAGCCGCCCGCGGTGCTGCCCGCCGATGCCGACTTCTCCTTCACGGGTGACGCCGACGCCCTGGCCCGCGCGTACGAGGGCGGGTGGCTCGCCTGTGAGCTGATCGCCGGGCGCTGGGGCGAGCGGAAGCTGATCGCGTTCTACCGCGAGGCGGCCCGCAGTCCGCTGCCGGTCGCGTTCTCGCGGGTCCTGGGCACCACGCCCGAGTCGTTCACGACGGCCTGGCGGGCGTATCTGACGGACCGGCTCAGCCCCTGAGCCGTCGGACGGGCCCCGGCCCGCGAACCGGACGCCCGCCGGTTTCCGTTACTGTCGGCAGGGATGCACAAGACCTTGATCGTGACCAACGACTTCCCGCCCCGTCCCGGTGGCATCCAGGCGTTCCTGCACAACATGGCGCTGCGGCTGGACCCGGAGCGTCTCGTCGTCTACGCCTCCACCTGGAAGCACGGTGCCGAGGGGCGGGAGGCGACCGCCGCGTTCGACGCGGAGCAGCCGTTCACCGTCGTCCGCGACCGTACGACGATGCTGCTGCCGACGCCGCGTGTGACCCGCCGGGCGACGGACCTGCTGCGTGAGCACGGGTGTGAGTCGGTCTGGTTCGGGGCCGCCGCGCCGCTGGGGCTGATGGGGCCCGCGCTGCGCCGGGCCGGTGTCCGCCGGATCGTGGCCACCTCGCACGGGCACGAGGCCGGCTGGGCGCAGCTGCCCGCGTCCCGGCAGCTGCTGCGCCGGATCGGCGAGGGCACGGACACGATCACCTATCTCGGCGAGTACACCCGTTCCCGGATCGCTGCGGCCCTCACGCCGGCCGCCGCCGCGCGGATGGTCCAGTTGCCGCCGGGCGTGGACGAGAAGACCTTCCATCCGGGCTCCGGCGGGGACCTGGTCCGTGAGCGGCTCGGGCTCAGCGACCGGCCGGTGGTGGTCTGCGTCTCCCGGCTGGTTCCGCGCAAGGGCCAGGACACCCTGATCCGGGCGCTGCCCGCGATCCTGGCGAAGGTCCCGGGCACGGCGCTGCTGATCGTCGGCGGCGGACCGTACGAGCGGGATCTGCGGGCCCTGGCCCGGGACACCGGCGTCGCCGCCTCCGTGTACTTCACCGGCGCGGTGCCCTGGTCGGAGCTGCCCGCGCACTACGGCGCGGGCGACGTCTTCGCCATGCCGTGCCGTACCCGGCGCGGCGGGCTGGATGTCGAGGGGCTGGGGATCGTCTATCTGGAGGCGTCCGCGACCGGTCTGCCGGTGGTCGCCGGTGACTCGGGGGGCGCTCCGGATGCGGTGCTCGACGGGGAGACCGGCTGGGTCGTACGGGGTGGCTCGCCCCAGGAGTCCGCCGAGCGGATCGTCGCGCTGCTGAAGGACCCGGAGCTGCGGGCCCGGATGGGCGAGCGGGGCCGGCGCTGGGTCGAGGAGCGGTGGCGCTGGGACCTGCTGGCGGGGAACCTTCGCGCGCTGCTGTGACCGCCGGGAGCACAACCGGCTGATCCTAGTGGGTCGACGGGGTCGTTTTTCGCGTTGGACACTTCGCTGAGCTGCGTAAAGTCATTTATTGACGGGAATTCAACCTTTTCCTCGACGAGGCTGGGCGCGCGGCCGGATGTCGTCCAGCATCGAGACATGACCCCACAACTGACGCGTCGTCATCTCCTGGGTGCCGCCGCGCTCCAGACCGCCGCCGCCCTCGGCTTCACCCGGGTCGGCCTCGCCTCGGCCCAGGCCGTCCAGCCGCCCGCCGCCGACCACGCCCCCGCCCTGGTGATCGGTTCCGGTTACGGGGCCGCCGTCGCCGCGCTCCGGCTCGCCCGGGCCGGGGTGCGCACCGTCGTCCTGGAGATGGGCAGGCTGTGGGAGACCCCGGGGCCCGACGGGAAGGTCTTCTGCCGCACCATCGCCCCGGACCACCGGTCCATGTGGTTCCGCACCCGGACCGAGGCCCCGCTCGCCACCTTCCTCTGGCTCGACGTGGTCAACCGGAACATATCCCCGTACCCCGGCGTCCTGGACCGGATCGACTACGGCGACATGGCCGTCTACGTCGGCAGGGGCGTCGGCGGCGGCTCCCTCGTCAACGGCGGCATGGCCGTCACCCCGCCGCGCTCCTACTTCTCCGAGGTGCTGCCCCAGGTCGACGCGGACGCCATGTACGGCACCTACTTCCCGCGCGCCCGCAGCGCGCTGGGCGTCAACAGCATCGACCGGGCCTGGTTCGAGTCGACGCCGTGGTACCGCTACTCCCGGGTCTCCCGCGCGCACGCCGCCCGCGCGGGCATCGGCACCGTCTTCGTCCCCAACGTCTACGACTTTGACCACATGCGGCGCGAGGCGGCGGGCACGGCCCCGAAGTCGGCGCTCGCCGGAGAGGTCCTCTACGGCAACAACCACGGCAAACGCAGCCTCGACAAGACCTATCTGGCCGCCGCGCTCGCCACCGGCCTGGTCACCGTGGAGACCCTGAGCCGGGTCCGCGCGGTGCGGCCCCACGCGCGGGGCCATGTCGTCACCGTGGAGCGCCTGGACCTGCGCGGGCGGGTCAGGGCGACCGACGAGATCACCACCTCCCGGCTCTTCCTCGGCGCGGGCAGCCTCGGCACCACCGAACTCCTGCTGCGGGCCCGGGAGACCGGCGCGCTCCCGGACCTCAGTCCCGAGGTGGGGCGCGGCTGGGGCCACAACGGCAATGTGATGGCCGCGCGCGCCAACCATGTCTGGGACCCGGTCGGGGCCCGCCAGTCCACCATGCCGGTCCTCGGCATCGACGACTGGAACAACCCCACCCACCCGGTCTTCGCGGAGGTCGCCCCGCTGCCGATGGGCCTCGAACACTGGATCAGCCTCTACCTGGCCATCACGAAGAACCCGGAGCGCGGCCACTTCGTCTACGACGCGGTCCGCGACCGGGCCCGGCTGCGCTGGAGCAGGGACCAGAACGGGCCGTCGGTGGCCGCCGCCCGCTCCCTCTTCGGGCGGCTCAACCGGGTGAACGGGACCGTCTACCGGCACGACCTGTTCGGCGGCAACCGGGCGATCGCCGACGACTTCACCTACCACCCGCTCGGGGGCTGTGTCCTGGGGCGGGCCACGGACCTGTACGGGCGGGTCAGGGGCCACCGGGGGATCTATGTCGTCGACGGCTCCCTGATCCCCGGCTCCCTCGGGGTGAACCCGTTCGTCACCATCACCGCGCTCGCCGAGCGGAACATGGAACGGATCATCCGCGAGGACGTCCTGAGGGACCCGCGGGGCCGGTGAGACCAGTGAGGCCGGTGAGGACCCCGCCGGCCCCGCCGGTGTTCGCGGCGCGGGGGCCTCAGCCCCGGTAGATCGCCTCGATCTCGTCGGCGTAGTCCTTGGCCACCACATTGCGCTTGAGCTTCAGCGACGGCGTGATGTGGCCGGCCTCCTCGGTGAACTGCCCCGGCAGCACCCGGAACTTCCGCACCGACTCGGCCTTGGAGACCGCCGCGTTGCCGTCGTCCACCGCCCGCTGGATCTCCGCCAGCAGCTCCGGATCGTCCCGCAGCGCGGCCGCCTTCGACCCGGCGGGCTTCCCGCGCTCCGCCGCCCAGCGGCCGAGGAACTCCTCGTCCAGGGTGATCAGCGCGCCCACGAAGGGCCGTCCGTCGCCCACCACCATGCACTCGGCGACCAGCGCGTGCGCCCGGATCCGGTCCTCGATCACCGCCGGGGCGACGTTCTTGCCGCCCGCGGTGACCAGGATCTCCTTCTTCCGGCCGGTGATCGTCAGATAGCCGTCCTCGTCCAGGGTGCCGATGTCCCCGGTGCGGAACCAGCCGTCGGTCAGCGCCTCCGCCGTCGCCTCCGGGTTGTTCCAGTACCCCGCGAACAGGTGCTCGCCGTGGAGCAGCACCTCGCCGTCGTCGGCGATCCGCACCACCGACCCCGGCAGCGGCTGGCCCACCGTGCCGATCTTCTGCCGGTCCGGCGGGTTGAAGGCGGTCGCCGCGCAGGACTCGGTCAGGCCGTACCCCTCCAGGACGGTGAAGCCCACGCCCCGGAAGAAGTGCCCCAGCCGCTCCCCCAGCGGGGCGCCGCCCGAGATGGCGTGCTCGATCCGCCCGCCGAGGACGGCCCGCAGCTTGCCGTAGACCAGCTTGTCGAAGACGGTGTGCTTCAGCCGCAGCCCCAGCGACGGGCCCCGGGAGGTGTCCAGCGCCCGGCTGTAGTCGATCGCGGTCTGCGCCGCCCGGTCGAAGATCTTCCCCTTGCCGTCGGCCTGGGCCTTCGCCCGCGCGCCGTTGTAGACCTTCTCGAAGACCCGGGGCACCCCGAGGACCAGCGTCGGCTGGAAGCCGGCCAGCTCGTCGGTGAGCTGCCGGATGTCGGGGACGCAGCCCAGCTTGATCGGGGCCATGATCGAGCCCACCTCGACCAGCCGGCCGAAGACGTGCGCCGCGGGCAGGAAGAGCAGCACCGAGCACTCGCCCGTCCGGAAGAGCGGCTTCAGCCGCGCCACCGCGTTGCCGCACTCGGCGAAGAAGTTGCGGTGGGTCAGCACACAGCCCTTGGGGCGGCCCGTGGTGCCCGAGGTGTAGACGATCGTCGCCGGGTCGTCGGCGCGCGCGGCGGCGCTGCGCTCGTCCACGGTGGCGTCGCTGATCTCCGCGCCCGCCGCGACCAGCGCGTCCACCGCGCCCGCCTCGATCTGCCACAGCTCCCGCAGCGCGGGCAGCCGGTCCCGTACGGACCCGACGGTCGCCGCGTGGGCCTCGCTCTCCACGAGGGCCGCGACCGCGCCCGAGTCGGAGAGGATCCACGAGACCTGCTCGGCCGAGCTGGTCTCGTACACGGGGACGGTCACCGCCCCCGCGCTCCAGATCGCGAAGTCGAGGAGCACCCACTCGTAGCGGGTGCGCGACATCAGGGCCACCCGGTCGCCGGGCAGCACGCCCGCCGCGATCAGGCCCTTGGCCGCGGCCCTGACCTCGGCGAGGAACTGGACGGCGGTGACATCGGTCCAGGTGTCCCCGACCTTTCTGCCCATGACCGCGACATCGGGGTGCTGGGAGGCGTTGCGGCGGATCAGGTCCGTCAGGTTGCCGTCCGTGGGGACCTCGTACAGGGC
Source organism: Streptomyces yaizuensis (assembly GCF_034961445.1). Classification (NCBI taxonomy): domain Bacteria; kingdom Bacillati; phylum Actinomycetota; class Actinomycetes; order Kitasatosporales; family Streptomycetaceae; genus Streptomyces; species Streptomyces yaizuensis. Next base: position 890,902 of record NZ_BSBI01000002.1, read on the forward strand.
CGGAAGGCTGAACTCGCGCAAGACTGCTGCTCCTCATCGGGCGCCGGCGCCACGGCTCTGTGTGATGCACCGGCTGCTGTCCTCGTCGGGCCGTGCTCCTGGGGATGAGCACGGCAGGACTGCCCGGACGTTACCCACCAGTACTCAATTCCGGATAGGGGTCCCGACCAGATGTTCGCTGCGTCACACGTATATGACAGTACTTCGCGCAGGGTAGTCCACGTGCCCGGTCGGTCGGAAGAACGACCGGTCCGCCACCATTCGTCCACCAGGTCCGGACCAGTCCCGCACCAGGGTCCCGGCTCCCCGCCCGGGCGGGCCGCGGCCACACGAAACAGGTGATCGGAGGCGGGTCCCCGCTCCGCACGGACGCGCCTGTCCACCCGCCGGGGCGGCGTTTTAGGGTGGCCGTCATGCGACGCACCCGAGTGAACGTGGTCAGCGACGTCCATGGCAACGCCCGGGACCTCGCCCGCGCCAAGGACGGCGCCGACGCCCTGATCTGCCTCGGTGACCTGGTCCTCTTCCTCGACTACGCCGATCACTCACGCGGGATCTTCCCCGACCTCTTCGGCACCGCGAACGCCGACCGGATCGTCGCGCTCCGCACCGCCCGGCGCTTCCCCGAGGCCCGCGAACTCGCCCGCCGGCTCTGGGCCGACCTCGGACTCGACCGGGACGCCGCCATCGCATCGGCGGTGCGCAAGCAGTACGCCGAGCTGTTCGCCGCCTTCCCCGCCCCGACGTACGCCACCTACGGCAATGTCGACATTCCCGCCCTCTGGCCGGAGTACGCCCAGGAGGGCACCACCGTCCTCGACGGGGAACGCGCCGAGATCGGCGGCCGCGTCTTCGGCTTCGTCGGCGGCGGGCTGCCCTCGCCCTCCCGCACCCCCTACGAGATCCCCGACGAGGAGTACGCCGCCAAGGTCGAGGCCATCGGCGAGGTCGACGTCCTGTGCACCCACATCCCCCCGGACGTGCCCGAACTGCTCTACGACACCGTCGCCCGCCGCTTCGAACGCGGCAGCCGGGCCCTCCTGGACGCCATCCGCCGCACCCGCCCCCGGTACGCCCTCTTCGGCCATGTCCACCAGCCGCTCGCCGCCCGGATGCGCGTCGGCTCCACCGAGTGCGTGAACGTCGGCCACTTCGCCGCCACCGGCCGGCCCTGGACCCTGGAGTGGTGACGGCCCCCGCCCCGCCCGCGCGGCCGCCCGGGAACGGACGCCGCACCCGCTCGCGATAGCCTGCACACCACACAATCACCCGGTCCGTACCCCGCAGTCCGTACCGCACTGTTGAGGAGCCGCAGCGATGGCGGAACACACCAGCTCAAGCATCACCATCGAGGCGGCACCGGCCGACGTCATGGGAGTGATCTCCGACTTCGCCCGCTACCCCGAGTGGACCGGCGAGGTGAAGCAGGCCGAGGTGATCTCCCGGGACGACCAGGGCCGCGCCGAGCAGGTCCGGCTCGTCCTCGACGCCGGAGCGATCAAGGACGACCACACCCTCGCCTACACCTGGCACGGCCCCGACCAGGTCAGCTGGACCCTGGTCAAGTCCCAGATGCTCCGCGCCATCGACGGCTCCTACACCCTCACCCCCGTCGGCGGCGGCGACCGCACCGAGGTCACCTACCGGCTCACCGTCGACGTCAAGATCCCCATGCTCGGCATGATCAAGCGCAAGGCCGAGAAGGTCATCATCGACCGCGCCCTCGACGGCCTGAAGAAGCGCGTCGAGAGCGGGCCCGCCGCCTGATGCGCCAGGTCCTCGTCACCGGCCTCGGCGGCGCGGGCCGCACCACCGTCGCCGCGGCCACCGCGCTCGCCGCGGCCGGCCCCGGCCGCCGGGTCCTGCTCCTCGGCACCGACCCCCACACCCTCTTCGGCACCCCGCTCACCGGGACCCCGCAGGAGGTCGCCGAGGGCCTGTGGGCCGCCCGCGTCGACTCCGGGGACGCCTTCCGGGCCGAATTCCTCGCCCTCCAGGAGCGCGCCGGGGCCGCCCTCGACCTCCTCGGCGCCGTACCCCTCGCCGCCGAGGAACTGACCGAACTCCCCGGCACCCTCCAGTTCGCCCTGCTCAAAGCCGTCGCCGGGGCCGCCGACGGAGGCTTTGACCTGCTCGTCCTCGATCTGCCGCCGGTCCGCGAGACGATCGAACTCCTCGCCCTGCCCGAACGCCTCCGCCGCTATCTGCGCCGGCTGCTGCCCCCCGAACGACAGGCCGCCCGCGCGCTGCGCCCCGTCCTCGCCCAGCTCGCCGGGGTCCCGATGCCCGCGCACTGGCTGTACGAGACCGCCGGCCGCTGGGAGAGCGACCTCGCCGCCGTCCAGGAGCTGATCGAGGCCCCCGGCACCACCCTGACGCTCGTCGCCGAACCCGGCCCGTCCGCCGCCGACGCCCTGCGCACCGCCCGCACCGGGCTCGCCCTGCACGGGCTCCCCGTCGGCGAACTGATCGCCAACCGGGTCCTGCCCCGCCACTCCGCCGACACCTGGCTCGCCGCGCTCGCCGCACAGCAGGAGAAGACCCTGCACGAGTGGTACGGGGAATGGGGCGCCGGGACCGCCGTCCGGGAGCTGCCGCACCTCGGGCACGACCCCCGCGACCGCGACGACCTGGAACGGCTGGCCACCGCCCGCACCGCCGACGCGGACCGCCCTCTCGACGCGAGGAGCACGGCCGTCCCGGTGGTGGACCGCCGCGACGACGGCACCTTCGGGTGGTCCTTCGCACTGCCCGGCGCGGACAAGAAGGACATCGGCCTGGTCCGCCGGGGCGACGAACTGCTCCTGCGCGCCGGACCGTTCCGCAGGATCGTTCCCCTGCCGTCGGTGCTCCGCCGCTGCACGGTCTCCGGCGCGGCCCTCACCGACGGGACGCTGACCGTCCGCTTCACCCCCGACCCGGGCCTGTGGCCACGCCCCACCGACGAATCCCCCTGAGCCGGGGGGCCTGCAAAGCCCTTCAGGTACCTTCGAGGTATCCAGAGCCCCCCAGCGCAGGAGTACGCCATGAGTGACGCCACCGAGCGTCCCGCAGCAGACACGGACGCCTGGGCCGAGGCATGTGCCGAGGACCTGGCGGAGGAGCGGGCCCGGCGCCGGGCCCAGTACGGTACGCCGCCCGGGTCCGCCGCAGACGAGTTGCGCAAGCTGTTCGGCGCGGTCGCGGACAAGGTGTCCGAGTTCCAGGGCACGCTGCCCGGGGTGGCCGCGCAGAGCGCCGTACAGCAGTTCGTGAAGCAGGCGCGGTCGGCCGTGGAGCCCGTCATCGAGCGCAATCCCCAGGTCTTCGATCATCTTGCGGCGGCCGGCGGGGAGCTGCTCGCCGCCTACCGCTCCGCCGTCGCCGGCCAGGAGAGCCGGTGGACCAAGGGGCCCGCCGATCCCGCGGCCCCCTCCGGTACGGCGGAATCCCCGCGTGATGACCGGCGGGACGGTGACGACGGTCCGGGCGAGCGCATCGACCTGGACTGACCCGCCCGGTCCGGCCGGCGGATCTCCCGGCGCCGCCGACTCCGCGTCGACCGGCGCTCCAGGCACCCTCGGGTACGGTTTCCCCTGGCGGGGCACGATCGGAACCGAGGGGCACATGGGACTCACCATCGGCGTTGACATCGGCGGCACCAAGATCGCGGCCGGTGTGGTGGACGAAGCGGGCACCATCCTGGAGACGCACACCGTCGCCACGCCGTCGACGCCCGACGGCATCACCGACGCCATCTGCGCGGCCGTCGGCAACGCGGCCGAGGACCACACCGTCGACGCCGTCGGCATCGGCGCGGCGGGCTACGTCGACGACAAGCGTGCCACCGTCATCTTCGCGCCCAACATCGACTGGCGGCACGAGCCGCTGAAGGACAAGGTCGAGCAGCGCGTGGGCCTGCCGGTCGTCGTGGAGAACGACGCCAACGCCGCCGCCTGGGGCGAGTACCGCTTCGGCGCGGGCAAGGGCCACGAGGACGTCATCTGCATCACCCTCGGCACCGGTCTCGGCGGCGGCATCATCATCGGCAACAAGCTGCGGCGCGGACGCTTCGGCGTGGCCGCCGAGTTCGGGCACATCCGGGTCGTCCCGGACGGTCTTCTCTGCGGCTGCGGCAGCCAGGGCTGCTGGGAGCAGTACGCCTCGGGCCGGGCCCTGGTCCGGTACGCCCGGCAGCGGGCCGCCGCCACGCCGGAGAGCGCGGGCATCCTGCTCGGCCTCGGCGACGGGACCCCGGAGGGGATCCAGGGCCGCCATGTCAGCGCGGCCGCCCGCCAGGGCGACCCCGTGGCCGTCGACTCCTTCCGGGAGCTGGCCCGCTGGGCCGGCGCCGGCCTGGCCGATCTGGCTTCCCTCTTCGACCCCTCCGCGTTCATCGTCGGCGGCGGTGTCTCCGACGAGGGCGAGCTGGTCCTCGGGCCGATCCGGAAGTCGTTCCGGCGCTGGCTCATCGGCGCGCAGTGGCGGCCGCACGCCCAGGTGCTGGCGGCCCAGCTCGGCAACCGGGCCGGCCTGGTGGGCGCCGCCGACCTGGCCCGCCAGGGCTGAGCACACCGCCGGGGCCGGGCACCGCCGGGCCCGCGTAGGGTGCCGCCATGGTCACCCAGCTGCCCGGCTCCGGCACGGATTCCGACGGCTCCGAGATCGTCCGCGTCCTCGGCTACAACCTGCGCTCGCTCCGTGACGACGAGGACGCCCTCGCCCGGGTGATCCGGGCGACGGCCCCCGATCTCGTCCTCGCCCAGGAGGCCCCGCGCTTCTTCCGGTGGCGGGCGCACGCCGCCCGGCTCGCCGCGAAGAGCGGTCTGCTCGTCCTCGGCGGGGGCGCCGGGGCGAGCGGACCGCTGGCGCTCTGCTCCCCGCGGGCGACCGTGGAACACGCCGAGGACGTCTCCCTGCCCCGCACCCCGGGTCTGCACCGGCGCGGCCTCGCGACCGCCGTCGTCCGGCTGGGCGCGGCCCGGCTCGGGGTGGCCGCCTTCCATCTCGGGCTGCGGGCCGACGAGCGGTACGCCCACGCGGGGCTGCTCCTCGACCGGCTCGCGGCCCTGGGCACGGAGCACACCGTCGCGGCGGGCGATGTCAACGAGGGCCCCGGCGGACGCGCCTTCCGGCGGCTGGCGGGCGCGCTCCAGGACGGCTGGGCGCACGCGCCCCGGGGCGGCGAGCACACCTTCCCGGCGGCGGCTCCGGACCGCCGGATCGACGCCGTGTTCGCCGGTCCCGGCGTGACCGTCCTGGGCTGCGGCGTCCCCGTGGACGTCCCCGGGGTCGGCGGCGCGGACCTGCGCGCGGCCACCGACCATCTGCCGGTGCTCGCCGTGCTGCGGGTCCCGGCCGCTCCGTGACCGGGACGCCGCCCCCCTGAGGGGTCAGACCACCGCGCCCCGGCCCGGGTCCTCGTCCTCGTCGTCACCGGACGACATCCGCGCCACCAGCGTGATGAAGCCGCCCAGGAAGCCGCCGACGCAGAGCGTCGTCAGCCACCAGGTCATGTGCCAGCCGAAGAGCACGGCCAGCAGCATCAGCACCGGCCCGCCGATGACACCCAGCCAGGCGAACTTGGCGGTGGTGTCCGCCTCCGGCAGCGGCGGCGGCTCCGGCGGGACGAAATGGCCCTCGTCGCTCGCGTCCAGGTCGTCGTCCTTGGCCTCGGCGACCTGGTAGTCGCGGGGCCCGGCCCCGCCCACGCCGGGCGCGAAGACGATCGAGCTGCCGAGCGCCGGCGGCTGGCCGGCCGCGCCGGGCCCCTGCGCCGACTCCGCATCCGACGCGGACTCCGGCTCCGGCTTCTCCGGCTTGTCGGGCTTGTCCGGCTTCTCGGACCGCTCGGATCGCTCAGGCTTCTCGGGCTTCTCGGGTTTCTCGCGCTTCTCCAGGCTCGCCGGCTTCTCCGGTGGCTTCGGGGCCTCCAGCCGGGCCAGGTCCTCCACCGATCTGAACGGCTTCGCGCCCGGCGGGTCCACGGGCTCCTCGCCGTACCCCGCGACGATGGCGGCCCAGGCGGCCTCCTCGTCGATGGGCTGCGGCTCTCTGTCGGCGTCGTGCTGCTCAGCCACCGGTCCTGCTCCCCTTCTCCTCGGCATCGGGAGCGAACCGGCAGACAAACGCGTAACTCTCCTTGAAGATCCGCTCCGCATCGTGGTCCAACGTCGCGACGTGGTAGCTCTGTTCCAACAGGATCTCGGTGATGTCCGTCGAGGAGACCCGGCCGAGGATCCGGGCCGAGTCGGCCGGGGGCACCACATGGTCCTGCGGGCTGTGCAGCAGCACCATCGGCTGGGTGACCTGCGGCAGCTCGCCGTCCACCAGCCGCAGGAAGGTCCGCAGCGAGTGCGCGGCGTGCAGCGGGACCCGGTCGTACCCGACCTCGGTCGCCCCCGGCTTGGCGATGTCGCTGGAGATACCGGGGGTGGACGGCACCAGATGCCGCACCACCGGCAGCAGGGCGGCGGACGGCCCGTGCACCTTGTTCGCCGGGTTGACCAGCACGATGCCGGTGACGGCCGCCCCGTGCCGGGCGGCGAGCCTGAGGGTGAGCGCACCGCCCATGGAGAGCCCGAAGACGAAGACGCGGGAGCACCGGGCGCTCAGCGCCGTCAGCTCGCGGTCCACCTCCGCGTACCAGTCCTGCCAGCCGGTGAGCTGCATGTCCTGCCAGCGGGTGCCGTGTCCGGGGAGCAGCGGCAGGGAGACGGTGAGCCCCCGGTCCGCCAGATAGTCGGCCCACGGGCGCAGGGACTGGGGGGAGCCGGTGAATCCATGACAGAGAAGGACGCCGACCTCTCCGCCCTCGTGGCGGAAGGGCTCGGCTCCGGGAAGGACCGGCACCGGGGTCTCCTGTTCTTCGGGGGGCTGCGGGGGCTGCGGGGGCTGCGAGGAGTTGCGGGGGATTCTCGGGGGAGCTGTGGGGGCTTCGGCGGGGACGGCGCGCGGGGCGCACAGGGCGTACGGGCGGATCCACCTCACGGTACGCGACCGGGCTGACACCGGCCAGATCCGCACGGCCTCCGACGCGGAGATCCCCGGTCACCTCGGGTTAAGGTCTGTTCGACAGCAATAGGAGGCATTCGAGTTGATCTACGGCGCAATGAAGCTCTCGATCGGGAGCGGTCTGAAGCTGGCCTTCAGGCCCTGGGTGGAGGGTCTGGAGAACATTCCGACCTCCGGGCCGGCGATCCTCGCGAGCAACCACCTCTCGTTCTCGGACTCGTTCTTCCTCCCCGCCGTGCTCGACCGCAAGGTCACCTTCGTGGCGAAGGCGGAGTACTTCACCTCCCCCGGGGTCAAGGGCAGGCTCACCGCCGCCTTCTTCAAGGGCGTGGGGCAGCTTCCGGTGGACCGCTCGGGCGGGCGCGGGGCGGCCGAGGCGGCGATCAAGGCCGGTATCGAGGTGATCGAGGGCGGCGGCCTCTTCGGGATCTACCCCGAGGGCACCCGTTCCCCGGACGGCCGGCTCTACCGGGGCAAGCCCGGCGGCCTGGGGCGGGTGGCGCTGGCCACCGGCGCCCCCGTGATCCCGATCGCCATGATCGACACGGAGAAGGTCCAGCCGCCCGGCAAGCTGGTGCCCAAGCTGCTGCGCCCGGGGATCCGGATCGGCAAGCCGCTGGACTTCACCCGCTACCAGGGCATGGAGGAGGACCGCTACATCCTCCGCTCGGTGACCGACGAGGTCATGTACGAGATCATGAAGCTGTCCGGCCAGGAGTACGTGGACATCTACGCCACGGTCGCCAAGCGCCAGATCGCCGAAGCGGAGAAGGCGGAGAAGGCCGCGGCCAAGGCGGCGGAGAAGGCCGAGAAGGCCGAGAAAGCGGAGAAAGCCGAGCAGGCCGAGCGGTCCGCCGGGCAGGCGGAAGAGGCCCCCGGGGCTGATGGCACCGGTACCGGCTCCGGCGGCGCCGAGCGGCGGGATCCGGGGACGACCGACCGGCCGGCCGCCTGACGGAGCACATCACACGGGGGGAAGCGCGTGGGGAGAACGGTCAAGCGCGAACGGGTCGTACGAATGTCGGTCGAGCAGCCGCTGTGGCGCGCGCTCGCCGGCTACCGGGTCCTGACGCTGATCTACGCCGTGCTGATCCTGGTCTACAACCAGGAGCGGTACGAGCGGATCTGGGTGGGGATCCTGTTTCAGTCGGTGCTGGTGGTGTGGACGCTGGCCACCCTGCCCCGGGTACTCGGCGGCGCCGTCCGGTGCACCAAGCGCTTCCTCGGTGTGGACCTGACGATCGCGCTCACCGGGATACTGCTGACGGTCATCGCCGACGACGACGCCCAGCGCATCGACAGCCCCACCCTGCCGTCGATCTGGACGGCCGGCTCGGTGCTGGCGTTCGCCCTGCGGGGCGGCTGGCGCTGGGCCGCGTTCGCCTCCTCGCTCGTCGCCGCCGCCAATCTCGTCCAGCGCGGCGAGCCCAGCGGCGAGACCATCCACAACGTCCTGCTGGTCTGGATCGCCTCGATCGCGATCGGCTACGTGGTGGAGGTGGCGCGCGCGTCGGAGCGCACGCTCGCCCGCGCGCTGGAGATCGAGGCGGCGACCCGGGAGCGGGAGCGGCTGGCCCGGGACATCCACGACAGCGTGCTCCAGGTACTGGCGATGGTCCAGCGGCGCGGCACCGCGCTGGGTGGCGAGGCGGCGGAGCTGGGCCGGATGGCGGGGGAGCAGGAGATCGCCCTGCGCAGCCTGGTCGCCGGCGGCCTGGTGCCCCTCTCCCGTGCCGGTGGTGGCCCGTCCGCCCGCGGTGGCGACGGTGCCGACGACCTTCCGGGCGCGGTGGCCCGTACCGTCATCGAGTACATCGACCACCCGGACGACGACGGCGACGACGAAGCCGCTCCCTTGGATCTGCGGCCGCTGCTGGCCCGGTACGCCGGGCCCGGGGTGACCCTCTCCGAGCCGGGGGCGCCGGTCACGCTGGCGCCCGGGGCCGCGCGGGAGCTGGCCGCCGCCGTCGGGGCGGCCCTGGACAACGTCGAGCGGCACGCCGGGCCGGACGCCAGGGCCTGGATCCTGGTGGAGGACTGGCCGGACGAGGTGATCGTGACGGTCCGCGACGACGGCCCCGGCATCCCCGAGGGGCGGCTCGCGCAGGCCGAGGGCGAGGGGCGGCTCGGGGTCGCCCTGTCGATCCGGGGCCGGCTTCGGGACCTCGGCGGCACGGCCGAACTGATCTCGGTCCCGGGACAGGGCACCGAAGTGGAATTGAAGATTCCGAGGATTCCGGCGACGGGGTCCGCACGGCGGAGCACGGTATGAGCGCCGACATGAGCGCAGGGCATGGCGGGGGCAGACGGAGCATGGGCATGACGGAGCAGGGGCGGGGGACGGCAGCGGTGGGCACGGTGAAGGTGATGGTCGTCGACGACCATCCGATGTGGCGGGACGCGGTCGCCCGCGATCTGGCGGCGGCCGGCTTCGACATTGTGGCGACGGCGGGCGACGGCCGCCAGGCGGTGCGCCGCGCGCGGGCCGTCTCCCCGGACGTCCTCGTCCTCGACCTCAACCTGCCGGAGCTGCCGGGCGTCCAGGTCTGCAAGGAGCTGGTCGGCGCGCTGCCCGGACTGCGGGTCCTGGTCCTGTCGGCCAGCGGCGAGCACGCCGATGTGCTGGAGGCGGTGAAGTCGGGCGCGACCGGCTATCTGCTGAAGTCGGCGAGTACGGAGGAGCTGGTCGATGCCGTCGGGCGGACGGCCGTCGGCGACGCGGTCTTCACGCCGGGCCTGGCCGGTCTGGTGCTGGGGGAGTACCGCAGGCTCGCCGCCGAACCGGCCCCCGTCGCGGGCGCCGCCGAGCCGAGGACGCCCCGGCTCACCGACCGCGAGACCGAGGTGCTGCGGCTGGTGGCCAAGGGGCTCTCGTACAAGCAGATCGCCGAGCGGCTGGTCATCTCCCACCGCACCGTGCAGAACCATGTCCAGAACACCCTGGGCAAGCTCCAGCTGCACAACCGGGTGGAGCTGGTGCGGTACGCGATAGAGCGCGGCCTCGACGATCCCGCCGACCCCGCCGATCCCGTGGCCCCCGCCGGCGGCTGACCTCCGGACAGCCCCGGAGGGGAACACGCGAGGGGAACAGGTGCCGCACGGGCTCACCCGCAGGGGTGAATCGGCCCGCCGCGCCCTCTCCGCGCCCCGCCGCGCGCCGGGCCCCCCGTGTGCTTCCATGCCCGGCCCGGAGCGGGTTTTTGGCCACAAGCAGCGGGCAAAACCACCGACAGCGGACAGAATTCGCCCTTCCCGCCCATCCCGAAGTGACCTGGATCACCATTAGCGTGACGGTGTCCCAGGACTCAACAAGGCGAAGGGAAGTATCCATGCGCGTCGGAGTACTGACCGGGGGCGGCGACTGCCCCGGCCTCAACGCCGTCATCCGAGGCGTCGTCCGCAAGGGCGTCCAGGAGTACGGGTACGAGTTCGTCGGTTACCGCGACGGCTGGCGCGGCCCGCTGGAAGGCGACACGATCCCGCTCGGCATCCCCAATGTCCGGGGCATCCTGCCCCGGGGCGGCACCATCCTCGGCTCCTCGCGGACCAACCCCCTCAAGGTGGAGAACGGCGTCCGCCGGATCAAGGAGAACCTGGTCAAGGACGAGGTCGACGCGTTGATCGTGATCGGCGGTGAGGACACCCTCGGCGTCGCGGCCGAACTGCACCAGGCGTACGGCGTCCGCTGCGTCGGCGTACCGAAGACCATCGACAACGACCTCTCCGGCACCGACTACACCTTCGGCTTCGACACCGCCGTCTCCATCGCCACCGAGGCGATCGACCGGCTGCACACCACCGCCGAGTCGCACATGCGCGTCCTGGTGGTGGAGGTGATGGGCCGGCACGCGGGCTGGATCGCCCTGCACTCCGGGCTCGCCGGCGGCGCCAATGTCATCCTCATCCCCGAACAGCGCTTCGACATCGACCAGGTCTGCACCTGGGTGACCTCCCGGTTCCAGGCCACGTACGCCCCGATCGTGGTGGTCGCCGAGGGCGCGATGCCCCAGGACGGCGATGTGGTGCTCAAGGACGGCTCCCTGGACTCCTTCGGCCATGTCCGGCTCTCCGGCATCGGTGAATGGCTGGCCAAGGAGATCGAGCAGCGCACCGGCAAGGAGGCCAGGACCACCGTCCTCGGGCATGTGCAGCGCGGCGGCACCCCGACCGCGTTCGACCGCTGGCTCGCGACCCGGTTCGGGCTGCACGCCATCGAGGCGGTCAGGGACGGCGACTTCGGCACGATGGTCGCGCTCCGGGGCACGGACGTCGTGCGGGTCCCGATCGGTGACGCCACCGCCCGGCTGAAGACGGTCGATCCCGCGCTGTACGCGGAGGTCGGCGTGTTCTTCGGCTGACCCGCACCCCCTCATGGGCCGATCCCGCCCAGGGTCGGCCCCCCGTCGGACGGCCGGTCGCCGCTGTTCCTGTCCCCGCCGTCACCGCCGGGCGAGGGGCGGCACGACCGGCCGCACCCCCGCCCCGCGGTACTCCCGCCCGGCGGACTCACACCCGGGGCAGGACCGCCTCCGCCAGCAGGCTCCGCACCAGCCGGGGCCCGTCCAGCGTCAGCACCGACTCCGGGTGGAACTGCACCGAGGCGAAGCCCGCCGCCCGCAGCGCGTGCACCTCCCCCGAGGCCGCGTCCCGCGCCACCGCCACCGCCACCCCCCGCCCGGCCAGCCGCCGCTCCGCCTCCCCGTCGCAGCGGGCGGTGAAGCTGTTGTAGAACCCGACCGTCTCCACCCGCCCGAACAGCTCGATCCGCTCCTGCGCCCCCTGGTACGGCTCCCGCTTGCGCACCAGCGGAAGCCCCAGCTCCGCCGCGATCAGCTCATGGCCCAGGCAGACGCCCAGCACCCCGTGCGGATGGCCGCGCAGCAGCTCGGCCGTGAGCGGGCGCAGCAGCCGCATCCGCGGATCGGCCATGTCCTCGGGATCCCCCGGCCCCGGCCCCAGGACCACGGGACCCGGGTGGGCGAGCGCCGCCTCGTACAGCCCCGGCTCGTCGTACCGCCGTACGGTCACATCGAGCCCCGACGCGCGCAGCAGATGCGCCAGCATCGTGGTGAAGGTGTCCTCCGCGTCGATCACCAGCGCCCGCGCGGTGGCCTGCGGCGGCTCGTCCTGGAGCCGCAGCCAGAACGGCGCGAGCGAGGTCCGGCGCGCGTCCAGCGCGGCCCGTACCCGGGGGTCGTCGGCGAGCCGGGGCGCGTTCGACGGCCCGGTGGGCCGCCCGGGGACCACGCCCAGCGCGGCCAGTACCCCCGCCGCCTTCGCATGGGTCTCGGCGACCTCGCCCGCCGGGTCGGAGTGGCGCACCAGCGTCGCCCCGACCGGCACCCGCAGCCCGCCCGCCGGGTCGATGTCGGCGGTACGGATCAGGATGGGCGAGTCCAGCGTCTGCGCACCCCCCGGATCCCGGCCGATGAGCGCCAGCGCCCCCGCGTAGTAGCCGCGCCCGCCCACCTCGTGCCGCTCGATGACCCGGCAGGCGTTCTGCACCGGCGAGCCGGTGACGGTCGCCGCGAACATGGTCTCCCGCAGCACGTCCCGGGCGTCCAGCGAGGTCCGGCCGCGCAGCTCGTACTCGGTGTGGGCGAGGTGCGCCATCTCCTTGAGCCGGGGCCCGACGACGACCCCGCCCCGGTCGCCGACCGCGCACATCATCTTCAGCTCCTCGTCCACGACCATGGACAGCTCGTCCCGCTCCTTGGGGTCGTCGAGGAAACGCAGCAGCGCGTCGGCGTCCGGGCCGCCCGGGGGATAGCGGAAGGTGCCGCTGATCGGGTTCATCACCACGGTGCCGCCGCTCATCCGCACATGGACCTCGGGGCTGGCGCCGACGAGGACCCGCTCGCCGGTGTGGACCACGAAGGTCCAGTACGCGCCGCGCTCGCCCGCCAGCAGCCGCCGGAAGAGGGCCAGCGCGTCCGCCCGCCCGAAGCCGGGGATCCGCCCGGCCCAGGTGCGGCGGATGACGAAGTTGGCGCCCTCGCCCCGGCCGATCTCGTCCGTGATCACCCGGCGGACGATGTCGGCGTACGCGTCGTCACCGACATCGAAGCCGCCGTCGGTCACCCGTACGGGACGGTCGGGGAGAGCCGCCAGGACGTCCGCGAGCGGCAGCTCGGAGACCTCGTCGGCCAGCAGCACACTCAGCGGGGTGCCGTCGTCGCGGACGTCGAAACCGCGCTCCCTGATCTGCCGGAACGGGACCAGCGCGAGCGCGGGCGTGTCACCGGACGGCAGGTCGGCGAGGGTGTCGCAGGTGTGGACCGGGCCGGTCAGCAGCTCGACGGCGTCCGGGGCGCGGCCCGGGGTCCGCCGGTGCAGCAGGGCGAAGGGGCGGTCGTCCGCGAGCAGCCGGGCGACGGCGGCCTCGGCGGCAGAAGCAGCAGAAGCAGCAGGAGCAGCAGGAGCGGCCTCGGCGGCAGAGGCGGTGATGGGCGGGGTGTCGGGCAGGGACATCCGGGGTCCTTCCGGTGCGTTCCAGGGCGGTGGTGCTCAGTCCGCGGGGGGAACGGCCGGCCGGGTGCTCCGGTGGAAGTGCTCCGGAAAAGCAGGAAGGCCGCCCCCTGGGCGGCCTTCGCGAGATCGTGCGCGCGCTCGGTCAGTGGGCCGCCGGATATGCGGTCCACCACCAGTTCCGGTTCTGCTGCCGGTTTGCAAGCGCGTGCATGCGGCGAACCCTACCCCAGTCCTCACCCCAGTCCTCGCGGACGGCGGAGCGACGGACGGGGTGTCTCATTTACTGGGCGGCCCGCTGGGAGGCCGCTCCGACCCCGTACTGTTGTCCGTGTGACCGTGAACGCTAAGACCACCGCTGCCGGTGGCAACACCTGGCGAGACCTGCCCGCGGCGCAGCAGCCCGAGTACCCGGATGCCGAGGCTCTGCGCGATGTGATCGCGGACCTCGAATCGTATCCGCCGCTCGTCTTCGCGGGCGAGTGCGACCAGCTGCGCGCCCGGATGGGAGCCGTCGCCAGGGGCGAGGCGTTCCTGCTCCAGGGCGGCGACTGCGCCGAGTCCTTCGACGCGGTCGGGGCCGACGACATCCGGGCCAAGCTGAAGACCCTGCTCCAGATGGGGGCGGTGCTCACCTACGCCGCCTCCGTGCCCGTGGTGAAGGTGGGCCGCATCGCCGGCCAGTACTCCAAGCCGCGTTCCAAGCCGACCGAGACCCGCGACGGCGTGACCCTGCCCACCTACCGGGGCGACTCCGTCAACGGCTTCGCCTTCACGGAGGAAGCCCGGATCCCGGACCCGCAGCGGCTCAAGCGGATGTACAACGCGTCCGCGGCGACGCTCAACCTGGTCCGCGCCTTCACCACCGGTGGCTACGCCGACCTGCGCCAGGTGCACGCCTGGAACCAGGACTTCGTGAAGTCGTCGCCCTCCGGCCAGCGCTACGAGCAGCTGGCGCGCGAGATCGACAACGCGCTGAACTTCATGGAGGCGTGCGGCACCGACCCGGCGGAGTTCCGTACGGTCGAGTTCTTCGCCTCCCACGAGGCGCTGCTGCTGGACTACGAGTCGGCGCTGACCCGGGTCGACTCCCGGACCGGCCATCTGTACGACGTCTCCGGCCACATGGTCTGGATCGGCGAGCGCACCCGCCAGCTGGACGGGGCGCACATCGAGTTCGCCTCGCGGATCCGCAACCCGATCGGGATCAAGCTGGGCCCCACCACGACCGTGGACGAGGCCCTGACCTACGTGGACCGGCTGGACCCGGACCGCGAGCCCGGCCGGCTGACCTTCATCGTCCGCATGGGCGCCGACAAGGTCCGCGACAAGCTCCCCGAGCTGGTCGAGAAGGTCACCGCGTCCGGTGCCACGGTCGCCTGGGTGACCGACCCGATGCACGGCAACACCTTCGAGGCGGCCTCCGGCCACAAGACGCGCCGGTTCGACGACGTCCTGGACGAGGTCAAGGGCTTCTTCGAGGTGCACAAGGCGCTCGGCACCCACCCCGGTGGCATCCATGTCGAGCTGACCGGTGACGACGTCACCGAGTGCGTGGGCGGCGGCGACGAGATCTTCGTCGACGATCTGCACCAGCGCTACGAGACCGCCTGCGACCCGCGGCTCAACCGCAGCCAGTCGCTGGACCTCGCGTTCCTGGTCGCGGAGATGTACCGGGACCAGTGAGGCAGCGGGCCGCCGAGCGCGGCCCGCGATGGCACGGCCGGTGGGGCGTGGATCCATGTGATCCGCGCCCCACCTGCGTTCTGCCCGCTTTGTCGGGGCGGGTGGGCCGGGTAAGGTTAGGTTAGCCTCACCGATTGACGGGAAGGCCCAGAGCAAGCCCACCCAGCGAAACCCTGACCGCGAGGCCCCCGGGAGGTGACCGGCGTGTACGTCTGCTCATGCTTCGGCATCACCGAGCAGCAGGTGAAGGAGCACGCGGACGCCGGTGCGTGCACCCCCCGGCAGATCGCGTCCGCCTCCAAGGCGGGCACCGACTGCGGGTCGTGCGTCCGCAGGATCCAGGCGCTCCTGGGCCGGGGCAGCTGTCCCCGCCGTGATCTCGCCGACCAGGGCGAGCCGGCCCTGTCGGCCGCCGTTCCCGGCCCGTCGGCTTCCGCTTCCGCTTCCGTCCCCGCCGCTGCTTCCGTTTCCGGGCTGTCTGCGTTGCGCGAGGCCGCCTGACGGTGCCGCCGTCCGCTGTGGGCCGGTACTGCCGGGCGGGTCAGCTGCCGGGCTGTTCGATCTGCTGGGCCAGATAGAGCGGCTCACCGAGGGATTCGATCAGCTCCAGCTGGGTGTCCAGGTAGTCGATGTGGTGCTCCTCGTCCGCGAGGATCGTCTCGAAGATATTGGCCGAGGTCACATCGCCCTTGGCGCGCATCACCTCGATACCGCGCTTGAGCCGGTCGATCGCCTCCACCTCGATCTGCCGGTCCGCCTGGAACATCTCCGTCACCGTCTGGCCCACCCGGACATGGAACAGGCGCTGGTAGTTCGGCAGCCCGTCCAGGAAGAGGATCCGCTCGGTGATCACATCCGCGTGCTTCATCTCGTCGATGGACTCGGACCGGGTGTAGGCGGCCAGCTTGGACCAGCCCCGGTTCTCCTGGATGCGGTAGTGGAGCCAGTACTGATTGATCGCGGTCAGCTCACCGGTCAGCTGCTCGTTGAGGAACTCGATGACCTCGGGGTCGCCCTGCATCGCGGGTGCTCCTTCCACGCGTCGATTAGCGGTGGGTCAGGTGCGCGCATCCTCGCATCGCCATCGGGACCCGTCCAGTAAGTGCCTCCTTAGTAGGAGTTGCCCGAATCCGCCCAGACCTGGTCATGACCACCCCTCCTGGTCTGTCACCATGGAGACATGGGTCAGGCGGAGAGCCGGGGACACCGCGTACCAGAGGAGTCCGCGCTTCCCCCCGGGCAGCGAGTGCAGCGCGGCTGGCCCGTCACCCACTACGGCCCGGTGCCGAAGTTCCGGCCCGAGCGATGGGAATTCCGGGTGTTCGGCGCGACCGCCGACGGGGAGAAGCACTGCTGGAACCACGCGGATTTCTCCGCCCTCCCGTACTCCAGCGTCGTCGCCGATCTGCACTGCGTGACGAAGTTCAGCATGCTGGGGGCCGAATGGGGTGGGGTGCCCGCCCGTGCGGTCGGGGAGCTGGCCCCGCCGGCGCCCGGCGTCACCCATGTCATGGTCTGGGCCGAGTACGGCTACAGCGCCAATATGCGGCTGGACGACTTCCTGGGGGAGCGCACGATCTTCGCGACCCACAAGGACGGGGAGCTGCTCACGGCCGAGCACGGCTTTCCGCTGCGGCTGATCGTACCGACGCTCTACGCCTGGAAGGGGCCCAAATGGGTCCGCGGCGTCGAGTACATGAGCGCCGACCGCCGTGGCTTCTGGGAGGAGCGCGGCTACCACAACCTCGGTGACCCGTGGCGGGAGCAGCGCTACTCGTACCAGGAGGAACCGGGCGACGGCCCGGAGCTGTGACCGGCTTCTCCGGAGCCGGAAGCCGACCCCCGATCCGTCAGTCGTCGTCGCGCAGCCGCTTCAGCAGCGCCACGTCCGCGCGGTGCCCCGGCGTACCGCCGGGCGTCTCGATGATCAGCGGCACGCCCTCGGTCGCGGGATGGCGCATCAGCTCCGCGAAGGGCTCCGCGCCTATGTGACCGGCGCCGATATTGGCGTGCCGGTCCTTGTGCGCGCCGGCCGCCTCCTGCGAGTCGTTGGCGTGGACCAGCTTCAGCCGCCCCTCGCCCACCGTCTTCACCAGCAGATCCAGCGTCCGCGTCATCCCGTCCGGCGCCGCCAGGTCATGGCCCGCCGCGTGCACATGGCAGGTGTCCAGGCAGACCCCGAGCCTCGGATGCGACTCCAGCACCTCGAAGTACGGCCCCAGGTCCGTCACCAGGGAACAGAGCGAGAAACCCTGGCCGGCCGTCGGCTCCAGCAGCAGGAACGGATCGTCGTCCCGGTCCAGCTCGTCCAGCAGCGGCAGCATCAGCTCCCGCGCCTGCGCCAGCGCCACCTCGCGCGGGCGGCCGCCCGTCGCCGAACCGGTGTGCACGACGACCCCCAGCGCTCCGATCGCCCGCGCCCGGTGCAGCGAATGCCGCATCGACTCCACCGACCGCTCCGCCGTGGCCTCCGTGTGCGAGCCGAAGTTGATCAGATACGGGGCGTGCACCCACGCCGACAGGCCCGCGTCCGCGCAGCCCGCCCGGAACGCCTCGTCCTGGGCCGGGTTCCCCGGGGGTGTCGCCCAGCCGCGCGGATTGGCGACGAAGACCTGCACCGCCTCGGCCGCCAGCTCCTTCGCGTAACCGAGCCCGGTGGTGGCGAGCCCGCCCGCGACGGGGACATGTCCGCCGACGGGATTGCGCGCCCGTGCGACCGGGGGGCCGGGGACATCGGGGCCGGGGGAGCCGGGGCCGAGAGGGTCGGGCATGAGCGGTTCTACAGTCCCTTGATCTTGATCGTGACGGTACTGCCCTCGGGCGCCCGGTTGTCCCCGCCGGGGGACTGCTTCTCCACCGTGTCGCCCAGGTAGGGGAAGTTCTTCTCCGCCTTCACCCCGAATCCGGCCTCCTCCAGCACCGAGCGGGCCTCGCTCTCGCCGAGCCCCACGACATCGGGCACGGCGGCCATCCGCGGCCCCTTCGACACGGTCAGCGTGACCGTGTCCCCGGCCGCCAGCTCGCTGTCCGCCGGCGCCGACTGGCGGGCCACGGTCCCCGCCTCGTGCGCGGAGTGCACCCGGCCGGGGGCCAGCTCCACGTCAAAGCCCGCGCCCTCCAGCTCGGCCCGCGCCTCCTCGGGCGACGCGCCGGTCACCTCCGGGACCGCGACCGGGGCGCCCTTGCTGACGACCAGCGCCACCGCCGACTCCGGATCGCGCCGCACACCCGCCTCCGGATCCGTCCGGATCACCGAACCCTGCGGCACCGTCGCACTGAACTCCCGGGTCGTCTTCCCCGGGGCAAGACCGACCCGCTCCAGCTCCCGTTCGGCGGCGGCCAGCGACTCCCCCGTCACCGACGGCACCCGGACGATCTCCGGGCCGCGCGAGACGACCAGCGTCACCGAGGCATTGCCCCGGACGCGGTCCCCCGTACCCGGATCCGTCGTGACCACCGTGCCGCGCTCGGCCGTCGCGCTGTACTCCCGCCGCACCGACCGCACGTCCAGACCCGCCGACTCCAGCGCCCGCCGGGCCTCGCTCTCGCTCTTCCCGATCACCGGCGGCACTCGCGTGAACTGCCCCGAATTGATGTACCAGACACCCGTGCCCGCGCCCAGGACCAGCAGCAACCCCACCACGACCGCCAGCACCCCGCGCCGGGGCAGCGCGGGCACCCGTACGCCCCGGACCGGCCCCGACGGCTCCTCCAGCGGCTCCGGCGGACGCGTCAGCCGCGCCGTACGCCCCGGAACCTGCGACTCCAGCGGCAGCGGGCGGGCGATCACATCCGTACGCTCCGCATCGCCGTCGGCGCCCGGCGCCCGGCTCAGCGCCCCCGGCGGCAGCAGATCCAGCTGCTCGTCGTCGAGCGCGGCCCGCGCCTGCCGGGTCAGCGCCAGCAGCGCCACCGCGTCATGGGGCCGCACCAGCGGATTGCGCGCGGTCGCCGACGCGACCAGCTCGTCCAGCTCCAGCGCGAGCCCCGGCACCGAGGCCGACGGCGCCGGGACGTCCTCGTGCAGATGCCGGTGGAGCACCTGCGCCGCCGTGTCCCCCGTGTGCGGCTTGGCGCCGGTCAGCATCTCGTACAGCACCACACCACAGGCGTACACATCGGTACGGGTGCCGCAGACACCGTCCTCGATCTGCTCCGGCGCCAGATAGGAGGCCGTGCCCAGCAGCGCCCCCGAACCGCTGGTCTGCGAGCCCACCGCCCGCACCAGACCGAAGTCGGCCACCTTCACCCGGCCGTCGTCGCCGATCAGCACGTTCTCCGGCTTGACGTCCCGGTGCACGAAACCCGCCCGGTGCGCCGCGCCGAGCGCCGCCAGCACCGGCTCCAGGACGTCCAGCGCCGCCCTCGGCCGGAGCGCCCCGCGCTCCCGCAGGACGTCACGGAGGGTGCACCCGGCGACGTACTCCATCGCCAGATAGACGTACGAGCCGTCCGTGCCCTGGTCGAAGACGCCCACCACATTGGGGTGCGCCAGCCGGGCCACCGACTTGGCCTCGCGGATGAAACGCCGTACGAACTCGGCGTCCACGGCGAGGGACGGGTGCATGACCTTGAGCGCCAGCTCACGGTCGAGCCGGGTGTCGACGGCCCGGTAGACCGTCGCCATGCCGCCGACGGCGATCCGCGCGTCCACGCGGTAGCGGCCGTCGAGCACCTGCCCGACGAGAGGGTCCTGGAGGGTCGTGTCCACCCCGCGATTCTACGAGCCGCCTCCGGGCGGGCCGCCGCACCCGACGGCGGACCGCCCGAAAGGTGCCGAGCTGTGACACGCCCCGCGGGCCCGGGAAGCGTTACGGGGGGTGATGACGGGCAGGTGATTCCGGGGCGGGCGGCGAACGCCGGCCGTTCAGAACGCCGGCCGCTCAGAACGCCGGCCGTACAGAGCGTCGGCCGCTCAGAACGCGGGCCGCTCCGGATCCAGCTCCGCCATCCCCGAGGCGGGCGACGACGCCCGGGCGAAGTGCCGCCGGGGAATCCGGCCCGCCCGGTGGGCGAGCCGGCCGCCCTCGACCGCGTGCCGCATCGCCTCCGCCATCAGCGCCGGCTCCTGCGCCCGCGTCACCGCCGACGCCAGCATCACCGCCGCGCACCCCAGCTCCATCGCCAGCGCCGCGTCCGACGCCGTACCCGCCCCCGCGTCCAGGATCACCGGCACCCGCGCCTGCTCCGCGATCAGCTGGAAATTGTGCGGATTGCGGATCCCGAGACCGGAGCCGATCGGCGAGCCCAGCGGCATCACCGCCGCACACCCCACGTCCTGGAGCCGCCGCGCCAGCACCGGGTCGTCGTTCGTGTACGGCAGCACCGTGAAACCGTCGTCGACCAGCACCTCCGCCGCGTCCAGCAGCTCGATCGGATCGGGCAGCAGGGTCCGCTCGTCCGCGATCACCTCCAGCTTGATCCAGTCGGTGCCCAGGGCCTCCCGCGCCAGCCGGGCGGTCAGCACCGCCTCACCGGCGGTGAAACACCCCGCCGTGTTCGGCAGCACCCGGATCGACAGCCGCTCCAGCAGCGACAGCACCGAGCCCCGCACCGTCGGGTCGATCCGGCGCATCGCCACCGTCGTCAGCTCGGTGCCGCTCGCGACCAGGGCCCGCTCCAGCACCTCCAGGCTGGGCGCCCCGCCCGTACCCATGATCAGCCGGGAGTCGAACGTCGTGCCGCCGATGGTCAACCGGTCGTCGGACATGGCTCAGCCTCCCTGTACGGCGGTCAGGACCTCGACCCGGTCGCCGTCCCCGAGCGCCACAAGACCCCAGCGGCCGCGCGGCACCACCGTCTCGTTCACGGCCGCGGCCACCCCGCTCGCCGCCGGGGTGAGCTGCGCGACCAGCGCGCCCAGCGTGGTCCCCCCGGCGACTTCACGCCGCTCGCCATTGACGCTCACGGTCACCACGGCCGGATGCGTACTCATACGGGCTGCTCCTGTCCCACGAGTTCTCCAGGTTCTACGGGTTGTTCCCGGCGGGATGCGGGCACGGAGAAGCGGCGGGGGGTGAAGGGGGCCGCCTCCCCGGGCAGCGCGCCCCCGGTCAGCGCGTCCGCCAGCGCGTCCCCGGTCACCGGGGCCAGCAGCACCCCGTTGCGGTGGTGGCCCGTCGCCAGCGACAGCCCCGGCAGCTCCGTCGGCCCGAGCAGCGGGGCGTTGTCCGGCGAACAGGGCCGCAGCCCCGCACGGGTCTCCGTCAGCGGCAGCTCGGTGATGCCCGGCACCAGCTCATGGGCGTCCCGCAGCAGCTCGTACACCCCGCCGGCGGTGACCGTGGTGTCCCAGCCCAGCTCCTCGCTGGTGGCGCCGACGACGAGTTCCCCGCCGGCACGCGGTACGAGATAGACATGACTGCCGCGCACCACGGCCCGCACGGTCCGGGACAGGAGCGGCGGCCGGCCGGCGCTGTGGCCCGGCGGGGTGAGGGAGAGCCGCAGCACCTGGCCCTTCACCGGGCGGATCGGCACCGCGACCTCCTCCGGCACACCCGCGAGCCGGCCGCTCAGGCTGCCCGCCGCCAGGACCACCGACCCGGCCCCCGGCGCCGTACCGTCCGAGAGCACGGCCCCCGTCGCCCGGCCCCGGGCGACGGTCAGCCGCTCGGCGCGGGCCCGGTGGAAGCGGACCCCGGCGCGCTCGCAGGCGGTGAGCAGGGCCGCGATCAGCCGGCGCGGATCGACCTGGTGGTCGCCGTCCACCCGCAGCCCGCCGCGCACCCCCGGCGCCAGCATCGGTTCGAGCCGACGGCACTCCCGGCCGGTCAGCCACTCCGACTCCAGACCGCAGCGGAGCTGGAGCGCATGCAGTTCGCGCAGGTGGGCGCGGTCGTCGGCGTCGAGGGCGACGGCGAGCGTGCCGGAGGCCCGGTAGCCCACGCGCTGTCCGGCCGCCTCCTCCAGCTCGGCGACGAACGCGGGGTAGCGGCGGGCGGAGGCGAGATTGAGCGCGAGCAGCGTCTCCTCGCCGTAGTGGAGTTCGGTGACGGCCGCGAGCATCCCGGCGGCGACCTGGGCGGCACCACCGCCGGGCGCCGGGTCGGCGACGGCCACGGACAGCCCGCGCCCCGCCGCGCGCCAGGCCGTGACCAGGCCGATGAGTCCGCCCCCGATGATCAGGACGTCCGAGGTGGCTTCCCGTGATTCCCGAGTGGCTTCCCGTGTGCAGGGGATCGGTGGCATGGGTGTTCGGCTCCTCCCTTCGCCGGCATGACCCGGATCAGGTTCGTACGGTCGGAGGCCGGCCAGCCTCCCTCTCAGCCCGGTGCGTCCGGGCTCCCGCGAGTGCTTTACGGTGGCCACCCTAACCCCAGGGCTCCGCGGCCGTTAAGTACGGTGTGCCCCCGGCGGGTTCACCGGGCGGCCTGCCGTCGGCCTGTCGGCGGTCCGCCGGCGGCTCGGTGCCCGGACACGGAACACGGCGCGAGGAGTACGGACATGGCACGGTCGCTCGACGGAATCGTCCTGGCCCCGGTGGTGGACCAGGCCCCCGGACAGGTGGGCACCGGGACCCGGTTCGTCTACCACGAGCGGGACGGCCGGATCTGGGCCGAGTACACGGGCGGCGACATCGTCCGCGGCTACCTCGTCGGCACCCGCGCGGGCGACCGCATCGACTTCCGCTACGTCCAGCTGCGCACCGACGCCACCACGGCCACGGGCCACTGCGTCTCCGAGGTGACCGAGCTGCCCGACGGCCGGATCCGGCTGGCGGAGAGCTGGGAGTGGGAGTCGCGGGAGGGCAGCGGCACCAGCGTGGTCGAGGAGGTGCGCTGACGCCGGGGGATCCGTCCCGTCTGACGTACGGTCAGGTGCGAGTGCGTAAGGTTGACGCGTGAGCGAGCAGCCGGAACAGACAGAGCGGACGGCACCGGCAGAGCCGGCCGGGGGCCCGACGAAGGGGTGGCGCGTCGTCGTCGCCGGCGCGGGCATGGCCGGCGTGCAGACCGCCGTCGCCCTGCGCGGCCAGGGCTTCACCGGGGCGATCACCCTGATCGGCGCCGAACCCCACCAGCCGTACGACCGGCCCCCGCTCTCCAAGGCGGTCCTCCTCGGCACGGCCGAGGGCTCCGCGTTCGACGTCGACTTCGAAGGACTCGGCATCGAGCTGCGGCTCGGCCTCGCCGTGACCGGGGTGCGCCCCGGCGCCCACGAGCTGGACACCGAGGCCGGTCCGGTGCCGTACGACACCCTGGTCGTCGCCACCGGCGCCGAACCGCTCACCCTGCCCGGCGCCGCGGCCGTACCCGGCGTCCATCTGCTGCGCACCCTGGACGACGCGGCCCGGCTCCGGCCCGTCCTGGAGCGCAAGCACGACATCGTGGTCGTCGGCGCGGGCTGGATCGGCGCCGAGTTCGCGACCGCCGCCCGGGAGGCCGGATGCGCGGTCACCGTGGTGGAGGCCGCCGACCGGCTGCTCGCCGGGATCCTGCCCGCCGAGGTCACCGCCCCCATGGCCGACTGGTACGCCGAGCGCGGCGTGGATCTGGTCCTCGGCGCCCGGGTCGAGAGCGTCGAGGAGGGCACGGTGGTCCTCGCGGACGGCCGCCAGATCCCCGCCGACGCGGTCGTCGTCGGGATCGGGGCCCGGCCCGCCACCGGCTGGCTCGCCGGTTCCGGGATCGCGACCGGGCCCGACGGGGCGATCACGGCCGACGCGTCGCTGCGCACCTCGCTGCCGGACGTGTACGCGGTGGGGGACTGCGCCTCCTTCCCGTCGGCCCGCTACGGGCGCAGGCTCCTCGTCCACCACTGGGACAACGCGCTCCAGGGGCCGAGGACGGTGGCCGCGCAGGTCGTCGCCGATGCCGATGCCGATGCCGCGGCCGGTGGGGTGCGGGAGGCGCGGGACGCCCCGGCCGGTCCGCCGCCGTACGACCCGGTGCCGTACTTCTGGTCCGAGCAGTTCGGCCGCTTCGTGCAGTACGCGGGCGACCACGCGGGGGCCGACACCCTGCTGTGGCGGGGCCGCCCCGGGGAAGGTCCTGCCTGGTCGGTGCTGTGGCTGCGGGACGGCGCCCTGGTCGCGCTGCTCACCGTCGACGCCCCCCGGGACCTCGCCCAGGGCCGCAAGCTCATGCTGGCCGGCGCACGGCTGGATCCGGGGCGGGCGGCGGACCCCTCCGTACCCCTGAAGGCCGCGTCCATCTGAACGGCCGATTTCGCGAGAACGCGGCCCTGAGCTGCGTGGACGGCGGGGCGGCCGGAAGCGGGCGCGGGCGTCGCACGGCCCCCCGGCTACCGGCTGTCAGTCCTGGATGGCACGCTTGTCCTGTGACCGAGATTGACGCAAAGACCGATGCTCTCGTCCCTGCCTGGCTGACCCTTCCCGATATCGCGGAACGGCTCGATGTCGAGGTGACGCGTGTGAGACAGCTGGTCAAGGAGGGCCAGCTGATCGCCGTGCGCCGGGGAGAGAACAGGGCGCTGCACGTGCCCGCCGCCTTCATCAGCGGCGACAAGGTGGTGAAGGGGCTCTCCGGGACCCTGACGCTGCTGAAGGACGACGGCTTCACCGACGAAGAGATGCTGGAGTGGCTCTTCACCCCGGACCCGTCCCTGCCCGGCACCCCGGCGCAGGCACTCGCGGAGAACCGCGGTACGGAGGTGAAGCGCAGGGCGCAGGCCCTCGCCGTCTGACGATCGCGGGCGCCGCCGGCCGGCCGCCCCCACCGCGGGGTGGCCGGCCGGTGGACCCGGCGCGGCCGTGCCCTTCTTGCCTGCGCCCCTTCCGCCCGACAGCCCGAAGACCTGCTGCACCGACGTACGACGCTCGACGCTCGATGTTCAACGCTTGACGGACGACGCTCGACGCTCGACGGACCGACCCGGGGGGACCCATCACCATGTCTACGGCGCGCGCCTCGCTCACGGACGCCCGGCTCTACCTCTGCACCGACGCCCGCAGACGCCAGGGCGACCTGCCGGACTTCCTCGACGCCGTCCTCGGCGCCGGGGTCGATGTCGTCCAGCTCCGCGACAAGGGCCTGGAGGCCGCCGAGGAACTGGACCACCTGCGGGTCTTCGCCGACGCCTGCCGCCGCCACGGCACCCTCCTCGCGGTGAACGACCGGGCGGACATCGCCCACGCCATCGGCGCGGACGTGCTCCACCTGGGCCAGGGCGACCTGCCCGTCCCGGCCGCCCGCGCCATCGTCGGCGACGGCCCCCTGATCGGGCGCTCCACCCACAGCGCCGCCGAGGCGGCCGCCGCGGCCGCCGAACCGGGCGTGGACTACTTCTGCACCGGGCCCTGCTGGCCCACCCCCACCAAGCCCGGCCGCCCCGCCCCCGGCCTCGACCTGGTCCGCTCCACCGCCGCGCTGGGCACCGACCGCCCCTGGTTCGCCATCGGAGGCATCGACGCCGGCAATCTCGACGCCGTGCTCGACGCCGGGGCCCGCCGGATCGTCGTCGTCCGCGCGATCACCGAGGCCGACGACCCCGCCGCCGCGACCGCCCAGCTCAGCGCCCGGATCAGAGCCCTGCCCCTGCCCGTTGCGGCCGGATTCTGACCTGTTTCCCGCCGGTGTGACGATCACGCTCTCGGCGAACATCACCTGTCCGAAAGGTGGACTCCGGTTGGGTGACCCCCAGAGGCTGGATAGCCTGGCGTTCATGGCCCTAGGAACCCCCTCCACCAGGACGGATCGCGCACGTACCGTGCGCGAGATGCTTGCGACCGGACGCACGACCCACTCGTTCGAGTTCTGGGCCCCGAAGACGGAAAAGGGCGAACGGAACCTCTGGAACGCCCTGCGCCGGGTCGAAGCGGTGGCCCCCAGCTTCGTCTCCGTGACCTACGGCGCCGGCGGCTCCACCCGCGAGGGCACCGTCCGCGCCACCGAGCAGATCGCCGCCGACACCACGCTGACGCCCGTCGCCCACCTCACGGCCGTCAACCACTCCATCGCCGAACTGCGCAACATGGTCGGCCAGTACGCCGACGCCGGGATCCGCAACATCCTCGCCGTCCGGGGCGACCCGCCCGGGGACCCCATGGCGGAGTGGGTCGAGCACCCCGAGGGCGTGCGGTACGCGGCGGACCTGGTCCATCTCATCAAGGAGTCCGGCGACTTCTGCGTGGGCGTCGCCGCCTTCCCGGAGATGCACCCCCGCTCGACGGACTGGGACACCGACATCCGCCACTTCACCGACAAGTGCCGGGCCGGAGCCGACTACGCCATCACCCAGATGTTCTTCCGGCCCGAGGACTACTTCCGGCTGCGCGACCGGGTCCAGGCGGCCGGGTGCGACACCCCGATCATCCCCGAGATCATGCCGATCACCAGCGTCAGACAACTGGAGCGCTTCGCCCAGCTCAGCAACGCCCAGGTGCCCGAGGGACTGAAAGAACGGATCCTCGGAGTCAAGGACGACCCGGCGGCTGTACGCTCCTTGGGAATCGAGTTCGCGACAGAGTTCTGTGCCGAACTGCTCGCCGAGGGTGTTCCCGGTCTGCACTTCATCACGCTCAACAACTCCACCGCGACACTGGAGATATACGAGAATCTCGGGCTGCACCAGCAGCCCTGACC
Organism: Streptomyces yaizuensis; assembly: GCF_034961445.1. NCBI lineage: Bacteria > Bacillati > Actinomycetota > Actinomycetes > Kitasatosporales > Streptomycetaceae > Streptomyces > Streptomyces yaizuensis. Next base: position 917,592 of record NZ_BSBI01000002.1, read on the forward strand.
GGCCGTGCCCGCCCCGGGTCGGGGCGACGGCCGCAGGAGAGGGGCGGGCATGGGCTGGACGGTCCTCTACATCGCGTTCGGCGTCGTCGCGCTGTGGCTGCTCGGCGAAGTGCTGTTGCAGTACAAGGCACGGCTGCGCTGGCGGCTGCTCGCCTTCTGCGGATTCCTCGGCGTGGTCGCCGGGGTGCTGATGTCCTCCGTGGTCGTGATCGGGCTCGGCGCGATCGCCTTCGCGGCGGGACAGACCTTCGTGACCCTCTCCTTCCGGAAGGGTTACTCCACCGGCTGGGCCATCGGCGGCCGCCCCGGCGCCAGCCGGCGCCGCAGGGGCCGGGAGGAGGCCGCGCAGACCGACGGCCCGCGCGGCCCCGCCCTCCAGGTCTCCGGCCTGGAGGAGACACCCGCCGGCCCGGACGGGACCGGCGTCGACCCCGTCTACCAGCCGCAGCCGATGCCGGACGACACCAACGGCTACGGCGTCTACACCGGCGGCTTCGACGACCCCGCCGCCGGACCGGGCGACCACCACCCCCGCCAGGACGACGACTTCCCGCCCTACGACCCGTACGCGAACGGCCCGTCCCACCCGGGCGGCCCGGACGGCATGCCCACCCCGCCGTACGACATGCCCGACATGCCCGGAGTCCCGGCGGAGACCCAGCAGTTCCCCGCGTACGCCGACCCCTACGGCGACGGCCGCCCCTTCCAGACCGGCACGTACGACCCCGTCGACAGCTTCGGCAACCCCCAGCCGTACGAACCCGACCCGTACTACCCCCAGCAGCCCCCGCACCCGTCGGCCCCGTCCTACCTGACCGACACACCCCCCGGCGGAGTCTGGGTCCCCCAGCAGCGCGACGCGGACCTCCCGCAGCCGCCGGTGGACCACCCGTTCGACTACGACCAGGGCCCCAACGAGCAGCGCTACCCGCAGTATTAGTTTTTCGCGGGCCCGGTTCGCCTCCGGGGCGCCGGTGCGAGTGCCGACGGTCGATCGCGCTCCGGGCATCGTTGTCGGCGTACCGGTGGTCGGCTCACTCGCACGGAGGGCAGCGTTCTCGGGGCGGAGGCGAACGCCCGGTACGGCACTCGGCGCATCCGCACGGGGCCGGGCAAGCCGGGGCCTCGGCTCACTGGGAGCCCCGGAAGTCCGCCCCTTCCACGATCAGGCCCGCGACCAGGGCGCCCGACATTCCGGCGTGGGCGAGACCGCCCCCGGGGTGGGCGTGGCCGCCGGCCAGATACAGGCCCGGCAGGCGGGTCGTGTTCGCCGGGTGGAGATGGCGGCCGCCCGGTCCGGCGAGGGCGGGGGCCGGGGTCGACCCGGTCTCGGCGGGGGTCAGGACCTCCCGCCACAGCAGCCGCTCCCGCAGCGCGCCGGGGCTCTCGCCCAGCGCCCGCGCCGCCGCGTCCACCAGCGTCTCCGCGTACCGCTCCCGCAGGGCGCCGTCGCTCCAGTCGACCCCGCCGGACGGGCCCGCGACCGTCGCCGAGAGGGTCACGGCCTCGTGGTCCCCGTCGGGCCGGCCGGCCGGATCGTCCGGCCGGGACACGGTGACCGTGGGCCGGTCGGCGAGCCGGCCGCCGAAGACGGCCTCCGCCTCGGCCCCGGTGTCGGGGGAGTGGACCACCGTGCGGTGCGCCGCCGACCGAGGGCGCGCGCCCCGCAGCGCCAGCAGCACCGTGAACCGGCCCGGAAGCCCCCCGGCGGCCTCCGCCCGGGGCCGTACATCCCCCGCGGCCCACAGCTCGCGGCCCGCCGGCGGCACCGCTCCCGTGCAGGCCACCACATGATCGGCGGGCACGACCTCGCCGCCGGCCAGCTCCACGCCCGCCGCCCGGCCGTCCTTCTCCACGACCGAGACGACCTCGGCGCCGAAGACGAACTCCACCCGGCGGGCCACGCACCGCTCGTACACCGCGCGGGCCAGCTCGCGCAGCCCGCCCGTCACATACCAGCTGCCGAACGTCTGCTCCATGTACGGCAGCAGCGACGCGCCCGCCGGGGCGTGCCGGGGATCGAGCCCGTACCCCAGGACACAGCCGTCGAGGAGGGCGGCGAGCCGGGGGTCGGCCAGCTCCCGGGCGCCGACCTCGGCCACCGTGGACGCCTGCCGGGTGCGCAGCAGACGGCGCTGCCGGAGGGCGGGGTAGGGGTCGCGCTCCAGCAGCTGCCGGTCGGGCCGGAGCGGCTCCTCCAGGAGCGGCCGGCGGGAGCGGTCCCAGGCGTCGCGGGCGCGGCCCAGGAAGTCCCCCCAGCGCTCGCCCGCGCCCCCGCCGAGCGCCGCGTCCAGCGCGGAGACGATCCCCGCCCGGGAGGCATTGGGGAGGGTGACCCGGGTGCCGTCGGCGAAGAGATGGCTGCTCGCCGGGTCGACCTGGACCAGGCCGACGCACTTCTCCAGCGGCTCGCGCCCGGTCTTGAGGAACAGATCCCGCCAGACGGCGGGCAGATGCACCAGCCCCGGGCCCGTGTCGAAGACGAAACCGGCGCGCTCGAAGGAGCCCACCGCGCCGCCGTATGTCGCCGCGCGCTCGTACACCGCCACCCGGTGGCCTGCCACGGCCAGCCGGGCGGCGGTCGCCATCGCGCCCATCCCGGCGCCGATCACCGCAATCCGTGCCATGCCGAAGACTCTAGCGACCGCCACTGACAGTCACCCCAGGGCGGGGTGCCGGGCCGGTCTCAGCCGGGCGGCCCGCCCGTCGACGCGATCCGCCTCTCCTCGCGGAGCTGGGCCCTGCGGCGCAGATACCGCCGGATCCGCGCCGCGAGCAGCGCCACCGCGACCACGCCCAGCACCAGCAGCACACCGGCGACGCCCGCCGCCGCCACCGGGTGGAACATGGCGAAGGTGAGCACCCCGGCGACCCCCAGGTCCTCGGCGGTGCTCACCCCGATGTTGCTGAAGGGCTCCGGTGAGGTGTTGACGGCCATCCGGGTCCCGGCCTTGACGAGATGGCTGGTCAGCGCGGTCGTACCGCCCACGGCACCGGCGGCGAGTTCCGGCAGCGAACCGGACTCCCCGGCCAGCAGAGCGGCCACGACGGCGCCCGTGACGGGCCGGATCACCGTATGGACCGCGTCCCAGGCCGAATCCACGTACGGAATCTTGTCCGCGACCGCCTCGCAGAGGAAGAGCACCCCGGCGGTGATCATCACATCGGTGCGCTGGAGGGCCTGCGGCACTTCGTCGGAGAGCCCGGTCCGACCGAAGACACCGAGCAGCAGCACGGCGGCGTACGCGTTGATTCCGCTGGCCCAGCCGCTGGTGAAGACGAGGGGGAGGACGGACACGGACGCGATCGTAGCCAGCGGGACCGGCCTGCGGCGGGTGCACACGCTCAGGTCTGAGTACGGGTACCCAGGCGGCGAGATGAGTACGGGGACGGATGGGAACAGGGCCGTCCGGAGGGGAAAGTGGACTCCACCGAAAGGGCCGCGGCGCCGGGACCGCCGACACGGGGTGGCGGAGACGGCGCGGCTCCCCGGAGGTGACACGGGGGAAGGGCCGGGGAGTACCGGGAGATCCGGGAGACCCCGGATATCGGGGGAAAATCGGGGGAAAATCGGGGGAACAGAGAAAACAGGGGGAACGACCGTACGGGGGAACACGGGGGAACGGAAGGTGCCGGTCCGGTCACGACTCGGGGGGATCGAGTCATGCCGGACCGGCACTTTTTCGTAGTCGGTCCCCGGTCCCCGGACGCACGCCGTGGCGGTGTGTGGTCCCGGGGCCTGGCGTCCCGTCGTCAGCGGCCGCTCACCCGGCCGTGCAGCAGCCGCGACAGCGCGGCGTGCACATCGTCCAGGGACCGTTCGCGCTGGAACGACTGCCAGTCCAGCGCCGCCACGAGCACCATGCCCACCAGCGCCGCCGCCGTGAGCGAGATATCGATCTCCTCGCTCAGTTCCTCGTTCTCGACGGCCTCTCGCAACACCGTCTCGACCACCGCGACCGCCTGCTGACGGACCCCCATGAGGGTCGACTGCCAGGCCCGGTTGGTCCGCCACAGCTCGGCGACGAACAGCTGGGTGAAGGCCGGGTAGGTGTCGATGAAGACCAGACCGGCCCTGATCATCGCGTCCAGGGCCGCGACCTTCGTACCGCCGCGGCGGGCGGTCTCGTCGGCGGCGTTCTGGAGCGACGCGGTCAGCAGGCCGACCCCGTACCGCAGCAGCTCCTCAAAGAGTTCGGTCTTGCTCTTGAAGTTGTAGTAGACCGTGCCCTTGGCGACACCGGCGCGCTCGGCGATCTCGTCCACCGTGGTCGCGGAGAAGCCCTGCTCGGCGATGAGCGTCACCGCGGCCTCGTAGAGCTTCGCCCGGGTGGCCCGGCGTCTGGTGCTGCTGCTGTCCGTCACGTCCATGGTGTCGATTCTCACAGGTCTCGGGGGTTTGCCGGGCCTCGTTCGGCCCATGGGCGGGGCTCATGCACGGAACGGAACGGGTGGCCCCGGGCGCACGGCCCGGGGCCACCGGATCACAGGCTCAGTTCGGGATGGAGCCGGTCGAAGGTCCACACCTGCTTGCGCCGGGCGGTGAGCGCGGTGAGGGCCAGCGCTCCGGCGGTGAAGGCGACCAGGACCGCGCTCGCCTGCCACACCGGGTCGAGCCCGCCGCCCGTGATCAGCCTGCGCAGCGCCTCCACCACGTAGGTCATGGGCAGGAAGGGATGGATCGCGTTGAAGAAGCCCGGACTGGTCTGGACCGGGTAGGTGCCGCCGGCCGAGGTCAGCTGGAGCATCAGCACCGCCAGGACGAGGATCCGTCCCGCCGCGCCGAAGCGGGCGTTCAGCCACTGGACGATCGCGGCGAAGCAGCCGATGGTCAGGGCGAGGAAGGCCACCGTGGCGGCGGCGTGTTCCACGTGCAGCCCCAGCGACCAGCGCAGCACCGCCATCAGAGCGCCGACCTGCACCAGGCCGATGGCCAGCACCGGCAGCCAGCCCGCGAGCGCGATCCGCCAGGCCGAGGCGCCGGCCGCGAGTGCCCGCCGGTTCATCGGCTGGATGATCATGTACGCGACCATCGCGCCGACCCAGAGGGAGAGCGGGATGAAGTACGGGGCGAAACCGGTGCCGTAGTTGGCGGCCTTGTTGAGGGTCTTGCTGGCCAGCTGCACCGGGTCGGCCATGACCTCCGTGCGCCGGTCGCGGTCCTTCTCGTCGTAGTCGGGGATCTTCGCCGCGCCGTCGTGCAGCCCGCCCGCGAGGTCCGCCGACCCGTCGGCCAGCTTGAACAGGCCGCCGTCCAGGTCGCCCGCGCCCTTCTTGAGCCGGGCGACACCGCTGTCGATCTCCGTGGAGCCCGACTTCGCGTCGGCCAGGCCGGTGTGGACACCGGCCGCGCCCTGGGCGACCTGCCGCGCCCCGGTGTTGAGGGCGTTCATCCGCTCGACGGCGGCCTTCAGGTCCTTCCGCAGGGCGGGCGCCTGCGCGGCGAGGTTCCGCGCGGTCTCCGCGGCCTCGGTGAGACGGCTGTCGATCCCGTCGAGGCTCGCGGCGTTCTCCTTGGCCGCCGCACCGGCCTCGGTGGCGGCCTGGGCGGCGCCGTCCAGGGCGGTCCTGGCCCGCTCCAGCGCGGGGCAGACGGGGTCCGGCTCCGCGGCCCCGGGGGCGCAGCGTTCCGTGTGCGTCCGGGTCAGCTCGGCGGCGGCCTCCTGGGCCTTCGCCGCCGCGGCGGGGGCGGACGCGGCCTGGCCGTCCAGCCGGTCGCGGAGGGCCTGTGAGAGGTCGCCCGCGGGCTTGCCGTACTCCTGGAGGTAGGGGTCGATCCGCTCGTTGATCCTGTTGACGCGGTCGACGGCGTACTGGGTGCCGTCCGCGACGTGGCGGGCGCCGCTCTCCACGGCGCCGGCCGCGTCGGTGAGCCGGGTCAGCCCGCCGGTGAGCCTGCCGGTGCTGTCCTTCGCGTTCCTCAGCCCGTCGGCGAGGTCCCTGGAACCCTCCTTGGCCTGGCCGATGCCGCCCTTGAGGTCGTCGGCGCCCCTGGCCGCCTTCTCCGTGGCCTCGTGGATGTCGGCGAACGAGATGAAGATCCGGTCCAGGAAGGAACGGGACGCCTTGGTGGACGCGGCCGTGCGCACCTCGGCGAAGACCGTACGGGACATCTGGCCGACGATGTAGTTGTTGGCGTCGTTGGTCCGCACCTGGAGCGCGCCCGTCTCCGGGGAGGCGCCCGCGCCGGAGGAGACGCGCTCGCTGAAGTCGGCGGGCATGGTGAGCGAGAGGTAGTACGAGCCGTCCTCGACGCCCTCGCGCGCCGTGGCCGCGCTCACCTCGTGCCAGTCGAAGACATCGCTGTCGCGCAGGCTCTTGGCGATCTCGTCGCCGGCCCTGACCTTCTCGCCGTCGGCGGTGGCGCCCTTGTCGGCGTTGACGAGGGCGACGGGGATGCGGTCCAGCCGGCCGTACGGGTCCCAGAACGACCACAGGTACAGCGCCCCGTACAGCAGGGGCAGCAGCACGATCGCGACGACGGCGGCGCGGGGGAGGCGGCCCCTGCCGAATCGCTTCAGCTCAAGAGCGGCCAGTCTCGGCGAACGCATCGGCCTTCTTCCCCTCGTGGTCGGCGGTGCCGGTCGGTTCGGCGGGTTCGGTTTCCCCGGCGGCTGCGCCCGGGGTGCCCGGGTCGGTCGCCGTGATGTGCCCGGGGGCCTGGGTGCGGACGACGACGGCGCCCTCGGGTGCCTGGCTGCACACGGCCAGGACGGTGGTGCCCGCGTCGGCGAGTGCGCGCAGCAGCCGCCAGGCCTCGGCCCGTTCGGTGTCGGAGAGCTTCAGATCGGTGTCGTCGACGGCGAGCAGCCGGGGCCGGCCGATGAGGGCGAGGGCGAGGGAGAGCCGGAGGGCTTCCATCCGCTCCAGTGCGCGCACCGGGGTGCGGTCCCCCTTCGGCAGCGCGGCGAGGTCGAGCCCGGCCGCCCGAAGGGCCTCCTGGACCCGTGCGGCGGCCTCGGCCCGGGCGGTGCGGGGGTGCAGCAGAGCGCGCAGGGTGTCCCCGAACCGGCGCTGGAGCAGCGCGCGTTCCCGCAGGTGCTCGGCGACGGTCAGGGCCGGGTCCAGCTCGCTGACGGAGGGGACGGGGCCGAGCGCGCTGAACTTCCGTACGGCGGCCATCCTGCGCGGCAGCGGCAGCCCGCCGACCTCGCAGCGCCCCTCGGTGGGCTTCATCCGGCCGGTGAGGGCGAGCAGGAGGCAGGTGCGGCCGGAGCCGGAAGCGCCCTCGATGGTGATGAGCGAGCCGGGCGCGGCGTCGATGTCGATGGAGCGGAACGCCCAGCCGCGGGGGCCCTTGAGCCCGAATCCCCCGGCGATGACGGCCGCCCCGTGCGGGCTGTCCACGTACCCCTCCGCGTTTTTGTACTGACCAGTCAGTGCAAAAGGTAGCGACGGGTGGGGCGTTGTGGCAAAACCGCAGGTCAGAGCCGATTGTCAGTGGTGGGCCCCAAGATGGACACATACGGCCACAGTGCCGTCACACGACGACAGGAGGTTCGTCATGGCCAGCAAGAACACGGCGGCCGCACACCGGCGCCGTGCCCCCGGCCCTGTCCCCTCACTGAACGGCCCCGCGAGCGACGTCCACCCCGTCCAGGGCCGCGCCTCGGCCCCGCCCGCCGCCCTCGACCTGCTCGCCCAGGCCCGCGCGGGGCTCGACGAGGCGGCCGGTCTGTCCACGCCCAACGAGCGGTACGCCACCGCCCATCTCGCCGCCATCCGCACGGCCGCCGCCGTGCTCGCCGCCCGGGGATATCCCGACGCCCCCACCACTCCCCGGCGGGCCGGCCCGGCACCGGCCCGCCGGGGGCGCCGCGCCGCCATCCGCAGCGTCTGGGAGCTGCTGCCCGAGAGCGCACCCGAACTGGACGAGTGGAGCGCCCACTTCGCCGCCGGCGCCCAGCGCCGGGCCCGGGCCCAGGCCGGCATAGCCGGCGCGGCCACCGGCCGCGACGCGGGGGACCTGCTGCGGGACGTGGCGATGTTCCTCCGCCTGGTGGAGCGCATGCTGCTCCCCGGGCCCGAGCTGCCCCGCCCCCGCGAGGCCCGCCGCGAACCGGAGGACGCCGTGTGACCGCCCCGGCCGGCCCGGGGCACCCCACCGCCGGGCCGGCCCGCGGGCCTGTCGGGAGCGGCACATGGGTTCTCTCCGGGCCCGCCCGGCGGAGGCCGGAGTTGCCGCACGGGTTTCGCCGGGAGCGCCGCCGCCCGGCCGCTGGGGCAGGCGCGAGTGCGGGGGCGGGCGGGAGGCCCCGGTCCGGTGTGGGGCGGAGGGTGCCGCGGGCGCGGGGCCGCTGGTGGGAGCGGGGAGCGGGAGCGAGAGGTTCGCCGGTGGAGGCAATAGGGTGGGTGCCGCCCGCCGGTGGCCCGGGGGCGCAGTCGCCCGGCCGCCGCCCACCTCCGCCCCGTTCGCGCCCGCGCGGCCCGGGGCGGCTCGCCCGAGGAGTCAACCGCCGTGCCGGACCCGTCCCCCCGCGGGGCCACCCCGCCGCGCCCGCCCCGCGCCTCCCTGCGCACCTCCGTGGTCTGGGAGGTCCTGCGGGACGCCCTCGACCGCCGGGCCGAGGCGACCGGTGGCGAGACCCTGGACATCCTCGACACCGGCGGCGGCAGCGGCTCCTTCGCGGTGCCCGTCGCCCAGCTCGGTCACCGGGTGACCGTCGTCGACCCCAGCCCCAACGCGCTCTTCGCGCTGGAGCGCCGGGCCGCCGAGGCGTCGGTCGCCGACCGGGTCCGGGGCGTGCAGGGCGATGTCCACGGCCTCTTCGACGTGGTCGAGCGCGACGGCTTTGACGCGGTGCTCTGCCACGGCGTCCTGGAGTACGTGGACGACCCCGCCGAGGGCCTGCGGAACGTGGTGGCGGCGCTGCGGCCCACCGGCGTCCTCAGCCTGCTCGCGGCCGGCCTCGGCGGCGCCGTGCTCGCGCGGGCCCTCGCCGGTCACTTCACCGAGGCCCGCCAGGCCCTCGCCGACCCGGCCGGCCGCTGGGGCGACGCCGACCCGGTGCCCCGCCGTTTCACGGCCGAGCAGCTCACCGGGCTCGCCTCGGACGCGGGGGTGGATGTCGGCGCCGTCCACGGTGTCCGGGTCTTCGCGGATCTGGTGCCCGGCGCGCTGGTGGACACCGAGCCGGGCGCGCTGGACGCCCTCCTCCGCCTGGAGGCGGCCGTCGCCGAGCTGCCCGCCTTCCACTCGGTCGCCACCCAGCTGCACGTCCTCGGCGTCAAGCACCGCTGATCAGCGACGCAGCAGCGGATGGAGTAGGCCACAGACCGCCCGGTCGGCTCCTTCGCCCCGTATGATCGAGGGACAGCATCCGGCATGACGGATCGGAGGTTGGGGAATCTACGCCTCAGCAACCAAGCCGCCGTGGCGGCCGGGAGTGGCGAAACTGGCGTAGAGGGCGGGTTTCACGGGGGCGATTCCCTGCCTATCCTGAAAGGGCCGCATACGGTCGCCTCCGCGGCCGACGACTAGGAGGACTCCGTGCCGCTCTCGGAGCACGAGCAGCGAATGCTTGAGCAGATGGAGCGAGCGCTGTACGCCGAAGATCCCAAATTCGCGACAGCGCTTGAGGGAAGCGGGCTGCGTACGTACACCCGGCGACGGGTCTACCAAGCGGTTGCCGGCTTCCTGGTGGGTATCGCGCTCCTGATGGCCGGAATGGTCTCACAGCTGGTCTGGGTCAGCGTCGTGGGCTTCCTGGTCATGCTGGGCTGTGCGGTCCTCGCGGTCACCGGCTGGCGCAAGGCGCCCAAGCCGGGTGAGCAGCAGACCCAGGGCGACCCGGCGGTCGGCGGCCGGCCACAGGCACGGCAGTCGCGCCAGCGCCGGTCGGTCATGGACCGGATCGAGCAGCGGTGGCAGCGCCGCCGCGACGAACAGGGCCACTGAGCGCACTCTCGCCCCTGACCTTCGCATTTCCCTGAACTTCGCGCCCGGCGGGTGCGGGCATGTCCGTCCCGGACGCACCCGCCGCCGGGCGCTTCGGTTTTCCCCCCGGGATGTTCCCCGGCCGCCCCGGTGACCATGGGGTGACACCCCGCCGTCCGCCGCCGCACCCGTCCTGAACAGCGATGTCGCCGGACCGCCGGAGCCGTGCTCCGCCGTGCCCAGGGGGCCGCACTCGCTCCCGAAACCCCCCGCCACCATCGCGCCGCCTCTCTCCGGTAGCGGATCCGCTGACGGACCCCTCTGCCCAGCCGGGAGAAGGCCGGGCGCGTGTCCTCGTCCCTGGAGACCCCCTCCGGTCGGCCCCGGCCCCGGCATCCGGGTGATGGCCGCTCGATACCCCCTGATCGGCGCTGCGGCCTGCTGGTTCTTCCAGGTCGCCGGTGGGCGGGTCTCGTGGAGGGGGCCCGTCGGTCCCCCTCCGGGGCTTGTTCACCGGGTGAAGGACGGTGGGCGCCCCCAGTGGGCGCTGTCCCGTGCGGGTGCGCCTGCCTCCCGGGGGCTGTGCCGCCGGGAGGTAGCCGGTGCACAGCCCCTGACCAGGGGCGGCGCCAGGACCCGGCCCTGGTCAGGGGCAGGTGGGGCCGTCCCTGGGGTCGCCCGGCCTTCCCGGGCCCCGCGGGACTTCTCCCACACCCCCTCAGGCCCGGGGAGCCGATACGGATGGGGCCGGGCGGTGCTGCCCGGTCGGGCGGGAGTAACCCGGAGCGCGGGGAGGGGAAACGGGTGGTCCCTGAAGGAGCCGGTGCTTCACCGTCGCACCCGGTCGCCGCGCTCGTGTACGCAGTCGCAGCCCGGGCCGGGAGGGAGCGGCACCGCCACGGGGGCAGGGAGGCTCCTGGGGGCCTGCGGCTCCCGTGGGGTACCCGGGGCCCGGGAGGCGGACGGGGCGGTCCTGGAGGCTGTTTTCGGCCGCCCTGGAGCGTGGCACGGCCGGGGCTGCCCCGCCGACGGCCCGCCGCCCCGGCCCGGGGCGACGGGCCGGAGCCGGTCGCGTCAGCCCCGCTGGCGGGAGGGGCGGCGGAGCAGGGCCGAGAGCCATGCCTGCCGGCGAAGGGTCCAGCGGTCCAGGAAGGAGGACCAGGACGCCGACGCGGCCCACACCACCCGGACGGTCGAGCGCGGCAGCAGCAGGGCCCGCAGTCGCGCGCCCCGGCCCGCCGAGGCACGCAGACCGTCGCGGATCAGCCGGATGTCACCGGGCTCCGTGCCGGGGCCCGGCCGGGGCGAGTACAGCACCTGTTCGACGGCGGAGGCGACCCGGTGCACGGCCTCGGCCGCCGGGCCCTCCAGCCGGCCGAGCAGGACGGTGCGCCCGGCCGTCCCGCGCGGGGTCAGGGAGTCGTCCGGCGGAATGCCGTGGTCCCAGGCCGTGTCCACGACCTCCGCCCAGGCCGCCAGGGTGCCGGCCCCGGCGTCCGCCGTGCCGGGACCTCTCGGCCGCAGCCGCCGCCCGGTGGTCCGCACCCGTATCAGCAGGGGTGTCAGGGGCAGGACCACCGCGGCCACCGCTCCCAGCGCGATCAGCAGCACCGACCCCAGGGAGCCGCCCGAGCCGTCCGACACGGCGGTGTCCACGGGGGCGGCGGGCCCGCACTCGTTGAGCCGCCGCAGCTCCGGCGCGCAGCTGTCGGACGCCGTCGGCCCCGTCACCGGGGATTCGGAGGCGCTCTGGGTGGGCGACGGCGGGCTGCTGGGGCCGTCGCTCGCGGTGTCCTCCAGCGTGTAGGGCGGCTGGCTGCCCCGGCTCGGGGTCGGCTCGAAGCGGGTCCAGCCCACGCCCTCGAAGTACAGCTCGGGCCAGGCGTGCGCGTCCCGCTGGCCCACCGACATGCTGCCGTCCCCGCGCAGGGTGCCCGGGGTGAAGCCGATGGCCACCCGCGCCGGTATGCCCAGGGTCCGGGCCATCGCCGCCATGGAGAAGGAGAAGTGGACGCAGAAGCCCTCCTTCTGCTCCAGGAAGCGGGTGATCGCGTTGACCCCGGTGCCGGACTGCACCTGGGTGTCGTAGACGAAGCCGCCGTCGCGGGAGAACCAGTTCTGGAGCATCACCGCGCGCTGGTGGTCGTTGCTCGCGCCCCGGGTGATCCGGCGGGCCGTCTCCCCGACGACGTCGGGCAGGTTCTCGGGGACCCGGGTGTACTCGCGCCGCAGCGCGTCCGGCGGGGGCGGCGCCTCGGCGAGCTGCCGGGCCGTCGGGTTCACCAGCAGACTGGTGATGTTGTACTGCGTGCCGCCGGTGTCCTGGCCGTCGTCGCCGACGACGGTCCGGCCGTCCGGCTCGAACCGCCACCGTCCCGTGACGGACACCCGGGTCGCCGGATACGGCATCGGCAGCCAGTTCTGCTGGTAGTAGTCGGCGGCCGAGATGTTGGTGCGCACTTCCTCCGTGTCCACCAGCGGGTCCAGGCCCTCGGGCTGCGGCAGCCGGTCCGGTACGTCCACGACGTCGCGCTCCGACGACCGCCAGCTCGCCCCGTCGAACTTGTCCAGGGCGACGATCCGCAGATAGAGGCCCTCGGTGTCCCCGGCGTCGGTGATGTAGCGCAGCACTTCGCGGTTGGTCGGCTGGTTCAGGCTGTCCTGGAGGGAGACCAGCGGATTCACCGCCGATATGGTGCCGCTCCCGCTGTTGCCCCCGCCGCCGCCCCCGGTGCCCACGCCGGAGAGCAGCCCGCCGTCCATCGCGGGCAGCGCGGCGGGCACCGCCAGCGCGACGCCGAGCGCCACCACCCCGATGCGCCGCCCGGTGCGCAGGGGCGCTCCCGGGGCCCGGCCGCCCGGTTCGAACGCCTTCGGCCCGCGGGCGCGCGGGTCGGGCGCGGTGAAGATCCGGCCCCACCGGGAGAGCCGTTCCCGGCCCTCGGCCAGCAGGAGCAGCAGATAGCCGGAGGCGGCGAGGAGGAACCAGAGCCAGCTGGCGTCGCCGCCGGAGAGACCGGCGGCGATCGAGTAGAGCGCGAGCAGCGGCAGCCCGGCCGGGGCCGCGCTGCGGAAGGTGACCGCGATCGCGTCCACCAGCAGGCCGATCACCAGGACGCCGCCGACCACCATCAGCGTGATGCCGTCGGTCATCGGGGCGGGGACCGCGAACTTGCCGATGTCCTCGCCGCCCGTGGTGAGCAGATCGGCGAAGTGCTGGAAGGTCCCCGGCCCGGGCAGCACGCCGAACAGCGCGCGCTCCTGGGCGAAGAACCAGGTCAGCAGCGCCAGTCCGGTGAGCGTCTGCACGAGCAGCGTCAGCGGGCGGGCCAGCGGCAGCCGCCGGGCCAGCGCCCCCGCGCCGCTCTGCGCGGCCAGCAGCAGCGCCGCCTGGACCAGCCAGCCGACGCCCTCCAGCAGTGGCAGCAGCGCGCAGGCCGCCATCAGCGTGGCCGCGTACGCGCTCAGGGCGAGCCGCCCCCGACCGCTCATGACCTTCTCCCCCCGTCCACGGCCGTGCTCCCCACGACCGGGACCTCCACCGCCGGAGCCTTTCCGGCCGCGCTGTTCATGACCATGCCCCGAAGGCGGCGCCGAAGGAGTCGGAGCGCTGCCCGTCGGCCTGCTGCCACACAGCCGGCAGCGAGCCGCCCTGCGGCACCGCCACCGCCGTCCAGCCCGCCTCGCGCAGCTGCCGCAGCCGGGCCGCCACCAGGCCGTCGCGGGCGCTTTCGTCGGCCCAGTCCGACGAGTCCAGCACCAGGGCCACCGCCGTGCCGTTGCGCGGCCGCAGCCGGGCCACCTCCGCCGCGCTCCGCTCGTCCAGATCGCCCAGGAACGCGATCAGCAGTCCCTCGCCGGTGCCGCGCAGCGCGCCCAGCGCCGCCGTGAACCCCTCGCCGGCCGAGTGGTCGACGACCGCGAGGGTGTCCAGCAGCAGACCCGCGAGGTCCGCCGAGTCGGCGCCGGAGGCGTCGTCGGCGCCGATGGCGGGCACCGCCGCCCCGGTGTCCGTCAGCAGCCGTACGGAGAAGCCCCGCTCCAGGATGTGCAGGAGGACGGAGGCGGCCCCGGAGACCGCCCACTCGAAGGCGGAGCCGGGCCCCACCCCCGCGTAGGCGATGGACCGGGTGTCCAGCAGGACCGTGCAGCGGGGCCGCTGGGGCTGCTCCTCGCGCCGCACCATCAGCTCGCCGTACCGCGCGGTGGAGCGCCAGTGCACCCGGCGCAGATCGTCACCGTGGCGGTAGGTGCGCGGGATCACGTCGTCGTCGCCGGAGAGCGCCAGGGAGCGCTGCCGGCCCTCCCCGTGGCCCGGGGACTCGCCGGTCAGCCGCACCGGCGGCAGCGGCTCGGTGCGGGGCACCACGGTGAGCGTGTCGAAGGCGCTGAAGGAACGGGTCAGCTCGCACATGCCGAACGGGTCGGACAGCCGCAGCTGGAGCGGGCCCAGCGGATAGCGCCCGCGCAGATCCGAGCGGACCCGGTAGGACACCTCCCGGCGGCCGCCCGCCTCCACCCGGTCCAGGACGAACCGGGGCCGGGGGCCCAGGACATAGGGCACGTGGTCCTGGAGCATCAGCAGCCCGGTGGGCAGCCGGGACACATTGTCCATCCGCAGATGCACCCGGGCCTCGGACCCGGCGGGCACCCGCTGGGGCGAGAGCCGGCGGCTCGCCGACACCCGGTAGCGGGTGCGGTGCAGGACCACCACCGCGACCAGCGGCAGCACCGAGAGCAGCAGCCCCACCCGCAGCAGATCGCTCTGCCCGAGGACGTAGGCGCAGACGGCGGCGGCCACCCCGGCCGCGAGGAAGGAGCGGCCACGGGTGGTGAGCCCGCTCAGCGCGGCCCGCGCCCCGGCGGCGTCCCCGCCGTCCGCTCCCCCCGGGTCGTCGGCGGGGTCCTGCCCGGGCGGCACAGCCATCACAGGCGCCGCGCGTCCGGCAGCCGGCCGGCGGCCGGGGGCACGGGAGGAACGGACGGCAGGGGCGGACCGGGCGGAACCTGCGGGCCGGCCGCGCCGCCCGCCGTGGGTACGGGAGTGCGCTGAAGGATCTCCAGCAGCACCTGCTCCGCCGTCCGCCGGTTCAGCTGGGCCTGGGCGGTGGGCAGCAGCCGGTGCGCGAGCACCTGCACCACCAGGGCCCGTACGTCGTCCGGCAGGGCGTAGTCGCGTCCGGCGAGCGCGGCGGTGGCCTTGGCGGCGCGCAGCAGATGCAGGGTGGCGCGCGGCGAGGCGCCCAGTCTGATGTCGGGGTGGTTGCGGGTGGCGGCGACCAGCTCCACCGCGTACCGCCGGACGGGCTCGGCCACATGGACCTGGCGCACGGCGTCGATCAGCTTGAGGATGTCGTGGGCGTGGGCCACGGGCTGGAGGTCGTCCAGCGGGGAGAGGGCGCCGTGCGTGTCGAGCATCTGGAGCTCGGCCTCGGCGCTGGGGTAGCCGATGGAGACCCGGGCCATGAAGCGGTCGCGCTGGGCCTCGGGCAGCGGATAGGTGCCCTCCATCTCCAGCGGATTCTGCGTGGCGACCACCATGAAGGGGCTGGGCAGTTCATAGGTCCGGCCGTCGACCGTGACCTGGCGCTCCTCCATCGACTCCAGCAGCGCCGACTGGGTCTTGGGCGAGGCGCGGTTGATCTCGTCGCCTATGACGATCTGCGCGAAGATCGCACCCGGCTTGAACTCGAATTCGCGCTGCTGCTGGTCGAAGACCGACACACCGGTGATGTCCGACGGCAGCAGGTCGGGGGTGAACTGGATGCGCTGTACGGAGCAGTCGATGGACCGGGCCAGAGCCTTCGCCAGCATGGTCTTGCCGACCCCGGGCACGTCCTCGATGAGCAGATGTCCCTCGGCGAGAAGCACGGTCAGCGAGAGCCGCACGATCTCCGGCTTGCCCTCGATCACGCTCTCCACCGATCTGCGGACCCGATCCGCGGTGGTGGTCAGATCCGTGAGGCTCGCTCGATCGTCATAGGTCGTCACCCGGCCCTCCTCGGCCCATTGCACGGGCCGACGGTCCGGCCCACCCCGAATACACGAACACCGGCGCCGGGAGGTTCCGGAGCGGGCGTCGTATCCCCGCATTCTTGTTGGCCCGACGGCGCCGTGTCACTTGCCTGTGGATAACCACGGGGAGTATGAGCGTCTTGTCGGATTTATCCCGTACGGGTCGCCCTTGAGGGGGATCGGAGGAGGGGGCAGGGGAGAGGGATCGGGGGAGGGGGCTCGGGAGGCCCACGGGGGGATTCGGGGGAGGGCGGCGCCACGGCCCCGCCCTCCCCGGCCGTCTCACTCCGCCGGGTCGATCTCCCGCAGCAGACCCTGCTTCACATCGAAGACAAAGCCCCGCACATCGCTGGTGTGCAGCAGGAACGGCGAGGTCCGGACCCGCTGCATCGACTGTCGTACGTCCTGGTCCACATCGCGGAACGCCTCCACCGCCCACGGCGGCCGCTGCCCCACCTCGTCCTCCAGTTCGTGCCGGAAGTCCTCGGTCAGCGCCTCCAGGCCGCACCCGGTGTGATGGATGAGGATCACGCTCCGGGTGCCCAGCGCGCGCTGGCTGATGGTCAGTGAGCGGATCACGTCGTCGGTGACGACGCCGCCCGCGTTCCGGATGGTGTGGCAGTCGCCCAGTTCCAGGCCGAGCGCGGCGTGCAGGTCGAGTCGGGCGTCCATGCAGGCGACCACGGCCACCCCGAGGACGGGGCGGGCGTCCATCCCCGGGTCCTCGAAGCCGGCCGCGTAGCGCTGGTTCGCCTCGACGAGGCGGTCGGTGACCGTACCGCCGGTGCTCGGGGCATCGGCGGAGTGGTGCGCGGAAGTCGTCATGTCGACGACGGTAGTGGGCACGGGCCCCGGCGGCCTGCTGTGAGACGGCACAAAGAACATCAACGTCCGTTGTTGTGAGGTAACCCACAGGGATGATCGTCCATCGCCCGTACGGGTGAATCACCCTGGTGATGACCCCGTCCGCCACGCCGTCGGCCGGTTGATTGACCGCACTGGCCGGTGGACTAGAGTGACGCGGAGCCCATGGGGCACGCGTCCTTTTCCGTGTCCCCATGTGTATCCCCCAACCACGATCTTCCCCGCGCGTGCGGCGGTGCGCACCGCGTGTGCGGCGTACGCACGGCCTCGGCCACGCAGGCGGCCGGGCCCCGCGCCGGACCTGAGAGGGCTCTGTGAGCAATACCCGACACGTCCCGGTGATGCTCCAGCGGTGCCTGGACCTGCTGGCGCCCGCGCTCCGGGAGCCGGGAGCGGTCGTCGTCGACTGCACCCTCGGGCTCGGCGGCCACAGCGAGGCCCTGCTCACCCAGTTCCCCGAGGTCCGGCTCATCGGCCTCGACCGGGACACCGAGGCGCTGCGGCTCTCCGCCGAACGGCTCGCGCCCTTCGGTGAGCGCGCCACCCTGGTCCACGCGGTCTACGACGAGCTGCCCGCCGTGCTGGAGCGGCTGGGGCTGCCCCGGGTCCAGGGCGTCCTCTTCGACCTCGGTGTCTCCTCCATGCAGCTCGACGAGGCCGACCGGGGCTTCGCCTACGCCCAGGACGCCCCCCTCGACATGCGGATGGACCAGACCACCGGCATCAGCGCGGCGGAGGTCCTGAACAGCTACCCGCCCGGCGACCTGGTGCGGATCCTGCGCGCGTACGGCGAGGAGAAGCAGGCCAAGCGGATCGTCTCGGCGATCGTCCGCGAGCGCGGGAAGGAGCCCTTCGCCAACAGCGCCCGGCTGGTCGAGCTGATCCGCGACGCCCTGCCGCAGGCCGCCAAGCGCACCGGCGGCAACCCCGCCAAGCGCACCTTCCAGGCCCTGCGCATCGAGGTCAACGGCGAGCTGAGCGTCCTGGAGCGGGCGATCCCGGCGGCGGTCGCGGCGCTGGCCGTCGACGGCCGGATCGCGGTCCTCTCGTACCAGTCGCTGGAGGACCGCCTGGTCAAGCAGGTCCTCGCGGCGGGCGCCGCCAACACGGCGCCGCCCGGGCTGCCCGTCGTCCCCGAGGAGTTCCAGCCCCGGCTGAAGCTGCTGACCCGCGGCGCGGAGCTGCCCACCGACGAGGAGATCGCCGAGAACCGCAGGGCCGCCCCGGCGCGTCTGAGGGGAGCCATGCGCATCCGGGAGGACGTGCGGTGAACCACCAGGCGGGCGCCGCCCGGCGGGCGGCGCGCACGGGGAGCCGGGAGACGATCGGGAGGACCGGGTGAGTCCAGCGGCCCAGCAGCTCAAAGGACGTGCGGGCCGGTTCGCCCGGCTGATGCCGGCGGGCTCCGCCGGTGCCGCCCGTACCCCCTTCGTCCTGCTGGTCGTCCTCCTCCTCGGCGGCGGCCTGATCGCCCTCCTGCTGCTCAACTCCGCCCTCAGCGAGGACTCCTTCGAACTGAGCGAACTCAAGCGCACGACCACCTCGCTCACCGACGAGCAGCAGGCCCTCCAGCGGGACGTCGACGGCTTCCTCGCCCCCGACGCGCTGGAACGGCGCGCCCGCGAGCTGGGCATGGTCCCCGGCGGCAACCCCGCCTTCCTCGACCCGGACGGCACCGTGCACGGGGAACCCGAGACGGCCACCAGGCCCACCGGAGCCGCCGCACCCACTGCGCCCGCCGCCGGGACATCGCCGCAGACCGCCGGGCGGACCACCGCGGGCGCCACCGCCACCGGGCCGGATCCGGCGGGCGCTCCCCAGGCCCCCCAGGCCCCGCAGCAGCAGCCCCCGCCCGGCGCCACAGGCACGGACAGCACGGACAGCGCGCAGAGCACAGGCGGCGCGGACAGCGCAGACAGTACGGAGAGTACGGACGGCACGGAAGCCACCGCGGGCGCCGCCGGCACCGCGGCCCCCGGATCCGGCGCCGTGCCCCCGCCCGCGGCCCCCGGATCCCCTTCCGGCCGGTCCCCGACGCCCACCGGCAGGTGACGCAGTGCCGCCCAAGGAAAACCCCGCCCGGCCCGCGCGCCCCTCGGCGCGTCCCCCCTCCCGCCGTGTCCCCGCGCCCGCCCGGCGGCCCCCCTCCCGTCCCGTGCCCCGGACCAAGTCGCCCGCCCCGAAGGCCATCCGGCTCGGCAGCCCCCGCCCCCGGCTGCGCCTGGTCAGCCTGGGCCTGACGCTGGTGATGCTGGCGTTCGTCGTCCGTCTGCTCCAGGTCCAGGCCGTCGACGCCGACGCCTTCGCCGCCAAGGCCGAGCAGCAGCGCTATCTGAGCGTGGTGCTCGCGGCCGAGCGCGGCGAGATCACCGACCGTTCCGGCACCCCGCTCGCCACCAGCGTCGACGCGTACGACATCACCGCCGACCCCAAGCTGTTCACGCCCGCGGAGAGCAAGTCGCCCAACGCGCCCGAACAGGCCGCCGCGCTGCTCGCCCCCATCCTCGGCAAGGACGCCGGGGACCTCGCCAAGAAGCTGCGGACGCCCGATTCCCGCTACACGGTGCTCGCCCGCCGCCAGACCCCGCAGGTCTGGAACCAGATCAAGGACGTCAAGAAGGTCTTCGCGGAGAAGGCCCGTGCCGACCGGGCCAGGGGCGGCCCCGGCGCCAATGTCCTCGCGGGCGTCCTCAACGAGCCCAGCAGCAAGCGCGTCTACCCCAACGGCGAACTCGCCGCCGGGATAATCGGCTACGTCAACGCCGACGGCAAGGGCGGCGGCGGCATCGAGTCCATGCTGGAGCGGACCCTGGCCGGCCGGGACGGCGAGATCACCTACGCCCAGTCCGGCGGCCGCCGGGTGCCCACCGCCGACGGCACCCGGGAGACGCCCGCCGTCCCCGGCTCCGATGTCGAGCTGACCCTCGACCGCGACATCCAGTGGGCCGCCCAGCGCGCCATCACCGACCAGGTCGCGAAGTCCCGGGCCGACCGCGGCTATGTGATCGTCCAGGACACCCGGACCGGCGAGATCCTGGCCATGGCCAACTCGCCCGGCTTTGACCCGAACGACATCTCCCGGGCGGACGCCACCGCCCTGGGGAACCCCGCGCTCCAGGACGTCTACGAACCCGGCTCCACCGCCAAGGTGATGTCGCTGGCCGCCGTCCTGGAGGAGAAGGCCGCGACCGCCGGCACCCATGTCGTCGTCCCCAACCGGCTGCACCGGGGCGACCGGCTCTTCAAGGACGACATCGACCACCCCACCTGGTACCTGACCCTCAGCGGCGTACTCGCCAAATCCAGCAATATCGGGACGATCCTCGCAACCGGTCAGCTGGGTGACACCCAGGCCGAGGCCAACCGGGTGCTCCACTCGTATCTGCGGAAGTTCGGCATCGGCAGCCCCACCGGCCTGCGCTATCCCGGGGAGACCCCCGGCATCCTGGCCCCGCCGGGCAAGTGGTCCACCTCCCAGCAGTACACGATCCCCTTCGGCCAGGGCTTCTCGCTCAACGCGCTCCAGGCGGCCTCCGTCTACCAGACGATCGCCAACGGAGGGGTACGCGTCGAACCGACCCTGGTCCGCGGCGTCCGGGGACCTGACGGCCGGTTCACCGCCGCGCCCGCCCCCAGGAAGACCCGGGTGGTGGGCGAGGAGACCGCGCGCACCCTCTCCGACATGCTCCAGTCCGTCGTCGACAGCGACGAGGGCACCGGCGTCAAGGCCCGCATCCCCGGCTACCGGGTCGCGGGCAAGACCGGCACCGCCGACCGTGTCGACCCCGAGCTGGGCCGCTACCGGGGCTACACCGCGTCCTTCGCCGGCTTCGCCCCCGCCGACGAGCCCCGGATCGCCGTGTACTGCGCCATCCAGAACCCGACGAAGGGCAGCTACTTCGGCGGCCAGATCTGCGGCCCGGTCCACCAGGAGGTCACCCGGTTCGCGCTGAAGACCCTCCGGGTCCCGCCGACCGGGGCGAAGGCCCCCGATCTCCCCGTCACCTTCGGCTCCGGCCCATGAGCCCGTCCCCGGCGGCCCCGTGCCCCGGCACCGCCGCCGGATCCCGCCCGAAGACCGGGCACCCGCCCACCGCACCCGAAGGAGCCGCCGGACGCCCGCCGACGCGCCGACAGACCGGCCCGTGACCGACCCGAGGAACCATCAGTGACGACCATCACCCCCGACTCCGGGAACCAGAACACCACCCCCGCCTCATTTCGCCCCGCGCCGGGTGGGCCCGGTACGCTCACCGCCGTGCCACACGCTGATCAGTACCGAACCACCCCGCAGGACACCCCCGGGCGACAGCCGGGAGCCCCCCGGCCGGCCCGGCCGCACCCGACGCCGCTCGGGGACCTGGCCGCCCGTCTGGGGGTGAGCGCTCCGGCGGCGGACGAGCGGATCCACGTCACCGGCATCACCCACGACTCCCGGGCCGTGCGCCCCGGCGACATCTACGCGGCCCTCCCCGGCGCCCGCGTGCACGGCGCCGACTTCACCGCCCAGGCCGCGGGCCTCGGCGCCGCCGCGATCCTCACCGACCCCGCCGGTGCCGACCGCGCCGCCGCGACCGGCCTGCCCGTCCTCGTCACCGGCGACCCCCGCGCCCGCATGGGCGAACTCGCCGCCGCGATCTACGGCCACCCCGGCGAGCGGCTGCTCCAGATCGGCATCACGGGCACCTCGGGCAAGACCACCACCGTCTATCTGATGGAGGGCGGCCTGCGCGCCGCCGGCCGCACAACCGGCCTGGTCGGCACCGTCGAGACCCGGATCGGCGACGAGCGGATCAAGTCCGAGCGGACCACCCCCGAGGCCACCGACCTCCAGGCCCTCTTCGCCGTCATGGGCGAGCGCGGGGTCGACGCCGTCGCCATGGAGGTCTCCAGCCACGCCCTGGTCCTCGGCCGCGTCGACGGCTGCGTCTTCGACGTCGCCGTCTTCAACAACCTCAGCCCCGAGCACATGGAATTCCACTCCGGCATGGAGGACTACTTCCAGGCGAAGGCACAGCTCTTCACCCCCGCCCGCAGCCGGCACGGCGTGGTCAACCTGGACGACGAGTACGGCCGCAGACTCGCCGCGGAGGCGACCGTACCGGTCACCACGTTCTCCGCCGAGGGCCACCCGGACGCCGACTGGCGGGCCGAGGACGTCGAGGTCGGCCCGCTGGGCTCCACGCTGACCATCGCCGGGCCCGCGGGCGTCCGCGTGAGCGCGCGCGCCCCGCTGCCCGGCCCGTTCAACGTGGCCAACACCCTCGCCGCCGTCGTCGCCCTCGCCGCCGCCGGGATCGACCCGCAGACCGCCGCCGACGGCATCGCCGCCGTCCCCGGCGTCCCGGGCCGCCTGGAGCGCGTGGACGAGGGCCAGCCCTACCTCGCCGTGGTCGACTACGCCCACAAGACCGACGCGGTCGACTCCGTGCTGCGCTCCCTGCGCAAGGTCACCGAGGGCCGGCTCCACATCGTCCTCGGCTGCGGCGGCGACCGCGACACCACCAAGCGCGGCCCCATGGGCGCCGCGGCCGCACGCCTCGCCGACACCGCCGTCCTGACCTCGGACAACCCCCGTTCCGAGGACCCGCTCGCGATCCTCGCGGCCATGCTCGCCGGAGCCGCGGAGGTCCCCGCCCACGAGCGCGGCCAGGTCCTGGTCGACGCCGACCGGGCCGCCGCCATCGCCACGGCCGTCGCCCGCGCCGAGCCCGGGGACACCGTGCTGATCGCGGGCAAGGGCCATGAGCTGGGCCAGGACATCGCCGGAGTCGTCCGCCCCTTCGACGACCGCCAGGTACTGCGGGAGGCCATCCGTGCCTCCCGCGCCGACAGCCACCGAAACCCCCGGGGATGACCAAGTGATCGCCCTCTCCCTCGCCGAGATCGCCGCCATCGTCGGCGGGCAGTCGTACGACATACCGGACCCGGACCTCCTCGTCACCGGGCCCGTCGTCACCGACTCCCGCCAGGTGCGGCCCGGCGCCCTCTTCACCGCCTTCGCCGGCGAACACGCCGACGGGCACGACTACGCGGAACGCGCCGTCGCCGACGGGGCGGTGGCCGTACTCGCCACCCGGCCCGTCGGGGTGCCCGCTGTCGTCGTCCCCGACGTCACGGCGGCCCTCGGCGCGCTCGCCCGCCATGTCGTGGAACGCCTCGGCACCACGACCGTCGCGCTCACCGGCTCCGCCGGGAAGACCAGCACCAAGGACCTGATCGCCCAGCTGCTCCGGCGTCAGGGGCCCACCGTCTACCCGGAGGGCAACCTCAACAACGAGATCGGGCTGCCGCTCACCGCGCTGCGGGCCGACGCGGACACCCGGCACCTGGTGCTGGAGATGGGCGCCCGGTACGTCGGCGACATCCGCTATCTGACCGGCCTGGTGCCGCCGCGCGTGGGACTCGTCCTCAACGTCGGCACCGCCCACGTCGGCGAGTTCGGCGGCCGGGACCGGATCGCCCTGGCCAAGGGCGAGCTGGTGGAGGCCCTGCCGCCGGCCGACGAGGGCGGAGTGGCCGTCCTCAACGCCGACGACCCCCTCGTACGGGCCATGGCCTCGCGCACCCGCGCGCGGGTGGTCCTCTTCGGCGAGCACGAGAGCGCCGCCGTCCGTGCCGCGAATGTCCGGCTCACCCCGCAAGGACAGCCCGCCTTCACGCTTCACACCCCCACCGGGTGCAGCGATGTGACCATGCGGCTGTACGGTGAGCACCACGTGTCGAACGCGCTCGCCGCGGCCGCCGTCGCCCATGAGCTGGGCATGCCCGTCGACGAGATCGCCCTCGCGCTCTCCGAGGCCGGCACCCTCTCCCGCTGGCGCATGGAGGTCACCGAGCGTCCGGACGGCGTGACGATCGTCAACGACGCCTACAACGCGAACCCCGAATCCATGCGGGCGGCGCTGCGCGCGCTGGCCGCGATGGGCCAGGGCGCGCGGTCCCGGGGGGGACGGACGTGGGCGGTGCTCGGCCTGATGGCCGAACTCGGTGACGAAGCGCTCGCCGAGCACGACGCCGTCGGACGGCTCGCCGTCCGGCTCAACGTCAGCAAGCTCGTCGCGGTCGGGGGCAGGGAAGCCTCCTGGCTGCAACTGGGCGCATATAACGAGGGTTCGTGGGGTGAGGAGTCGGTGCACGTGTCCGACGCGCGGGCGGCGATCGACCTGTTGCGCAGTGAACTGCGTCCGGGAGACGTCGTACTGGTGAAGGCATCGAGATCGGTCGGGCTCGAACGGGTCGCTCAGGCGCTGCTCGACCCCGCTGCCGCCACCGATGGGCAGGGTGCCGGTCGATGAGGCAGATCCTGTTCGCGGGGGCCATCGGCCTCTTCCTGACCCTCATCGGCACCCCGCTGCTGATCAAGTTGCTGGCCCGCAAGGGGTATGGCCAGTTCATCCGGGACGACGGCCCGCGCACCCACGGCAGCAAGAAGGGGACGCCCACCATGGGCGGTATCTCCTTCATCCTCGCCACCCTGATCGCGTACGCCTGCGCCAAGCTGATCAACGGCGAGACGCCCACGGTCTCCGGACTGCTGGTCCTCTTCCTGATGACCGGCATGGGCCTGGTCGGCTTCCTGGACGACTACATCAAGATCGTCAAGCAGCGGTCGCTGGGCCTGCGGGCCAAGGCGAAGATGGCGGGACAGCTGATCGTCGGCATCACCTTCGCGCTGCTGGCGCTCCAGTTCGCCGACAACCGCGGCAACACCCCCGCGTCCATGAAGCTCTCGTTCGTCAGCGACTTCGGCTGGACCATCGGCCCGGTGCTCTTCGTGGTCTGGGCGCTCTTCATGATCCTGGCCATGTCCAACGGCGTGAACCTCACCGACGGTCTGGACGGCCTGGCAACCGGCGCCTCCGTGATGGTCTTCGGCGCGTACACCTTCATCGGCCTGTGGCAGTTCCAGGAGTCCTGCGCCAGCGCGGGCGACCTGATCAACCCGGCGGCCTGTTTCGAGGTACGCGACCCGCTCGACCTCGCGGTCGTCGCCTCCGCCCTGATGGGAGCCTGCTTCGGCTTCCTGTGGTGGAACACCTCGCCCGCCAAGATCTTCATGGGTGACACCGGCTCGCTCGCCCTCGGCGGCGCGCTGGCGGGTCTCGCCATCTGCTCCCGCACCGAACTGCTCCTCGCCGTCCTCGGCGGACTCTTCGTCCTGATCACCATGTCCGTGGTGATCCAGGTCGGCTCGTTCCGCCTGACCGGCAAGCGCGTCTTCAGAATGGCCCCGCTCCAGCACCACTTCGAACTCAAGGGGTGGTCCGAGGTCCTGGTGGTGGTCCGGTTCTGGATCATCCAGGGCATGTGCGTCATCGTGGGCCTCGGCATCTTCTACGCAGGGTGGGCGGCCGCCAAGTGAGCACGGAGCAGTGGCAGGGCCGACGGGTCACCGTCGCCGGACTCGGGGTCTCCGGCATGCCGGCGGCCCGGGTCCTGCACGGGCTCGGAGCGCGCGTCACCGTCGTCAACGACGGTGCCGACGAGCGCTCCCGGGCCCAGGCCGCCGAGCTGGAGGCCCTCGGGATCACCGTCCGCCTCGGCGACGGCGACACCCTCCCCGAGGGCACCGAGCTGGTCGTCACCGCCCCCGGCTGGCGCCCCGACAAGCCCCTCTTCCTGGCCGCCGCCGAGGCGGGCGCGGAGATCTGGGGCGATGTCGAGCTGGCCTGGCGGCTGCGCGGCCCCGGCGCCGCCCCCTGGCTCGCGGTCACCGGCACCAACGGCAAGACCACCACGGTCCGCATGCTCGCCTCGATCCTTCAGGCGGCGGGCCTGCGCACGGCCGCCGTCGGCAACATCGGCGTCTCCCTCCTGGACGCCGTCCTCGGCGAGCAGGAGTACGACGTACTCGCCGTGGAGCTGTCCAGCTACCAGCTGCACTGGGCGCCCTCGCTGCGCGCCCACTCCGCCGCCGTCCTCAATCTGGCGCCGGACCACCTGGACTGGCACGGCTCGATGGAGGCGTACGCCGCCGACAAGGGCCGGATCTACGAGGGCAACACCGTCGCCTGCGTCTACAACGCCGCCGACCCGGCCACCGAGGACCTGGTGCGCGAGGCGGACGTGGTGGAGGGCTGCCGGGCCGTCGGCTTCACCCTGGGCACCCCCGGCCCCTCCCAGCTGGGTGTGGTCGACGGCATCCTCGTCGACCGCGCCTTCGTGGAGAAGCGTCACCAGCAGGCCCAGGAGCTGGCCGAGGTCGCCGACATCGACCCGCCTGCCCCGCACAACATCGCCAACGCCCTCGCGGCGGCGGCCCTCGCCCGCGCCTACGGCGTCTCCGCGACCGCCGTCCGGGACGGCCTGCGGGCCTTCCGGCCCGATCCGCACCGGATCGAGAAGGTCGCCGATGTGGCCGGTGTGGCGTACGTGGACGACTCCAAGGCCACGAACACCCACGCCGCCGCCGCCTCGCTCGCGGCCTACGATCCGATCGTATGGATCGCCGGCGGCCTGGCGAAGGGCGCCACCTTCGACGAACTCGTCGGACAATCGGCCGGGCGGCTGCGCGCGGCCGTGCTCATCGGGGCGGATCGCGCGCTGATCCGGGAAGCCCTGGCACGACACGCCCCCGAGGTCCCGGTCGTGGACCTCGACCGGACCGACACTGGGGCGATGCCGGCGGCGGTCCGGGAGGCGGCCCGGCTCGCCCGGCCCGGGGACACGGTGCTGCTCGCCCCGGCGTGTGCCTCGATGGACATGTTCGTCAACTACAACAAGCGGGGCGAGGCGTTCGCCGACGCGGTCCGAGCGCTCGCCGCCGAGGGCGCCTGACCGGCCCGGGCTCCGCGCCGTGCCGTGCGTCCCGGGAACCTCCGGGGCGCACGGCGGCGCGCGCCAGGCACGACTGGAGGGGACAGCGCCCATGCCGGCCGACGACACCACCGCGGGGCCCCGCCGCCCCGCCGGCCCCGGCCGGCGCGGCGGACGGGCGCCCGGGCCCCCGCATGGCCCCGGGCCACGGCCGCGGAGCACCGGGGCCACCACCGGCCCCCCGCGCGGCGGTGCGCCCCGCCGGCTGTACGAGCGGGTCCGCAGGGCCTGGGACCGTCCGCTCACCGCGTACTACGTCATCATCGGCAGCGCCCTGCTGATCACCGTGCTCGGTCTGGTGATGGTCTACTCGGCCTCGATGATCAAGGCGCTCTCGCTCTCGCTGCCGAGCACCTATTTCTTCCGCAAACAGTTCCTGGCGGCGGTCATCGGCACCGTCCTGCTGGTGATCGCGGCCCGGACCTCCTCCCGGCTGCACCGGGCGCTGGCCTATCCGCTGCTGATCGTCACCGTCTTCCTGATGGCGCTGGTGCAGGTCCCGGGGATAGGGGAGTCCGTCGGCGGCAATCAGAACTGGCTCTCGCTCGGCGGCCCCTTCCAGCTCCAGCCCAGTGAGTTCGGCAAGCTGGCGCTGATCCTGTGGGGCGCGGACCTGCTCGCCCGCAAACAGGAGAAGCGGCTGCTGAACCAGTGGAAGCACATACTGGTCCCGCTGGTCCCGGTCGGCTTCACCCTGCTCGGTCTGATCATGCTGGGCGGGGACATGGGTACGTCGATCATCCTCACCGCCATCCTGTTCGGCCTGCTCTGGCTGGCCGGTGCCCCGACGAGGCTCTTCGCCGGCGTCCTGGGCATCGCCGGTCTGGTCGGCTTTATGCTGATTCGTACGAGTGAGAATCGGATGTCCCGGCTGTTCTGCGTGGGCGCCGAGGATCTGGGGCCCCAGGGCCAGTGCTGGCAGGCGGTCCATGGACTCTATGCGCTGGCCTCCGGCGGATGGTTCGGTTCCGGGCTCGGTGCGAGTGTGGAAAAATGGGGTCAACTGCCCGAATCGCATACCGACTTCATCTTCGCCATCGCCGGGGAGGAACTGGGCCTGGCGGGGACACTGTCGGTCCTCGGCCTGTTCGCGGCTCTAGGCTATGCGGGTATCCGCGTGGCCGGACGCACGGAGGACCACTTCGTCAGGTACGCGGCGGGAGGCGTGACCACCTGGATCATGGCCCAGGCCATGGTCAACATCGGTGCGGTGCTCGGACTGCTGCCGATCGCCGGTGTTCCCCTGCCGCTGTTCTCCTACGGAGGGTCGGCCCTGCTGCCGACCATGTTCGCTATCGGGCTGCTGATCGCCTTCGCGCGAGAGGAACCCGCCGCGAAGGCGGCCCTGGCCATGCGTCGGCCAGGGGTGAGATGGAAGTCGATGAGACGGCGCGTCGTGAAGCGTCCGTCCGGAGAGCGGTGAATTTCGGTGCATGTCGTACTCGCCGGCGGGGGGACCGCCGGCCACATCGAGCCGGCGCTCGCCCTCGCGGACGCCCTGCGCAGGCAGGACCCGACCGTGGGGATCACTGCCCTGGGCACGGAGCGCGGACTGGAGACCCGGCTCGTCCCCGAGCGGGGCTACGAGCTGGCGCTCATCCCCGCCGTGCCGCTGCCCCGCAGGCCGACCCCGGAGCTGATCACCGTCCCCGGCCGGCTGCGCGGCACCATCAAGGCGGCCGAGCAGGTACTGGAGCGGACCAAGGCCGACTGCGTCGTCGGCTTCGGCGGCTATGTGGCGCTCCCCGGCTATCTCGCGGCCAAGCGGCTCGGGGTGCCGATCGTGGTCCACGAGGCCAACGCCCGGCCCGGCCTCGCCAACAAGATCGGTTCCCGGTACGCGGCCGGCGTCGGCGTCGCCACCCCCGACAGCAAGCTGCGGGGCGCCCGCTACATCGGCATCCCGCTGCGGTACTCCATCGCCACGCTGGACCGGGCCAGGGTCCGCCCCGAGGCGCGCGAGGCCTTCGGGCTCGACCCCCAGCTGCCGACCCTGCTCGTCTCCGGCGGCTCCCAGGGCGCCCGGCGGCTGAACGAGGTCATCCAGCAGGCCGCCCCGGCCCTCCAGCGCTCCGGCATCCAGATCCTGCACGCGGTCGGCCCCAAGAACGAGCTGCCGTATGTGGAGAACATGCCCGGAATGCCGCCGTACATCCCGGTTCCGTATGTGGACCGGATGGACCTCGCGTATGCGGCGGCCGACATGATGCTCTGCCGCGCGGGCGCGATGACCGTGGCCGAGCTGTCGGCGGTCGGCCTGCCCGCCGCGTACGTACCGCTGCCCATCGGCAACGGCGAACAGCGGCTCAACGCCCAGCCGGTGGTCAAGGCGGGCGGCGGACTCCTCGTGGACGACTCCGAGCTGACGGCCCAGTGGGTGCAGGAGAACGTCCTTCCGGTGCTGGCCGATCCGCACCGGCTGTACGAGATGTCCCGCTCCGCCGCCGAGTTCGGCCGCCGGGACGCCGACCATCTGCTCGTCGGCATGGTGTACGACGCGATCGCCGCACGCCGGTAGGGTCCCGCGTTCCCGCGGTACCCCCAGCGTGCGAACCGTCAGGCGGGAGATCCGCCCGGCCCGGGGCCGCCCGGCCCCGGGCACTGGCCGGAAGGAGACCGGAGCGTGGCCGGACCCACCACCGCCGAACGCGGTGCTCGCGGCACCCCGCGCCGCCCGCGGCAGGAGTCCGGCCCACCGCCGGCCCCGCCCGCCGGGGGCCGGTTCCGCTTCCGCCCCGGCCGCCGCGGTCTGCTGATCGCACTGGCCGCCGCCGCGCTCGCCGCCGGGGCCGGCTGGCTGCTCTACGGCTCGTCCTGGCTGCGGGTGGAGAGCGTCCGGGCCTCCGGTACGGATGTGCTGACGACCGCCCAGGTCGTCCGCGCGGCCGAGGTGCCCGTCGGCGAACCGCTCGTCTCCCTGGACACCGACGCCGTCGAGGAACGGATCCTGCGGCGGCTGCCGCGCGCCGACACGGTGGAGGTCTCCCGCTCCTGGCCCCGGGGCGTCACCCTGGAGGTGACCGAGCGTCAACCGGTGCTCCAGCTCGTTCAGGGGAGGCGCTATGTCGAAGTGGACGACGACGGTGTCCGTTTCGCGACGGTGGACCGGCCGGTCCGGGGCGTACCCCGGCTGGAACTCGCCGTCGAGCGCTCCCCCAGTCTGCGCCGTTTCCCCTTGGCGCGCCTGACGCGGGAGGCGGTCCGGGTCCGGGAGGGGCTGCCCGGGAAGGTCGTGGCCGACCTGCGCACGCTCGTAGTGCGTTCATATGACGACATGGTCCTGGAGTTGACGGGGGAGCGCAGGGTGGTGTGGGGGAGCCCGGAGGAGGGCGAGGCGAAGGCGCGCGCCCTCACCGCGCTGCTGAAAGCCGCTCCACGGGCCCGTCACTTCGATGTGAGCGCTCCCACCGCCCCCGCGGTGTCCGCGAGTTGACGCCGTAACGCGTCTCTCGGGGCCCTGGCTGGTCAGCGCAACGGCTGATCACATAGGGTGAAAAGAAAAACGGGAGGTTCGGCGTGTTCATTGAACGCGCCCCGCTTGTCGACTTAGTGTCCTGTTCGGGGAGTCCAGCGAACAGACGCACTGGTAACCCTAAACTTCAACGTTAGGGTTCGGGTCGGCAATTCGGACCGCCCCATCGGCATCAGCCGCGACCGCGCGGGCAACGCGCGGCGACGGCACGTATTTCGAGGCGAGAGGCCTTCGACGTGGCAGCACCGCAGAACTACCTCGCAGTCATCAAGGTCATCGGTGTCGGCGGCGGTGGTGTCAATGCCATCAACCGAATGATCGAGGTCGGTCTCAAGGGCGTCGAGTTCATCGCCATCAACACCGACGCTCAGGCGTTGTTGATGAGCGACGCCGACGTCAAGCTCGACGTCGGCCGGGAACTGACCCGGGGTCTCGGCGCCGGCGCCAACCCCGCCGTCGGCCGCAAGGCGGCCGAGGACCACCGCGAGGAGATCGAGGAGGTCCTCAAGGGGGCCGACATGGTCTTCGTGACCGCCGGCGAGGGCGGCGGCACCGGCACCGGCGGCGCCCCCGTCGTCGCCAACATCGCGCGCTCCCTGGGCGCGCTCACCATCGGCGTGGTGACCCGCCCCTTCACCTTCGAGGGCCGCCGCCGCGCCAACCAGGCCGAGGACGGCATCGCCGAGCTGCGCGAAGAGGTCGACACCCTCATCGTCATCCCCAACGACCGGCTGCTGTCCATCTCGGACCGCCAGGTCAGCGTGCTCGACGCGTTCAAGTCCGCCGACCAGGTGCTGCTCTCGGGCGTCCAGGGCATCACCGACCTCATCACCACGCCCGGCCTGATCAACCTGGACTTCGCCGATGTGAAGTCCGTGATGTCCGAGGCCGGCTCCGCGCTCATGGGCATCGGCTCGGCCCGCGGCGACGACCGCGCGGTGGCCGCGGCCGAGATGGCGATCTCCTCCCCGCTGCTGGAGGCGTCCATCGACGGCGCCCGCGGGGTGCTGCTCTCCATCTCCGGCGGCTCCGACCTCGGTCTCTTCGAGATCAACGAGGCGGCCCAGCTGGTCAGCGAGGCGGCCCACCCCGAGGCGAACATCATCTTCGGTGCCGTCATCGACGACGCCCTCGGCGACGAGGTCCGGGTCACCGTCATCGCCGCCGGGTTCGACGGCGGCCAGCCGCCCGCCCGCCGGGACACCGTCCTCGGCTCGGCGGGCAAGCGCGAGGAGCCGCAGCCCCCGGCGCAGCGCCCCGAGCCCCCGGCCCGCTCGGTCGGCTCGCTCGGTTCACTGGGGTCCGTACCCGTGCGCGAGGAGCCCCCGGCCGAGCCGGCCCCCTCCGTGCACGACCACGGCCCGTCCCACACTCCGCAGGTCCCGCAGGCCCGTCCCTACCCGGACACCTCGGCCGAGGAGCTGGATGTCCCGGACTTCCTGAAGTGACCGTGGGGCACGACGCGATACACGCGAACGGCGCGCACTTCGCCTTCACCGACCGGTGGGGCGGGGTGAGCGCCGTTCCGTACGAGGAGCTGAATCTCGGCGGGGCGGTCGGCGACGACCCCGGAGCCGTCCGGACCAACCGGGAGATCGCGGCGAAGGCCCTGGGCCTGGACCCCGCGCTGGTGGTCTGGATGAACCAGGTGCACGGCCGGGACGTCGTCGTGGCCGAAGGGCCCTGGGGCGAGGGGCCCGTACCGGCGGTCGACGGGGTGGTGACCGCCCGGCGCGGACTCGCCCTCGCCGTCCTGACCGCCGACTGCGTCCCCGTCCTGCTCGCCGACCCGGTCGCCGCCGTCGTGGGCGCGGCCCACGCCGGCCGCCCCGGGCTGGTCGCGGGCGTGGTCCCCGCGACGGTCGCGGCCATGGTGGAGCTGGGGGCCCGGCCCGAGCGGATCACCGCCCGCACCGGCCCCGCCGTCTGCGGCCTCTGCTACGAAGTGCCCGAGGAGATGCGGGCCGAGGTGGCCGCGGTGGAACCGGCCGCATGGGCGACGACCCGCGCGGGCACCCCGGCCGTCGACGTCACCCGGGGCGTGCTCGCCCAGCTCGCCGCCGCCGGGGTGACGGACGCCGCCGCCTCGCCCGTGTGCACGCGGGAATCCCCGGACCACTACTCGTACCGCCGCGACCGCACCACCGGGCGGCTCGCCGGATATGTCTGGATGGAGCCGCTCCGCGGAGAGGCGGACGCCGCTTCCCCGGCAGGAGAGACAGCAGCATGACGGAGCGCCACGACCTTCCGGACCCGGCACGCCGGGCCGAACTCGCCGAAAATCTGGCGAAGGTGGAGGAACGTATCGCCGCCGCCTGTGCCGCCGCCGGCCGCGCCCGGGACGAGGTGACCCTGATCGTGGTCACCAAGACCTACCCCGCGAGCGATGTCCGCCTTCTGCATGAACTCGGTGTGAGGAATGTCGCCGAGAACCGTGACCAGGACGCCGCCCCCAAGGCCGCCGCCTGCGCGGACCTGGACCTCCGCTGGCACTTCGTCGGCCAGCTCCAGACGAATAAGGTCCGTTCTGTACTGGGTTATGCCGATGTGGTGCAGTCCGTCGACCGTATGAAGCTGGTCACGGCGCTCTCCGCCGGGGCGGTCCGCGCGGGCCGCGAGGTGGGGTGCCTGATCCAGGTGGCGCTGGACGCGGACGCCGGCGCACGCGGGGAGCGCGGCGGGGTCGCGCCGGACGGCGTCGCGGAACTGGCCGCCGCCGTCGAAGCGTCCCAGGGGTTGCGGCTCGACGGTCTGATGACGGTCGCGCCGCTGGCCGGAGCCTATGCGGGGCGGCAACGGGCCGCGTTCGGGCGGCTGCTGGAAATCTCATCCGGCCTGCGCGTGCGGCATCCTGCTGCGAACATGGTGTCGGCGGGGATGAGTGCGGACCTCGAAGAGGCCGTGGCGGCCGGGGCGACACATGTACGCGTCGGTACGGCGGTACTCGGAGTCCGTCCCCGGCTCGGGTAACGTCGCCAGGAAGTCGGACCACAGCAGAAAATATGGTCATTCCCGCAGCAAAGCGGGCAGACCCAGTGGATCGCGGGCACTTGGTGGCTGTGCGACATAGGCGAACAGTGCGATCCACCACAGAGCGGAGGACTCAGAGCATGGCCGGCGCGATGCGCAAGATGGCGGTCTACCTCGGCCTCGTGGAGGACGATGGGTACGACGGCAGGGGCTTCGACCCCGACGACGACTTCGAGCCCGAGCCGGAGCCCGAACGGGAGCACCGCCGGCACCCGCCGGCGCACCCCGTGGAGCGTGAGGAACCGGTGCGCGCGGTCCAGCCTCCGCCGCAGCGCGACCCGTTGCCGCTGCCGACTTCGCTACCCGCAGAAAACGGGCGTCCTGCGCGAATCGCCCCCGTGGCATCCATCACACCTGAACGTCCCAGCCTGGAGAAGAACTCACCGGTGATCATGCCCAAGGTCGTGTCCGAGCGGGAGCCGTACCGCATCACCACGTTGCACCCGCGGACCTACAACGAGGCCCGTACCATCGGGGAACACTTCCGCGAGGGCACTCCGGTGATCATGAATCTCACGGAGATGGACGACACCGACGCGAAGCGACTTGTCGACTTCGCTGCGGGACTCGTCTTCGGTCTCCATGGCAGCATTGAGCGCGTGACACAGAAGGTGTTCCTGCTGTCTCCTGCTAACGTCGATGTCACGGCGGAGGACAAGGCCCGTATCGCAGAGGGCGGTTTCTTCAACCAGAGCTGAGAAGAGCAGTACCGCGGGCACGTGAGTGCGCGCACAGGACAACGACACGCCCGCCGGCCCGTTGGGGGCCAGGCCGTGGACGTGACAGGGGAGAGGGAAGCGCAGGATGAGCGTCGCACTACAGGTGGTCTATATCGCGCTGTTGTGTTTCCTCGTCGTGCTCTTCTTCCGGCTCGTCATGGACTACGTCTTCCAGTTCGCCCGTTCATGGCAACCCGGCAAGGCGATGGTGGTCCTCCTGGAGGCCACCTACACTGTCACCGATCCACCGCTCAAGCTCCTCCGGCGGTTCATCCCGCCGTTGCGTCTCGGGGGCGTGGCACTGGACCTGTCCTTCTTCGTTCTGATGATCATCGTTTGGATCCTGCTCAGCATCGTGGGTCGTTTCGCGTGATGAGAAGGGTAGGAGTGGACGATACGGTCTTGCCGACTGCCGACGACTACGTAGAGGTGAAGAAGAGATGCCGCTGACCCCCGAGGACGTGCGGAACAAGCAGTTCACGACCGTCCGCCTCCGAGAAGGCTATGACGAGGACGAGGTCGATGCCTTTCTTGACGAGGTCGAAGGCGAATTGACCCGGTTGCTCCGGGAGAACGAGGACCTCCGCGCCAAGCTGGCGGCGGCGACTCGCGCGGCCGCACAGAACCAGCAGCAGCAGGGGATGCGCAAGCCCCCGGAGCCGCAGGACGGCCGGGGTGCCCCGGGGGCCCCGGTACCCGCCGCCATATCGGGCCCGCCGGTCCAGCAGCAGCCTCCGCAGATGGGTCCCCCCCAGCTGCCGGGTGGAGCGCCTCAGCTGCCGGCCGGTCCCAGCCACGGTGGCCCGATGGGTCCCGGTGGTCCGATGCAGGGTGGCCCCATGGGCGGCCACGGCGGTCCGATGCAGGGTGCGCCCATGGGCGGTCACCCCGGTCATGGTGGCCCGCAGATGCCGCAGCCCGCTCAGGGCCCCGGCGGCGACAGCGCGGCCCGTGTCCTCTCGCTGGCCCAGCAGACCGCCGACCAGGCGATCGCCGAGGCCCGTTCCGAGGCCAACAAGATTGTCGGCGAGGCCCGTTCGCGCGCCGAGGGCCTGGAGCGGGACGCCCGCGCCAAGGCCGACGCGCTGGAGCGGGACGCGCAGGAGAAGCACCGCGTCGCCATGGGCTCCCTGGAGTCCGCGCGGGCGACGCTGGAGCGCAAGGTCGAGGACCTGCGGGGCTTCGAGCGTGAGTACCGCACCCGTCTGAAGTCGTACCTGGAGAGCCAGCTGCGTCAGCTGGAGACCCAGGCCGACGACTCGCTGGCGCCGCCGCGCGCGCCGTCGGCGGCCTCGCTGCCGCCGTCGCCGTCGATGGCGTCGGCCGGTGCTCCGGCGATGGGCCACTCCATGGGCGGCGCCCCCGCGATGGGCCAGCCCATGGGCGGCAACCCTCCGATGGGCGGGGCTCCTTCGTACGGCGGGCAGCAGCAGATGTCCCCGGCGATGACCCAGCCGATGGCACCGGTGCGGCCGCAGGCGCCGCAGCCGATGCAGCAGGCGCCCGCGCCGATGCGGGGATTCCTGATCGACGAGGACGACAACTGAGGCGCGACGCGCCGTGAGCGCGTAGCCGTCGGCAGCGGTGATGGGCCGGGCCGGGACGAGAGTCCTGGGCCCGGCCCATCGTCGTTCTTGGCTGTCGTCCTTGTTGCCCGGACCTGGTTGCCACAGAGGGCGGGCCCGTACTGGGCGATCGCCTCGGCCCTGGCCTGCGCCCTGCGCGAGTGAGCCGAAGGGGTGCCGCGGGTGTCGAAAGGGAGAACGCGCGGAGGCCGTGAGGAACGAGCGGTCGAGCACGATCGACCGTCGACACGCGCACTAGCACCCCGGAGGCGAACCGAGCCTGCAAAAGAGGAGGCGGCTGTTCGGGTGTTCTTGGTGTGGCAAAAGGGGGACAGGGGGTCGGTCCCGGAGGTGGGGCCGACCCCCTGTCGGGGGGATGATGATCAGACCTTGCGCAGGTGGAAGGTGAGCGCCAGGGACTCGTCCGTGAAGGCCGGTCCGAACGTGTCGTCCGGAGTCGAACGGGTGAACTCCGTCGCGAGGACCTCGTCGGCGATCAGCGTGGTGTGCTCCGTCAGTGCCTCACCCGTGGCCGGGTCGTCCGACCCCCACACCACGGCGATCCGGTCGGCGACATCGAGGCCGCTGTTCTTCCGGGCCTCCTGGATCAGCCGGATCGCGTCCCGCGCCAGTCCGGCGAGGCGCAGCTCGGGCGTGATCTCCAGGTCCAGTGCGACCGTGGCGCCCGAGTCCGACGCCACCGACCAGCCCTCGCGCGGGGTCTCGGTGATGATGACCTCGTCCGGGGCGAGCGTGACGCTCTCGCCCTCGACCTCGACCGAGGCCGTGCCCTGGCGCAGGGCCAGGGAGAGCGCGGCGGCGTCCGCTTCGGCGACCGCCTTGGCCACGGCCTGGACGCCCTTGCCGAACCGCTTGCCCAGCGCCCGGAAGTTGGCCTTGGCGGTGGTGTCCACCAGCGAGCCGCCCACCTCGGAGAGCGAGGCCAGCGAGGAGACGTTCAGCTCCTCGGTGATCTGGGCGTGCAGCTCCGGCGAGAGGTGATCGAAGCCGGACGCCGCGACCAGGGCGCGGGAGAGCGGCTGACGTGTCTTGACGCCCGACTCGGCGCGGGTCGCCCGGCCCAGTTCGACCAGCCGGCGCACCAGGGTCATCTGCCGCGACAGCTCGGTGTCGATGGCGGAGGGGTCGGACTCGGGCCAGGTCGACAGGTGCACCGACTCCGGCGCGTCCGGGGTCACCGGGACCACCAGGTCCTGCCAGACCCGCTCGGTGATGAAGGGGGTGAGCGGGGCCATCAGCCGGGTCACGGTCTCGACGACCTCGTGCAGCGTGCGCAGCGCGGCCTTGTCGCCCTGCCAGAAACGGCGCCGGGAGCGGCGCACGTACCAGTTGGACAGGTCGTCCACGAAGGACGAGAGCAGCTTGCCCGCGCGCTGGGTGTCGTACTTCTCCATGGCCTGCGTGACCTGGTCCACGAGCGTGTTCAGCTCGCCGAGGAGCCAGCGGTCCAGGATGGTGCGGTCCGCCGGCGCCGGGTCGGCCGCGGACGGGGTCCAGCCGGAGGTCCGGGCGTACAGCGCCTGGAACGCCACCGTGTTCCAGTAGGTCAGCAGCGTCTTGCGGACGACTTCCTGGATGGTGCCGTGGCCCACCCGCCGCGCCGACCAGGGCGAGCCGCCGGCCGCCATGAACCAGCGGACGGCGTCCGCGCCGTGCTGGTCCATCAGCGGGATCGGCTGAAGGATGTTGCCCAGGTGCTTGGACATCTTCCGGCCGTCCTCGGCGAGGATGTGGCCCAGGCAGACGACGTTCTCGTAGGAGGACTTGTCGAAGACCAGGGTGCCCACGGCCATCAGGGTGTAGAACCAGCCCCGGGTCTGGTCGATGGCCTCGGAGATGAACTGCGCCGGGTAGCGCTTCTCGAACAGCTCCTTGTTCTTGTACGGGTAGCCGTACTGCGCGAACGGCATCGAGCCCGAGTCGTACCAGGCGTCGATGACCTCCGGCACACGGACGGCGCTCAGCGCGCAGCCCTCGTGCGGGCAGTCGAAGACGACATCGTCGATGAAGGGCCGGTGCGGGTCGAGCGCCGACTGGTCGCTGCCGGTCAGCTCCGACAGCTCGGCGCGGGAGCCGACGCAGGTGAGGTGGTTGTCCTCGCAGCGCCAGATCGGCAGCGGGGTGCCCCAGTAGCGGTTGCGGGAGAGCGCCCAGTCGACGTTGTTGTTGAGCCAGTCGCCGAACCGGCCGTGCTTGACGGAGTCGGGGAACCAGTTGGTGCCCTCGTTCTCCTCGATCAGCCGGTCCTTGACCGCGGTGGTGCGGATGTACCAGGACGGCTGGGCGTAGTACAGCAGCGCGGTGTGGCAGCGCCAGCAGTGCGGGTAGCTGTGCTCGTACGGGATGTGCTGGAAGAGCAGGCCGCGGGCCTGGAGGTCGGCGGTCAGCGCCTCGTCGGCCTTCTTGAAGAAGACGCCGCCGACCAGCGGCAGGCCCTCCTCGAAGGTGCCGTCCGGGCGGACCGGGTTGACCACGGGCAGCCCGTAGGCGCGGCAGACCAGGAGGTCGTCCTCGCCGAAGGCGGGGGACTGGTGCACCAGACCGGTGCCGTCCTCGGTGGTCACATACTCCGCGTTGACCACGAAGTGGGC
This sequence comes from Streptomyces yaizuensis, assembly GCF_034961445.1. Classification (NCBI taxonomy): domain Bacteria; kingdom Bacillati; phylum Actinomycetota; class Actinomycetes; order Kitasatosporales; family Streptomycetaceae; genus Streptomyces; species Streptomyces yaizuensis. The sequence goes on from NZ_BSBI01000002.1 coordinate 955,565, forward strand.
CTCGGCGGGGAACTCGACCAGGTCGAAGGGGCGCTCGTAGGTCCAGCGCTCCATCTCGGCGCCGGTGAAGCGCTCCCCGGTGACCTCCCAGCCTTCGCCGAGGGCCTTCTCCACCAGCGGTTCGGCGACGACCAGCTTCTCGGTGCCGTCGGTGGCGACCACATAGGTGACGTCCGGGTGGGCGGCCACGGCGGTGTTGGAGACCAGGGTCCACGGGGTCGTCGTCCACACCAGCAGCGCCGCCTCGCCCGCGAGCGGGCCGGAGGTCAGCGGGAAGCGGACGAAGACCGAGGGGTCGACGACGGTCTCGTACCCCTGGGCCAGCTCGTGGTCGGACAGGCCGGTGCCGCAGCGGGGGCACCAGGGGGAGACGCGGTGGTCCTGGACCAGCAGCCCCTTGTTGAAGATCTCCTTCAGCGACCACCAGACGGAGTCGATGTACTCGGGCTCCATCGTCCGGTAGGCGTCGTCCAGGTCGACCCAGTAGCCCATCCGGTCGGTCAGCTCGGCGAAGGCGTCCGTGTGGCGGGTCACCGACTCACGGCACTTGGCGTTGAACTCGGCGATGCCGTACGCCTCGATGTCCTTCTTGCCGGAGAAGCCCAGCTCCTTCTCGACGGCCAGCTCCACGGGCAGGCCGTGGCAGTCCCAGCCCGCCTTGCGGGCCACGTGGTAGCCGCGCATGGTGCGGAAGCGGGGGAAGACGTCCTTGAAGACCCGGGCCTCGATGTGGTGGGCGCCGGGCATGCCGTTGGCGGTCGGCGGGCCCTCGTAGAAGACCCACTCGGGCCGGCCCTCGGACTGGGTGACGCTCTTGGCGAAGACCTTGTTCTCGCGCCAGAAGTCGAGCACGGCGTGCTCCAGCGCGGGCAGGTCGACCTGGGCGGGCACCTGACGGTACTGCGGGGGTGTCATGGAACTCCTCCGGCGGACAGCTTCTCTTCCGTCGGAGGGACGAGAGCCTGCTGCTCCCGCGGTACCACCCTCCTTGGCGGCGCAGGGCGCGCCGCCCCCTCATTGGGGTCGCGAAGCCGGTTCTACTCGCCCGATGGCTTTCTTCCGGCGGCTCCGGGGTGATTCTTCACTTCGCGCTCGCCCCCGGGCTCGCACCGTCCCCGGGTCGCTCATGGCTGCGTACGACGCTACTCGTCCCCATCCAAGCCTTTCGCTCCGCCCAGTGTAAGGGCCCGGACGGCTCTCCTGGGACCGAGTATTCCCGGCCTCGGGGGCGGGGCGGGGACGGCGCTCCGGCGGGTCGCGCGGGGAGGGGGGAAGGGGGCGGCCGTATGACCCGAATGGCCAGATGCGCGCCGGTACGGTCCAGGGGCCCGGCGGGGGACGGATTACCCGGCGGGGAGCTGGGCACAACGGTTGCAGGTCCGTTCCACCGAGGCCGGGGCGGGCCCGCGGAGGCGGTCTGCCCCGTTTGCCGCCGGGCCTGGGTCGATTTATCGTCCCACCACGAATCGCGAGCAAGATCACAATATGTGAAGGGGCCGCGGCCATGGTGGCGAAGAAGACCGCCGAGAGCGATCAGGCGTCCACGGAATCCGCCGCCGGGGAGGCCGTGGTCCGCGAGGGCGCCGCCGCCTCGCAGGCGCCGGAAGAAGCCGCGGCGGAGGCACCCGCGAAGAAGGCCGCAGCGAAGAAAACCGCAGCCAAGAGAACCGCAGCCAAGAAAACCGCGGCGAAGAAGACCGCGGCCCAGAAGGTTCCGGCGAAGAAGGCCGCGGCCAAGAAGACGGCAGCCAGGAAGACCGCGGCGGAGAAAACCGCGGCGGAGGAAACCGGGGCCGGGCAGGCTCCGGCGAAGAAGGCCGCTGCCAGGAAAGCCGTCGCGAAGAAGGCCGCCCCGGCGAAGAAGGCGGCCGGCAGCACCGCGGCCGGTGAGGCCGCGCACAGGGCCGCACCCGCGGCCAAGGGGGCGGCGAAGGCCGCGAAGCAGACAGGAGCACGGACGGTGGGAGCGAAGAATTCTGTGGCCGCCGACGACGGCGCGGCGGTGCCCACGGCCCGCACGGCGGCCGCCGGGACCCCCGGTGAGCTGGCGGTCCGCCCCGGCGAGGACCCCTGGACCGCCGCCGAGGTCGCCGAGGCCCGTACCGAGCTGGAATCGGACATCGCCCGGCTCAACGCCGAGCTGGCGGCCTCCGAGGCGGCCCTCGCCGGGCTGATGCGGGACTCCGGCGGCGGCTCGGGCGGTGACGACGCCGACACCGGCAGCAAGAACATCACCCGCGAGCACGAGCTGGCGCTCGCCGCCAACGCCCGCGAGATGCTGGAACAGACCGAGCGGGCCCTCCAGCGGCTGGACGCCGGCACCTACGGCGTCTGCGAGAACTGCGGCAAGCCCATCGGAAAGGCCCGTATGCAGGCATTTCCGCGCGCCACGCTCTGTGTGGAGTGCAAGCAGAAGCAGGAACGCCGAGGCTGAGTCCGCAGGTGTGTGTCGTACCCTCGTGGTCAGTCAGGCACCTAGGTTTGAGGGACTCACGTGGCAGAGGCGGAGCGCATCATCGGTACGCCGGATCCAGCAGAGGCCGACGAGGCCGCGGCCGCCGCCGAGCAGCCCCGGGGCAGGCGCCGGATCGCCGTCCTGTTCTCGGTCGCGGCGGTCGCCTATCTGATCGATCTCGTGACGAAGATGCTCGTGGTGGCGAAGCTGGAGCACCACGAGCCCATCGAGGTCATCGGCGACCTGCTCCGCTTCGAGGCGGTACGGAACGCGGGCGCGGCGTTCGGCATCGGCGAGGCGTTCACCGTGATCTTCACCGCCATCGCCACCGTGGTGATCGTCGTGATCGTCCGGCTGGCGCGCAAGCTCTACAGCCTGCCCTGGGCCATCGCGCTCGGGCTGCTCCTGGGCGGTGCCCTCGGCAATCTCACCGACCGGATCTTCCGGGCCCCCGGCGTCTTCAAGGGCGCGGTGGTCGACTTCATCGCCCCCGCGAACTTCGCGGTCTTCAACCTCGCCGACACCGCGATCGTCTGCGGTGGCGTGCTGATCGTGATCCTGTCCTTCAAGGGTCTCGACCCGGACGGCACGGTCCACAAGGACTGACGGCGCCCGCCCCGGGGAGCCGCCGCCCGGACCGGCCGCGTGATCATGGCAGGCCCCGGGTCCGGACCGGCGGTCTGCCCGGACAAGGCATACTCGACGGGTGAGCACCCTTCCCGAGATCCGCACCCTGCCCGTACCCGATGGCCTTGAGGGCGAGCGCGTCGACGCCGCCATCTCCCGCATGTTCGGGTTCTCCCGCACCAAGGCCGCCGAGCTGGCCGCCGCCGGGAAGGTGCTGGTCGACGGCGCTGCCGTGGGGAAGTCCGAGCGGGTCCACGGCGGTGCCTGCCTGGAGGTCGAGATGCCGCGGGCCGCGGCGCCCGTCCAGATCGTCGCCGAGCCCGTCGAGGGCATGGAGATCATCCACGACGACGACGACATCGTCGTGATCGTCAAGCCCGTCGGCGTGGCCGCGCACCCCAGCCCCGGCTGGACCGGCACCACCGTGATCGGCGGCCTCGCCGCCGCCGGGTACCGGATCTCCACCTCCGGCGCGGCCGAGCGGCAGGGGATCGTGCACCGGCTCGATGTCGGCACCTCCGGGCTGATGGTCGTCGCCAAGTCGGAGCGCGCGTACACCCTGCTGAAGCAGCAGTTCCGGGAGCGGACGGTGGACAAGCGCTACCACGCCCTGGTGCAGGGCCACCCGGACCCGATGAGCGGGACCATCGACGCCCCGATCGGCCGCCACCCGAACCACGACTACAAGTGGGCCGTGACCGCCGAGGGCAAGCCCTCGGTCACCCACTACGACCTGATGGAGGCGTTCCGCGCCGCCTCGCTGCTCGACATCAAGCTGGAGACCGGGCGCACCCACCAGATCCGGGTGCACATGGCGGCCCACCGCCACCCCTGCGTGGGCGACCTGACCTACGGCGCCGACCCGACGATGGCCAAGCGGCTCCAGCTGACCCGGCAGTGGCTGCACGCGGTGCGCCTCGGCTTCGAGCACCCCTCGGACGGCAGCTGGGTGGAGTTCGAGAGCGCCTACCCCGACGATCTGCGGCTCGCGCTGGAGAAGATCGCCGAGGAGAGCCGGTGACGACCGGCTCCACGGCCGTCGGTGACGGCTCCGCCACCGACGGCTCCGCCACCGGCCAGGGCTCCACGACGATCGGCGGCCCCGCCCCGTACACCGTCCGCGTCGCCGTGGGCGAGGCGGACCGTTCCGCCTGCTTCGACGTCCGCGCGGACGTCTTCATACGGGAGCAGAAGGTCCCCGGGGAGCTGGAGTACGACGAGCACGACGCCCCGGACGCCGCCACCGTCCATGTGCTCGCGGTCCGCGCCGACGGCACCCCGGTGGGCACCGGGCGGCTGCTGCACGGGCCCGTCGTGGCGGCGCTGACCGGCGGCGACCCGGCCGTGGGGGTCCTGGGGCGGCTCGCCGTCACCGGCGCGGCCCGCGGCCTCGGGGTCGGCGCGGCCCTCGTCCGCGCGATCGAGTCCGCCGCCCGCGAGCGGGGGCTGACCGCGCTGGACCTGCATGCGCAGACCCAGGCCCTCGCCTTCTACGAGCGGCTGGGCTACACCGCGTACGGGCCCGAGCTGGTGCACGTGGACATCCCGCACCGGGCGATGCGGCGCGCCCTCCCGTAACGCGCACCTCCCGTAACGCGCACCTACCGTCACGCGCGCCTCCGGGATCCGGCTCCAGGACCCGGCAGGGGCAATCCGGGCATAGCGCCCCCCTGCGTGGCAGGCTGACCCACGGACCGTGTGGCTCGGCATCCCCGGAGGGCGCCCGTGGACCAGTTGGCGCTGCTCCTCGCGCTGCTGTTCGGAGCCGTCGTCACGGTGCCCCTCGCCGAACGGATCGACCTGCCGGCGCCGGTGCTGATGACGCTGGTCGGCGCGGCGGTCGCGTTCCTCCCGTTCACCCCCACCGTCGAGATCCCGCCCGAGTTCATCCTGCCGCTGGTGCTGCCGCCCCTGCTGTACGCGGCGGTCCAGCGCACCTCCTGGCGCCAGTTCACGGCCAACGTCCGGCCGATCCTGCTGCTCGCCGTCGCGCTGGTCCTCGTCACCACGGCGGCGGTCGCGTCCGTCGCCCAGGCCGTCGTCCCCGGGCTGCCGCTCGCCGCCGCCGTCGCCCTCGGCGCGCTCGTCGCACCACCCGACCCGATCGCCGCGACCGCCGTGGCCGGACGGCTCGGACTGCCCCGCCGGCTCGTCTCCATCCTGGAGGGCGAGGGACTCTTCAACGACGTCACGGCGATCGTCGTCTACCACATCGCCATCGCCGCCGTGGTCAGCGGCACCTTCTCCTGGCCCGGTGCCGCCACCCAGTTCGTCCTGTCGGCGTCCGTCGCCGTCGCCGTCGGACTGGCCCTCGGCTGGATCTCCGACCAGCTGCTGAGCCGCCTCGGCGACGCCACCCTCCAGGTCGGGCTCTCGCTGATGGTCCCCTACGTCGCCTATGTCCTCGCCGAGGAACTGCACGGATCCGGCGTCCTCGCCGTCCTCACCGTCGCGCTCTTCCTCGCCGAACACGCCGTGGACCCCGACGACGTCCTGGGCCGCCTCGCCGGCACCACCTTCTGGCAGATCGTCGACACCCTCGTCACCGGCGTCGCCTTCGGACTCATCGGACTGGAGCTGCGGACCGTCCTGGACACCGTCGACGGCCGGATGAGCCGGCTCCTCGCCTGGGGCGCCCTGATCACCGTCGTGGTCGTGGTGGTCCGGCTGTTCTGGCTGCTCCCCGCCACCTGGCTGGCCCAGCGCCTGCACCGGCGCCGGGACTACGACGAGGACATCCCCGTCAGCTGGCGGGAGACCGTCGTCATGTGGTGGTCGGGGATGCGGGGGGTCGCCTCCGTCTCCCTCGCGCTCGCCATCCCGCTGCACACGGACAGCGGCGAACCCTTCCCCGGCCGGGACGAGATCCTGTTCATCGCCTTCGTCGTCATCCTGGCCACCCTCGTCCTCCAGGGGCTCACCCTGCCCGCCCTCGTGCGGCGGCTCGGCGTACGGGCCGACGCCGGCGCCGAACGCGAACTGGAACACCGGCTCGCGCTGCGGGCCGCGCGCGCCGCCCGGCACCGGCTCCGGGAGATCGAGGAGGTCGAGGAACTCCCCGACGACCTGGGCGAACGCCTGCTGAGAGGGGTGTACGAGATCGGGGCGCGGATCAGCCCCGCCATCGTGGACGAGGACCGCCGCGAGTGGTACTCCCACCGGGCCGAGCGGGCGCGGACCTTCCGCCGGATCCAGCGCGAGATGCTGTCGGCCGCCCGGCACGAGGTGCTGTCGGCCCGCAGCGAGCCCGGCACGGACCCCGAGGTGGTCGACCGCGTACTGCGGCAACTGGACGTACGCAGCCTGCGCTGACACTCCCCCGTCGTCGTACGATCCGGACATGACACGCACCGTGGTGATCAGCGGTGGGGGGACGGGCATCGGCCTGGCGGCGGCACGGGCGTTCGCCGCCGACGGTGACCGGGTGGTCCTGCTCGGCCGCCGCGAACCGGTGCTGGCACGGGCCGCCGAAGGGATCCCCGGCGCCGCACACCACGCCGGGGACCTCAGCCGGCCGGGGGACGTCCGCCGGGTGGCCGCCGCCATCGGGCAGGAGTACGGGGCCGTCGACGTCCTGGTCCTCGGCGCCGGCGGCAACGGCGCCCTGGAGCCGCCCGTGGCCCATCTCGACGCCCTTGCGGCCGCCGCCCATGAATGGACCACGACGTTCCGGCTCAATGTCCTCACCGCCGTGCTGCTCACCGAGGCCCTGCGGGACCATCTCGCGACACCCGGCGGGCGGGTGCTCTTCCTCGGCTCCATCGCCGCCTACCGGGGCTCCGGCACGGCCCCCGGGTACGGGGCGGCCAAGGCCGCGCTCCACCCGTACGCCTTCCGGCTCGCCCGGGAGCTGGGGCCGCGCGGGATCACCGTGAACGTCGTCGCCCCCGGGCTGGTCGAGGAGACCGGGTTCTTCGGCGGCGAGCCCTTCCCCGCCGAACGGCTGCGGGAGCGGATCGCCGAGACCGCGACCGGGCGGATCGGGCGGCCCGGCGATGTCGCGCAGGCCCTCCACTGGCTGGCCTCCCCGGCCGCCGGGCACATCACCGCCCAGGTGATCCAGGTCAACGGCGGAGCGGAACACGGCCACTGAGACCTCCGTGGGGATCGTCCCCGCTCAGCCCCGGCCGGTCCGGGGCTTGTCGCCGGTCCGGGGCGCCGGGACCGGAACGGACTTGTCCTCCTGTGCCTCCGCCTTCGCCTCCGCCTCCGCCTCCGCCTCCGCCTCCGCCTCCGCCTCCGCCTCCGCCTCCGCCTCCGCCGGAGCACCGGGCGCCGGGGCCGTCGCCACCCTCGGCAGCGCGTACGGATGGTGCTCGCCCACCCAGGCGATCAGCCGCTCGCGCACCGCGCACCGCACGGTCCACAGATCGTCCGCGTCCTTCGCGGTGACCACCGCCCGCACCAGGACCGTCGTCGGCGTGGTGTCCGTGACCGCCAGCGAGAAGTCCCGGCCGTCCCACTCGGGGCACTCGGCCAGGACCTCCCGCAGCCGCTCCCGCAGCGCCGCCACCGGAGCCGCGTGATCCAGATGGAACAGGACGCTCCCCGTCATCCGCACCCCGCCGCGCGACCAGTTCTCGAACGGCTTGCCCGTGAAGTACGACACCGGCATGGTGATCCGGCGCTCGTCCCAGGTCCGCACGGTCAGGAAGGTCAGGGTGATCTCCTCGACGGTGCCCCACTCGCCGTCCACCACCACCGTGTCGCCGATCCGCACCATGTCGCCGAACGCGATCTGGAGCCCGGCGAAGAGATTGCCCAGGGTGGACTGGGCGGCGACACCGGCGACGATGCCCAGCACACCGGCCGAGGCCAGCACCGACGTGCCCACGGTCTTCATCGCGGGAAAGGTCAGCAGCATCGCGGCGGCGGCCACCACGCCGACGACCGCGACGACCACCCGCTGGATCAGGGTGACCTGGGTCCGGACCCGGCGCACCCGGGCGGGATCGCGGGTGGCCGCCGCGTACCGCGCGTACACCGACTCCACGACGGCCGCCGCGATCCGCACCACCAGCCAGGCCGAGGCGCCGATCAGTACCAGGGTCAGCAGCCGGTCGAGCCCCGCGCGGTGCTCCGCCAGGCTCGCGACGCGGGCCTGCGGCCAGCTCGCCGCCAGCACGGCGGTGCCCAGCACCACCTGGAGGGGGACCCGGGCGCGGCGCAGCAGATTCCACAGCGGGGTCTCGGGATGCCGGGCCCCGGCCCGGCGGAGCAGCAGATCGGCGAGCCATCCCGCGAGCAGCGGGACGACGGCGGATCCGCCCAGGACGATCAGGGGGCGCAGTACGTTCTCCATGTTCCGCACGTAACCTGACCGCATGCACATCATGCTTTTCCATTCCGCGTACGGCCCGCGCCCGGCCGTGCGGGCCGCCGCCGAGCGGCTGCGGGCCGCAGGTCACGAGGTGTGGACGCCCGACCTCTACGACGGAGAGACCTTCGACACGGTGGAGGAGGGGATGGCGAAGAAGGACGCGATCGGCATGGACGAGCTGCTGAAGCGGGCCGTCCTCGCCGCCGCGCCCCACTCCGACAAGGGACTGGTGTACGCGGGGTTCTCGCTCGGCGCGGCCGTCGCCCAGAATCTGGCGCTCGGGGACGCGAAGGCCCGGGGGCTGCTGCTGCTCCACGGCACGTCCGACATCGCGGACGGCACCTCGGTGGACGGGCTGCCGGTGCAGCTGCACGTCGCCGACCCGGACGCGTTTGAGCCGCACGACTGGCTGACCGCCTGGTATCTGGGCATGGGCCGGGCGGGCGCGGACGCGGAGGTCCACCACTACCCCGGCGCCGGGCACCTGTACACCGATCCGGAGCTGCCGGACTGGGACGCGGAGGCGGCGGCGCGGACCTGGCGGGTCGCGCTGGACTTCCTCCAGTCGCTGGAGTCCGACGGCTCCTGAGCCCGGCACGGGCCGAGCGGGCGGGCGCTCGGTGAGCGCCCGCCCGCTCGCTTTCCCGCCGTGCGCGCCGGATCAGCCCGCGAGGGCCTTGTCCACCGCCGCCCGGAACTGCTCCGCCGTCTGCGGCGCGCTGTCCGAGCCCTCGGCGGTCACGTTCTTGCCGTCCATCCGCACGGTCGGGGTGCCCTTGACGCCGCTGTCGTCGAAGGCGGCCGACATCTTCATCGCCCACGCGTCGAAGGTGCCCTCCTCGACGTCCTTCTTGAACTGGGCGTTGTCCTTCAGCGCCGGCACCTTGTCGGCGATCTTCAGCAGGTAGGAGTCGTCCGCCAGCTTGTCCTTGCCCTCGGTCGGGTGCAGCTCCTTGGAGTAGAGCGCGGACTTGAACCCGAGGAACGCCTCCGGGCTGACGTTGACGGCGGCGCCCAGCGCGCTCAGCGCGTTCTTGGAGCCCTCGCCGTCGTCGCGGCCGTCCAGGAAGGTCGCGCCGACGTACTTCAGCTTGTACTTGCCGTCCGCGATGTCCTTCTTCATCACCTCGCCGGTCGCCTGCTCGAAGGTGGCGCAGGACGGGCAGCGGGAGTCCTCGTACAGCTCCAGCGTCTTCTTCGCCTCCGGCTTGCCGATGACCAGCTCGGTGCCGTGGGTGCCGGTGGTGTTCGCGGGCTTGGTGACGGTCTTGGCGTTCTTCGCCTCGTCCCAGGCGCTGGGCTCGGTGGCCTTCTGGAAGACGAAGGCGGCACCGGCCACCAGGCCGAGGACACCGAGGGTGGAACCGGCGACGACCAGCTGCCGGCGGGTGCGCTCCTTCTTGGCCTGCTGCTCGCGCTCCAGGCGCAGCCGCTCGCGCGCAGCCGCCTTGTTCGCCTTGTTGTTCCGTGCGCTCATGCTGATCCACTCCGGGGATGTTCGGTGTGCCGGCGGTCCCGGGCGCGCGGTGGCGCGCGGGAGGGCGGCACGAAAGACAGAGGAATACGTGAAGGGGTACGGGGGTGTCCCTGGTGGCCTGCCGGGGGAGGTGCCGCCGGACCGGGGGTCCGGGGCGGCCGGGCCGTCAGGCGCGGGCGAGGGCGGGCGGTCCGCGCCGTCCGACGGAGTGCGTCAGCAGCCGCAGCGGGGAGACGGCGTCGGCCCCGGCGGTGCGGGGCAGCCGGCGCAGCGGCCGGGCGAAGGCGGTGACCAGGGCGAACGCCAGCAGCAGCGGGCCGAGGGCGAGCGCGCCGAGTGCGCGCACCAGGGCGGCCAGCGCGGCTTCGCCGTGCCGGAGCCAGGCGGCGGCGAGCAGCCCGACGGAGACATGCGCGGCGAGCAGCAGCCACGGCAGCGCCGGGTGGGAGGAGCCGAGGAGTCCGGTGGTGCCGTGCCCGGCGGCCTCCACACCGGGCAGGGCGGCCCCGGAGCCGCCGCAGAGCACATCGAGGCCGAGTGCCCGCAGCGAGCCGGTGACCGGGCCGCCGCCGGGGCCGTAGCAGAGTTCCTGGCCGCTGGTGAAGACCGTGTCGGCGGCCAGCTCCAGGGGGACGAGGAGGCTCGCGATCCGCCAGTAGCTCCGCTCGCGCCCGGCGAGGGCGTAGGCGACGGCGAAGACGCCCACGGCGAGCCCGGCGATGGTCGCCCACGGCAGCGGGGCCCGGGAGAGCAGCACATGGGAGGCGGCGGACAGCGTCACGACCAGTGCCGTGAAGACCGCTGCCCGCACCGTCCTGAACTGCGTCTCCGATACGTCCATCACCAGCGAGTGTGCCATGTGCGGAGGAGAGGACCCTCAAGGGTCCCGCGGGATCCTGGCGGGTGACCGGAACCCATCGCTCACAGCCCCGGTATCCGGCCGTTGCGGAAGAGGTCGACGAAGATCTGGTGGTCGGCCCGGGCACGGGCGCCGTAGCGATGGGCGAAGTCCACCAGCAGCTCGGCGAAGCCCTCCTCGTCCGCCGCGATCGCCGCGTCGATGGCCCGCTCGGTGGAGAACGGCACCAGCGACGAGTGGCCGCTCTGCTCGTCGGCGGCGGCGTGCATGGCCGCCGTGGCCCGGCCCAGGTCGGCGACGACGGCGGCGATCTCCGCCGGGTCGTCCAGGTCCCGCCAGTCCAGGTCCACCGCGTAGGGGGAGACCTCGGCGACCAGCTGGCCCGCCCCGTCCAGCTCGGTCCAGCCCAGCCAGGGGTCGGCGTGGTCCTGGAGCGCCCGCTGCGAGATCACCGTGCGGTGGCCCTCGTGGTGGAAGTACGCCCGGACCGTCGGGTCGTCGATGTGGCGGGAGACCGCCGGGGTCTGCGCCTGCTTCATATAGATCACGACGTCGTTCTCCAGGGCGTCGCTCATGCCCTCCAGCAGGATGTTGTACGAGGGCAGCCCGGCGGAGCCGATGCCGATGCCCCGGCGGCCGACGACGTCCTTCACGCGGTAGGAGTCCGGCCGGGCGAGGCTGGAGCCGGGCAGGGTCTCCAGATAGCCGTCGAAGGCGGCGAGCACCGTGTACCGGGTGGCGGCGTCCAGCTCGATCGCCCCGCCGCCGGCCGCGAAGCGCCGCTCGGAGTCGCGGATCTCCGTCATCGAGTCCAGCAGCTCGAAGCGGGTGCGCGAGCGGGCGTCCCGCAAGGCCCCCAGCAGGGGTCCTTCGGCGGTGTCCAGCGTGAACGGCGGCAGCTCCGCGTCCTTGGCGCCGGTGGCCAGGGCGTGGATCCGCTCCCGGTAGGCGGCGGCGCAGACCCGGACCAGGCCGCTGATCTGGGCGTCGCTGAGCGCCTTGGTGTAGCCGATCAGCGCCAGGGACGCGGCCAGCCGCTTCAGGTCCCAGGTGAAGGGGCCCACGCACGCCTCGTCGAAGTCGTTGACGTTGAAGATCAGCCGGCCGTTGGCGTTCATGTAGGTGCCGAAGTTCTCCGCGTGGAGGTCTCCGTGGATCCACACCCGGCTGGTGCGCTCGTCCAGATAGGGGCCCGCGGTGATCGCCCCGTCGCCGCGGGCGGCGTGCTCCCGCTCCAGGTCGGCGTAGAAGAGGCAGGCGGCGCCCCGGTAGAAGGCGAAGGCCGAGGACGCCATCTTGCGGAACTTGACCCGGAAGGCGGCGGGGTCGGCGGCGAGCAGCGCGCCGAAGGCGGCGTCGAACTCGCCGAGGATCTGCTCGCCGCGGTCTTCGGCGGTGATCCCGCCGGGGTGCGGTACCGACATCGCTGGGTGCCTCCTGGTGCGCGGAACGGGAGCGGGCCCACCCTGGGCCCGCCCGCCGAGGGGTGCCGCAGCCGCGGCACCGTGCCTCAGCCGGTCCAACGCGCGACGGCGCCCGGGAGTGCCCCGGGAGTGCCCCGGGAGTGCCCCGGGAGTGCTCCGGGAGTGCTCCGGGAGTGCTCCGGGAGTGACTCGGGAGGGGAGCGGGGGACGGAGGGGGTGATCCCGCTCGGGCCCGCGGCCGTCCCGGCCAAGTCGTAGACTTCCACGCTGTCCCCCCAGACACTCCGCCGTCCGCCGTCGCCTGTTCTCCCGGAGGCATCAACCGTGACCAAACCGCCCTTTACGCATCTGCACGTGCACACTCAGTACTCGCTGCTCGACGGTGCGGCACGGTTGAAGGACATGTTCGCCGCCTGCAAGGACATGGGGATGACGCACATCGCCATGACCGACCACGGCAATCTGCACGGGGCGTACGACTTCTTCCACACGGCGGAGAAGGCCGGGGTCACGCCGATCATCGGCATCGAGGCGTATGTGGCGCCCGAGTCCCGGCGGAACAAGCGGAAGATCCAGTGGGGGCAGCCGCACCAGAAGCGGGACGACGTCTCCGGTTCCGGTGGTTACACGCACAAGACGATCTGGGCGGCGAACCGGACCGGGCTGCACAACCTCTTCAAGCTCTCCTCCGACGCGTACGCGGAGGGGTGGCTCCAGAAGTGGCCCCGGATGGACCGGGAGACCATCTCCCAGTGGTCGGAGGGTCTGATCGCCTCCACCGGCTGTCCCTCGGGCGAACTCCAGACCCGGCTGCGGCTCGGCCAGTTCGACGAGGCGGTGCAGGCGGCCTCCGACTACCAGGACATCTTCGGCAAGGACCGGTACTTCCTGGAGCTGATGGACCACGGCATCGAGATCGAGCGCCGGGTCCGGGACGGGCTGCTGGAGATCGGCAAGAAGCTGGGCATCCCGCCGCTGGTCACCAATGACTCGCACTACACCTATGACCACGAGGCGCAGGCGCACGACGCGCTGCTGTGCATCCAGACCGGGAAGAACCTCTCCGATCCGGACCGCTTCCGCTTCGACGGCACGGGTTACTACCTGAAGTCGACGGACCAGATGTACGCCATCGACTCCTCGGACGCCTGGCAGGAGGGGTGCCGCAACACCCTGCTGGTCGCGGAGCAGATCGACACCTCCGGGATGTTCGAGAAGCGCGACCTGATGCCGAAGTTCGAGATCCCGGACGGCTTCACCGAGGTCACCTGGTTCCAGGAGGAGGTCCGGCGCGGGATGGCCCGCCGCTTCCCCGGGGGCGTCCCGGACGACCGCCAGAAGCAGGCGGAGTACGAGATGGACGTCATCGTCTCGATGGGGTTCCCGGGGTACTTCCTCGTCGTCGCCGACTTCATCATGTGGGCGAAGAAGAACGGCATCGCGGTGGGTCCCGGCCGTGGTTCGGCGGCCGGTTCGATCGTGGCGTACGCGATGGGCATCACCGACCTCGACCCGATCCCGCACGGGCTGATCTTCGAGCGGTTCCTCAACCCCGAGCGCATCTCCATGCCCGATGTCGACATCGACTTCGACGAGCGCCGGCGCGTGGAGGTCATCCGCTATGTGACGGAGAAGTACGGCGCCGACAAGGTCGCCATGATCGGCACGTACGGCACCATCAAGGCCAAGAACGCGATCAAGGACTCCGCGCGGGTGCTGGGCTACCCGTACGCGATGGGCGACCGGCTCACCAAGGCCATGCCCGCCGACGTCCTCGGCAAGGGCATCCCGCTCTCCGGCATCACCGACCCGGCGCACCCCCGCTACAGCGAGGCGGGCGAGATCCGGGGGATGTACGAGAACGAGCCCGACGTGAAGAAGGTCATCGACACCGCCAGGGGCGTCGAGGGCCTGGTCCGGCAGATGGGCGTGCACGCCGCCGGCGTGATCATGTCCAGCGAGCCCATCGTGGACCACGCCCCGGTCTGGGTCCGCCACACCGACGGCGTCACCATCACCCAGTGGGACTATCCGCAGTGCGAGTCGCTCGGCCTGCTGAAGATGGACTTCCTGGGCCTGCGGAACCTCACGATCATGGACGACGCCATCAAGATGGTGAAGTCCAACAAGGGCATCGACCTGGAGATGCTCGCCCTCCCGCTGGACGACCCCACGACGTACGAGCTGCTGTGCCGGGGCGACACGCTCGGCGTCTTCCAGTTCGACGGCGGGCCGATGCGGTCGCTGCTGCGGCTCATGAAGCCCGACAACTTCGAAGACATCTCCGCCGTGTCGGCCCTCTACCGGCCGGGCCCGATGGGAATGAACTCCCATACGAACTACGCGCTGCGCAAGAACAAGCAGCAGGAGATCACCCCGATCCACCCGGAGCTGGAGGAGCCGCTGCGGGAGGTCCTGGACGTCACCTACGGCCTGATCGTCTACCAGGAGCAGGTGCAGAAGGCCGCCCAGATCATCGCCGGGTACAGCCTGGGCGAGGCCGACATCCTCCGCCGCGTCATGGGCAAGAAGAAGCCCGAGGAACTGGCGAAGAACTTCACCATCTTCCAGGCCGGTGCCCGGAAGAACGGATATTCGGACGCGGCCATCCAGGGGCTGTGGGACGTGCTGGTCCCGTTCGCCGGATACGCGTTCAACAAGGCGCACTCCGCCGCGTACGGACTGGTCTCGTACTGGACCGCCTATCTCAAGGCCAATCACCCGGCCGAATACATGGCGGCCCTGCTGACCTCGGTGAAGGACGACAAGGACAAGTCGGCGGTCTATCTGAACGAATGCCGCCGCATGGGCATCAAGGTGCTCCCGCCGAATGTCAACGAGTCGGAGTCGAACTTCGCCGCCCAGGGTGACGACGTCATTCTCTTCGGCCTCTCGGCCGTCCGGAACGTCGGTACCAATGTGGTGGAGTCGATCATCCGCTGCCGGAAGTCCAAGGGGAAGTACTCCTCCTTCCCCGACTTCCTGGACAAGGTCGAGGTCGTCGTCTGCAACAAGCGGACCGTCGAGTCGCTGATCAAGGCCGGTGCCTTCGACGAGATGGGCCACACCCGCAAGGGGCTGGTCGCCCACCACGAACCGATGATCGACAATGTGGTCGCGGTCAAGCGCAAGGAGGCCGAGGGGCAGTTCGACCTCTTCGGCGGGATGGGCGACGAGAGCGCCGACGAGCCCGGCTTCGGCCTGGACGTGGAATTCTCCGACATCGAATGGGAGAAGTCCTATCTGCTCGCCCAGGAGCGGGAAATGCTCGGGCTCTATGTGTCCGACCATCCGCTCTTCGGCGTCGAGCACGTGCTGTCCGACAAGTCCGACGCGTCGATCTCCCAGCTGACCGGCGGCGAGCACGGGGACGGCGCCGTCGTGACCATCGGCGGCATCATCTCCGGGCTCCAGCGCAAGATGACCAAGCAGGGCAACGCCTGGGCCATCGCCACCGTGGAGGACCTGGCCGGCTCCATCGAGTGCATGTTCTTCCCCGCCACCTACCAGCTGGTCTCCACCCAGCTGGTCGAGGACACGGTCGTCTTCGTGAAGGGGCGCCTGGACAAGCGCGAGGACGTGCCCCGGCTCGTCGCGATGGAACTCCAGGTCCCCGACCTGTCGAACGCGGGCACCAACGCGCCGGTGATCGTCACCATCCCCACCGTGAAGGTGACCCCGCCGATGGTCACCAGGCTGGGCGAGATCCTCGGCCACCACCGGGGCAACACCGAGGTCCGGATCAAACTCCAGGGGCCGCGCAAGACGACGGTGCTCCGGCTCGACCGGCACCGGGTGCAGCCCGACCCCGCCCTCTTCGGCGATCTGAAGGTGCTGCTCGGCCCGTCCTGCCTGGCCGGCTGAGCCCACGGGGCGCAGGGCACACACCGCGAGGGGCACGTCCGTGAACAACGGGCGTGCCCCTCGCGTACAGGGGTCGTGTATCAGTTGTGGCCGAATCGGCGCTGATGCTTACGAGCGACATCGGCCGGGCTGCCCTGGGCCTGGGCCTGGGGCTGTGCCTGCGACTCAAAGGCGGTGGACTTGGACGCTTCCTTGGAACGCTCCGCTGCCGCGGCGCGCTGCTGCTGGCTGCCCTTGCGATTCTTGTTCTTGGCCATGGGATGCCTCCAACGGGGTTCTCGGGGCCGGGGCCGCGACCAGACTCACATATGGGGCGATAAGCCGCATTTTGGATCATTGCCGTGGGTAATGGGGCCCGGGTTGCGACAGAACGACCGGTTCCGCCACGCCGATGATCGAGTTCCGGCCGTTAACCCGTGGACCGTCGGGCAGACTCGACGAAAACCCGGAACAATCCCCGGTCCGGAGGGGTCCTCGGGCCGCCGTCCGGCCGGAATGCCCAGGCCGCACCCCCCGTACCGGGGGAATGCCGGTCCCGTACCGGGGGAACACCGGTTCCCAAGATCGATTCAGGCAGTTTTCGAGAACCGCAAGCTAGCTTTCCCTGATATCACCATTCCCCAGGACCTTCTGATACCCGAGCAACCGGAAAGAGGGTGGAGCGCGTGGACCGCTGCGTTGTGCTGGTGGACGCCGGTTATCTGCTCGGCGCCGCCGCGAGCCTGCTGGCCGGGGAACCCGCGCGTTCCCGGATCACCGTCGAACACACCGCCCTCATCCAGGGCCTCCGGGAACTGGCCGAGAAGGACACCGAACGCCCCCTGCTGCGCATCTACTGGTTCGACGGCGCCCCCGACCGGGTGCCCCAGCCGGAGCACCGCAGACTGCGGGTGATGCCCCGGGTGACCGTCCGCCTCGGCGCGCTGACCCGCAGCGACGGCCGCTGGGCCCAGAAGGGCGTCGACGCCGCCATGCACGCCGAACTGACCGAGCTGGCCCGCAACCGGGCCTGTTCCGACGTGGTGCTGGTGACCGGCGACGGAGATCTGCTGCCCGGCCTGATGTCCGCCAAGGAACACGGCGTCGCCGTGCACCTGTGGGCCGTCCAGGCCGCCGACGGCGACTACAACCAGTCCGAGGACCTGGTCGCCGAGGCCGACGAACGGCGCGTGCTCGACCGGGCCTGGATCACCACCGCCGTCCGCGCCAGGGAACTCACCGGCGTGTGCGCCCCGCAGCCCGCGCCCCGGCCCGAGATCGCCGCCATCCTCTCCGCCCCGCTGCCCGAGTCGGCGCTCGCCGCCGCGCAGCCCCAGGGGGCGGTGACCGCCGAGAACGCCCGCAACGGCTCCCGGCCCGCCGCCGCGGCCGGCCCGGCCACCGCGCCCGCCGGCGTCAAGGGCGTCCCCACCCCCAAGGACCTCGCGGGCCTGCGGGCCCCCGGCAGCCAGCCCCCGCAGCACCCCGCGACCGCCACCCTCCGCTGGTCCTCCGACAAGGGCTGGATCGAACGCCCCGGGGCCGGGGCCCTCGGCGAGCCCGCGGAGACCGCGTCCCTGCCCACCCTCGCCCAGCTCACCAGCGCCGAGCAGCGCTGGGCCGACCGGGAGGAGGACATCACCACCGTCGGCGGCGACCCCTTCGAGGTCGGCCAGGTCTTCGCCCGGCGCTGGATGGAACGGCTGCCCGAGAGCGGCCATGTGCAGAAGCTCTCCACCATGTACCCCCGCATCCCGCACCGCATCGACGGGGAACTGCTCCGCTACGCGGCCCGCTTCGGGCTCCTCGCGCACAAGGACGACCAGATCGACGAGCACGACCGCTATGCCATCCGGGCGGGTTTCTGGCGCGAGATCGACGTACGGGCCGCCGCCGAGCACGCCCCCGCGGGGGAGTAGCGCGGACGACCCCGTACTCTCATACCTCGTGAGTACGGTGTGCGTGGTGCGGCGGCTGGTCAAGACGTACCCTGCCGCGCGCGCACGACGGGGCGTCCCGGCGACGCCCGAGGTGCGGGCCACGGACGGGGTCAGCCTGGAGGTCCGGGGCGGCGAGATCTTCGGCCTGCTCGGACCCAACGGCGCCGGAAAATCCACCCTGGTGCGCCAGCTGACCGGCCTGATGCGCCCCGACGCGGGCAGCGTCGAAGTCCTCGGCCACGACCTCGTACGCCACCCGGAGCGGGCCGCCCGGCTCATCGGCTACCTCGGGCAGGAATCCACCGCCCTCGACGAGCTGACCGTCGCGCTGGCCGCCGAGACCACCGGCCGGCTGCGCGGCCTCACCACCCGGGACGCCCGCGCCGAGCGCGACGGCGTCCTCGGCGAACTGGGCCTGACCGAGCTGGCCGGACGCCCGCTGAAGAAACTCTCCGGCGGACAGCGCCGGCTCGCCTGCTTCGCCGCCACCCTCGTGGGCACGCGCCCGCTGCTCGTCCTGGACGAGCCCACCACCGGCATGGACCCGGCGGCCCGGCGCGCGGTCTGGGCGGCGGTCGACCGGCGGCGCGCCCAGCACGGCACCACCGTCGTCCTCGTCACCCACAATGTGATCGAGGCCGAGACCGTGCTCGACCGGGTCGCCGTGCTGGAACGCGGCCGGGTGATCGCCTGCGACACCCCCGCCGGACTGAAGGAACGCATCGCCGGCGAGGTACGGGTGGAGCTGGTGTGGCGCGAGCGGGCGCCGCTGGACGTGCCCGAGGTGGCCGCCCTGCGCGGATCCGCGCAGGAACAGGGCCGCCGCTGGGTGCTGCGGCTCGCACCGGACGAGGCGCGCGCGGCCGTCGCCGCGGTGACCGGAGGCGCGGCCTTCGCCGCACTCGACGACTTCACACTGGCCACGCCCAGTCTGGAGGACGTGTACTTGGCGCTCGGGGGGAACGCGATGAAGGGGCTGGTCAAGGCGTGAGCATCGTGCCCGCGGAGGCGGTGTCCGACCGGACGCGGAGCAGGGACACCAGCGGCACGGAGCCGGCCATGGCGCCCGCGCCGCTCGCGCCCCGGGCGCGGCTGCTGCCCGCGCTCGGCGCCGTCTACCGCGCCCAGCTGTCCCGGGCCCGCGTCGCCCGGATCCCGCTGCTCTTCGTCGCGACCTTCCAGTCCGTCGGGATCATGGTCCTGATGCGGGGCGTCGTCGACGGCGGCGCCGAGGCCCGCGCCGTGGTCGCGGGCTCCTCCGTCCTGGTCGTCGCCTTCGTCGCGCTCAACCTGCTCGCCCAGTACTTCGGGCAGCTGCGCGCCAGCGGCGGCCTCGACCACTACGCGACCCTGCCCGTGCCGCCCGCGGCGGTCGTCCTCGGCGCGGCGGGCGCGTACGCCTCCTTCACCGTGCCCGGCACCATCGTCACCGCCGTCGCCGGCAGCGTGCTCTTCTCCCTGCCGCTCACCCATCTGTGGGTGCTGATCGCCGTGATCCCGCTCTCCGGGGCCGCCCTGGCCGGACTGGGCGCGGCCCTCGGGCTGCTCGCGCCCCGCCAGGAGTTCGCCACCCTGCTGGGACAGCTGGGCATGTCGGCGGCGCTGCTCCTCGGGGTGCTCCCGGCGGCCCGGATGCCCGAGCCCGTCTCCTATCTGCGGGACCTGCTGCCGTCCACGTACGGCGTCGAGGCGCTGGCGCGGACGTTCGACCCGGACCCCGACTGGGCGGCCGTCGCCGTCGACCTCACCGTCTGCGCGGCCGTCGGCCTGGTGTCGCTGACCGTCGCGACCTGGGCGTACCGGCGCGCGGCGGTCCGGTGAGGCGCGGCCCGCGCCCGCCTGGCACGATGTGCGGGTGACCGCACCGCTGACACCGCCGCCGCCGAATCAGAACCCCTGGCAGGCCCCGCCGCCACCGGGTCCGCAGACCCCCGGCGGCCTGGACCGGGCCACCGAGCTGCGCGAGGGCCTGCTCACGCTGGCCGTGGTGACGGCGGCCGGGGTGGCGATGGGGCTGCTGTGGCTCTGGCTCGCCCCCCGGGTGCCGCTGATCTCCGACGGCAAGGCGGTGTTCCTGGAGAACTCCGAGGGCGAGGGGGCGGTGGGCGCGGACGGCGTCTTCGCGCTCCTCGGTCTCGGCTTCGGCCTGGTGAGCGCCGCCGGGGTCTTCCTGTGGCGGCGGCGCGGCGGGATCGGTCTCGTGGTCGGGCTCGCCCTCGGCGGTCTGCTGGGCTCCCTGCTCGCCTGGCGGCTCGGCGTCTGGCTGGGGCCGACGTCCGATGTCGCCGCCCACGCCCGGTCCGTGGGCCGGGGCGTCACCTTCGACGCGCCGCTGGAGCTGACGGCGAAGGGCATGGTCCTCGCCTGGCCGATCGCGGCGATGCTCACCCATCTCGGGCTCACCGCGCTCTTCACCCCGAGGGATCCGGAGCCGGCCCTGCCGCCGCCGCCCCCGCAGTGGGGTCCGCCGCAGCAGCAGCTCTGACACCGGACACCGGACACCGGGGCCGCGCCGGCCCCGGCGCCCGGCGGTCACCGTCAGGCGGGCCGGCGGCCGTGGTTGGCCTTGCGGGTGCGCCATTTGCGTTTACGGGTGCGCTTGGACATGGGCTCGTCCTCCCTGGGCCGTGGGGCCTTCCCTACGGTCGTAGCGGAGGACGCCGCCGCCGTCGAGACCCCGGGCACCCCCCCCGTGGGCGGGAACCGCGTACGGACCGGGACCCACCGGGCCGTACGCGGACGGTCAGCCGCGCCCGATCGGCGCCAGCACCGCGCCCGTCAGCCCGGCCAGGTCACCGGGTGCCAGCTCCACCTCAAGACCCCGCCGGCCGGCCGAGACACAGATGGTGGCGTGGCCGGCGGCGGACGAGTCCAGCACCGTGCGCAGCCGCTTGCGCTGCCCCAGCGGGGAGATGCCGCCCCGGACGTACCCCGTCGTCCGCTCGGCGGCCGCCGGGTCCGCCATCGCCGCGCGCTTGCCGCCGACCGCCGCCGCCAGCGCCTTCAGATCGAGTTGGCCCGCGACGGGGACGACCGCGACGGTCAGCTCCCCGTCCACGTCGGCGACCAGGGTCTTGAAGACCCGGTCCGGGGAGACGCCCAGCGCCTCGGCGGCCTCCTCGCCGTAGGAGGCGGACGCCGGGTCGTGCTCGTACGCGTGCACGGTGTACGCCGTGCCCGCCGCCGTCAGGGCCACCGTCGCCGGGGTGCCGCCCTGCTTCTTCGCCTTCTTCGCCACGCGTCGCGCTCCCTGGTCGGGCCGGGTCAGTTGGGGTTCATGGGGGTGTGGGTCAGGTTCACCATCGGCACCGACGGCAGATGGCGGATCACGGCGGTCTCGGACCGCAGCAGCCCCAGCTCGTCGCGGAGCCGGGTCGCGGTGTCCGGGGCCTCCAGCAGCCGCTGCTTCGCCGGGGTGTCCAGTACGGCCGCCGCCGCCACCAGGTACGACACCACCGAGGGCTCGTCCGGCAGCTCGGCGCCCGTGGTCAGGGTGCGCTCCCTGGCCCCCGCGAGCCGCTTCTGGTAGCCGCGGAAGGCCCGCAGCACCCCGTCCGCGAGGACGCCCGCGTCCTGACCCGGCTCCTCCGGGATCTCCTCCAGCTCGGCCGTGAGATAGGGGCCGCTCGCGTCGACGGAGAGCAGCCGCACCCGGGTGGTCCCGGTCGCGATGACCTCGAAGCCGCCGTCCTCGCGCTCCCGGATCGTGGCCGCGTCGGCGACACAGCCCACGAGGTGGAAGACCTTCAGGGGGTCGTCGCCGAAGCCGGCGGCCGCCCCCCGCTCGGGGAGCGCCGTCGGGTCGGGCAGGCCCGGCGCGGTCGTGGCGACCTCGTGGCCGTCGCGGATGGCGACGACGGCGAAGAGCCGGGGCTCGGAGGCGTCCTTCTTCAGCAGCTCGCGCATCATGGCGCGATACCGCTCCTCGAAGACGTTGAGCGGCAGCACCAGACCCGGGAAGAGCACCGAGTTCAGGGGGAAGAGGGGGAGCCGTGCGGTGGTCACGACGGACAAGACTAATGGGCGGCGCGTCCGCTTTCCCTGGTCCCTGTCCGCAGCGGTGTCATCGAGGCCACCTGGATGCGTACGCCGCCCCGGGCGTCGAGGAAGTGGTCGAGGGGATCCTCGGAGAACCGGTTCCACGGGAACGAGGTCGCGCACGGCCCGATCAGCCGGAACTGTTCCAGCGCCTCCTCCCAGCGGCCGCGCCGCACCAGGACGTACGCCGTCAGATTGCGCACCTCGGCCGGCCAGAGGTCCCCGGCGGGGTACGCGGCCGAGAGCGCGACGGCGCGGGTGGCCGCCGCGTCCGTGCGCTCGTCCTCCAGGGGGCCCGCGGCCGGGGTGCCGTCCTCCAGCCGGGCGAAGGCGGCCCGCACGGGCAGCGCCTGCACCAGGGAGCCGGGCAGCGCGTCCGCCGCCGCCTGCTCGGCGAAGTCGAAGCACTCGCGGTGCGAGCCGTACCACTGGGCGGAGAGATAGCGCAGGGCGGCCACATGGCAGCCGTAGTGGTGCGGGGAGCGGCGCACGGCCTGCTCCCACAGCGTCCCGAAGGCGGTGTGGGAGGCGTGGGTGCCGCGCGCGTGGTCCAGGGCGATCCGCCAGGGCACGGGGTCGCCGGGGGTGGCTTCCGCCGCCGCGTCGATCAGGGGGCCGATCTCCCGCAGCCGCTCGGCGCGCGCCGGGGACTCCCAGGCCCGGCGGACCGCCAGCTCGGCCTTGACGGTGAGCGCGTCCGGGTCGCGGGGGGCGGTCGCCAGCCAGGAGGAGAGCCAGTCGCCGCGCGAGTGGGCGAAGTAGGCGAGCCGCATGACATAGCGGTCGCGGCTCTCCCACTCGGCCGCGTCCCGGGTGGTCGCCAGCAGTTTGGCGGCGGGTTCGTACTCCCCGAGCGCCGCCGCGACCAGGGCCGGGGCGATCCGGTCGTCGGGCGCGTCGAGCAGGACCGCGTCGTCCGGCGGCAGGCCCTCGGCCAGCCGTGGCGCATGGCGGATCATGCGCGAGGCACGCAGCAGCGCTCGAAGCAATGACATGGTGCGGACCATTGAAAGGCGCAGGTGGGGGCCGCGCCAGAGGGGAGCTGTGAAGCTTTGGTGGCGGGCGGGATGGTTGTCCTGACGAAGGCCAAGAGACGGTAAAGAAAGAGGTGATGGCGAGGAGGGCGGTCACCGGACCCCGTGCGGAGGCCCCTGGCGCCACTTCCAACTCGTGGGTCACGTGCGTCACATGAGCCCCAGGGGAGCATACGGGTTCCGGCCCCGCGGGGGTACGCCGGAATCCCTCCGCGGGCCCTCGCGGGATCGGGCCCCCGCCCCCGGCCGCGGGATCCGGGTCCCCTGCGGCTGAGGGATCCGGCCCCCACCCCCGGCCGCGGGATCCGGGCCACCCCGGCTGCCGGATCCGGGTCACCCCCGGCTGCCGGATCCGGGTCACCCCCGGCTGAGGAGCCGGCTCGCCCCCGCCGCCACTGTCGTCGCCAGGATCCACCCCAGCATCACCAGCACCGCCGCCACCCACTGCCAGGGCCCCTCCAGCTTCCAGTGCCCGTCCTGGCCCAGGTTGATCACCGGGATCAGCAGATCCAGCGCGTACAGCGCCGCGTTCCACCCGGGATGCTCGTCCTTCTTGATCGGAGCCGGGTCGACCTGCGAGAACGCCAGCGCCCCCGCCGCCCACAGCACCGCCATCCACAGGGCCGCCCGCCCCGGCCGGTAGCCGTACGCCACCGTCCAGTCCTGGAGGTACCCCCACGACTTCGCCGCCAGCGGCAGCGTCTCCCGCCGCCGCCGCTGCTTTGCCAGCAGCACCTCCCGGGCGTCCGCGTCCTCCCCGCTGTTCCGCAGCACCGCCGCCAGCCGCTCATAGGGCTCGGGCGAGTACTCGGGGGTCGCCGACGCCACCCACTCCAGCCGCCGGGCGAGCGGGAACTCCTCGTACGGCACCAGGTTCTCGTACACGAAACCGCCCATGGCGAGCCCCCCGGGCCCCGGCCAGCTCGCCGCCTGGTCGACCAGCGTCACCACCTTCGCGCCGTTGAGGACCACCCGGCCCTCCTCCGGGCGCTGCGCGTTGAACCGCAGCTCCGGGGCGACGATCCGGCGCAGCGACAGCTCCTCGCCCTGGCTCAGCACGAACCGCGCCCGGTGCAGATCCACCGCGTCCCCGAACCGCCCGTCGTCCAGGCGCACCCCGCCGTAGCACTCGAAGGGCTGGAGCCGGGTGTTCCGCCCGGCGGCGCCGACGGCGATCCCGAACGGGGGAGTCGCGTTCTGGTTCCCCGTGATCTCGCTCATCCACGCGCCCGTCATGTACAGCGTCCGCTCGACCGTCAGCTGCGGTGCGTTCAGCGCCCGCCGCTGGCCCGCCGCCCGCAGCCGGCTGCCCCGCAGGCTCAGCGACACCCCGACCTTGGCCCCCCGCAGACTCACCTCCCCGTACGTCTCGATCAGCTCCGCCTGGAGGTCCTGCGCCACCGACAGCCCGTCCGCGGTGATCGCCCGGCCCCGCCGGTCGGGTCGTACATGGATCTGGTTGATCAGCAGATCCGTGCCGATCTGCGCGTCCGTGAGCCGTATCCCGTGCTCCACCCGGCAGCGCGGCAGATGCAGATCCCCCTCCGTGCGCAGCCGCGCCGCCTCGATCCGGGGTATCGCACAGCCGACCATGCGGACGGTCGTGAAATGCGCCTCCGGGAACCAGACCTCGTTCTCGAACCGGCAGTTGTACAGCTCCACATAGGGCGAGACGCTGCCGCCCGCCAGCTTGAGCGTGCCGGTGATCTGCCCGCCGCGCAGCTTGAACGCGGCCACCCGGCCCGGCTGCGGGGACGGCCCGCTCAGCAGCAGCCGGGCCACGACGGAGGCGCGCACACTGCGCTCCGGGCCCCAGGGGCGGGGCGAGAAGGGATCGTTCAGCAGCGGATCGGGATCGCTGAGGTCATAGGTGCTGCCGTTCCGGAAGGCGTTCCACATGCGCTGCTCGGCCGGGGTGCACCCCTCCGGCGGTCCCTCGTCGTCCAGCGGCTCGGTCAAGGCCGCCCCTCCGCATCCTCGGCATTCTCGGCACTCTCGGTACTTTGACGTCACCAGATGGTCGCGCAGCGTACGCGCGCCACCCCCAGTGCCGTTCTTCCCGCTGTGTGACCGGATGAACGCCAGTGGTCACCGCAGCTCGCGAGGGAGCTGGGGTGAGTATCAGCCAGTGATACGGAAAACGGCACCCGAATCGGGTCTGCGAGAATTGACCCTGTGATCTCCCGAATCGATCTGCGCGGCGATGCCCTCCCCGAGGGGGCCGCCCTGCGCGCCCTGCTGCCCCGTGCCGACTTCGACGTCGCGGCCGCCCTGGAGAAGGTGCGGCCGATCTGCGAGGACGTGCATCATCGCGGCACCGCGGCGCTGATCGAGTACGCGGAGCGGTTCGACGGGGTCGCGCTGGAGCGGATCCGGGTGCCCGCCGCCGCCCTGACCGAGGCCCTCGAAGGCCTCGATCCCGCCGTCCGCGCCGCGCTGGAGGAGTCCATCCGCCGCGCCCGTATCGTCCACCGCGCCCAGCGCCGCGCCGAGCACACCACCCAGGTCGTCCCCGGCGGCACCGTCACCGAGAAGTGGGTCCCCGTCGACCGCGTCGGGCTCTACGCCCCCGGCGGCCGCTCCGTCTACCCCTCCTCCGTGATCATGAACGCGGTTCCCGCGCAGGAGGCCGGCGTCGCGTCCGTCGCGCTCGCCTCCCCGCCGCAGAAGGAGCACGGCGGACTGCCCCACCCGACGATCCTCGCCGCCTGCGCCCTCCTCGGCGTGGACGAGGTGTACGCCGCCGGTGGCGCCCAGGCCGTCGCGATGTTCGCGTACGGCACCGAGGAGTGCGCCCCCGCCAACATGGTCACCGGGCCCGGCAATATCTGGGTCGCCGCCGCCAAGCGGTACTTCACCGGGCTGATCGGCATCGACACCGAGGCCGGCCCCACCGAGATCGCCGTCCTCGCCGACGCGGGCGCCGATCCGGTCCACGTCGCCGCCGACCTGATCAGCCAGGCCGAGCACGACCCCCTGGCCGCCGCCGTCCTCGTCACCGACTCCGTCGAGCTCGCGGACGCCGTCGAGCGCGAGCTGGCGCCCCAGATCGCCGCCACCAAGCACGTCAAGGACCGGATCGTGCCCGCCCTCACCGGCCGGCAGTCCGCGATCGTCCTGGTCGACTCGGTCGAGGACGGACTGGCCGTCGTCAACGCCTACGGCGCCGAGCACCTGGAGATCCAGACCGCCGACGCCACCGCCGTCGCCGCCGAGGTCCGCAACGCCGGAGCGGTCTTCGTCGGCCCCTTCTCGCCGGTCTCCCTCGGCGACTACTGCGCCGGCTCCAACCACGTCCTGCCCACCGGGGGCTGCGCCTGCCACTCCTCCGGCCTGTCCGTGCAGTCCTTCCTGCGCGGCATCCACATCGTGGACTACTCCCGCGAGGCCCTGGCCGACGTCACCCACCACGTCGTCACCCTGGCCGAGGCGGAGGACCTGCCCGCGCACGGCGCCGCGCTGAAGGCCCGGTTCGACTGGAAGGTACCCGGCAAGTGAGCGACACCCGTGACCCCCGGACGGCCGGCGGCCCCCGGACGACCGGCGACCCCCGGACGGACGGCGGCCCCCGCCCGGACGGCGGCATCCGGATCGACGACCTCCCGATCCGGCCCGAGCTGCGCGGGAAGTCCCCCTACGGCGCCCCGCAGCTCGACGTCCCCGTCCAGCTGAACACCAACGAGAACCCCTACCCGCTGCCCGAGGCCCTGGTCGAGCGGATCACCGAGCGGGTGCGGGACGCGGCGCGCGGCCTCAACCGCTACCCCGACCGGGACGCCGTCGAACTGCGCACCGCGCTCGCCGGCTATCTCACCCGCACCACCGGTCACCCCCTCGACACGGCGAACGTGTGGGCCGCCAACGGCTCCAACGAGATCATCCAGCAGCTGCTCCAGACCTTCGGCGGGCCCGGCCGCAGCGCCATCGGCTTCGAGCCCTCGTACTCGATGCACGGACTGATCTCCCGGGGCACGGGCACCGGCTGGATCTCCGGCCCCCGCAACGACGACTTCACCATCGACGTGGCCGCCGCCCGGCGGGCCATCGCCGAGCACCGCCCCGACGTCGTCTTCATCACCTCGCCCAACAACCCCACCGGCACCGCCGTCGACGCCGACACCGTGCTGGCGCTGTACGAGGCCGCCCAGCAGGCGCGGCCCTCGCTGGTGGTCGTGGACGAGGCGTACGTGGAGTTCAGCCACCGCCCCTCGCTGCTGCCGCTCATCGACGGCCGCCCCGAGCTGGTGATCTCCCGCACCATGTCCAAGGCGTTCGGCGCCGCCGGGCTGCGCCTCGGCTATCTCGCGGCCCACCCCGCCGTCGTGGACGCCGTCCAGCTGGTCCGGCTGCCCTACCACCTGTCGGCGGTCACCCAGGCCACCGCGCTGGCGGCCCTGGAGCACACCGATACGCTGCTCGGGTACGTCGAGCAGCTGAAGACCGAGCGCGACCGGCTCGTCGCCGAGCTGCGCGCCATCGGCTACGAGGTGACCGACTCGGACGCCAACTTCGTCCAGTTCGGCCGCTTCCCCGACGCGCACGAGGCGTGGCGGAAGATCCTCGACCGGGGCGTCCTCGTCCGTGACAACGGCGTACCCGGCAGGCTGCGGGTGACGGCGGGCACCCCGGCGGAGAACGACGCGTTCCTCGACGCGGTCCGTGAGTTGAAGAAGGAGCAGAGCGCATGAGCCGCGTGGGCAGGGTGGAGCGCACCACCAAGGAGACATCCGTCCTGGTCGAGATCGACCTCGACGGCACCGGGCAGGTCGAGGTGTCGACCGGGGTCGGCTTCTACGACCACATGCTCGACCAGCTCGGCCGCCACGGCCTCTTCGACCTCACGGTCAAGACCGAGGGCGATCTGCACATCGACACCCACCACACCATCGAGGACACCGCCCTCGCGCTGGGCGCCGCCTTCAAGCAGGCCCTCGGCGACAAGGTCGGCATCTACCGCTTCGGCAACTGCACGGTCCCCCTGGACGAGTCCCTCGCCCAGGTCACCGTGGACCTCTCCGGCCGGCCCTACCTCGTCCACACCGAGCCCGAGCACATGGCGCCGATGATCGGCACGTACGACACCACCATGACCCGGCACATCTTCGAGTCGTTCGTGGCGCAGGCGCAGATCGCGCTGCACATCCACGTCCCGTACGGCCGCAACGCCCACCACATCGTGGAGTGCCAGTTCAAGGCGCTCGCGCGGGCCCTGCGCTACGCCAGCGAGCGCGACCCGCGGGCCGCCGGGATCCTGCCCTCCACCAAGGGGGCGCTGTGACGACGAACGCGTGTCGCGCGACCGCCGGCGGATACGGCGCGACCGGCGACGGATACGGAAAGAAAGCACTGTGAACGGTCTCTCCACGACCCTCATCGTCGTCGGGCTCTTCCTGCTCGGCGGCGTCTACTCCTTCGTCCAGCAGAAACTGCCCAAGGGCGTGATCGTGCTGGTCTCCATCGGCGCGGCGATGTGCCTGGTCGCCGGTGTGATGCGACTGGACGTGTGGGCATGAGCGCCCGGAAGAAAGTCGTCGTCTTCGACTACGGCTTCGGGAACATCCGCTCCGCCGAGCGGGCCCTCGCCCGCGTCGGCGCCGATGTCGAGATAACCCACGACTACGACACCGCCATGAACGCCGACGGCCTGCTGGTCCCCGGCGTCGGCGCCTTCTCCGCCTGCATGGAGGGGCTGCGCGCGGCCCGCGGCGACTGGATCGTGGGCCGCCGGCTCTCCGGCGGCCGCCCGGTCATGGGCATCTGCGTCGGCATGCAGATCCTCTTCGCCCGGGGCATCGAGCACGGCACCGAGACCGAGGGCCTGGACGAGTGGCCCGGCACCGTCGGCCCGCTGAAGGCCCCCGTCGTCCCCCACATGGGGTGGAACACCGTCGACGCCCCCGCGGACACCGAACTCTTCGCCGGTCTCGACGCCGACGCCCGCTTCTACTTCGTGCACTCGTACGCCGTGCACGACTGGGAGCTGGAGGTCACCAACAAGGCCATCCGCGCCCCCCGCGTCACCTGGGCCACCCACGGCGAGCGCTTCGTCGCCGCCGTGGAGAACCGGGCCCTATGGGCGACCCAGTTCCACCCCGAGAAGTCCGGCGACGCCGGAGCCCAGCTGCTGACCAACTGGATCGGAACACTGTGAGCAAGCTCGAACTCCTCCCCGCCGTCGACGTCCGCGACGGTCAGGCCGTGCGTCTGGTCCACGGCGAGTCCGGTACGGAGACCTCCTACGGCTCCCCGCTCCAAGCCGCTCTCGCCTGGCAGCGCGCGGGCGCCGAGTGGCTGCACCTGGTCGACCTGGACGCCGCCTTCGGCACCGGTGACAACCGGGAGCTGATCGCCGAGGTCACCGCCGCCATGGACATCAAGGTGGAGCTGTCCGGCGGCATCCGCGACGACGCCTCGCTCGCCGCCGCCCTCGCCACCGGCTGCACCCGCGTCAACCTGGGCACCGCGGCCCTGGAGACCCCCGAGTGGGTCGCCAAGGTCATCGCCGAGCACGGCGACCGCATCGCCGTCGGCCTCGACGTGCGCGGCACCACCCTGCGCGGCCGGGGCTGGACCCGCGACGGCGGCGACCTCTACGAGACCCTGGCCCGGCTCGACGCCGAGGGCTGCGCCCGCTACGTCGTCACCGACATCGCCAAGGACGGCACCCTCCAGGGCCCCAACCTGGAGCTGCTGACGAGCGTCTGCGCCCGTACCGACCGGCCCGTCGTCGCCTCCGGCGGCGTCTCCTCGCTGGACGACCTGCGCGCGCTCGCCACCCTGGTCCCGCAGGGCGTCGAGGGCGCCATCGTCGGCAAGGCGCTCTACGCGAAGGCGTTCACCCTGGAAGAGGCGCTGGCCGTGGTGGCGGAATGAACCCGATCGATCCAGTCGACTCGGGGATCCAGCGGGTCCAGAGCGGCTCCCCCTGGGAGGACGTCTACGGGTTCGCGCGCGCCGTGGCCGCGGGCGACCGCGTCGTCGTCGGCGGCACGACCTCCTTCAAGGGGTCCGTGCTGTACGGCGAGGGCGACCCCTACGAGCAGACCCGGGTCGCCATCGGCAACGCGCTCGCCGCGATCGGCTCGTTCGGCCTCGGCCCCGAGTCCGTCGTCCTCACCCGGCTCATCCTCACCCACGCGCGGGACGCCGACCCGGCGGGCCGCGCCCACCAGGAGGTCTTCGGCTCCGTCCGCCCGGTGATGACCCTCTCGGTGGTCTCCGGGTTCGTCGACCCGCGCATCCTGGTCGAAGTGGAACTCGAAGCGTACCGAGGAGATCGGGGGAGTACGGCATGACACTGGCCGTCAGGGTCATCCCCTGCCTGGACGTCGACAACGGCCGGGTGGTGAAGGGGGTCAACTTCCAGAACCTCCGGGACGCCGGCGACCCCGTCGAGATGGCGAAGCTGTACGACGCCGAGGGCGCCGACGAGCTGACCTTCCTGGACATCACCGCCTCCTCCGGCAACCGGGAGACCACCTACGACGTGGTGCGGCGCACCGCCGAGCAGGTCTTCATCCCGCTGACCGTGGGCGGCGGGGTCCGCTCCGCCGACGACGTCGACCGGCTGCTGCGGGCGGGCGCGGACAAGGTCGGCGTCAACACGGCCGCCATCGCCCGGCCGGAGCTGATCCGCGAGATCGCCGAGCGGTTCGGCAGCCAGGTGCTGGTGCTCTCCGTCGACGCCCGGCGCACACCGTCCGGGTCGTTCGAGGTCACCACGCACGGCGGCCGCCGGGGCACCGGCATCGACGCCGTGGAGTGGGCGCACCGGGCCGCCGAGCTGGGCGCGGGCGAGATCCTGCTCAACTCGATGGACGCCGACGGCACCAAGGACGGCTACGACACCGCGATGATCGGGGCGGTCCGCGCCCAGGTCACCGTGCCGGTGATCGCCAGCGGGGGAGCGGGCCGTCTCGCGGACTTCGCCCCGGCCGTCGACGCGGGCGCCGACGCGGTACTCGCCGCGTCCGTCTTCCACTTCGGCGATCTGCGGATCGGGCAGGTCAAGGAGGCACTGCGGGAGGCCGGACACCCGGTCCGCTGACCTGCCTCCGCACCCGTGTCCGCGCCTGCCTCCGCGCCTGCGCGCGCACCGGTGCGCGTACCGGTGCGCGTACGGCCCCCGGCCCGCCCGGCCGGGGGCCGACCCGTATTCCGTACACCGACTGTCCGGAAAAGGGCGTTCCCTTCTCCCGGGACCGGGTAAGCCTGCGTTCGACCCGTGACCCCTGCCAGGGAGGACCGCATGGCGGCCCCGCCCATCGTCGATCTGTCGCAGCTCAGTCCGGACTTCGAACGGGACCCGTACCCCGTCTACGCGGCGCTCCGCGCCCAGGGCCCGGTCCACCGGGTGCGCAGCGCCCTGGGGCTGGAGCTGTACCTCGTGGTCGGCCACGACGCCTGCCGCGCCGCCTACGCCGATCCCCGGTTCAGCCGGAACTGGGTGAAGAGCGGGAACATCGTCAACATCGCGTCGCTCGACCCCGGCCAGCCGACCCTCCAGCACATGCTGATGGCGGACCCACCGGACCACACCCGGCTGCGGCGGCTGGTGACCCGGGAGTTCACCGCGCGCCGCATGGAGGCCCTCGCCCCCCGGATCCAGCAGATCACCGACGAGCTGCTGGACGCCATGCTCGCCTCGCCCGACCGGGAGGCCGACCTCATCACGTCCTTCGCCTTCCCGCTGCCGATGACCGTCATCTGCGAGCTGCTGGGCGTACCCGAGCTGGACCGTTCCTTCTTCCGTACGTGGTCCACGCTCACCGTCGCGCCCCCGGACGCCGAGGCCCAGCGGGAGGGGTACCGGCGCATCGGCGACTACCTCGTGGAACTGATCGGGGCCAAGCGCGCCGACCCGGGCACGGACATCCTCAGCGGGCTGATCCACACCGTCGACGAGGGCGGCGACCGGCTGTCGCCGAGCGAGCTGATCGGCATGTGCGCGCTGCTCCTGGTCGCGGGCCACGAGACCACCGTCAACCTCATCGGCAACGGGGTCCGGGCGCTGCACGCCCATCCCGCCCAGCTCGCCGACCTGCGGGCCGACTGGGGGCTGCTGGACGGGGCCGTGGAGGAGATCCTGCGCTACGACGGGCCCGTGGAGGGCAGCACCTTCCGGCTGCTCCTCGCGGACGTCGAGATGGGCGGGGTGACGATCCCCGAGGGGTCCACCGCCGTGATCGTCCACGGGGACGCCAACCGCGACCCCGGCCGCTTCCCGGAGCCGGACACCTTCGACATCCGCCGGGACACCCGTGGGCACCTGGCCTTCGGCCACGGACTGCACTACTGCATCGGGGCGCCCCTGGCCCGGCTGGAGGGGAGGATCGCCCTGCGCAGCCTGCTGGAGCGGTGCCCGGGGCTGCGGATCACCGCTGACGAGAAGGAGCTGAGCTGGACCCCGGGGCTGCTGCTGAGAGGGGCCAGGACGCTGCCGGTGAGCTGGTGACAGCCGGTGGCGCCTGGCGGTGGCTGGTGATGCCCGGTGCTACCGGGCCGCCGGTACGCTCCGGGTGCTCCAGGCACTCCGGTGCGTCAGGCCCGCCACCGCCGGGCTCAGAGAATGCCGAGCGACGCCGTCCGCACCTTCGCGACCGCGTCCGCCTCCCCCGACAGATCCACCTGCGCCGCGTCCTGCCGGCCGAAGGCGAACAGCGTCAGCTCACCGGGCCCGCCCGTCACCGTCACCACCGGCGTGCCCCGGTGCGCCACCACCGTCTGCCCGTCGGGACGCCGCAGCACCAGCCCCACCGGCGCCTTCCGCCCCAGCAGCCGGGCGCCCTTCTCCAGCCGCGCCCACAGCGCGTCCTCGAAGACCCGGTCCAGCGGGCGCGCGGTCCAGTCCGGCTGCGCCCGCCGCACGTCCTCCGCGTGGACGAAGAACTCGACGGTGTTCGCCGCCTCGTCCACCTGCTTCACCGAGAACGGGGAGAACCGCGGCGGACCCGTCCGGATCAGCTGGATCAGCTCCTCGTACGGCTTCGCGGCGAACTCCGACCGCACCCGCTCCATCCGGTCCCGCAGCAGGCCGACGACGATGCCGGCCGACGCGTCGGGCCGGCGCTCGCGCAGCACCACATGGGCCGCCAGATCCCGGGCCGTCCAGCCCTCGCAGAGGGTCGGCGCCTCGGGACCGGCCGCCTCCAACAGATCCGCGAGGAGCAGCCGTTCGCGCTTGGCATGGGTCGACATGCCGCCAGCCTACGGCGCCCGCCGCCGGTCCGCCCAGTGGACGCGCGGCCCCGCGCCGCCGCCGGGCGCGGCACAATGGTCGGCATGACCAGCAGTGTCCCCGACTCCGGCACCCCTGACGCCCCGCGGTTCCCGGCATCCGGCCTGGATCCCGCCATCGCCGCCCGCCTCAAGCGCGGCGCCGACGGGCTCTTCCCCGCCATCGCCCAGCAGTACGACACCGGCGAGGTGCTGATGCTCGGCTGGATGGACGACGAGGCCCTGCACCGCACCCTCACCACCGGCCGCTGCACCTACTGGTCCCGCAGCCGCCGCGAATACTGGGTCAAGGGCGACACCTCCGGCCATGTACAGCACGTGAAATCGGTCGCCCTCGACTGCGACGACGACACCGTGCTGGTCAAGGTCGACCAGGTCGGAGCCGCCTGCCACACCGGCGACCGCACCTGCTTCGACTCCGGCGCGCTCCCCCTTGGCGAGTAGGGTCGGGCGCCATGGATCTGGAGACCTTCCGCAAGCTGGCGGCGGACCGCCGCGTCATCCCCGTCAGCCGCCGGCTGCTCGCCGACGGCGACACCCCGGTCGCCCTCTACCGCAAGCTCGCCGCGGAACGCCCCGGCACCTTCCTCCTGGAGTCCGCCGAGAACGGGCGCTCCTGGTCCCGCTACTCCTTCGTCGGGGTGCGCAGCGCCGCCACGCTCACCGAGCGCGACGGCGAGGCCCACTGGCTGGGCACCCCGCCGGTCGGCGTGCCCCGCTCCGGTGATCCGCTCGCCGCGCTCCGGGCCACCGTCGAGACCCTGCACACCCCCCGGGACCTGGCCGCCGAGCTGCCGCCCTTCACCGGCGGCATGGTCGGCTACCTCGGCTACGACATCGTCCGCCGGCTGGAGAAGATCGGCCCCGGCGACCACGACGAGCTGCGGCTGCCCGAGCTGACCATGCTCCTCACCTCCGATCTCGCGGTGCTCGACCACTGGGACGGCACCGTGCTGCTGATCGCCAACGCGATCAACCACAACGACCTCGACACCGGCGTCGACGAGGCCTGGGCCGACGCCGTCGCCCGGCTCGACGCCATGGAGGCCGACCTCGGCCGGCCCCTCGCCTCGCCGCCGACCGCGCTGCCCGCCTCCGAGCTGCCCGAGTTCTCCGCCCGCTGGGGCGGTGCGCAGTACCAGGAGGCCGTGGAGGACATCAAGGAGCGCATCCGGGCCGGAGAGGCGTTCCAGGTGGTGCCGTCCCAGCGGTTCGAGACCGCCTGCACGGCCAGCGCCCTGGACGTCTACCGGGTGCTGCGGGCCACCAACCCCAGCCCGTACATGTACCTCATCCGCTTCGACGGCTTCGACGTCGTCGGCTCCAGCCCCGAGGCCCTGGTCAAGGTCGTGGACGGGCACGCGATGGCGCACCCCATCGCCGGGACCCGCCCGCGCGGCGCCACCCCGCAGGAGGACCAGGCCCTCGCCGACGAGCTGCTCGCCGACCCCAAGGAGCGCGCCGAGCACCTGATGCTGGTCGACCTCGGCCGCAACGACCTCGGCCGGGTCTGCGAGCCGGGCAGCGTCGAGGTCGTCGACTTCATGTCCATCGAGCGCTACTCGCACGTCATGCACATCGTCTCCACGGTCACCGGCCGGGTCGCGCCCGGCCGCACCGCCTTCGACGTGCTCACCGCCTGCTTCCCGGCGGGCACCCTCTCCGGGGCGCCCAAGCCGCGCGCCATGCAGATCATCGACGAGCTGGAGCCCTCCCGGCGCGGGCTGTACGGCGGATGCGTCGGGTATCTCGACTTCGCCGGGGACTCCGACACGGCGATCGCCATCCGTACCGCGCTGCTCCGGGACGGAACGGCGTACGTGCAGGCCGGAGCGGGTGTCGTGGCGGACTCCGACCCGGTGGCCGAGGACACCGAGTGCCGCAACAAGGCCGCCGCCGTGCTCCGCGCCGTCCACACGGCCAACCGGCTCGCCGCCGGGGGACCCACCGGCTGACGGCCCGGCGGCGGCGCGGGGGACGGCGTAGGGGATAGTGGGGTACGTGAGTGCCGTACCCGTACCCCAGCCCCGTGCCACCTCCGCCGAGGCCCAGGCCACGGCCGCGAACACCGCACGCCGCAGCCTCGCCGCCGCGCTGCTGCTCGGCGGCGCCGGAGCCGCCGTCGTCCTGCTGACCGCCGGCCAGACCTGGGCCGAGGGCTCGGCCGCCGTCGTCGGCGGCGCCCTGCCGCTGACGGCCGACGGCAGCGAGGTCACCGGCCTTCCCACCGCCCTCGCCATCGTCTCGCTGGCCGCCCTCGTCGCCGTCTTCGCGGTCCGGGGCAGCGGCCGGATCCTGGTCTCCGCCCTGCTCGCCCTCTGCGGCGCCGGGGCGGGCATCGCCTCCTTCGCCGCCACCACCGGCGGGGACGCCCTCGACGACAAGGCGGCCACCACGACGGGCGACACCGCCGCCGCCGTGGCCGGGCTCACCCACACGGCCTGGCCGTACGTGAGCGCGGCGGGCGCGGCCCTGCTGCTCGTCGCCGGTCTCATCGCCCTGCGGCACGGCCGGCACTGGCCCGCGATGTCCGGCCGGTACGAGCGCGACGGCTCGCCCCGCGACCGCGCCCGGGCCGTGCCCGCCGACCCCGAGCGGCCCGAGGAGCTGTGGAAGGCCCTGGACCGCGGCGAGGACCCGACCGACCGGTCCTGACCGGCCCCCGCCCGCCCTCCGGCCGTTCCGACCCGCCGAACGCGCTCGCCGTGCCCCCGGGCGCGTGCGGGCCCACCGCGTACGGAAGAATGGTCAAGAGCCTCCGGCTCACCCCCGGGGCGCGGCCCGCCGCACGGCGTCGCACCCCGCAACGAGCACCAGCAGAGCATCATCAACGAGGAGCAACTCATGTCGGCCACCGCCCACGGACACACCCCGGCCGCCTGGACCGGCGTCGCCATCTCCTTCATCGGCTTCTGCGTCGCCGGCGTCTTCATGGTCGCCGCCAACCCGGCCGGCTTCTGGGGCGGCATCGGTGTCGTCTTCCTGGGACTCGTCGTCGGCCTGGGGATGAAGGCCGCCGGCCTCGGCATGCCGAAGCAGTCCGCCGAGCAGCAGGAGGCCCACCGCAAGGCCACCGAGGCGGCCCGCGCCCGCGCCGACGAGGCCATCGCCGCGCGGTCCTGAACCGGCCTCCGGCAGACGACTTCGGGCCACCCGCCCGGGGACACGAGGCGCGGACCCGGCACCGCCGGGCTGCGCCTCTTCGCATGCCTGGGCACAATCACCGGGTGGACGCCATGACTCCCGCTCCCGCCGCCGACGCCGCCGGTGATCCGCCCCGGACCACCGTGCGGCGGCTCGCCGCCCCGCTGACCGCGCTCGCCGGGGCGGCCGCCGCCTTCGGCTACGTCGGGGCGGTCGACCCGCACGAGCCCGGCCACTACCCCGTCTGCCCGCTGCTGAACCTCACCGGGCTGTACTGCCCGGGGTGCGGCGGACTGCGCAGCGCCCACCTCGTCGTCCACGGCGACCTCCCCGCCGCCCTCGGCGCCAACGCCCTGGCCGTCGCCGCGTACGCCGTCGCCGCGGCCGTGTGGGTGCTCTGGCTCGTCCGCGCCGCCCGGGACCGCCCGCCGCCGCGCCCGCTCGCCCCCGTGTGGTGGTGGTCGCTCGCCGGGGTGATGATCCTCTTCGCGGTCGTACGGAATCTGCCCTTCGGCGCCGCGCTGGCCCCCTGAGGCACCCGCCCCCGGTGGCCCCCGTCCCGCCGGTTCGTGGACATGATGTCCCAGCCAGTGGGACGCGACCGCCCGGATGAGGAAGCCGAACCCGGCTCCGGATACCATCGACGTGTTGATCCTGAACCGCCAAACGTGCCGAAAGGGGGCCGCTCGGGTGAGTGTGCTCGACGAGATCATCGAAGGCGTACGCGCCGACCTCGCGGACCGGCAGGCGCGCGTCAGCCTCGACGAGCTCAAGGAGCGCGCGGCCAAGGCTCCCGCGGCCCGGGACGGCGTCGCCGCGCTGCGCGGCGAGGGCGTCCAGGTGATCTGCGAGGTGAAGCGCTCCAGCCCCTCCAAGGGCGCGCTCGCCGCGATCGCCGACCCCGCCGCGCTCGCCGCCGACTACGAGGCGGGCGGCGCGGCCGTCATCTCCGTCCTGACCGAGCAGCGCCGCTTCGGCGGCTCGCTCGCGGACCTGGAGGCCGTCCGCGCCAAGGTGGACATCCCCGTCCTGCGCAAGGACTTCATCGTCACCGCCTACCAGCTCTGGGAGGCCCGTGCGTACGGCGCCGACCTGGCGCTGCTGATCGTCGCCGCGCTGGAGCAGGAGGCCCTGGTCTCGCTGATCGAGCGCGCCGAGTCGATCGGGCTCACGCCGCTGGTCGAGGCGCACGACGAGGACGAGATCGAGCGCGCCGTCGCCGCCGGCGCCCGCATCATCGGCGTCAACGCGCGCAACCTGAAGACCCTGGAGGTGGACCGCTCCACCTTCGAGCGGGTCGCCGACGACATCCCCTCCGGGATCGTCAAGGTCGCCGAGTCCGGTGTGCGCGGCCCCCACGACCTGATCGCGTACGCCAACGCGGGCGCCGACGCCGTCCTGGTCGGGGAGTCCCTGGTCACCGGGCGCGACCCGCGGGCCGCCGTGGCCGACCTGGTCGCCGCCGGGGCCCACCCCGCGCTGCGCCACGGGCGGGACTGACCCCGTCATGACCGCCGCCGCCCCCGCCCACCGGCCGTGCCCGGCCCCCGGCGACGCGTACGCGCGCCTCGCCCGGGGCTGCCGTCCGCGCGGCTGCCGGGCCCCGGCGCGGCGGGTGCACGGGCGGCGGGTCCGCTATGTGATCGGCTCGGAGCCCGGCCAGGTCAACGGCATGCGATGGCGGTCCGGCTCCGCGCTCCGCTGAGCCCGTCCGTCCGGCGCCCTCCCGGCCCGGCCGACCGGCCCGGCACCCGCGCGTCCGCCCCGTCCGCACGGGCGGCCACGGAGCCGGCGCCCGCCCCCTGACCGGGGCGGACGACGCCGTACCCCTGTCGCCGTCCGGCCCTGGGCGAGGCGAGCGCGACCGGAGCCTTCTCTTCCGCAGCTGTTCCCCCGCCCTGCCGGAGGCCCCTTCATGGTGGCGCCGTGCGGAACGGTGCCGGCATTCGGTATTCGATATTCGGTATTCAGCATGCGGAACGGTGTCGGCGTGCGCACCCACCCGTCCTGTGCACATCGGAACTTTCAGGGGCCGCCGGGCCCTTGTGAGGAGTACAAAACGGATGTCTTCTGACTTCTTCGTCCCGGATCCCGAAGGGGCGGTGCCCAGCGCCGCCGGCTACTTCGGCGACTACGGCGGCAAGTTCATCCCCGAGGCGCTCGTCGCCGCGGTCGACGAGGTGGCCGTCGAATACGACAAGGCCAAGGCCGACCCCGCCTTCGCCGCCGAGCTGCGGGATCTGCTCGTCCACTACACCGGCCGGCCCAGCCCGCTGACCGAGGTGCCCCGCTTCGCCGAGCACGCGGGCATGGCGCGGATCTTCCTCAAGCGGGAGGATCTCAACCACACCGGATCCCACAAGATCAACAACGTCCTCGGGCAGGCGCTGCTCACCCGGCGGATGGGCAAGACCCGGGTGATCGCCGAGACCGGCGCGGGCCAGCACGGCGTCGCCACGGCGACCGCCTGCGCCCTCTTCGGCCTGGACTGCACCATCTACATGGGCGAGATCGACACCGAGCGGCAGGCGCTCAACGTCGCCCGGATGCGGATCCTCGGCGCCGAGGTCATTCCGGTGAAGTCCGGCAGCCGCACCCTCAAGGACGCCATCAACGAGGCGTTCCGCGACTGGGTCGCCAACGTCGATCACACCCACTACCTCTTCGGCACCGTCGCGGGACCCCACCCCTTCCCGGCCATGGTGCGCGACTTCCACCGGGTCATCGGGGTCGAGGCGCGCCGCCAGCTCCTGGAGCGGGCGGGCCGGCTCCCCGACGCCGCCGTCGCCTGCGTCGGCGGCG
This sequence comes from Streptomyces yaizuensis, assembly GCF_034961445.1. Classification (NCBI taxonomy): domain Bacteria; kingdom Bacillati; phylum Actinomycetota; class Actinomycetes; order Kitasatosporales; family Streptomycetaceae; genus Streptomyces; species Streptomyces yaizuensis. The sequence continues at coordinate 994,764 of NZ_BSBI01000002.1, forward strand.
GGTCCAACGCGATCGGGCTCTTCCACGCCTTCCTGGCAGACGCGTCCGTGCGTCTGATCGGCTGCGAACCGGCGGGCCACGGCATCGAGAGCGGCGAGCACGCGGCCACGCTGACGGCGGGCGAGCCCGGCATCCTGCACGGTTCGCGCAGTTACGTCCTCCAGGACGACGAGGGGCAGATCACCGAGCCGTACTCGATCTCCGCCGGGCTCGACTACCCCGGCATCGGCCCGGAGCACTCGTACCTCAAGGACATCGGGCGGGCCGAGTACCGCGCGGTCACCGACGACGCCGCGATGCAGGCACTGCGGCTGCTCTCGCGCACGGAGGGCATCATTCCGGCGATCGAGTCCGCGCATGCGCTGGCCGGCGCGCTGGAGCTGGGCCGGGAGCTGGGACCGGAGGGGCTGATCGTGGTCAACCTCTCCGGCCGTGGCGACAAGGACATGGACACCGCCGCCCGCTACTTCGGGCTGTACGACGGGGAGGACGCCCAGTGAGCGGGAACCTGGCACTGCTGAACGACACGCTCGCCGCCGCCAGGGCCGAGGGCCGCGCCGCCCTCATCGCCTACCTCCCGGCCGGCTTCCCCACCGTCGACGGCGGGATCGAGGCGATCAAGGCGGTCTTCGACGGCGGCGCCGACGTCGTCGAGGTGGGGCTGCCGCACAGCGACCCGGTCCTCGACGGCCCGGTCATCCAGACCGCCGACGACATCGCCCTGCGCGGCGGCGTCCGGATCGCCGACGTGATGCGCACGGTCCGCGAGGCGCACGCCGCCACCGGGAAGCCGGTGCTGGTCATGACGTACTGGAACCCGATCGACCGGTACGGGATCGAGCGGTTCACCGCCGAGCTGGCCGAGGCGGGCGGCGCGGGCTGCATCCTGCCCGACCTGCCGGTCCAGGAGTCCGCGGCCTGGCGCGAGCACGCGGAGAAGCACGCGCTCGCCACCGTCTTCGTGGTGGCGCCCAGCAGCCGGACCGAGCGGATCGCCACCATCACCGAGGCGGGCTCCGGCTTTGTCTACGCGGCCTCCCTGATGGGCGTCACCGGCACCCGCGAGAGCGTGGGCGCCCAGGCCCAGGACCTGGTCGAGCGCACCCGTACCACCACCGACCTGCCGGTCTGTGTGGGGCTCGGGGTCTCCGACGCACGGCAGGCCGCCGAGGTGGCCGCCTTCTCCGACGGCGTGATCGTCGGCTCCGCGTTCGTGAAGCGGATCCTGGACGCCCCCGACGCCGCCGCGGGCGTCACCGCCGTCCGCGACCTCGCCGCCGAGCTGGCCGCCGGAGTGCGCCGGGGGCGCGCGAGCGGCTGATACGCCCCTGTCGTACGCGGTCGCCCCCTGATCGCTCGTACGGGTGGATATGGGACCGGGGAGGCGCGCAGGTGCCTCCCCGGTTCGTTTGCGGGATGTGAACGAGAGCAACGACAGGAATGACCGGGACGACCGGGACGACCGGAGCACCGGTGGCGGCACGGGCGGCGGTACCGGCAGCACCGGCGGTGGTACGGGCGGCACCGGTGATGGCGCGGCGCCCAAGCGGACCGCCCGGGAGCGCATCGAGCGGGAGCGCGCGCTGGAGGCGTCCCGGGAGCGCCGCCGCAGACTGCTGATCATCTCGTCGGCGGTGGTGGTGATCCTCGGACTCGCCGCCGTCGTCGGCGTGATCGCGGCGAGCACCGACTCCTCCAAGGGCAAGGGTTCGCAGGCCGGACCGGTGGTGCCGCCGGCGGGCGCCCGGGGCGCGACCCGGCTGGCGATCCCGGTCGGCCGCGACGACGCCCCGTCCACCCTCACCATCTGGGAGGACTTCCGCTGCCCGGTCTGCGCCCAGTTCGAGAACGTGTTCCGCGACACCATCCACGAGCTGGAGAAGAGCGGCGACATCAAGGTCGAGTACCACCTCGCCACGATCATCGACGGGAACATGGGCGGCAGCGGCTCCCTCCGCGCCGCGAACGCGGCCGCCTGCGCCCAGGACGCGGGGAAGTTTGACCCGTACCACGACGTGCTCTTCCAGAACCAGCCGCCGGAGCCGGACGACGCCTTCGGGAAGAACAGCAGACTGATCGAGCTGGCGGGCAAGGTGCCGGGGCTGGACACGGCGACGTTCCGGTCCTGCGTGGAGGACGGGAAGCACGACTCGTGGGTCGCCGAGTCGAACAAGGCGTTCACGGAGGGCGGCTTCCGGGGTACCCCGACGGTGCTGCTCAACGGCGGTTCGATCTTCCCGGACAAGGGCGGGGAGCAGATCTCGGTCGCCAATCTGAAGAAGTGGGTCGCCGAGGCCAACAAGGGCAAGAAGCCGGGGACTGCTTCCGCATCCGCCCCTGCCCCTGCCTCCGCTTCCGCAGCTCCGGCACCGCCGGCCGGGTCCGCCGCGCCGTCGGGGGGTCCGGCCTCCGGCGCCCCCGTCCCGCAGGGGGCTCCCACGCCGCCGGTCTCCGCCTCGGCCTCGGCGCCCGCCACGGGTCCGGGGGCGCCGTAGATCGCCCGGGGACCGGCCCCGGACCTGCCTCGGACCTGCCCCGGATCGGGCCCGGGATCGTCACGGGCGGGCCGGGGAGCTGCCCGGGACCGGCCCGGGATCGGCCCGGGACCTGCGGGAATCGCACAGGGACCGCGCCGGGACCGCCCCGGACACGACCGCCGGGGGCGGCGCCCGTTACCCATACGTTGCGCGGGTGGGTGGCCCCGCCCGCCGTGCGGCAAGGTAGCGTCGACGGTGCCATGGATATTGCCTACATTCCCAGCCCGTCGAGCGGCGTGCTCCACATCGGACCGCTCCCGCTGCGCGGCTACGCGTTCTGCATCATCATCGGTGTCTTCGTAGCCGTCTGGTACGGCAACAAGCGCTGGGTCGCTCGTGGCGGCAAGGCCGGCACCGTCGCCGACATCGCCGTCTGGGCCGTGCCCTTCGGCCTGATCGGCGGCCGGCTCTACCACGTGATCACCGACTACCAGCTGTACTTCGGCGAGGGTGAGAACTGGGTCGACGCCTTCAAGATCTGGCAGGGCGGCCTCGGCATCTGGGGCGCCATCGCCTTCGGTGCCCTCGGCGCCTGGATCGGCTGCCGCCGCCGGGGCATCCCGCTGCCCGCGTGGGCGGACGCGGTGGCCCCGGGCATCGCCTTCGCCCAGGCCATCGGCCGCTGGGGCAACTGGTTCAACCAGGAGCTGTACGGCAAGCCGACCGATCTGCCCTGGGCGCTGGAGATCAGCGACGGGGCGAACCGCCAGGGCGGGCTCTACCACCCGACCTTCCTGTACGAGTCCCTGTGGTGCATCGGCGTCGCCCTGCTGGTGATCTGGGCGGACCGCCGCTTCCGGCTGGGCCACGGCCGGGCCTTCGCGCTCTATGTCGCGGGCTACTGCGCGGGGCGCGGCTGGATCGAGTACATGCGGGTCGACGAGGCCCACGAGGTGCTGGGGCTGCGGCTCAACGTCTGGACCTCGATCGTCGTCTTCACGCTGGCCGTGGTGTACATCGTCGTCTCGGCGCGGCTGCGGCCGGGGCGCGAGGAGGTCGTGGAGCCGGAGCGCGGTGGGCCGGGCACGGGTTCCGCCGCCGCCGCCGAAGAGGCCGGCGACGGGGCCGGCGGCGACGGGGCCGCTGCCGCCGTGGCCGCCACGGAGGGCGCCGGGAGCGACGCGGGAGCGGACGCGGGCGCGGGATCCGCGAAGAAGAGCTGAGACCGGCGGCCCGGCCGGTACGGGAAGGGCGAGCCCTTCCCGTACCGGCCGGGCCACGGGCGGGAAGGCCGCCGGGACCCCTGGGAGGGGGTTCCGGCGGCCTTTCGGCGTGCTGGTGCGTGTGTGCTGGTGGTTGGTTGGTCGGGCTGCTGGTGCCGGGGGCGGTCAGGGGAGGGGGCCCTCGCGGCGGGCCAGGGCGAGGGTGCGCTGTGCGGCGGCCACGATCGCCGCGTCGACGAAGCGGCCGTCGGGCAGGGCGAGCGCCCCCTGATCGGCGGTGGCTGCCTTGACGATTTCCTCCGCCGCCCCGATCTCCTCGGAGGTGGGGGTGAAGGCCCGTTCGATGACGGGGAGCTGCCGGGGGTGGATCGCCGCGCGGCCGAGGAAGCCCCGGGCGCGGCCCCGGGCGCAGGAGGCGAAGAGGGCGTCGAGGTTGCGGATGTCCGGGAAGACGGACTGGGGCGGCGGTGGCAGTCCGGCCGCGCGGGCGGCGATCACGATCCGCGAACGCGGCCAGTCGAGTGCCGCGCCGTCCCGTACACCCAGGTCGGCGCGGAGGTCGGCCTCCCCGATGGAGATGCCGTGGACGGCGGGGTGTGCCGTGGCGATGGTGTACGCGTGCTCGATGGCCAGCGCGGATTCCAGCAGCGGGTGGAGCGGGACGCCGGGCGCCAGCTCCGCGATCCGGTGGATGTCAGTGGCGTGTGCGACCTTGGGAACACGCAAGGCGCCCAGGCCGGGCAGTCCGGTCAGCGCCTCGATGTCCCGGGGGGAGTTGATGCGGACATGGACGGGCAGCCGGTGACGGGATGCGAGGAGTTCGGCTGTCGCCGCGAGCGCGTAGGGCCGCCGGGCGGGGGAGACGGCGTCCTCCAGATCGACGATCACCACGTCGGCGCGGGTGGCGAGGGCCTTCTGCACCACCTCGGGGCGGTCGCCCGGAGCATAGAGATAGGTGAGCGGGGCGGCCGTCGTCACAGGGCGCCCCGCGTGCGGAGAGCGGCGATGTCGGCGCCGGTCAGGCCGAGTTCGGTGAGGACGTCCTCGGTGTCGGCGCCGTGCGGGCGGCCCGCCCAGCGGATGGCGCCGGGGGTCCCGGAGAGGCGGAAGAGGACGTTCTGCATCCGGAGGGGTCCGAGTTCGGGGTCGGCGATCTCGGTGATGGTGTCCAGCGCCCGGTACTGCGGATCGTCCATCACCTCGCGGATGTCGTAGACCGGCGCCACCGCGGCCTCGGCCTTCTCGAAGGCGGCCAGGACGTCGGCGCGCGGCCGGCGGGCGATCCAGCCGCCGACCGCCTCGTCCAGCTCGTCCGCGTGCTCCGCCCGCCCGGAGCCCGTGGCGAACCAGGGCTCCTCGGTCAGCTCGGGCCGCCCCACCAGGCGCAGCAGCCGTTCCGCGACGGACTGGGCCGAGGTGGAGACGGCCAGCCAGTGGCCGTCGGCGGTGCGGTAGGTGTTGCGCGGGGCGTTGTTGCGGGAGCGGTTGCCGGTCCGCGGCTGGACATAGCCGAGCTGGTCGTACCAGATCGGCTGCGGGCCGAGGACGGTGAGGATCGGCTCGATGATCGCCATGTCCACGACCTGGCCCCGGCCGGTGGCGGCCCGGGCGGTCAGCGCGGTGAGCACGGCGTAGGAGGTGGCGAGCGCGGCGATGGAGTCGGCGAGTCCGAAGGGAGGGAGGGTCGGTGGTCCGCCGGGTTCCCCGGTGACGGCGGCGAAGCCGCTCATGGCCTCGGCGAGGGTGCCGAAGCCGGGCCGGTGGGCGTAGGGGCCGACTTGGCCGAAGCCGGTGACCCGGGTCAGCACCAGCCGGGGGTTGACGGCGCTCAGCTCGGCCCAGCCGAGGCCCCAGCGCTCCAGGGTGCCGGGGCGGAAGTTCTCGATCACCACATCGGCGGTGGCGGCGAGCCGGAGCAGGGTGTCCCGGCCGCCGGGGTCGGAGAGGTCGAGGGTGATGGTCCGTTTGTTCCGGCCGAGGAGTTTCCACCAGAGGCCGACGCCGTCCCGGGCGGGGCCGTGGCCCCGGGAGGGGTCGGGGCGGTTCGGGTGCTCGACCTTGATGACGTCGGCGCCGAAGTCGCCGAGGAGGGTGGCGGCGAGCGGTCCGGCGAAGAGGGTGGCCAGATCGAGGACCCGCAGCCCGCCGAGGGCGGTGGTGGCCGGTGGGCCGTCGGGGGAGCGGCCGCCGGGGGAGGGGAGGAGCGGCTGTGCCGGCTGTGCCGGACGTGTTGTTGGTGTCGTCTGTGTCGTCTGTGTCGTCTGTGGTGGCTCTGTGGGGTGTGTCATGAGGCGTTGTCGATCTCCGGGCGGTAGGGCATGGAGGTGGCCGCCCCCGGGGTGCCGCCGCAGAGGGCGGCGGCGGTGACGGCCCGGTGGAGGGCCGTCCCGGCGGGGACGCCCTCGCCGAGGGCGACGGCGAGCGCCCCCGCGAAGGCGTCCCCGGTGCCCAGGGGATCCACCGTGGGCACCGGGGACGCGGGGACGGTCAGGGTCTCGGCGCCCCGGGCCGCGTACAGACAGCCCGCCGGTCCCCGCAGGACCACCACGGCGGGGACCCGGCGCAGCAGCGCCCCGGCCGCGGCCCGGGGGTCGGCGGTGCCGGTGAGGGCCGCGGCCGTGGGCTCCGGGGCCAGCAGCAGATCGGTGGCGTCGAGGAGTTCGGGCGGAAGGTGCTGGTCGAGGGCGGGGGCGAGGACGGTCCGTACACCGTGGCGGCGCGCGGCCAGCGCGCCGTCCAGGGCGGCGGAGAGGGGGATTCCGAGAGGGAGGAGGAGGGTGCCGGCGGTGGCGATCAGGGTCTCGTCCCCGGGGGCGAGGAAGGTGACGGCGGCGTTGGCGCCGGGCACGGTGACGGCCGTGGTGCGCCCTTCGCCGTCCACGACGAGATGCCCGGTGCCGGAGGGGCCGGGCAGGGTCCGCAGCAGATCGGTGTCGACCCCGGAGGCCTCCAGGGTGTGCCGCAGGGCCGCGCCGAAGTCGTCGGAGCCGACCGCCCCGATCAGGGCGGTGTCCGCGCCGGCGCGGGCGGCCGCGACGGCCTGGTTGACGCCCGCGCCGCCGGGGACCGTGCGGAAGACCCGCCCGGGGACGCTCTCGCCGGGCTCCGGCGCCCGGTCGGCCTCGGCGACGAGGTCCATCCGGGCGCCGCCGAGCACCACGATGCCGGTCATGGGCGGCACGCCTCCCGGTGGGTGAGGCGGGCGAGGGTGTCGAAGCCGGTCCCGTCGAAACCGGTGACGGTGGTGGCGAGCCGGTTCTTCAGCGGGGCGGTCCAGCGCTCGGGCAGGGCGTCGGGCCGCCGGGAGAGCAGGCCCGCGACCGACCCGGCGGTCGCGCCGTTGGAGTCCGTGTCCCAGCCCCCGGACACGGCACGGCAGATGGAGCCGGTGAAGTCGCCGTCGGCGTGGGTGAGGGCGGCGGCGAGCAGCGCGGCGTTGGGGACGGAGTGCACCCAGTGGTAGTGGCCGTACGCGGTGTGCAGCCGGTCCACCACGGTGTCGAAGCAGGTCTCCGCGCGGGCCTGCCCGATCCCGAAACGCACGGCGCGGGCCAGCCGGGAGCCGGGCGGCACCACGGTGAGACCGGCGGCGAGCGCCCGGTGGACCTCGTGTCCGCCGCCGGCCCCGGCCCCGGCGGCGGCGATCACGGCGGCCACGAACATCGCCGAGTGCACGCCGCTGCCGGTGTGGGTGAGCACGGCGTCCCGGTGCGCCTGCGCGGCGGCGGCGCCGGGGTCGCCCGGGTGGGTCCAGCCGTGCATGTCGGCGCGGACGGCCGCGCCGATCCACTCCCGGAAGGGGTTGTGGAGCACGGCGGTGAGCGGGGGTTCGACCCCGGAGAGGAGGTTGCGGTAGGCGACGCGTTCGGCGGTGAAGGTACGGCCCGCCGGCAGCTCGTCCAGCCAGAGCCGGGCCACGTCGGCGGTCCCGAAGTCCCGTCCGTGCCGCTGGAGCAGAAGGAGGGTCAGCAGAGGGTGGTCGAGATCGTCGTCCTCGGGCATCCCGTCGATGTTCTCCGCGAGCGAGGTACCGGCGGACCGCCGGTTCCAGGGGTACTCCCGGGCGATGCCGGCGGGCAGCCCCCGCGCGGTGAACCAGGTGGTGACGGGCCAGTTCCCGGTGGCCCGCGCGATGGCCCGGATCCCCCGCAGCGGCAGCTTCTCCACGGGCTTCCCGAGCAGACACCCGACGGCGCGGCCGAGCCAGGCGGCGTGCAGCGCGGCGGTGTACGCCGCCCCGCCCCGCCGGCAGTCCCGGCAGCCCTCCGCGCTCCCTTCCGGCCGCCGCCCGGCCCCGGGGTGCGGCCGGAGGTGATCGGGCCCGCCGCCCCGGTCCCGGTCGACCGCCTCACCCCGCCCGTGCTCCCGGAACACGGGACCCGGGCCCCGCCCGTGGGGATGGGGCCGACCGCCACCCCCGCCGGCCGGCCGGGCCCGCCGGTGCTCGGGCGGCTCGTGGGCCGTGCCCGGCGCGGGGGCGGGCGGGTGCGCGGGGCGAGCGGCGTCCGGGGGTGCTGCGGGAGTGGGCCAGGGGCCGGAAGGGGCGTGGCTGTTCGTCCCCCGTACGGGAGGTACGGCCTTCCCGGACGGGCCGGGTGGGGCGGTGCCGCCTCCCGGGCCGTCTCCGCCCGTGCCCGTGCCCGTGCCCGTGCCCGTGCCCGCGACCGGGGGAGGATTCTCCCCGTACAGCGGGAGGGCGTCCCGGCTCTCGCGGGGTGTCCCGGGGGGGTGTCCGCCGGCCCGGGTCGGGGTGGGGCCGTCCGTGTCCCCCGCCGGGGGCGGGAGCTGCCCGAGGAGGTCCGATGGCCGGGCTGCCGGGGCCGGTCCGTCGGCGACAGGGCTCCATCCCGGGCCGGTGGCGGCCTCGGCGGGTGCGCCGGAGGCGTGCGGGCCCGGTGGAGTGGTGGACCGGCCGGTCGGGGGGTCCTCGGCGGGCGGGGACTGTCCGGGCACCAGGCTGTCGGGGGTGCGGCTGTTCGTCCCCCGTACGGGAGGCGCGGCCTTCCCGGTCGGGCCGGCTGGGGCGGTGCCGCCTCCCGGGCCGTCTCCGCCCGCGCCCGGGTACGGGGGAGGGCTCTCCCCGTACCGGTCGGGCGCGGCGGGCCCGTCGGCTCCGGTCGGGGTGGGGCCGTTCGTGTCCCCTGCCGGAGGCGGGAGCTGCCCGACGGGGTCCGGGAGCCGGGTCGCGCTGTCGGCGGGCGGGTGATCGGAGGGTGCGGACGGTCCGGGCAGGGGGATGTCGGGAGTCACGGAGGCGGTGACGGGGGTGGGCCGGGGCGCGGAGCCGGCACAGCCGCTCGTACCCCGTGGCGGAGGTGCGGTCTCCCCGGCCGGGTCGCTGTCCCCGGCGGGAGCGGTCGTACCGGGGTCGGCCGATGGGGCGGCCGGGCCCGGCACCGGGATGGAGCCGGTGTGTTCACCGGGCATGAGGGGAGTGGGTGTCGCGGGGCCGTCGGCTGGGGGCGCTGTGCGCGGGAGGGCGGGGCCCCGAGGGCTGCGCCCGTTCGTGAGGGGTGCGGGCGGAGCGTTCTCCCCGGTCACCTCGGAGGTGCGCGAGGACCGGCCGGGCCCGGGCGCAGGGGGGCAGCCGGGGTGCGGTGCGGGAGCGGGCGTCCCAGGGATGGCGGCGGAGGCCGTACCGGGCGGTGGGGGCCAGGGCCGGGTGCGGTCGGTCGCACCGGGGCGGGCCAGGGCCCCGGGGTCGGGTGGTGCGCCTTTGTGTACGCCGGGCTGGGCGGGAGCGGTTGGCTTCGGGACAGGCGGGGGTGTTTCGGGTGGGGTGCCGTCGGTCGTGCCGGGGTCGGGTGGTGCGCCTTTGTGTACGCCGGGCTGGGCGGGAGCGGTCGGTTCCGGGATGGGCGGGGGTGCTTCGGGTGCTTCGGGTGGTGGGGTGCGGCTGGGCGTACCGGAGGCGGGTGGGGCCGGGGTGCCGGAGCAGGTGGGGAGGCGGTCCGGGGGCGGCGGGGCGGCTGCGGCACGGCCGGGGGAGACAGGGGAGGGCTCCTCCCGCCGGTCGGCGGAGACGTCTCCCGGGCCGGGGCCGGGTGGGAGGGCATCCGGAGCGGGGGCGGTCCCTGGGGACGAGGGAGGCGGCGGCTCGGCGGCGGTCCCTGGGGACGGGTGAGGCGGTGGCTCGGGGGCGGTTCCCGGGGGCGAGGGAGGCGGTGGCCCGGCGGCGGTGGTGTGGGCGGCCGGGGTGGGTGTGAGCGGAGCGGTCATTCCCGGGCCGGGCCGGGGTTCGCCGGGTGGGGGGAGCGTGCCGTCCTGCCCGGCGGCCGGGGCAGGGGGGACGGTGGGCCAGTCGGGGCAGAGGGCGCGGATCGCGGGCAGGTCCGTCGGTTCGAGGGGGGCCAGCGGCGAGGGGAGCCGGGCCAGTTCGTCCAGGAGGCGCAGGGCGAGGGCGCGCAGGGCCGGGGGCGCGGGCTCGGCGGAGGCGCCCGCCCGCGCGGGCGGGGGAGGCCCGCCGCCCGCACGCCAGGCGGCGGCGATCGCGGCCACGTCCCGGCCGTCCTCGGCGCCCTGCCGCAGCTCGTGGCCGATCAGGTCCTCGGGCTGCACCCAGGTGACCCGCAGCGGCCCGGCCGCCGGCAGGGGGCTCATCGCCCGCCCGCCGTCAGCGCGGCGAAGGCCGCCTCGTGGGCCCGGCGGCGTTCCCGGTCGCGCCGGAAGACCTCCTGGGCGACGGCGGTCAGCTCCCGCGCGGGCGCGTGCAGATCCACCCGGCTGGCCTCGGCCACCGCCTTCGCCCACGCCGCCGGCACCGCGTCCGCGCCGCCGAGGGCGCCCGCGAGCGCCCCCGCCATGCCGGCGATGGAGTCGCAGTCCCGGCCGTAGTTGACCGCGCCCAGCACCGTACGGCGGTAGTCGCCCCCGCCGACCAGCAGCATGCCCAGCGCGATCGGCAGCTCCTCGACCGCGTGCAGCCGGGACGGCCGGCGGGCGCCGAGCGAGGGTTCGCGGTAGTCGGGGCCGACGGTGTCGAAGGGCGCGACGGCGGCCCGCAGCGGAGCCACCGCGGCCTCCGTGTCGGTGTGGTGCGCCGCCGCCTCGGCCACCGCGGCGACGGCGGCCCGCGTTCCGTCCTTCGCGAGCCCGAGGGCCGCGTCCACGACCGACGCGGGCGTCGCCCCCGGTGCGCACGCCGCGGCGACCGCCGCCGCGAACACGCCCGCCGCCTCCCGCCCGTACGACGACTGGTGGGCGCCCGCGATGTCCAGGGCCTCGGCGTAGGCGGCGGCCGGGTGGGCCGCGTTGACGAGCCCGACCGGGGCCATGTACATCGCGGCGCCGCAGTTGACGATGTTCCCGCTGCCCGCCTCGCGCGGGTCGTGGTGGCCGTAGTGGAGCCGGGCGACCAGCCACTGTTCGGCGAGGAAGACCCGGCGCAGCAGCAGCTCCTCGCGCTCCAGCTCGGGAATCCAGCGGGGCCCGGTCATCAGCTCCGGGACCAGGTGCTCGGCGACGGCGTACGCGTCGAGGTGGTCGCGCACCTTCCCGTACACCCGGATCAGCGCATGGGTCATCAGGGTGTCGTCCGTGATGTGCCCGTCGCCCTTGTGGTACGGCGCGATCGGGCGGGCCGTGCGCCACTCGTCCCCGTGCCAGGGGCCCACGATCCCCTGGACCCGGCCGCCGTGCCGGTCGGCGATCTGCTCGGGGGAGTACCCCTCCACGGGACCGCCGAGGGCGTCGCCCACGGCCGCGCCGACCAGGCTGCCGGTGATCCGGTCAGCGAGTGCCGGGTTCGCTGGTGTTGGCATCGTCATGCCGGAATTGTCCACCCGGAGTGCCCAGTTCCGTGTCTGTCAGCAGCCCGGCGAGTTCCACCAGATCCGTACCGGCGAACCGGGGCAGCGCACACCCCGGGAGCGTCCGGCAGGCCGCCCGCCAGCTCTCCGGGATCGCCTCGCCGCCGCCGAGTGCCCCGGTCAGCGCCCCGGCGAGGGCGGGGGCCGAGTCGGCGACGCGGGACAGGCAGGCGGCGGTCGGCACCGCCTCGCGGACCCGGCCCCGGGCCGCCGTGGCGATCGCGAGCGCCACCGGAACGGTCTCCGCCGCCGCGATGCCGTAGCTGTAGACGTGGTCCACGATCTGATGTTCCAACAGGGGCACCAGATCGAAGGCGGCACCCGCGCCCCGGGCCAGCGCCACCGCGTGCCGCGCGTTGCGACCGATCTCGCTGCCGGCGGGCAGCTGGGCGAGCGCGGCCTCCACCGCCTCGTCGACGTCCGCGCCGCCGAGCGCGGCGGCCACGGCGGCGGCCATCGCGCGGGCGCCGTGGACCCCGTCCCCGTCCTGCGTGTAGCGCGCGTCGAACTCGGCGAGACCGGCCGCCGCCACCGGGTCCCCCGCGTGCACGACGGCGAGGACCACGGCCCGGACACAGGCGGCGTCGTCGAAGTAGTGCGGATTGTCGTGGCCGGTCGCGGGGGGCCGCAGCCCGGTCGCCAGATTGCCCAGACCGGCCCGTACGGAGATCCGGGCCCGCAGCGGGAGGACCGCGGACTCCACCTCGGGGGCGCGGTCGGCGGCGGCGGCGACCTCGGCGGCCAGCGCGTTCCAGGCGAGATCGACGGCCGCGCGCAGCCGGCGCCCGGGGGCGAGCCCCGCGAACGGCCGCCGGGCGGCGGTCAGGACGCACTCGGCGGCGAACGCGGCCCACTCCGCGTCGTCGGACGGCCCGAGCCGCAGCGGCTCCGGGGGCTGGTTGAGGGCGATCGGCACGGGCAGCGTGGTGGTCGCGTTCTGCTCGGCGAACGTGTCCAGCTCCCGGGTGAGCCGCCGGGTCCACTCCGGCATCCGGGCCGCGCGGTGCCGGGCGGCCGGCCACCCGGCGGCGTCCCCGGCGGCCAGCCCGAGCAGCAGCCCCTCGACCGGCCGCGCCACCCGTCGCCCCGGGGGCTCCAGCGGCCGGGTGACGATCCGCACGGAGGGCGAGGGTCCGGCGGCGGTGGCCCGGTCCGCGGAGTCCGTCGGTGCGCTCATGACGACGCCTGGGGTACGAGGAGATCCGCCACGTCCAGGACGTGCCGGCCGCGCATCGCGGGGAGACAGCTGCCGCGTACGGGGCCGATCGCGGCCGCCCACTCCGGCGGGATCGCCGCCCGGCCCGCGAACGCGCCCGCCAGCGCGCCCGCGACCGCGGCCGTGGTGTCGGCGTCCCGGCCCATGTTGACGGCGGTGAGCACCGACGTACGGAAGTCCCCCCGGGCCACCGCGAACGCGCCGAACGCCAGCCCCACCGCCTCCGGCGCCAGGTCCGTCCACGGGTAGCCGCCGATCACCACCGCCGAACGCACGGCGCGTTCGGTCGCCAGCACGCTGCCGTGGGGGCGCTGGGCGGCGACCACCCCCCGGCGCAGCGACCGCGCCGTCCAGGAGTCCATCGGGACGACCGACAGGGCCGCGCCGATCACCCCGGCGGGGCCGGCGCCCGCCATGGCCGCCGCGACCCCGGCGGCGACCGCCTGGCCGCCGTAGATGCCCTCGCCCTCGTGGCTGACCGTGCCGTCGATCGCGACCAGCCGGGCGGCCTCCTGCGGGCGGCCCGCCGCGTGGACGCCGAAGGGGGCGGCCCGCATCGCCAGACCGTCGCTCCAGGCGTGCCGGTGCTGGGCGGAGATCGGGGCGGCGAGCCCGCGCCGCAGATTCTCCAGCGTGCCGCGCTCGCTGAACCCCGCGCCCCGGAACGGGCCCTCGTCCAGATCGGCGATCCAGTGGTGCCAGGCGGCCTCGACCTGCGCCACGGTCAGCGCGGAGCCGTGGCGGGCCAGCAGCAGGCCGGAGAGGATGGCGTACTCGGTGTCGTCCGTACCGGCCGGGTCGTCGGCCACGAAGCCCTCGATCCGGCCCCAGCGGCGGCGGATCTCGGAGGGCCGCATGTTCTCGGCGGGGGCGCCCAGCGCGTCGCCCACGGCGAGGCCGAGGAGCGCGCCCCGGGCCCGCTCCCGGAGCGTCGGCGCGGTCGTCACGGCGGCCGTCCCGGGGGCTGTCGCGGGGGCGGTCACGGCGGCCGCCCCGGGCCCGCCACCGGGCCGTCCGTCCGTGGCCGGCGCCTTCTCCCTGTCCGCCATGTCCTGCATGGGCGGCCCCTTTCGCTCACCGCGTTTGCCGGGATGTGTGCCCTGAGGGGTGGGAGCTGACGCGAAGAAACGTTTCTGTCACCCACTCGACACCAGGTAAGTACGGCCTGCCTTGCTGGCGCGGCCCTTACATCGTGCGTATTTTCGAAGGCGATCAAGGGGTCGCGACGCGTCGTCGCGCGACCGGTAAGGGGATAGCTGTGTCCATCATCGAGACCGAGGCGCCACTGCACGAGGCGCACCGCGACAACCACACCCACCGCGATGTCAACGGCGGCTGGCTGCGGCCCGCGGTCTTCGGCGCGATGGACGGGCTCGTCTCCAACCTCGCCCTGATGACCGGCGTCGCCGGCGCCGTCGTCTCCCAGCAGACCATGGTCGTCACGGGGCTCGCGGGACTGGCGGCCGGCGCGTTCTCGATGGCCGCGGGCGAATACACCTCCGTGGCCTCCCAGCGCGAACTGGTCCTCGCGGAACTCGAAGTCGAACGGCGCGAGTTGCGCAAGCACCCCGTGGACGAGATGGAGGAGCTGGCGGCGCTGTACGTGTCCCGGGGCGTCGAGCCCGCGCTCGCGCGCGAGGTCGCGATGCAGCTGTCCCGCGACCCCGAGCAGGCGCTGGAGATCCACGCCCGGGAGGAGCTGGGGATCGACCCCGACGACCTGCCCTCCCCGACGGTGGCGGCGGTCTCCTCCTTCGGGGCGTTCGCACTGGGGGCGCTGCTGCCGGTCCTGCCGTATCTGCTGGGCGCGAGCGCGTTGTGGCCCGCGGTGCTGGTGGCGCTGGTGGGGTTGTTCGCGTGCGGGGCGCTGGTGGCGCGGGTGACGGCGCGGTCGTGGTGGTTCAGCGGGGCGAGGCAGCTGGTGCTGGGTGGGGTGGCGGCGGCGGTGACGTACGGGCTCGGCGCCCTCTTCGGCGCGGCGCTCTGAGTATTCGCCCGCGCCGGCGCGAGGTCGGCTCGGCCCACGGGCCCGCGTCGGCGGGGGCCCGCACCCCCTTTCCTGGCCCGGGGTGCCGGCCGCGCGTGTACGGGTTCGGCCTTGCGCTGTCCGGCTGCATCGGTACGGGGACGTCGCGCTCGTCCGGGGCCCGGCCCTGCCCGGGCCGCGTCGGTACGTGTGCGGTGCGCTCGTCCGGGGCTGCGGTGGCCCGCCCGTGTCGGTACGGGTGCCTCGGCCTCCCGTCCGGGGTCCCGGCTGCCTTGCCCGTGTCGGTACGGGGTCCCGCACCCTTCTTCCCCCCCCCGCTGGGGGTACCGGCCGCCCTCCGGCTGTTCCGTGGGTGGGGGTGCAGGGTCGCCCCCGCAGGGGATCGGCGGACTTTCGGGGTCAGTGGGACAGCCGCTGTGCGCTCGCCGACCCCGAGGAGGTGAGCCCGGAGGCCCCGCCAACCCGCACCACTACCCGGGGCCGGGTCGACCCGCACAAAATCTAGCCCCGCCGGCGTTTGAGGCGCGGGGGCCTCGGGGGCTGGCCCCCGACAGTGGCCCGCACATGCCATGTGCCCGGGAACCTGTCCGCCCCTGCGGCAAGGCCAAACCTGCCCTCTGGGCACCGAGCCCTCCCGGTTCGCCCCGGGCCAGGATCCTTACGCCCCTGCGGCGAGCCGCACAAAATCCAGCCTCTTGGGGGTCCCCCCGGACGAAGTCTGGGGGAGATTGAGGCGCAGGGGTTTCGGGGGCCAGCCCCCGAACCTCCGCGCCACCA